>JBMYSW010000005.1:0-177869 GCA_049603715.1 Pontibacterium sp. | reverse complement strand
GGGAAACTATCCAGCGTATCGTTATCTCACTCCAGCAGAAAACCACAACACAGGCATCTTTGACCCGAAAATTATCGACTTATAGCAAAAATCACCCGTTGTTACAGGCACTGACGGAGTATGATCGAATGATTAAAGCCATGTATATCTTGGAGTACATAGACGATGCGAGTCTACGCAGCTATGTTCAACGTGCCCTCAACCGAGGGGAAGCCTACCACCAGCTGCGTAGAGCAGTTGCCTCGGTTAACGGCAATCGGTTCCGTGGCTCATCCGACCAGGAAATCGATATTTGGAATGAATGCGCTAGGCTGCTCACCAATGCCATTATCTATTTTAACTCGCTGATTTTGAGTAAGCTGCTGGGACACTTTACCGCCACTGGCGATAAGGAAAAGCTTGAGCTGGTTAAACAAGTATCGCCAGTGGCCTGGTTGAATGTGAATCTCAATGGCACTTACAGCTTCAGCTTTGAGCAGAATATGATCAACATGGAAGAAGTTTTAAGCCCTCTGACGGACGGAAACCAAGAAGTTGAAAAGTAGGGCGCCTCTGTAGGGCTTGGTATCCGTGAGATTCAGGGAGTTATGCGACTGTTTGCGGGGATGTCCCCGGTACCCCTACTTGCCCAAACATTTTTGAAAGGTTCGACATCAAGTCTTCGGCCACGCCTGAGCGGTCGAGCATCATGCCCATAAATACAAACATAGGTAGGGCGACCAGCACCCAGTTGGTCATGATGTTCCAGATGCGTGGAATCACAATCGACACGTAGTTCCAGTCGATACCGATAAAGGCATCAAAGTGATTGTCTAAAATAATGGAGATAAACGAGAAAAGAACCGCAACGCCACCCATTATCCAAGCCACGGGAAACCCCGTGAAAAGCAATAAAATAAAGCTGCCAAACATAGTGAGGGCTAAGATTTCGTTAGTTTCCATAGCTCAGCTCCTGTGGTTTAGCCGCGCCAAAGTAACGTGAGTAGAGAAGGCTAATCACGCGAGATAAGCGAGATAAAAAGCCCAATAGCAGCATGCCAAAGCCAAATAGCAACGCCGACTTAATGACCCAGCGATAAGGCAAGCCGCCCGGTGCGTCAGAGATTTCGCCCAGCTCCCATGAGTAAAGAACAAAAGGCACCGCATAAATCAGTACCAGCGCGATAAATGGAAGTAACAGCAATAGCATGCCAAAGAGCTCCACCCATGCTTGGGTTACGAGCGACATGTGGTCGTAAACTAAGTCGACGCGTACATGCTCATCGGCGATAAAGCAGTAAGAAAGCCCCATGAGCCAGCCTAATGAGTAGAGGTGCCATTGAATCTCTTCGAACTCAATGAGGCCGTTGTTAAAGACGTAACGCATCACCACGTTACTGATAATCACCGCAACCAATACCACCCATACCCAAGAGAAAATGCTGGCAATGGCGTGGATAAAACGATCGAATAGCTTCGATATTTCGGTTTCTGGCAGCGCAGCGTGATGAGTAAATTCATCGGGGTTAATGTACGGGGAGGCCCCAGTACTAATATCTTCAATTTTCATACGAGCACACCCTTAAAAGAAAAAAGGGAGGGAGTCCCTCCCTGAGTGAAACGACCTAAACGCAGCTTTGAGCGCTAAGGGTTTACTCGAAGTCGCGCGGCAAGTAAGCCAGGCGTTTCCAACGTTGGTACTCGGTCATAAAGTTCTTTTGAGACTCGTAAATTTTCTTAAAGTCAGCATCGCTAGCAGCGACTTCGTTCATCACTTCATCCGTGAGTGCTTTAAGATCATTGAGTAGCTCACGATTAACCGTTTTTGCTTCAACGCCTTTTTCTGGGAAGGTTGCAATCACCTCGCCTTGCAGTGACTCACCACGTGTTAATGCGCGGAAGGTGCCTGCGGTACAGGTGGTGTCGATCATGGCGCGAGTAGACTCTTCTAACTCATTCCAAGACTCTTTGTTGATGAGCAGGTGCGATGCGGTAAAGGTTTGGTGCCAACCCGGGAAGTAGTTGATTTTGGCAACCTTATCGAAGCCAAGGAGCTGGTCGATGGCTGGCATCGAGAACTCAGTTGCATCGATGGCGCCTTTTTCTAGTGCTGGGAAAATCTCACCACCCGGTAACACCGTTACAGACGCGCCGGCTTTCTGAAGCACCTTGCCGCCTAGGCCCGCAAAGCGAATTTTCAAGCCATCAAAGTCTTCAATGTTGTTGATTTCTTTGGTGAACCAGCCCGCGGTCTCAGGGCCAATCACACTACAAAGTACGGGGTGTACATTGTGTTGACCGTATAAGTCTTCAGCCAGCTTTTGGCCTTCTCCTTCATACCACCACGTCGCATATTCCCATGGCTCCATGCCAAAAGGAGTCGCGGCTAAAAGCGCTGCTGCAGGGATTTTTCCTTGGTCGTAACCCAACCATGCATAACCTGCATTTAGCTGTTTGTTTTTGATTGCTTCGGTGATGCCAAAGGGAGGGACTAATTTACCCGGCTCGTAAACCTTGAACTGAATACGGCCGTTACTTGCGGTTTTGATTTGAGAAGAGATTTGCTTGATTGGATCGCCCAACCCCGGAAGGTGAGTGCCAAATACGGCTTGCACTTTCCAGCGCACCTTATCTTCAGCTGCCGCGTTGCTAATGCTTCCTAGCGTAAGCGCAGTTGCGGTCGCACATGTAAATAGAGCGGTAGAGAGTTTATTCATTTTTGCCTCCGTTCGTCTTGGTTAAGCCAAGATGACTGTTATTTTTATGTTCCGGATAGTGATACGAAATGAATCATTATAAATATTTAAAAGAACGTCAAATCAATATCGATACAATTCGTATCGATTTTAGTCTAATTGTTTTTGTTTGTTTTTTGTGCAGTGGTGGCTGGTAAATGAACAGATTTTTAAGAAAAAGAGAGATGATTCAGTGTGTTAATGCGAGGCAATAGGGGAGTTTGATGGAAAATTAAGGTGAGGATTAGGAGGTGAAAAAAAGTGTAAATTAGAAAAGCTAAGTGCCCATCGCAGACGAAAGCTAGTCTGAGGTAGGAAAATTCTGGTATCGTCATTTGATGTTGTTAGTGTCTACAGAATCAAATAATGATGCGGGTGGCTTTTGAGCTTCTCAATAAGTGAGTTGCTGAGTTTTTAAGGGGGCTCAAACGGTGAAAATTTGCAGAGGCTGCTTGTGTTGACAGAGGTGTCAGCTGTTAAGCTGAATGCGCTTATTTGTGGTCGCTTTTAGGTGAATTTGAGCTAGAGTTTATAAAATAGCTGTTGGTCTTTGTAGTTTGGCCGATACGCTATGTAATTCCTAATAGTCGCAAGGGCGGCTCGCGGTGGTTCCAATTAATATTGCTGGAGAGAGAACATTGGCAGTTGGAGTACGAGCAGCACAGTCACAAGCAGGTGGAAGCGATTGCCGAGTGGTGCTAATGCACGACCAAGAAGGCAAGGCGCTGGTGGTTTTACCCTCTACCTCGTTACTTAACTTAGCAAGCGTATGGAAAACAAGCGGTCGGCAACTGCAACCGGTTAAGCCGGACGATGCCGCTAAGTTTTTTGCGCAGGCTGGCCTCCAGACGGAAGCTGGATTGGCAAAGTTGTTTTCGTTACCGCTATTTCTTGATGGTTGTTGTTCTGCGATTAAAAGCTTAGAAGTTTCAGACCCTTGTGCAGAGGTTAGCTGGACGGTACCACCGTCCATGCTCGCGAAGGCTAAAACGGGTGTTTATTCAGTGGCGGCAGGCGATCTCTCTGGCCCTGACGCCGACGATGAAGTTGCGATTACCAATGCGGTTAAACGCTTTACGCAGCTGCGCATTCAGCAACGCCTCGAAGACACCTTGGGCTTACCAAGTATGTCGCCGACCATGCGTAAGGTGTTAGAACTTCGCTCAGACCCAGAAGCCGACGTAGAGGACCTCGTAAAAGTGGTTCGTGTTGACCCTAGCTTGTCGGCACAAGTCATGAGCTGGGCTGCATCGCCTTATTATGCGGCACCGGGCGAGGTGAACTCTATTGAAGACGCGGTTTTACGCGTTTTGGGCTTTGAATTAGTCATTAACATGGCATTGGGTACAGCCATGGGGCAAATGCTCACGGTACCAAAAGAGGGCCCACGCGGTGGCACGCCTTATTGGATGCAAGCCGTTTGCTGTGCCACCTTAGCTGAGCGACTGGCTAAAAAAGCCAAAGCCCCTAAAAAGCCTTTGCCGGGCCTCGCTTATCTGGCGGGCTTGCTGCATAACTTTGGCTATTTGGTGCTGGCGCATCTATTTCCGCCGCATTTTGCGCTGTTGTCACGCTATATCGAGGCAAACCCACATATTCGCTTTGAGGCCATTGAGCAGCAGGTGTTGAATGTGACACGTGAGCAAATAGGCGGTTGGTTGTTAACCAGCTGGTCGTTGCCTGAGCCTGTTTGCCAAGCGGTGCGTTACCAAAACTCGCCAGAGCATGCCGGTGAGTACGAGGTGTATGCCAACATTATCAAGCTCAGCAATACGCTATTGCGCTTACAAGCTTTGAGCGACGGCCCAATTGAAGATGTGCCTGAAGAGCTATTGGGTGCATTGGGCTTAAGCCAAGAAGACGTGAATGATGCGATGGAGAGTCTGACGGAAAACCAAGACTCCATTAAAGAGCTGACGTTACTGTTAGAAGAGCCAACCAAGAGTTAAAGCCTTAGGGCTTGAGCCAACGATGACTCAATAAACACCCTTCACTCGCATGGCGACTGAGGGGTGTTTCGTTTGGGCTAGAGGGGGTGGGCAATTAAGTGAGATCGGCTTCAAGTGCCTCAAGGGCTTCTTGGGCTTCCATCCACGCCTCTTCGGTTTGCTCGCTTTCTTGGGTAAGGCGGGCTTGCTCGGCGAGTAGCTGCTTGAGTTTGTCCTTATTGCTA
This sequence comes from Pontibacterium sp., assembly GCA_049603715.1. Classification (GTDB taxonomy): domain Bacteria; phylum Pseudomonadota; class Gammaproteobacteria; order Pseudomonadales; family Balneatricaceae; genus Pontibacterium. The sequence goes on along the minus strand of JBMYSW010000005.1, from coordinate 172,982 downwards.
TCGTCGTACAGGCTGTTGTCGGCGAGTTGCGTTTCTATTTCTGCTAGTGCTTCGGTTGCTTTATCCAGCGCTTGCTCTAGTTGCGTCAGCTGCTTTTTAAGCGGTGCTAGCTTTTTACGGCGCTCTGCTTCCAGTCGTTTTTGCTCTTTGCGATCTGCCGCAGTTTGCCCTTTGGGCGCGGTGTTGGTCGGTGCTTGCGCTTGCGTTTGCGCCCGCATGTGGTCACTTAGCCACTGGTGATAGGCTTCAAGATCGCCATCAAACTCAGACACGCTGCCGTTGTTAACCAGCCAAAAGTTATCGACACAGTTGCGTAGCAAGTGGCGATCGTGGGATACCACCACCATAGCGCCTTCAAAGGTTTGTAACGCCATGGTCAGAGCATGGCGAACTTCGAGGTCAAGGTGGTTGGTAGGTTCGTCCATGAGCAGCAAGTTAGGCTTTTGCCACGCCAACAGCGCCAAGGCCAAGCGTGCCTTTTCACCGCCCGAAAAGCGCTTCACTTCATCTAAAGCTTGGTCGCCAATAAAACCAAAGCCACCTAAAAACTTACGAACCTCCAGTTCTGGCGTGTCTGGCGATAGGCGTTTGATATGCAAAACAGGCGAGGCGTTTAGGTCCAGCGCTTCGAGCTGATGCTGGGCGAAGTAACCAATGCGTAGGTTTTCTGAGTCGACTTTTTCGCCAGACTGGAGTGCAAGGTCGCCCACCATAGATTTGATCAGTGTCGATTTACCCGCGCCGTTGGGGCCGAGTAAACCAATACGCGAGCCAGGGCCAAGGTGTACCGATACGTCAGAGAGTGTCGGGGCGCTGCCAGCGTAACCACAGTTTGCATGGTTCAGTGCGATTAGCGGGTTCGATAAGCTCGCTGTGGACTTAAACTCAAAGCTAAAGGGGTTGTGCACATGGGCGGGCGCTAAGGCCTCCATACGCTCCAATTCTTTTAAGCGGCTTTGTGCTTGTTTGGCTTTACTCGCTTTGGCACGAAAGCGGCGAACAAAGTCTTCGATATGGGCAATTTTGGCTTGCTGCTTTTCAAAGGCGGCTTGTTGCTGCATCAAACGCTCAGCGCGTTGGCGTTCAAAGGACGAATAGTTGCCTTTGTAAAAGTCGATTTTTTGTTGTGTCATACACGCAATGTGGCTAACCACTTGATCGAGAAAGTCGCGGTCGTGGGAAATCACGATGATCGTACCCGGATAGCTGCGTAGCCATTGCTCTAACCAAAAGCAGGCATCCATATCCAAGTGGTTGGTCGGCTCGTCGAGCAACAATAGCTCTGAGCGACACATCAGTGCTTGCGCCAAGTTTAAGCGAATACGCCAGCCACCCGAAAAGTCGCTCACGGGCTTGTGAATGTCACTGGCCTTAAACCCAAGGCCTGCCAGTAGTTGTTCGGCCCGTGTCGGCGCGGTGTAACCGTCAATAGCGTCGAGCTCGCTATGACATTTGGCTTCGGTGTCATGGTCACCCGCCACTTGCGCATCGGCGATTTGCTGTTGTAGCTGTTGTAGCTTGGCATCGCCATCAAGAACGTAATCAAGGGCCGTGCGCTCGCTGGCGTTAACCTCTTGCGCCATGTGAGCGATGACATCTAACGGTGGCATGCTGATGTCGCCGCTGTCGATTTGCAACTCGCGTAAAAGCAACTTGAGTAGGGTGGATTTGCCGGCGCCATTTACGCCCACAAGCCCTACCTTCCAGCTGGCATGAATGCGAAGGTTGGCGTTCTCGAGTATGCTGTTGTTGCCTCGTTGGAGGCTGACGTTATCTAACTGAATCATGGGGCGGAGTTTACCACAGCAATGGTTTTGGAAAATCCTTTATGGGCGGGAGTTTGCGCGCTTTATGGCAAGCCCAGTGTGGCGCAAGCCTGTTTGGCACTGCAAGGCCAGGGGTATAGTGTGAATAGCCTGCTGACGAGCCTGTGGTGTGGCCTGCACGGGCGGCAGTTGGGGCAAGAGGTAGAGTATTTTGACCATTGGCCACCCTTGCAAGCATGGCGCAAGACTGTGACTGAGCCCGTGCGCGAGGCGAGGTTTGGCTTTCGGTCGCAAACCGACGAAGGCCAGCTGCTGACACGTAAGGATGATAAAGCCGTTGCGACAATGTATGACACCTTTAAAAGTCTTGAGTTAGGGTGCGAACAGCTAGAGGTGGCACTGATTTATGCGTCGCTCCAGCGCAACGGCGAGCAAAGCTTGCAAGAGCTGCCCGATAAAAGTGCGCAATTTGCTTGTATCAGAGAAAACCTTGCTACCTACCTTAATGCAGGTAAACTGAGCCCTGACTTTTGTTTTTCGGGCGATGCAGAAGCGCTATTGCACGCTGCATATGAGCTAACCGAGGGTGCCGTGAAACGCGGTGAGGCTAGCTCTAGCACCGAGTCGTAAGCCACGTTATGTGGTCAATAATCGCGTATTAATCGCTAAGGATTTAAGAATGAAAAAAATTTGGCTAGCTGTTGCCCTTGCTTCCACATTGGCCGCCTGCGGTAGTGAAGCAGAAGCAGAAAAAAAAGAAGCGGTAGCAGAAGTAGAAGCGCCAGCCGCCGCTGAGGTTGCAGCCCCTGCAGGTGTTCAACTCGAAACTGAAGTACAAAAGCTAAGCTACGGTATTGGCTTGATGTTGGGCGGCCAGCTACGTAACGACATTGGCGAGATCGACCTTGAGCTACTTACCAAAGCTATTGACACCATCTACAAAGATGAAGAGCCACTGATGACACAGGAAGATTTTCAGGTGGTGATGCAAGCATTTCAAGAGCGTAAAATGGAAGAGCAGCGTCAGCTAATGGCTAAAATGGCACAAGAAGAGCTAGAAAAAGGCGAAGCTTACCTTGCCGAAAATGCCAAAGTAGAGGGCGTGATGGTAACTGAGTCTGGCCTACAGTACCAAGTACTTACAGCCGCTGAAGGCGATAAGCCAACAGCAGAAGACACGGTTAAAGTACACTACCGTGGTACTTTGATTGACGGTACTGAGTTCGATAGCTCTTACTCACGTAACGAGCCTGTTAGCTTCCCACTTAACGGTGTGATTGCAGGTTGGACCGAAGGTTTACAACTTATGAACGTGGGCAGCAAGGTTCGCTTTGTTATCCCATCTGATCTTGCATACGGCCCAGGCGGTGCAGGTCAGGCGATTCCGCCAAATGCTACATTGGTATTTGAAGTAGAGCTTTTGGAAATTAACCCAGAAGACGGTTAATAACTAATACCCGGTTAAGAGCTCAGGTGCGCTGTTTTAAGCGCGCTTGATAAAAAGCCGCCCCAGTGGATGACACTGCGGGCGGCTTTTTTGTTGCGTCTCTAATAGTATCGCTAAGAAGAGTTTTGAGTGTTGTCTAAAGGCTACCTAAAGGTGTTCATTAGGCCGTTGGAGCCCAAAGCCAAATAAGTGCCAGGGCCAAAACCCACGGCGTAGACACCGGCTTGCACTGGGCCATAGGCGTCGCGCTTGGCGACGCGCCAAGACTTAATGCGTTTGCCGCTGTTTACATCCCAAAGCTGTACTAAGCCAGACGATGAGCCCACCAATAGGCGTTGATTGTTTTCAGAGAAGCGAGCGCTTAAGTAGCTGATACGCTTTTCAAAAAAACCGGCAACCGCCGTGAGGTCGTGTAGCACCTTACCTGTTTGGGTATCCCAAATAACCGCTTGGTCTAGGCTGGCGGCGCTAAAGGCAAGACGACCGTCGTTAGACAAGGCTACCGTGTCCACCGTATTACCGAGGGTGACTTCTTTTACCAGTTCGCCAGTTTCGATATTCCAAAGGCGGCTGACATAGTCATCACTGCCAGTGAGTGCCCATTTGCCATCATGGCTTAAGTCGACACTGCCAACGCGTGCGGGGTGACGCATCACTTGTCGCTCGCCACCGTTTTTAACGTCAAAGTAGGTGGCGGTGTGGTTGGCTAAGCCCAAGAGAGCCATATCGCCGTTAAACGACAAGTCTATATCTAAAATTTCAGCAGGCGCGCTCCAAAAGCCAGCGGATTGGCCGTTGTTTACGTCCCACAGTGCAATGCTTTGAGGAGTAGCGGTGACTGCGTATTTGCCCTCTGGCGAAAACGCGCCCGCAGAAATAACCGAAAATTCGCCTTCAGCGTGATTCCAGTTATACAGTCGAACATTGCGATTGTTGTCCCAGCCGCTGCCGCCGTGATTAAACGCGCCCACAAGGCTGTAGTGGCCATCGTCAGAAATAGCCGCAGCATAAGCGCCAGCAAGGGTGTATTCGTAGGTTTTACTTGGAGGGGAGGCATTGTCACACCCCGCCAGTACAAGCGGGGCCGACAAGACTAAATACTTTAAGGAGTTAAGATGCGGTAACTTCGGTACTGCTCGCTTCATCACTATTAACCACCTGGCTGTGCGAGGTGTGCAGAATGGCGATGAGCTGGTCTTCCAACGCGAATCTTTCTTCTAAGACTTCTCCTAGGTCCGATAAGCGATTAGCCAGCGTGCGCACGTCCTGCACGGTTAGATCCTCGACGGTTGCATAATCATCGTTAAAGTCTAGTGCAAAATCGGTGCTTTTTTGGATTTGAGGGAATAAAGCTTGTGCTTTTTCGACACTTCCGTCGTTAAACTCTTCGCCCTCGCGAATCAACTGGTCGTAAACGCCAAAATGACCTGATGAAAGGTAGTCGGTGCTGAGTAAGCAAAACTCGCGTAAATGGGTGATTAGGTTTTGCGTTACAGACTGTTCGGGAAGGTGAACGAAGCTGCTGATAAGCGCTTGGCGGCTTTCTAACCAGCTGTCGATGATTTCACTAACACCACCCCAGCGTTCTTTGGCTGTTTTGCATTTTTCTAACATGGTGTGATCCTCCTGAGCGTTGCTTGAAATAAGCAGGTGCCCACATCATAGGCTCATTTAAAGTGGTTACGCAATAGCGTAAAGGGTGATTCTTGCTTTCACTCATACCTGTACGGTGGGTGCGGTGTTTGCTCGAAGTTTTTCGTCTCAGCTTGAACCTTGGCAAGCTTGTGCTTAACTAATAGTTAAAGAAGTTTTAATTTGCCCGTTGTGTGTTGTGAGCTGTGGAGAAGTGTCATGATTAAGCGTTTGATAGTGGCTTTGGTGGCCATGATGTCCATTAACCTGTCGATGGCCGAAGAAGTGCCCATCGATTATGTGAACTACATTGAGCTAAAGCCAATTTTGGTTAACTACGGTGGCCCAGGTAAATCGCGGTTTATTAAGGCCGAAGTGACCATCCAAGTATCAACGCCAGCGGCACACCATGCGATTAACTTTCACATGCCGCACATTCGCAACGACTTGGTGTTCTTTTTAACAGACCAAACCCTTGAGGCGGTTGGTGCGATTGATGCGCAGCAAAACCTGTCAAAGCAAGCATTAAAAATTGTGCAAAACATTTTGGTTGAAGAAGAAGGTGAGGCGTTTGTCAGTGATCTCTTCTTTACCAGCTTTATTACCCAGTAGGGAGTTGTTGTTACATGGCCTAAACGTCGGTTTGGGCCATTTTGTTTGTCCCCTCTCATACTTACGATAAGCTCTTAATTAATTAAGCTAAACGTAAGCTGCTCCGTGTTCATCGATGATGGCAAGTGCAACCGACCCGCCTCTTTTTGTTGTGTGTTTTTTATACAAATCAGCTTTTTAGCGACATGATAACTCCATAGCCCAAGGTGTTACTGTTGGTCAGTTGGGGTGAAATTTCCCTGATCTTAACGTCTTCTGATCGAATATCGTCTAAAACTGTGAAGTAATTAAGTTAAAGTTAAGTTCCTCCTTGCCTTGAAGGGCTTTTATGCCTTGTGAATAATAATTGCTCTTCTTAATCCTTAAAGAAGACTGATGGGTGAACATACCCAAGTCACCATAATAAAAATAAAGGGCATATACGCGAGCTATATGATCCTTTGAGGAGAAATGATGAAAAAATCACTGGCATCCCTCGCAATGGCCATTTCTTTGGCTTCTCAGGCAGCGTCCGCTGAACTGATTTTCCCACTTAACCAAGACCAACGTTTTAGTTGGGACAGCTACGAAACCTTAAAGTCGGCTGACCTTTCTGGCGAAACCATCTCAGTCTTTGGTCCTTGGTTAGGCTCAGAAAAAACAAACTTCGAAAACGTCATCGCTTACTTTGAAAAAGCCACCGGTGCTAAGGTCAATTATGCGGGCTCTGATTCATTTGAGCAGCAAATTGTCATTGATGCGCAAGCGGGCAGCGCGCCAAACGTGGCAATTTTTCCACAGCCTGGTCTCGCCTCTGACTTGGCATCCAAAGGTTTACTTACGCCGCTAGGTGCTGACGTGCTTAACGGTGTGATGGGCGACTATGCTGCCGGTAAGTCTTGGGTTGACTTGGCTACCTTTAAAAACGAAAACGGCACAGCTGATTTTTACGGTGTGTTTTACCGCGCTGACCTTAAGTCGCTGGTGTGGTACTCGCCAGATAACTTTGATGACGCGGGCTATGAAGTACCCGAAACCATGGAAGAGCTAAAAGCGCTGACCAAAACCATGGCAGACGACGGCGTATCACCGTGGTGTATCGGCTTGGGCTCGGGTGCTGCAACAGGCTGGCCTGCGACCGATTGGGTTGAAGATTTATTACTTCGTACGCAAAAGCCAGAAGTTTACGACTTGTGGGTGTCAAACGAAATTGGCTTTAACGACCCGCGTATTGTGGGTGCGATTGAAGAGTTTGGCTGGTTCGCTCGCAACGATAGCTACGTAGATGGCGGTGCTGGTGCTGTGGCTTCTACCGACTTCCGCGACAGCCCGAAAGGTTTATTTAGCTCGCCGGCTAAGTGCTACATGCACCGTCAGGCTTCGTTCATTCCTGCGTTCTTCCCAGAGGGTACCGAGCTGGGTGTGGATGCAGACTTTTTCTACTTCCCATCTTACGAGTCAAAAGAGCTGGGTAACCCTGTATTGGGTGCCGGTACTTTGGCAAGTATCACCAAAGACTCTAAGGGTGCACGTGCCTTTATCGACTTCTTGCGCTCACCTTTGGCGCACGAAGTATGGATGGCGCAAACCGGCTTCTTGTCGGCGCACCTAGGTGCCAACACAGAGCTATACGCAACAGAAACAGCCAAGAAACAAGGCGAAATTTTGCGTAATGCGACCACCTTCCGCTTTGATGGCTCTGACCTAATGCCGGGCAAAATCGGTGCGGGCTCTTTCTGGACGGGCATGGTGGACTATGCTGGTGGTAAAGACGCGCAAGCCGTGGCTGATGCTATCCAAAAAACTTGGGACGACCTCAAGTAAACCCTGCAGGGGTGGCCGCTTGTCACCCCTTTCTTGCTTGCCCTTTGGGGCGAGCAGGGCGTTCTTAGCTATTAATTAATTTGGGAGATGTTATGGCACAGCTCGCTGCTGCGTTGGTCACCATGGTCCTTGGCGTGTTGGTATGCGCTGGCTACTTTTTTGGTGCCAACTTGCTCCTCGATCGCCTGTTTCCAACCAAAAACCGTCCGGTTGCTGACATTGCCAAAAACCTGCGTATTACCGCGCGTATTCGCCCTTGGTTGTTTGTTGGGCCTGCGGTGTTGGTATTGGGTTTTTATTTGGTTTTTCCGGTGGTGGACTCGTTTAAGTTGTCGTTTTTTGACCGCACCGGTGAAAATTTTGTGGGTTTAAGTAACTACCAATGGCTGTTTGGTAGTGATGAGTTTTTTGAATCCTTCCGCAACAACATGTTGTGGCTCATTGTTGTGCCCACGGCTTCAACGTTTTTTGGCTTGGTCATTGCCTCAATGACCGACCGCATTTGGTGGGGCAACATTGCCAAAACCCTGATCTTTATGCCGATGGCGATTTCATTTATTGGCGCCTCGGTTATTTGGAAGTTTATTTACGATTTTCGCAGCGGAGACGATGCGCAAATTGGTTTGCTTAACGCCTTTATCGTGTTTTTAGGGGGCGAGCCGCAAGCGTGGATTACGATTCCGTTTTGGAACAACTTCTTTTTAATGATGATTCTAATTTGGATTCAAACCGGCTTTGCCATGGTGATTTTGTCTGCAGCGCTGCGTGGTATCCCAGACGAAACCATTGAAGCCGCCGTGCTTGACGGTGCTAACGGTTTACAAATCTTTTTTAAAATTATGGTGCCGCAAATTTGGGGCACAATCGCCGTGGTGTGGACCACCATTACCATTCTGGTGCTTAAAGTATTCGATATTGTATTAGCGATGACCAATGGTCAGTGGGGTACGCAAGTACTCGCTAACCAAATGTTTGATTGGATGTTTAGGGGCGGCGGCGACTTTGGCCGAGGTGCGGTGATTGCACTGGTAATTATGGTGCTGGTGGTACCCATTATGATTTGGAATATTAAACGCGCTAACGCTGAAATGGAGGGTCGCTAAGATGTACGCAACCTCTAAACGTTGGTCACCACTGAATGTGGTGCTTCATTTAACCGTGCTGTTGCTGGTGGTGATGTGGACGATTCCCACCGCGGGCCTGTTTGTGTCTTCTATTCGCGATAAAGACCAGTTGTCTGTATCAGGCTGGTGGACGGCTTTGGCGACATCGGAACAACGCATTGTGGTGCGCGCTAAACCTTCGGCGGCACAGGTAGAAGAAAACGGTCGCTTTATTATTCGAGGCAATGTCCTAGAAGAAACAGCGGGCACGGTGGTTCGCTTTGGTTTGAGCTCACTAGAGCCTGAAGCTTTTGCGATTGGTGAGCAAGGTGTTTACAAAAACCAAGCGACACTCAGCGTTGCAGCCAATGGCGACTATGAACTAGTGAGTGTGCAGCCGTGGAAAGGTAATCGAGGCAAGCGCATTTTTGCCACCATTGAGCAGCCACCGCGATTTACCCTAGATAACTACCGTGAAGTATTTGCGGCAGAGGGCTTAAAGCAGTCGTTTATCAACTCGCTTACGGTGACGATTCCGGCCACGGTGATTCCCATCTTAATTGCGGCCTTTGCGGCTTACGCCTTGGCGTGGATGGAGTTTCCGGGGCGTGCACTCATGTTGGCAGCCGTGGTGGGGCTGTTGGTGGTGCCGCTACAAATGTCGCTAATTCCACTGCTGAAAACCTACAACTTTATTGGTGAGATTTTTGGTGTAGGCACCAAAACCTATGTCGGCATATGGCTGGCCCACACGGGGTTTGGTTTACCGCTCGCTATTTACTTGCTGCGCAATTATATCGCCAGCTTACCCCGCGAAATTATCGAGTCGGCCAAGGTAGACGGTGCGTCTGACTTCGATATTTTTAGAAAAATTGTCTTACCCCTGTCGTTTCCGGCGTTGGCATCCTTTGCCATCTTCCAGTTCCTTTGGGTGTGGAATGACTTGCTGATTGCCATGGTGTTTTTGGGCAATAACGAAGAGCAGTTGGTATTAACGGGCCGCCTGCGTGAGCTGCTTGGATCCCGAGGCGGTAACTGGGAAATTCTGACGGCATCGGCCTTTATCACCATTGTGGTTCCGCTGTGTGTGTTCTTTGGCCTACAGCGCTATTTGGTACGTGGATTGTTAGCGGGGTCGGTGAAGTAGGTACGAGATTTGTACTTCACCGCAATTAAGGGGCAACCCTTAAGACGACAGATTTTGAGGTAAAAATAAAATGGCTGAACTAAAGCTCACCAATGTAAAAAAAGTGTACCCCAACAACGTAGAGGTGATGCGCGACATCAACCTTGAAATTGAAAAGGGTGAATTTATTGTGTTTGTTGGCCCGTCGGGCTGTGGCAAGTCGACGTTGCTACGCATGATTTCGGGTTTAGAAAGCATCTCTGACGGTACCCTAGAAATCGATGGCCAAGTGGTTAACGACGTACCCCCAGCGCTGCGTGGCATTGCCATGGTGTTTCAGAGCTATGCGCTTTACCCGCACATGTCAGTGTACGACAACATGGCGTTTAGCCTGCAAATTGCTAAAAAAAGCAAAAAAGAAATCGACCAGCTGGTGTGTAAAGCGGCCGAAATGCTACAGCTGACAGAGTATCTTGATCGTTTGCCGAAGGCCTTATCTGGCGGTCAGCGCCAGCGTGTGGCCATTGGTCGAGCCATTGTGCGTGAGCCTAAGGTGTTTTTGTTTGACGAGCCGCTTTCCAACCTTGATGCCGCCTTACGTGTGGCGACACGTATGGAAATCGCCAATCTAAAAGAAACCATGCCAGATTCCACCATGATTTATGTTACCCACGATCAGGTGGAAGCGATGACACTGGCAGATCGTATCGTGCTGTTGTCGGCAGGTAACATCGAGCAAGTTGGCGCGCCGCTAACCTTGTACTCTCGCCCTGCCAACGTGTTTGTGGCGAAGTTTATTGGCTCGCCAGCGATGAACATCCTACCTGGCAAACTCGCTAAAGCCGGTGCCGAACAGTCGGCGGTGGCCCTTGCCTGTGGTGCGTCGGCGACTGTGCCTGTGGCAACGCCTGCAAGCGACGAAGGCAAAGCCGTGTGGTTTGGTGTGCGTCCAGAAGACCTAACCCTAGCTGACGAAGCGAATGCGCTGCTGTCGGGTGATGTGTCCTTTATCGAGGCGTTAGGTGAAGCCACCCTGCTGTATGTTGATGTGCCGGGTTACGACGAGCCAGTGATTGCCAAGCAAGCAGGCATTTCTGGGGTTTCTCGTGGCGATAAGGTTCACCTCTTGGCGGACGCCAGCAAAATGCATCTCTTTGATGCGCAAGAAAACAACTACTTGAGCTGATTTTCCAGTTCGCAATCAACTGTTATGAATAAATTTTCTCGCTGGGCAAATGCCTAGCGGGGGAAGTGTTAGTGTGGAGAAAAGGGTATGAAAGCCAACCTAAACTGGTGGAAAGGCGGGATTATTTATCAAATCTATCCTCGGAGTTTTATGGATGCAAACGGCGACGGTATTGGCGACCTTGCTGGGATTACCAGTAAGCTGCCGTATGTTGCTGCGCTGGGTGTCGATGCGATTTGGCTTTCGCCTATTTTTACCTCGCCAATGAAAGACTTTGGCTACGATGTGTCGGACTACCGAGACATTGACCCTATGTTTGGTAGCCTCGACGACTTTAAACATTTGGTGGCAACGGCCCATCAGTTAGGCCTTAAGGTGATGATTGACCAAGTGCTAAGTCACACCTCAGACCAGCATCCGTGGTTTGAGCAAAGTCGCCAGAACAAAACCAATGATCGCGCCGATTGGTATGTGTGGGCAGACCCTAAACCCGACGGCTCGCCGCCTAATAATTGGCTGTCTATTTTTGGTGGTAGCGCATGGCAGTGGGATAGCCGTCGCCTGCAGTATTACTTACACAACTTTTTGGACAGCCAGCCCGACCTTAACTTTCACAACCCTGACGTCCGCCAAGCGCAGCTCGATAACATGCGTTTTTGGCTAGACCTAGGTGTGGATGGCTTTAGGCTGGATACCGTGAACTTCTTCTTCCACAGCGAAGGCCTAGAAGACAACCCGCCAGTGCCCGAGGGCGAGCCCAAAACCATGGGCGCACCAGCAGATAACCCTTACACCTATCAACGTCATGTATATGACTTGAGTCGTCCTGAAAACTTAGACTTTTTGAAGGATTTACGGGCGTTAATGGACGAGTACCCAGGCTCAACCACCGTGGGTGAAATTGGCGATGATTACCCCTTAGAGCGTATGGCCGAGTACACCTCAGGTGGCGATAAGTTGCATATGGCCTATACCTTTGACCTGTTGAATGCGCCGCACTCGCCAGAGTACATTCGTAATGTGATTCAAAATATGCAAGACATTGTTGGTGACGGCTGGCCGTGCTGGGCTTTGTCTAACCACGATGTGGTGCGCTCGCGCACACGTTGGGGGGCGAACGAAGACCCAGAAGCCTATCCGCTGGTTGCTTTGGCATTGATCATGTCGTTGCGTGGCAGTGTCTGTGTGTATCAGGGCGAAGAGCTAGGCTTTGCCGAGGCCGATGTGCCCTACGAGCGCATTCAAGACCCTTACGGCTTGCCGCTTTGGCCTGTCTTTAAAGGGCGTGATGGCTGTCGTACACCAATGGTGTGGGACGACTCTACCTTTGGTGGCTTCTCTACCATCGAGCCTTGGTTGCCTGTGTCAGAAGCACAGAAAAAGCTCAATGCTCAATGGCAGCTGGATAACCCAGCGTCGTTATTGCATAAGGTCCGTCATTTTACCCAATGGCGTCAGCAGCAGCCGTTGTTAATTTCGGGCGAGTTAACGTTAGTTGATCTCGAAAATCCATCGCTGTTGGCGTTTACTCGCCACGACAGTGAGTCTAACGAAGCCATGTTGGTGGTTTTAAACTTAACGGGTGAAACCCAAAAAGGGCGCTTAACGCAACCAGACGTTAAGTTGCTCGAAGGACATGGCTTTAACGCTATATTAGAGGGTAAAGATGTAATATTACCTCCATATCAGGCCTTTTATGGTCTATTTTGAGGTATTTTGAAAAATATATTGGCATAAAGTTGTATTATTACGTGATTTTTTTATTAAGTTACGTAAAGATAAAAGCCGATGGCTTGCGGTGTTCACTTTTGCTGGATGAGTGACCCGCAAGCGTGTGTTCAACGTCGAGGTGCCTACCATGAAAAAAAATATAAAAAGGCTGACACTTAAAGACATTTCTGACCGACTCGGAGTTTCAACGGCGACGATTTCTAATGCGTTTAATCGTCCCGATCAACTCTCTGCAGAGTTACGAGAAAATATTCTTAAAGAGTGTGAAAAAATGGGCTATTTTGGCCCAAACGCTGCGGCACGCAGCTTAAGAACCGGACGCACAGGTATTGTGGGTGTGGTGTTATCTGATGTGCTGAGTTACAGCTTAACAGACCCTGTAGCAAACCAATTTTTAACAGGCATTGGTGAAGTGCTTGAAAAAAATGGCTATAACATGCTGCTTTTATCTACCCAAGACTCAGAAAAAGGCACCAATAGCCGCATGCAGTCGTCTATGGTGGATGGTTTTATTGTGTATGGCGATCGCCCGCGCCATTGCAAAAATGCCCCTTGGTTACAGCCTAATCAAAACGTGATTACGGTGGATAGCCTGATTCCGGGAACGACCCACGTCAATGTACAAAATTTTGATGGCGCTTATAAAATTGCCAGTCACGCCCTCAAATTTGCTCCTAAAAATATAGCGATTTTAGGCCTAAACCTGATCGATACCGATCGTGTTTGCCGCGTTAACTTAGATGAAATGTTTGATGCCGAAGGCTCTATTTCGGTTCAGCGCCTGCAAGGTTATATTGCCGCATTTGAAGAAGCTGAAACCCCCATGCCTTACGATCATTTGTGGAATGTGCCCACCAATGATCATCGGCTAGCGTATCAAGCAGCTAAAGAAGCGCTTTCGTTGCGCGAGCGACCTAACCTAATTTTATGTATGAGTGACCGTATTGCCCTAGCGGCAGTACAAGCTGCGTTGCATATGGGCTTTAGGGTGCCCGAAGACCTGCACATCGTGGGCTTTGATGGCATTGCCGAAAGTGAAAACTTCCACCCCTCCATTACCACCATGCATCAGCAATCGGTGGAGAAGGGCCGTATTGCTGCCGAGTTGTTTTTAGGCTTGCGAGAAGCCAAAGACGTGATGATGTCGACGGAGTTGGTGGTACGCGAAACCTGCCCTCCGTTGTCGGCGTTTGAGCCCAGCTTAGTGGAGCGTGTTGTTTAAACACTGTTGGCGTTATTGCCAAACAAGCAGCCAATAAAAAAGGCGAGCCAAGCAAGGATTAAGTCCTGCGCTTGGTTCGCCTTTTTTTGTTTGTTGGTGCGGTGTTAGTCGGCGATATAAGCCGCTAAAAATGCATCAAAGCTCAAAGAGTCTGCGCTTTTAATGGCGTCTTGTGCTTTGAGAGAGTCGGCGGCTTTTTGCTCAAACTCAGCGAGCTTTTCTGGGCTGAGTGGTGTGGCCATCATGGCGTCGTAGTGAGCCTCGTTGAGTGCTTGAATTAACGCACTGTGGCCACACTGGCGCTTTTTCATTTCGGCAAGGACTTGCGCCGATGGGGTCAAATCGCTGTTGTGTAGCTTGGCTTGCTGCGCAGCCACGGCTTCGCTGTAACGCTGGGTGTTGTGCAGTTGGTCAAAACAAGCGGCCACTTGGCTGAGCTCGGCCAAAATGCCTTCGCCAAGGGTTTGCAAAGGCGTTTCTTTGCCATTGCTCTTGAGCGTAAGCCCCGGGCGGCGCCCTTCATTAACCACGCGTTGGTTGTTTTGCTCTAGATGACGACACTCTAGTGGGCCAATTTCTGTGGCTTCGCCCAGTAAGCAGCCCACTAAGAAGACGTCCATAAAGTCGGCTTGTTGCTGCGAGATACCGGTTGGTAAGAAGGGGTTGATGTCGGTGTTGCGCACTTCGACATATTCAACACCACGAGCACGTAGTGCGTGTACAGGTTTTTCGCCGGAACGGGTAACGCGTTTAGGACGAATGTCGCTGTAGTATTCGTTTTCGATTTGCAAAATATTGCTGTTGAGCTGACGGTATTCGTCGTCCACTTTAACGCCAATGGCTTGATAAGGCGCATGTGGCGTTTTAATCGCTTCACTTAGGGAGTTGGTGTAGGTCTCTAAGTGGTTAAAGCAAATATTAAGGCTGGCTTGGGCTTTGTTTGAGTAGCCTAGGTCGCTCATGCGTAACGAGGTCGCATAAGGTAGGTATAGGGTTTCGTCGTCCCAAGTTTCTAGGCTGTGGTTTTTGCCCTTCATAAAGCTGGAAGCGAGCGCGGGTGATGCGCCAAACAAATACAGCAATAGCCACGAGCGGCGGCGGAAGTTACGAATCAGTTTAAAATACTGCTCTGAGCGGAAGGCGCAGAGGGAGTAGTTATCGCCCAACAGGGTTTGGTAGGCAGGCCAAAAGGCCTCAGGCATCGAAAAGTTGTAATGAATGCCCGCAATACACTGCATCATTTTGCCATAGCGGTAGTTAAGGCCTTGGCGGTAAATGTGTTTAAGTCGACCGACGTTAGAGTCGCCGTAGTAGGCTACGGGGATATCGGCTTCGTTGGCAATATCGCACGGCATGCTGCCACACCAAATACGCTCGTTACCCAGTTTGCTTAGGGTGAAGGTATGCAAGTCGCTGAGATCTTGGAGCGCGTCGCCGACATCTTTGTGTGCAGGAGTAATAAATTCCAGCAAGGCTTCTGAGTAGTCGGTGGTGATGCTGCCGTGCGTTAAGGCAGAACCAAGGCTGCTAGGGTGTGGCGTTTGGCTGAGTGTGCCTTGGGCGTTGACCCTTAGGCCTTCTTTTTCGATGCCGTGGCGGATGCCGTCGAGCAGAGAAAGGTTATCGTCGCTTAAAAGCCACGCTAGAGACGCGTCTAATGATGCTGCCAAAATGCAGTCCTTCTGTGATTAAGCAAATAATGTACGGGGTATTATAAATGAACTCGGGTGGAGCTGTCGCTCATGCCAATGGCCAAATGCCATTTACAGGCGCATTTGTTGTCGAGGACGGTGGGTAAAGAATTACGGGCATCAGCCACTTTTGGTTCAGTGGTTAACGCCCGTAAGGTAGGTGGTCGTACAGCAGTCGATCGTTAGTCGACTTTTAATACTTCCATTGAGTTGGTGCAGCCGTGGTCGCCCAGCTTAGAGCCGCGAGTCAGAATAACCCAGTCGCCAGACTTAAGACCTTGTTGCTGCTTAAGCAGCTCAATGACATGGTCGTTTAGCTCGTCTTCTGGCACGCTTAGTGGGTCAAAGGCAATCGACTCAACACCGCGGTAAAGCGCCATACGAGTCAGGGTTTTTGGGTTACGGGACAGGGCATAAATAGGTAAGCCCGAACGAATACGCGACATCCAACGCGGTGTAGAGCCAGACTCCGTTAAACAGATAATTGCTTTAGCGCCGACCAAGTGGTTAGCGGTGTACATCGCCGAGCGCGCAATGGTTTCGTCGTAGCGCTCACAGCGTTGCGAAATGCTGGTGGATGCTGGGCGCGAAAGCAGGTGTTTTTCGGCGCCTTGGCAAATTTGCGTCATGGCTTTAACCACGGCCACAGGGTGTTTACCCGCAGCCGTTTCGGCAGACAGCATAACGGCATCGGTACCGTCGAGTACGGCGTTGGCGACGTCAAAAACCTCAGCACGGGTTGGCATGGGGTTTTCGATCATGGTTTCCATCATTTGGGTTGCGGTGATGACGGCACGGTTTAGCTCACGGGCACGTTGGATGATGTGCTTTTGCACGCCAATCAATTCAGCATCGCCAATTTCGACACCCAAGTCGCCACGGGCAACCATAACAGCGTCACAAGCAAGGATAATGTCGTCGAGGGCTTCGTTGTTGGCAACGGTTTCGGCACGCTCAATTTTTGCCACGATTTCTGCACGGCTTCCGGCTTCGTCTAGCAATTGACGGGCGTATTTCAGGTCTTCACCGTTGCGCGGAAAAGACACAGCCACATAATCTACGTCGAGCTCAGCTGCGACGAGGATGTCTTTTTTGTCTTTCTCAGTCAGTGCCGCGGCTGAAAGGCCACCGCCTTGGCGGTTAATACCTTTGTTGTTCGACAGCGGGCCACCAATGGTCACGACGGTGGTGATACGGTCGCCGTCAATGGACTCGACCTTGAGTTGAACGCGGCCGTCGTCCAATAGCAAAATATCGCCCGGCGAGCAGTCTTGCGGTAGCGCTTTGTAGTCGATGCCTACCTGTTGTTGGTCGCCAGCGTACTTATCAAGGCCAGCGTCTAAAACAAAGGTGTCACCTTCGGTAAGTTGAATTTTGCTGTCTTTAAAGCGCGAAATACGAATTTTAGGGCCTTGTAAGTCACCTAAAATGGCCACGTATACACCCAGCTCTTTTGCTGCTTGGCGTACGGCCTCAGCGCGTTGGCGGTGGTCGTCAGGCTCGCCGTGAGAAAAGTTTAAGCGAACCGTGTTTACGCCGTTTGCGAGTAGCTCTTTTAATACGTTGGGTTTGTCAGTTGCTGGGCCAAGTGTTGAAACAATTTTAGTGCGTTTAAGCATGGGATACTCACTTTAGCATCGGGTTAGGGGGCATGCGGGTGTCACTTTATGCCATTATGGCAATTAGCAGCCATGTACAGACGCAGCTCGGTGGTTTTCATCCTAAGCTTAGTAGATACTGCGTCGCATTGATGATGGCTATGTTACACCTATCTCAATCCCGTTTATGGAGAGCGGTCAACCCTTGAGTGGCTCGCTCTTGCGTTTGTTAATTAGGGCCGTGTGCCTGTTTTAAGATAATAGTGCCTGTATATGTTGCTTTGGTTACCTGAAAAAATACGACGATACCGTGCCGGCATGGTGCTTTTATCGCTGATAGGGGTGCTGCTGGTGGTTTACCAAGCGGCGCAGCTATCACGAGATCAGGCCACGGCAGACTTATCGGCACAGGCTAAGTCAGACTTAAGCCGTTATCACCTTAATTTACAACAGAAACTTAATCAATTTAGAGATTTGCCTGCGCTGCTTTCGTCTCACTCCAATATTATTGAATCTTTGGCGCCACCACAGTCCACAGAGCAGGGGAAGCAGGCAAGCCAACTGCAAGCAAATAAATACTTGGCCCATGTAAACACGACCATGGGCACGGCCGATATTTACGTGATGGACCTTACCGGCACCACGGTTGCGGCCAGTAACTGGCAAGAGGCCCGCTCGTTTGTGGGCAAAAACTACAGCTTTAGGCCTTACTTTAAGTCGGCACTACAGGGCACGCCGGGGCACTACTTTGCATTGGGTACAGTGTCTAAAAAGCGAGGCTTTTACTTCTCACATCCCGTCTATGAGGCTGGCCAAATTGTCGGTGTCGTGGT
Organism: Pontibacterium sp.; assembly: GCA_049603715.1. GTDB lineage: Bacteria > Pseudomonadota > Gammaproteobacteria > Pseudomonadales > Balneatricaceae > Pontibacterium. Next base: position 155,232 of record JBMYSW010000005.1, on the reverse strand, counting down.
GGTAAAGATTGATTTAAACGACATCGAAAAAGACTGGAGCGACCCTGAGCAGTTTATTTTGGTGGCCGACGAAGACGGTGTGGTGTTCATTTCGACCCGAGAAGATTGGAAGTTTAAAACCCTTAAGCCGCTTTCTAACGACGACCTTAAGCGTATTGTGGCGAGCTTGCGCTATGGCGACCATGACCTGACGGCGCTAGAGATGATCGAAACTGAGCGCCTTGAAGGCGGCTCGCAGTTGGTCACACTGGTAGAGGGTGACGTGATCCGCTCGTCGGCGCTGGATGGTGTAAAAACCCAAGAGTACTTGATGCACAACAAATTGATGGTAAGCGAAGGGCTTAACATCATTGTGCTTACCAGCATGCAAAGAGTGCGTCAGCAAATGCTCAACACGGTGATTTTAACCGCGTTTATTTGTGTGGCGTTGGTCTTTTTGGTGCTGTTTTTGGTGGAACGTGAACGTATCAAACGGGAGCGTGAGCGATTTAAGCGCCAGCGCACTTATGCGCTCGAAGAAAACGAAGCGCGCATTCGCGCCATTATCGACAATACGCGTGCGGGGCTTATTACCCTAGATGCCCAAGGGCGTATTATGTCGTTTAACAGTACGGCTGAGCGCTTATTTGGCTATACCAAAGCCGATGTCGAAAAAGACTACTTTAGCTTGTTGCTCAGCCAAGAAGACCGCTCTGTGTGTTGGCAACACATTACGACCACTGAGCCGAGCTCTAAAAACGAGCTGTTTATCGAGGCCCGTGGTCGACGCGCCGACGGTGGTTACTTTCCTATTGAGTTTATTATTGGCCAAGCTTATGTAGGCGGTGTAAAGCACTTTGTGGTGACGATTCACGACATTCGTGAGCGTAAAGAGTACGAGCAAAAACTACATCGCGCCCGTGAAGAGCTAGAATCCCGTGTGCGCTCACGTACCCATGACCTAACGCAGGCCAATGCCAAGTTGCAGGCCGAGGTGCAGCAGCACACCCAAACCCGTAACGAGCTGATTCAAACCGCCAAGCTGGCGGTGTTAGGGCAAATGTCGGCAGGGATTAACCACGAGTTGAATCAGCCCTTGGCGGCGATTCGTGCTTATGCCGACAACGGCCAAGCCTTTTTGAAGCTAGACCGAGTAGATGTTGCCGCTACGAACCTCAAGCACATCTCTGACCTGACCGAACGCATGGCGAAAATTATTCACCCGCTTAAAGTCTTTGCGCGCAAAAGCGAAGACAAACTCGAAACCCTCAACCTAAAAACAGTGTTTGATGGTGTGATGTCGGTGATGTACGGTCGCGTCAGTAAAGAGCGGGCCAAGGTGAACTTGCCCGAAGGCCTCGCTGCCTTGAGTGTCGAAGCGGACATGCTGCGCTTAGAGCAGGTGCTCATCAACTTGGTCACCAATGCGCTACAAGCCATGGCCGATGCACCGCAAAAAATGGTGGACGTGGTGGCCTACGCCGAAGGCGGTCAGGTCTTTATTCAAGTGCGAGACCACGGTACGGGCATCGCCGAAAGCGATATTCCCCATCTTTTTGAACCGTTTTTTACCACCAAAGAAGCTGGGCAAGGGCTTGGCCTTGGTTTGTCGATATCGCAACGTATTATCGAAAACCTCAATGGCCAGTTGAGTGTGGCGAACCATCCAGAAGGCGGCGCGTGTTTTACAATCGTGCTGCCGCAGGGAGCAACAAGTAAGAGTGACAAGTGTAATGACTGAGCAAGCAGCGGTGCAGGATAGCCACCCCATTATTTTAGTGGATGACGAAGAGCATATTCGAATAGCCGCAGGGCAAACCCTCGAGCTAGGCGGTTATGAAGTGACGCCGCTTTCGCGTGCAGAGCGGGTGATGTCGTTAATTGATGAAAACTGGCTAGGAGCCATTATTACTGACATTAACATGCCGGGCATGGATGGTTTGGCGCTCATGGAGCAGGTACAGCAGGTTGATCCTGATATACCGGTGATCTTGATTACCGGCCACGGTGACATTTCGATGGCGGTCGGGGCTATTCGCTCGGGGGCTTATGATTTTATCGAAAAGCCGTTTGCATCTGATGTGCTGTTAGATGTGGTACGCCGTGCCATTGAGAAGCGTCGCTTAACCATCGAAAACCGCAACCTAAAGCGCGAGTTAGAGCTGCAAAGCTCACCTGGCCCACGCATTTTGGGTAACACCCCTAACATTGTTCAAGTGCGTCGCATGGTGCAGTCAATCGCCGATGCCCCTGCCGATATTTTGATTATGGGTGAAACCGGCACAGGTAAAGACCTGATGGCCCGTTATATTCACGACCACAGTTACCGCAGGGATAAAAACTTTGTGGCCATTAACTGTGGAGCCGTGCCAGAGAACCTGATCGAGTCGGAGCTGTTTGGTCACGAAAAGGGGGCCTTTACTGACGCAAAAGCCCAACGCATTGGTAAAATTGAGCACGCCAATGGCGGTACGCTCTTTCTCGACGAGATTGAAAGCATGCCGATGTCGTTGCAAATTAAGTTGCTACGGGTATTAGAAGAGCGCTCTATCGAGCGCCTTGGCTCCAACACTCCTTTGCCTGTGGACTTTAGGGTGATTGCTGCGACCAAAGCAGAGCTAAAAGACCTCGCCGAGGCCGGTGACTTTAGGGAAGACCTTTATTACCGCCTAAATGTGGTTCGCTTGGATATCCCCTCGTTGCGCCAACGTCGCGAAGACATTCCCTTGTTGTTTGAGCACTTTAGTTTGTTGGCCTCAAGCCAATATGGCCGGACAGCACCACCGTTGACGGCCCAGCGCATTCAGCAATTGATGACTCACGACTGGCCGGGGAACGTGCGTGAGCTGCGCAATTTAGCCGAGCGTTATGTGCTTTTGGGGGAATCATGCACATTTGATTTTGATGACAAACCTATCACCGACTTGAGTAACCCCGTGCCCATGACCTTACCTGAGCAGGTCGAGCGCTTTGAAAAAATGCTGATTCAGGCCGAATTATCTAAGCATGGTGGGGCAATCAAGGATACTTTGGTGAGCTTAGGCCTCGCTCGTAAGACACTTTACGACAAAATGAAGAAATACGGGCTCGATAAAAACGACTATAAGTCATAGAGACACCTGACACGCCTTAATGCCTACTAAAAGTGGCGGAATCTCACCCGTTAAAGATTGTTAAATGGGTGGGAATCCGCCACTTTTTTGGGGCGTCGCTAAGCCTAACTTTTTGTGATGTTGATATAACTGTTTGATTCAAAAGGATTTAAAAAAATTTTAAATTCGTTTTCTGCACTTGGCACACTGTCTGCAATACTTAAAGCCAACGAAGTCTGAACTTTTAAGTTTGGATCTGAGTTAATCGAACGCAAATATAAATAAAACAGGAGATGCGTGATGCGTTTACTTACTGCTGCACTTACCTCATTGGCTTTGGCCGTTGGTGCTCAAGTTGCTACGGCTGCCCCAGTTGAAATTAAGTTTTCACACGTGGTTGCTGAAAATACCCCTAAAGGTCAAATGGCGCTTAAGTTCAAAGAACTTGTTGAAACGCGTTTGCCGGGTAAAGTAGAAGTAAAAGTGTTCCCAAATGCTCAGCTTTTTGGTGACAACAAAGTACTAGAAGCGATGTTGCTAGGCGATGTTCAGCTAGCTGCACCTTCACTATCTAAGTTCCAGAAGTACACAAAACAACTTCAGTTGTTCGACCTACCATTCTTGTTCAAAGACATGGCAGCAGTTGAGAAGTTCCAGAACGGCCCTGTGGGTCAAGAAATGCTTAACTCATTGCAGAAGAAAGGCCTTGTAGGTCTTGGTTACCTTCACAATGGTATGAAGCAACTTTCTGCTTCTGAAGAACTACGCGTACCTGCAGATGCTGCAGGCAAAAAATTCCGTATCATGACTTCAGACGTGCTACAGGCGCAGTTTGAAGCGGTTGACGCGGTTCCACTGAAAAAGCCTTTCTCTGAAGTATTTACTCTGCTTCAAACTAAGGCGATTGATGGTCAGGAAAACACTTGGTCGAACATCTACTCTAAGAAGTTCTTCGAAGTACAACCTTACATCACTGAGTCTAACCACGGTGTTCTTGACTACCTAGTGGTTTCTTCTGCTGAGTTCTGGATGGGTCTAGACGACGATATCCGTGATGAAGTGAAGAAAGCCCTAGACGAAGCGATTGTTTACGGTAACGGTGTTGCTGCAGACAAAGCATCTGCTGACCGTCAAGCGATCATCGACTCTGGCCGCTCTGAAGTAGTTCAAATCACTGATGCTGAGCGTGAGCAGTGGGTAGAAGCTATGCAACCTGTATGGTCTCAATTTGCTGATGAAATCGGCATGGACCTAATCCAAGCAGCTGCTGGTTCTAACTAAGCCAAGCTTAGTTTATCGCTCGACCCGGTAGGCCACACTCGTGGCCTACCACATCTAATTATTTACACCGATATTTGTGCTCGCAAACGGGCTTTCACTGCTCGTGGATTGTTGCGCCATAAATAAGTGGCTTTGCCTAAAAATTGAAGGGTTTTTAGGCAAAAGGCAACAACAGAGCAGGAGACTGTGATGATTAAAAAACTGATTAATAGTTTTGAAGAAGGGTTTATTTCCCTGCTTCTAGTGTCTATGACACTCCTTGTATTTATCGAAGTGATTATGCGCTTCGGCTTTAACAGCGGTATCCACTGGGCTCAAGAAGTAACACTTCTTTTGGCTGCGTGGTTCGTGCTATTTGGTGCTTCTTACGGCATCAAAGTAGGTGCACACATTGGTGTAGATGTATTTGTTCGTTTATTGCCTGCTAAGGCATTCCGCGCCTTCACTTTGTTCGCGTTGGTATTGTGCCTTATCTACTGTGGCTTCTTCTTGTACGGCTCTTGGATCTACCTCGCCAAAATGAAGATGATCGGTATTGAACTTGAAGACTTACCAGTGCCTAAGTGGATTCCAATGACCATTTTGGTAATTGGTTTTGCCCTGTTGGCTGTCCGCTTTGTTGAATTGGGCTGGAAAGTATTGACTGGCCAAGAATCTGGCTTCCACTTGGCTGACGAAGGTAAAGAGTCAATGGAGCTAGCTGAAGGTATTGAAGAATCTGACGTGAAGGAGAGCAAATAATGACCATCGCGGTTCTCTTTTTAATGTTGTTCGGCTGCATCTTTATGGGTATGCCGATCGCAATTGCACTGGGCTTTTCGTCAGTGACAACCATTTTGTTGTTCTCAAACGACTCTTTGCCTTCTGTGGCACTTAAGTTGTTTGAAGCAACCTCAGAACACTACACGCTTTTAGCGATTCCGTTCTTTATTATTTCATCGGCGTTCCTATCGACCGGTGGTGTTGCAAAGCGTTTGATCAACTTTGCAATTGACTGTGTAGGCCACATTCGCGGTGGTTTGGCTATGGCGTCTGTAATGGCGTGTATGCTATTCGCAGCGGTATCAGGTTCATCTCCTGCAACTGTAGCGGCGATTGGTACGATCGTAATCGCGGGTATGGTCCGCGCGGGCTACCCTCAATCATTCGCTGCAGGCGTTATCGCTAACGCGGGTACTTTGGGTATCTTGATTCCACCTTCTATCGTTATGTTGGTATACGCTGCGGCGACTGAAGTATCTGCATCACGTATGTTCATGGCTGGCTTTATTCCTGGCTTGATGATGGGTGGTATTTTGATGATCGCGATCTACATCGCGGCACGTATCAAAGGCTTGCCTTCACAGCCGTTCCCAGGTTTCCGTCAAATTGCTAAGTCTGGTTTGATCGCTCTTGGCGGCTTGATGCTCATCATCATCGTATTGGGTTCTATCTACGGTGGTATCGCCTCTCCAACAGAAGCAGCTTCGGTTGCGGCGGTTTACGCATTCTTGATTGCTGTATTGGGTTACCGTGATATCGGCCCTATGAAAGGTGTGGCATGGCGTAACGAAGGTGAGTCTGTAGGTAGTGCAACAGGTCGTAACCTTGGCCTAATGCTACTTGCGTTCCCACGCTCTGTTAGCCACCCAGAAGTACGCAAAGTTATTATCGACGCGGCTAAAGTATCTATCATGCTGTTGTTCATCATTGCTAACGCAATGTTGTTCGCACACGTACTGACGACCGAGCGTATTCCTCACACAATCGCAGAAACCATCATCAACTGGGGTCTTCCAGCTTGGGGCTTCTTGATTGTTGTTAACATCTTGTTGTTAATTGCCGGTAACTTCATGGAGCCTTCAGCGATCTTGTTGATCATGGCGCCTATCTTGTTCCCAATTGCAACTCAGTTAGGTATCGATCCAATCCACCTAGGTATCATCATGGTGGTGAACATGGAGATTGGTATGTTGACACCACCAGTGGGCTTGAACCTCTTCGTAACGGCGGGTATTACCGGCCAGAACATGGTTTGGGTTATTAAGGCATGTCTGCCTTGGTTGTCACTCCTATTAGGCTTCTTGATTCTGATCACCTATGTACCTGAGATCTCTTTGTTCTTGCCTGAGTACATTGATGAGCTACAAGGTTACAAATAAGCCTTTCCAGCGTGCGTTGCCCTAGCCTTTTTGGGGCAACCACCTTTTTCTTCTATCCTTTTGGTTAGTACTACTCTTCGCCGAGCCTCCACGCTCGGCATTTTTTTGCCTGTCGTTTGTGGTTTTAGTCACCAAGTAGAGACAAAGTGCGCATCGCTATGGGTCTTAAGTGTGCTCGAATCACGTATATCTCTGACGTATAATGTTGAATCTTTTTTTGGGTAGGTGGTTATTCGTGAGAGCTATCGCTGTTTTGTGGGCTATTGTTGGCATCTTGGCTGTGTTTGGTGGCGCGATTTATCGCTTGGGCACCAAAGCATGGGTGCTGATCGATACGCCGCTAACAAGCTTTCAATGGGCGCTGTTGGTTTTTGTGGTGGTGTTTATGGCGTATTCTGAGGGCTATAAAGGCTTTCAAAAGGCTTATGCACCACGTGTGGCCGCTCGCCTTAAGTTTTTGTACGAAAACGTGACCCTCAAGCGTGCTGTGTTTGCGCCGCTTTTTTGTATGGGCTTTTTTGATATTCAGCGTCGCCGACAAATCGCGACCTTTATTCTATCGGCCTTTATTATCTTAATGATCTTTAGCTTATCGATGGTGGCGCAGCCGTGGCGCGGCATTGTGGATGCAGGTGTTGTTGTGGGGTTAAGTTGGGGCTTGGCTGCCATTATCGGCTTTTGTGTACAGGCCTTTTGGGCCGAGCGCTTTGACTATTCACCAGAAATGCCAGAGCCTGCTTAGTCTAGTCTCTCTGCCTAGTCTCTATTGTTGGCGCCCCTTACACGCATTAAAAAGCGCAGCCCGATCATTCGGTGCTGCGCATTTTTTTGGGATAAGTTTATGTCGAAAGCTGGTTAAGCCAGTTAACCCAAAAACATTTGGTAAGCTGGGTTATTGCTCTCGTTGCGGAACTCGTAACCGATATCGGTTAAGAAACTCTCGATTAAGTGCTGCTCTTCAGGTGGTACCTGCATGCCTACCAATACTCGGCCGTAGTCGGCACCGTGGTTGCGGTAGTGGAACATAGAAATGTTCCAGCGATCGCCCAGTTTTGACAGGAAGTTCATCAGTGCGCCCGGTCGTTCTGGGAACTCAAAGCGGTACACAACTTCGTTGTCGACACTTTGTGGCGCATGGCCGCCGACCATGTAGCGCACGTGCAGCTTGGCAATTTCGTTACTCGATAGGTCTAGGGCTTCGTAGCCTTTGCTTTCGAGCTCGGCAATAAGCGCTTCACGGGCTCCGCCCACCGGTGGAATTTGAATACCTGCAAATACAGTCGCGTCTTGGCTATCGCTGTAGCGGTAGTTAAATTCGGTGATGTTACGACGGCCTAACGCTGAGCAGAAGGCTTTGAAGCTGCCTGGTTGCTCTGGAATTTTAGCGGCAATGATGGCTTCGCGGTTTTCACCGAGCTCGGCACGCTCCGATACATGGCGCAAACGGTCAAAGTTCACGTTGGCACCCGAGTCGATAGCCACCAGTGTTTGGCCCTTGCAGCCTTCGCGTGCGACGTATTTCTTTACGCCTGCTACGGCGAGTGCGCCAGACGGCTCACAGATAGAGCGGGTATCGTCAAAGATGTCTTTAATGGCAGCACAGATTTCGTCGGTAGATACGGTGATAACTTCGTCTACGCGAGTTTTAGCGAGCTCAAAGGTGTTTTCGCCAATTTGAGCCACGGCAACACCGTCGGCAAAAATGCCAACGTGTGGTAACACTGTGCGCTCACCGTCTCTTAGTGCGGCCGCAAGGCAGGCAGATTCGTCAGATTCAACACCAATGATTTTGATGTCTGGGCGCAGCCATTTAGCGTAAACCGCCACACCAGCAATTAAGCCACCACCACCGACAGGTACAAAAATCGCGTCGATTTTACCGGTCTCTTGGCGCAAGATTTCCATTGCGATGGTGCCTTGGCCAGCGATGACATCTGGGTCGTCGTAAGGGTGAACATAAACGTAGCCTTGCTCCTCAACTAAGTTGCGAGAGAACTGGTAGGCTTCGTCGTACGCGTTGCCGTGCAAAATCACTTGGCCACCACGGGCTTTAACGTTGTTTACCTTAATATCAGGTGTGGTGGTTGGCATTACGATGGTGGCTTTAACCCCCATTTGCTTGGCTGCCATAGCCAGCCCTTGGGCGTGGTTACCTGCCGATGCCGCAACAACGCCGCGTTGTTTTTCTTCTTCGCTGAGTTGCGCCATTTTGTTGTAGGCACCGCGCAGTTTAAACGAGAACACAGGCTGTAGGTCTTCGCGCTTTAAAAGAACGCGGTTGTCCATGCGTTTCGATAGACTCACGGCTTCGTCAAGCGGCGTTTCAATGGCAATATCGTACACGCGCGAGGTAAGGATACGTTTAATGTAGTCCTCAGTCTGTTGGGCGTAAGATAACGATGGTGCCGTTGGCGCAGCGTGTGCTGCGTGCTCGCTTTGCTTGCTCATAGGAAGGGGTCTTTTACTCGAAATGAATGAACGGATATTGCTTGTTGTACGTGGCAGGTGTCGAGCGGTTTGTTTGTACTGAACACCGAATAACCACAAAGACGAAATGTTAATGTCTGTTGTGGTTGGCCACAAGGGAAAAGGCCCAGCGGCTGGATAAAAAGACGATAATTCGCAGATTTTTTGCCTTTTTACCGGCATGAGTCGCTATAATTGCAGCCGGTAACGCACTGTGTGCGAGTGAAACTTTTTGCCAACAGGTAGATCAAAATGACACAAGATGAAATGAAAAAAGCAGTGGCGCTGGCTGCGGTGGAATACATTAAGCCGGGCCTATCGAGCGATAGCATTGTGGGTGTAGGCACAGGCTCAACTGCAAACTTTTTTATTGATGAGTTGGCAAAAGTTAAGCATCTGTTTGCAGGCACAGTAGCAAGCTCTGACGCCAGTGCTGAGCGCCTAAAAGGTCACGGCATTGAGGTCTTTGACCTAAACGAAGTCGGCACCATGGAATACTACATTGATGGCGCAGACGAGTTTGACGGTCGCCTAAACATGACCAAAGGCGGTGGCGCGGCGCTAACTCGTGAAAAGATCGTTGCTCAGTCGGCCAAGACCTTTGTTTGTATCGTTGATGAAACGAAGAAGGTGCCTTACCTAGGTAAATTCCCACTACCTGTAGAAGTGATCCCAATGGCGCGTTCTGCGGTGGCTCGTAAAATTGCAGGCCTAGACGCACAGCCTGTATGGCGTGAAGGCTGCATCACGGATAACGGTAACGTGATTATCGATGTACATGATCTTGAGATTATGGAGCCAAAAGAACTTGAGGTTTACCTCAACAATATCCCAGGTGTGGTGACCAACGGTTTGTTTGCACTGCGCGGTGCAGATGTTGTGTTGATGGGTACGCCAACGGGTGTGGAAACCATCACTCACTAACGCTTCAACAGCCTTTTTACGGGCATTAAAAAGCCTCGTTACCGTGATAGGTAGCGAGGCTTTTTTTGTGGCCAGCGTTTAGCTTAAACGGGCTTTACCACTGAATATTGCTCAGCGCGATAGAGACCGGCATGGTGATCCATGCGAGGGCCACGAGGTTGATTAGGAGCCAGCCGAAGCCGGACTCGTCACGGAAATTTTCGTCGTGTTGTGCCATGATGTTTACTCTGAAATAAGATAAAGACGCGGGCCGACAAAAGCCCAACACCGCTTGATCTAAATCAAGCATCTAGCAATAAAGTGTAGCAGTCACTTTGGTTACTTTACATACACAAGGCTAGTGCTTGAGTCGTATACGGCCCTGTCTTTAGTTGAGTGTCGTAGGGTGAGTCGCTAAGCTGACGAGGTGTTTTTGCGTTTCTTATTATCCGCTCATAGGGCGTTGAGGAAGTATTTGTGCAGACATGGTTAAAGCGAATTGGCTTTTTTGTGGCAGTGGTTGCCTTTGTTTTATTTACCCTGCCGATGGTGGTACGAGATGTGGCGGTTTACGCCATGTTACAACTGGGTGCAAAGGAGGCTCACCTCAAAGCCGTAAAAGTCCACTGGTTTGACGGCCGTGTCGAGCTAGTAGGGCTGACCGCGACACACCCAGAGCAGCCAGAACTTCGCCTTGACCACCTGTTGTTAGATATTGACCTTTCGACCTTGTTAGATCAGCAGCTTTTGGTTGAGCAGCTAACGATATCGGGTGTTGAGCTAAACGTGACGCAAACGGCGCAAGCTTTGTATGTGGGGCCGTTGCTGGTGCCTGTGCCACAAGGCGGCGAAGCTGCAGAGCCTGAACCAGAAACCGAGCCAGAAGCCCAGCCAAGCACTTGGCAGGTGGGCGTTCAGTCGGTGGTGTTTGACCAACTCGGTGGCCAAGTGTTGTTACAAGGTAGCCCGCTAACGTGGCGACTCGATCGAGTGGTACTGGCCGACTTTTTCCAGTGGTCGCCAGAAACGGCCACCCGTGTGGAGCTGGCGGGTGCTATTAATGATGCCCCTATTGCTGTTACCACCGAAGGTGCTTTTTTGGCGCAAAGTGCGCCCATCGAAATTAACAGCCAGCTCACCCTTGATAAACTTTCGTTAACCAAGCTCAGTCGCTTTTCGCCTATTGCGGCGCAACTGCCGTTCCCTCTAAAAGGCGAATTAGTATCCGACCTCGCCATTGCTGTGGTGTATGACGGGGCTAAACAAAAGATAGACGCGCAAACCCAAGGTAACTTGGCATGGAAACGTGCGGCGCTGAATATTGAAGGGCAAGCATTAGCGTGGCAGCACATTGGTTGGAAGGGCAAAACCGATTCTAACGCTACGCTGAACAAAGCCTTAGACCAAACGGCTGACGGCGAACTGAGTGTGATTGGCTTTAGTGTGGCCGATGCGGCACAAGGCATTGAAGCCTCGTTAGGTGAGCTTCGCTTTGCGGGGCACCATGATGTGCAGCTGGCTCTGACTGAGAATGCACCCCTGCCGAATATTAATTCAGTTTATGATTTTAAAGCGCAGGCGTTTGACGCCAAAACCCTCGCAGCTTTTGCTGCGTTTCCTGAGGCTGGTATCTCGTTAGCTAATTTGGCTTTAAAAGGGCAAGCACAACTGGCTCCCCAGCTAAGCACGCAAGGTCAATTTAAAGGCGAAATCAGCGCTCAGGGCTTGGCTGCATCGCAAGCAGAGCAGCAGTTAAGCTTGGCGGGGTTTAGCCTTACCCATGATGTGACAGCTACGCAGTTTATGGGCGGACAACCCCTAGCGCTGTCAGGCGACCTTGGGTTAGCGCTTACCGATTTGTTGGCCAAACAAGGGCCGCAGCAAGCTGAGCTAGGTAGCCTAACATGGGACGCTCAAGCCCACTTTGCCGAGGCTGATCAGCAAGCGGCTAGCCTTAACGGCGAGTTAAACCTATCAGGGCTTACAGCACAGCAAAGCCTGTCTGAGGGGGAGCAAAGTGTCGCCTTGGCGAGTGCTAAACTCTCTCATCAACTCAGCGGGCAAGCGCTGTTAGGCGAGCTTGAGCAAATGTTGCTCGATGCACAATGGCAGCTGGGTTTGTCGGGGGTAGCTTTGGCCACAGACCCTGCGAAGGCTTTATTGGATGAACTGTCGCTAACAGGTACTGCCGCGGTGAAGCCTACCGAGCTGAGTGTGGCAGGTCAGTTAGATGCTGAGTCGCTCGCGTTGACTCAGCCAGAGCAGCAGTTGGCGCTGGACTCGCTGGTTTTACCTTATACCTTAACGAGCGAGAATTTAGCTGCGGTGGCCGATAGCTTTGATGCCCAAGCAAAGTTAGCACTTACTCGCTTACAAGGCGAAGCTAACACAGATGGCCAGACAGTGTCGGCACTGTTGGACTCTTTGTCATTATCCTTGTCGGCTCAAGCGCAAGATGCGGGGTTACGTGCAGCGTCACTTAAGGACTTTAACTTAGGGCCTTTGACCTTAACTGCGCCGGTGGAAAATAACAGCCAGACACACTTAACCTTGGCAAACACCGCCCTTGCGGCCGTTGATTGGCGCGCTACAACAAACAGCGAACAAAGCGAGGCGCCTGAGTTCGGTCAGTTAAAGGTACAAGGGTTTCAGCTAAGCGATTTATCGATGACCGCGCAAGGGTTTGAACAGCCCGAGAGTGAAGCCTTTTTAAGCCTTAACTCTGTGCTGTTTGATGGCCTTGATGCCACGGAGCTGCCGTTAATTCAATGGCATTCGCCTTTGTCGTTTGACTTACAGTCGGCTCAGGTTGCTGCCAAAGCTTGGGTATTTAACGGCCTTGATGTGGTGCTGCGTCGCGACGAGCAGGGCCGCTTGTGGCCTCTTGATCAGCTCACTGCAGCTAACGACGAAGCCGTAAAGACCGCCGCTCCTGAGGCTGCCGCAGGTGAGGGCACAGTTGCTGAAACAGCAGAAGCTGTAACGCCTGATGAGCCGGGTGCTGATGTGCCAGCGCTGGTCTCTCTTGTGCTTGATGGGGTAACACTGAATGACGCTAAACTGCGCTGGCGTGACCAAGATCCAAGCCTGACTGCGCCCGTAGAGGTAGACCTTACGGTTAACGCGCTGCACGTTGGTCAGTTACAGCCGCTGGTGGCTAGCGCTAAAACGCCAATCGACCTTGATGCCACGATTAACCAGTATGCCAAACTTACTCTCAGTGCCGACTCGGCGCTCTTTTCGCCATTGGTGGATACTCAATGGCAGCTTAATTTGAGTGCACTTGATATACCGACTTTTAATGGTTACATCGAGCCTGCGTCGGGCTATTACATTCAGCAGGGGCAGCTGGACTTTAATAGCCAAGGGCAGTTAGCGAACGAAGTGATTAGCAGCAAAAACACGGTGGTATTAAGGCAGGCGAAGGTTAATCAGCGCAATGCCTCAAAAGCACGTGAGCTAACCAGTACGCTAACCATGCCACTGGAAACCGTTATTGTGCTGCTGCAAGACGACGCCAAAAAGCTGACCTTAAACGTGCCCGTAAACGGCGCGATTGATGATATTGATGTGGGCTACCAAGGGGTGGTTAACCTCATTGCGCAAAAGGCGATACAACAAGCCGCGCTTAACTATTTGAGCAATGCGCTACAGCCCTATGGCGCATTGGTCACCCTGACCAAAACAGCGATGGCCGCGAACAACAACGGTACGTTTATCCGGTTAAAGGCGGTGGAGTTTGAGGGAGCTGTGACCGAGTTATCTTCGGCTAATCGCGACTACTTGGATACGGTACGTAAAATGATGGCGGGTAAGCCGACATTGGTTATCAAAATGTGCCCAGTTTTAGGTACTGATGATGTGAATGCTAACCGCGAAGCGCTATTAGCCGAAGGGGTGGCAGAAGAGTTGTTGGCAACGGATGAGGGGCAGCGCTTGTTACAAGCGCGTAACCAAGCCGTGCTTAAAACCCGTGCCGATGCAGTGAAGGCCTACCTTGCAACCAAGCTTGATGCTGAGCGCCTCTTTAGCTGCTACAGCCCAGAGGTTAAACCGGCAACCCAAGCAGCAGGTGTGGTTGAGCTAGGTTTTTAATTGTTAGGTGCTGAGCCGTAGCACAGAAGAGCGTTGATTTCGGCGAGTGTTATAGGGCACTTCACTTAACAATAAAGCGACTAAAAAGCCCCCAAAGGTATTCCTTTGGGGGCTTTGTTTTGCCATGTGGTTATAGCCGGTTACTTAAGGCTAAAGCGGCGCAGAATTTGGTAGCTGTTGCGCACACTCTGTTGTTTTCGAGCGAGGCGCCCTAGGGCGACAAACAACAGCATGGAGGCCAACGGCAGCAGTAACCAGTTTTGCCAGTGCCATGCAAAGGTGATGTTGAGCTGTTGGGTATAAATAACCCAAAGCACTAACTCGCTGAGTACTGCCCCTAACAAACCACATACCGCGCCGATCAGGGCCATTTCTATTAAGTCCAGCTGCAAACAGGTTTTTGCGCCCGCACCCAAGGTTTGCAGTAAGGCGTTTTCATATTGTCGGCGCTCTAGCTCTTGGCTAAGGGTGACATACACCAATACCAAACCAGCCAATAAGCCTAGCGCCATAATTAAACCAGAGGCTTGCGCCAAGCTATTAATCAGGCTTTTGGCTTGCGCTAACAAGACATCAATATCAATTACCGTCAGCGTTGGGTGTTGCTCCAGCAAGGTATTGATCAGCGGCTTTTGTGGTTGTTCGAGATAAAAGCTGGTGATGTAGGTTGCGGGCAGATCGTCTAATGCACCCTTGGCAAAAATGAGATAAAAGTTTGGCTGAAACGATTCCCACACAACGGTGCGAATCGACCCGACAATGGCTGTCAATGGCGTGCCAGCGATATCAAACCCTAAGCGGTCGCCCACTTTAATATCTAGGGTTTCGGCCACCTCCGCTTCGATTGATACCAGCGGTAAGCCGCTTTGAGTTTGTTGATTACCATGCCACTGGCCACTAATCACCTCGTTGTCTGATGGTAACTGCTCAGACCATGTGAGGTTGAGAGCGCGGCGAGTGGAGTTATGGCGACGGCCCAAACGCTCGGCTACTTCGGCTGTGCTTTCGTCGTTAATGGACACAAAGCGCCCGCGCACCATGGGTAATAAGCCCACATCAACATTGCTTGCGCCGAGCGTCTCAACAATATCGTTAGTTTGGTAGCTTTGCACATTGATAACAAAATGGTTGGGTGTGCCCTCGGGTAGCTGCATTTGCCATTGGTCGACCAAGTCGTTTCGAGCCCACAAGCCCACGGCCATAAGCGCTAAGAGTAGTGAAATAACGGGTACTTGCAGTTTGTGCCAGCGCGCTTGTTGGCGCAGGCGCAAAGTCAGTAGGCGGCTCAGGGGTAGCCAGCTTAATAAGCGACCGCTGGCTTGGAGTAAACGGGTACCGACAATGCCAAGCAGGCTGGCAGCCAAAGGCAAACCAATACACAAAGCCAAGGCGAGTAGGCCATCTTGCAGGTAGACCCACATAATGATGATAAACACAGGGATAGCAAGCAGTTGCAGCGTTTTGACACGGCGGTTGCTGGGCAAGCTGCTCTGGCTAAATAAGTGGCTAATGGATACTTGCCCTAGGGACGACAAAGGCGCTAAGCCAAAGCTAAACAACATGGCAAAGCCAATAGCCGTCCCACTGAGGTAGAGCCACGCACTAATGCTAGGCAGAGCTGCGGGCAATACGGTTGATAGGGCGGCCAGTAACACACCCTCAAGCAGCATTGCTGCGATAATACCCAGTACGGCGCTAAACAGGCCGCCGATAAACAGCTGGAAGGCCATGAGCCCGATAAACTGGCGTGCGCTTAAACCAAAACTCATCATCAATGCGGCACGTGTGCGCAAGGTATCGGCGTAGCGCTGAAGGCTTAATAAAATGGTTAATGCCGAGACGATAAGGGTCAGCACTGCACCTAAACGCAGGTAGGTGCCGGTATTGCTGAGTGCTCCACGTTGGACGCCTTCGCCATTGTCGGCCTTGTTGATGCGTTGCCCAGGCTTAAGTTGTGGGCGAATGTGCGCCTCAAACGCGGCGATTTGCTCGGCAGAGCCGGCTACAAAGAGTCGGTAGCTGGCCCGTGAGCCAGGGGCAATCAGCTGCGAGCTGGCTAGGTCGGCCAGTGGCATATGAGCTTGCGGGTTAAAGCGAGTAAAGCCGCCCCCTTGGGCAGGACCGTGGTTGATCACCTGGGTGATGGTGGGCGTGTTGTAGCCCACTTCCACCTGCTCACCTGCACTCACACTTAGGCGAGTCAGTACATTTGGATCGACCCATAGCTCACCGGAGTTGAGTAGTGGCTTGCTGCTGTTTTCGCCATCAAAAACAAATTGACCGCGCAGCGGGTAGTTATTGCTAACGGCATTCACCGATACCAACAACATATTGTCGCCTTGGGTAATCACGGACTGGAACTGCACGGCCTCGGCTGTTTCTAAGCCTAAGCTGTGGGCGTAGTCTTTAACCTCCGCTTCGATGGGGCTGCTGTCGCGTACAATGATGTCAGCGCCAATTAATTCGGCAGTCCGTGCGGTAAGAGCTTGCTCAATACGCTCGCCTGTAACGGCCATTAGGGTAGATACTGCAATGGCGATGGTGAGGGCGGCGAGCAGGGTTTGCCATTGGCGTTGCTTAAAAGCCGAAAGGCTTTGACGCCAAGCAAGACTAAATAAACGAGAGGTCGTCATATTAGAGTGCCTCCAAGGTACCTTGCTTCAGGCGATATTGTTTGTGGCATTTGGCTGCGAGCGCAGGGTCATGGGTAATTAAAACCAGTGTGGTGTTCTGGTCTTTATTCAGCGCAAATAGCTGGTCGGCAATTTCGTTACCTGTGGTTTCGTCTAGGTTGCCTGTGGGTTCGTCGGCAAACAAAATATTTGGAGAGCACACAAAAGCACGAGCAATGGCAACACGCTGTTGTTCACCGCCCGACAGCTGATTTGGCAAGTGATGCATGCGATCACCCAAGCCAACTTTGGTAAGCCACTCAGTTGCCAGAGCTTCGGGATTAGCTGTGTTGGCAATTTCGAGCGGCAACATTAGGTTATCAAAAGCCGATAGCTCGGGAAGCAGGTGAAAGGTTTGGAAGATAAACCCAATGTCCTCGGCACGTAGTTTGGCACGCGCTTGCTCCGATAGGCTATCTGTCGAATTGCCGTTGATGTAAACATGGCCGTTTGAAGGGGTATCGAGCCCCGAGAGTAGGCTTAATAAGGTAGATTTCCCGGCCCCAGACGGGCCAACAATGGCAACCGTATCGCCGTGATCTATGGCGAGATTTAGATGAGTAAAAAGGGTAAGTGTGCCGGCTTGCGTATTAAATTGCTTAGACACTGAATCTGCATAAATTGCATATTTTTCATAAGGAGTAGACATGTTTCGCGTACTCATATTTTTAGGGGCGATTGGTATGGCGATGAACGTATCAGCAGCAAAGCTATTGGTGTTGGGAGATAGTTTGTCTGCCGGTTATGGTATAGAGGTGCAACAGGGCTGGGTAAAACTGTTAGAACTTAGACTGGCCCAAACGCAATATCCTTACACTGTGGTTAACGCGAGTATCAGCGGCGAAACCACCCAAGGCGGTATAAGCCGATTACCCGCATTACTTGAAACACACCAACCTCGAGTAGTGCTTATTGAGCTTGGCGCGAATGATGGCCTCAGGGGTACCCCTCACGGCCCTATCAAAGCTAACCTGTTGGAATTGATACGACAAGTAGAAGAAATTGGAGCCGAGCCGGTTTTATTTGGTATTGAACTGCCGCCAAATTACGGCCCTTATTACGCTAAACGCTTTAGCGCAATGTTTGAGACAGTGGCACAAGAGGCGGGGATTACCTATGTGCCTTTTTTTTTAAGAGACGTTGCACTAAAGCCCGAGCTTATGCAGCGTGACGGTTTGCACCCCAACGCTAAAGCTCAGGGTCTAATTTTAGAGGCAGTTTGGACTTCTCTTGATCCATTGCTATCACGTCTGGATTAATCACAATTCGCGCGGCCACTCGGGTGCCTCCGGCCAGTGGTCGCGTAAAGTGTAACTCTCCGCCCAGCGCGCCAATACGCTCGCGCATACCCACCAAACCAAAGCCACCAATGTTGCCTTTGTCTTTTTCGGGCGTGCTCGAAATGCCCAGTCCGTTATCGGTGATAGAGGCGCAAACAATGTCGTCGCCGTTATGGCCAAAACGCTTTACCTCGACCAGCACTTGAGTCGCGCGTGCATGGCGCACCACGTTGTTCAGCGCCTCTTGAACTAATCGGTACAGGGTAATGTTGTAGGTCTCGCTGAGCTCGTTTAGCGGACCTTCGTATTCTGTTGCCATGCGAATGTTGTGTTGGGTGAGCTTGAGCTGACCTGCACACTCTTGAATGGCGTCGGTTAGGCCCAGTTCGTCCAGCGCGGTTGGGCGTAAATAGCCCATTAAGTCGTGGGTAACGTTGTAAATATGCAGGGCAATGGTGTCGATGGTATCTGCACTGTTAAAAATGGCGCTGGTTTCTTCGGTACACAGGTTTTTAATGATGCGCGCGTCGGTGCGAATCGCCGTGAGTGACTGCCCAAGCTCGTCGTGTAGCTCGCGAGCTAAAAAGCGCTTTTCTTGTTCTTGAATTTGCAAAATACGATGGGCGAGTAGGCGGTTTTCGGCCAGCTGACTATTTAGCTGCGAGGTGCGCATGTTCACACGTTCTTCGAGCTCGGCTCGCGACCTATCTAACTCGGCCATTCGCTGAGAGCGGGCGACAATGGCGCTTTTGCGTTGCTCATGAAATGCCGACGAGGCCTTATACAACGCGGCAGACAGCAGAAACAAGAAGATCAATAATACCCAGTTAATATCCGCAAGGCGCCAGCAACGTGTCACCTCAACGCGTAGGGCTTGGCCAAAGCGGTTAATGGAGTATTCGCGGGTAATAGGAGGTAGCCACGCAGCATCGTCAATAAACCCGTGCCTTAGTAACACGTTACCCTGCTCGTCTCTGATGGTTACGCCTGTGTAGTCAGGTAATGTGAACGACGGGGGTAGCAGGCCGCGATAGTCGATTTGAATGGCGACGAGGTGGCTTGGAATCGTATCGGAGACGTTACGAGACGAGAACACCGCTTGATAGAGGCTAAAGACAGGGTCGCCCTTTTCGTTGTAGTAACGGGGTGTGGCAATGGGTAAGGGGCTGGCAATGCTCGCATTCATGGTGGCGGCCATCACCGGATGCTGCCTTAGGTCGAGGCCAATGAGGTACTGTGAGCTGATATTAAATGGCGATAAAAAAACGATAGGGTAATTAACTTTATCCAGATCGACAGGCGGGCCTACCGAAATTTCGTTTAGTGCCCCCACACCTTGGCGGATAATAAATCGATCAATGCCCATGCTCTTGAGCTCTTGCTTGGTCGCGATATAGTTTTCAGGGGTAACCCGTTTAATCACCTGAAAGCGTTCGACGTAGGGGTAGCGCTCGCGAATAATGGACGAGAAGCGGTGCAGTGCTCGAGTATCGTTGGGTTGGCTGGCGGTGATGGTTGAAAAGTTTTGGAGTAGCACTTCGTTTGTTCGTGTGCTGTTGTAAATACTGTCGTAAACGTGGTCGCCGATCCCTTCGGCCTGCTCTTTGATTTCGTTATAACCTAAGTGCAACACGGCTATCTGCAATATAGCAGCGAAAAAAAGCCAAAATGCGGCAGTCGATAGCTTTCGTTTAAATGGCATTGGGATATCCGTTCCCTTTAAAAAGTGAAAGGTGAACTTAGGTTAAATGCGGAATGTTTAACACACCTATTATATATAAAAACTATAGGTTATCTTCGCCCAAAAGACCTAACACTTGGGTTAAAGGTGGGGTTGCCATAGCTTTGCAAAGGGCCGCAGCATAAAAAAGCCCTGCAGAGCAGGGCTTTGTATATCAGGCTTTGAGCTGGAAATTACGCCGCAAAGTTTGCGTTTACGAAGTCCCAGTTTACTAGCTTCCAGAACGCGCCTAGGTAGTCTGGGCGAACGTTGCGGAAGTCGATGTAGTAAGCGTGCTCCCAAAGGTCAACAGTCAATAGTGCTGTTTGGCCTTCAGTCATTGGTGTGCCAGCGTTGCTGGTGTTAACGATCGCCAAAGAACCGTCAGCGTTTTTAACCAACCAAGTCCAGCTAGAACCGAAGTTGTTAACTGCTTTATCGTTAAATGCTGCTTGGAAAGCTTCGAAAGAACCGAATGCTTCGTTGATTGCGTCAGCGATAGCGCCAGTTGGTTCGCCGCCAGCGTTTGGTGCTAGGCAGTTCCAGTAGAAAGTGTGGTTCCAGATTTGCGCAGCATTGTTAAAGAAACCGCCTGCAGGTGCAGTCATGATGATTTCTTCAAGAGTTTTGCCTTCAAACTCAGAGCCAGGAAGCAAGCCGTTTAGCTTCACAACGTAAGTGTTGTGGTGTTTGCCGTGGTGGTAATCAAGCGTTTCAGCAGAAATGTGTGGTTCTAACGCTTCACGTGCATAAGGAAGAGGTGGCAATTCAAAGCTCATAGTCATTCGTCTCCATAGAATTTTTTAATGCAGGGAGTAATACCATCTTCTTTGTATGAGATGTTTAGCGATTACCCCTTACAGGCCTCACAACGTGCCAAGAATAACACTGGTCGGGTAAGTTATCATGGTACAAATTGTGTGTGAATTATTTAATTGAGTGAGATTTATCAGATTACGGACCAAGGCGCAGAGCGGTTTGGTGTTCGACTAAAGTGTTGTGGTTCGGTGCGAGTGGCTCAGTAGAATGGCTGATTCTTGATAAACGTATTCAAGGCATGTGACCTTGGGTATGCTTGTCGCCTCATTCTAATAAGTATAAGGGCAATGGTTATGGGTAGGGTGTTATTGTGGATTGCTGCGGTGTGTGCTGCGGTTTTGTTTATTCGCTATGAGTTTTTAACATCAAAAACCTTTGAGCCGTTTGTTGAGGCGTGCTCGCGTTCAGAAAACAGCACCCCTGAGCGCTGTGAGTGCTTAAGCCGCTATGTGCACAAACACTTTAGCGACAATGAAGTTGAACAAATTATGCTGCAAAAAACAGAAGGTGCTTTTGCTGCCAAAGTGGAAGAAGTCATTCAGCAGGGCTCAATGGCGTGTGCGGCCGAGGAGCCTTAGCCGCACATACGCGACGTTTACTAAGCTTTCTTAAACTCGCTCATCTGGGTGAGTAGGTGGGCTGGAAACTCCGTATCTGCCAAGGCAAAAAACCATGGATTAAGCAGCGTATCTGGCTTGTTATATCGCAGTGGCTGCTGGGTATGAGCATCGATTAAAGAGCCGCCGGCAGCCCGTAAAATGGCATCGGCTGCTGCGGTGTCCCACTCGCAAGTGGGATGTAAACGGGGGTAGATGTCTGCGCTACCTTCGGCTACCAAACACATCTTTAGCGAGCTACCGCTCACAATTGCATCAACTTGGTCAAAGTGCTCTTCTAATAAAGCGCGTGCGCTGGCTTGGTTGGCTTGCCCGTTGCGGCGGCTGGCTGTCACCACTAGCGGCTTGGCGTCTGCGAGCGAACGAGCCTTAATCTCATGACTGCCTGCTTGCCCTTGTTGTTTAAATGCGCCACTGAGGGGAGCTAGGTGATAGCCCCAATAAAAGGTCTCGAGCGTTGGGCAATAAACAATGCCTAGCACAGGCTCGTTGTTGTGAATCAGCGCAATATTTACCGTGAACTCGCCTGTTTTGGCGATAAATTCCTTAGTGCCGTCGAGTGGGTCGACACACCAAAGTGTTGGCCAGTTGAGTCGTTTTTGGTGCTCTATATGGCCTTCCTCACTCAAAATAGGTGTGGTTGGCGTTAGAGCGGTTAAGCCTGCTTCAATGATGTGGTGTGCAGCGATATCGGCTTGTGTTACTGGGGAGTTATCGGCTTTTTTCTCTACGCCTGGGTCTGTGTGTTGGTAAATGTTTAGGATGGCGTCGCCAGCCGCTTGGCTGATGCGGTTGAGTTCATCGACTAACGTGGCTAAAGGAATACCAACCAAGGCTTGGAAAGGGCACTGTGTCATTCGGGAGACTCGTTGGCTAAGGTGTTCATGTGTAGTTTGAGCAGGTAAAGAGCTGCAATTGCGCGACCTTCATTAAATTCTGTGTGCAGCGCAAGCGCGTCGATTTGGTTGAGTGGCCAGCGCACGACCTCCAGTGGTTCGGGCTCATCGCCTTCTAAGCGGCTAGGGTAAAGCGCTTCGGCTATAACCAAGGTGATGCCGTGCCCCATGTAGCTGGGTGCCGTGGTTAAATGCTTTAGCACGGTGAGCTTTTGGCTGCCAAACCCTACTTCTTCTTGTAACTCTCGGTGTGCGGCTTCTGCAGGTGTTTCGCCTGCATCAATTTTACCCTTCGGTAAAGTGAGAACATAGTCGTGTGGCCCGCAGGCGTATTCTCGTACAAGAAGTAATTCCTGCTCGTCGGTGATGGCTACCATCATCACAGCACCATGTCCCTTGCTGGCCAGCCTTTCGTAGGTGCGCTCAACGCCGTTAGAAAACCGCAAGTTGAGCGATTCAACTTCAAACAGGCGACTGCGAGCGGCACTGCTTCGCTTCAAAATTTCGGGTTTAACAGGCATACTGATAGGCTCCCTTAGCGATAAACTTAGCTTCTTGAATTATGCTTAACTGGTCTCGTATCAATACTGTGCTGCTCGATATGGATGGCACCTTGCTTGATTTGCATTTTGACTCTTACTTTTGGTTAGAGTACTTGCCGCTGCACTATGCGCAGGTAAATAACCTTCCGCCTGTTCAAGCCCGAGACTGGCTGCATCAGCGTATCATAAAAGAGCAAGGCTCATTAAATTGGTATTGCCTCGATTATTGGTCAAAAGAGCTAAACATCAATATTGCGAAACTCAAGCGTGAGGTGGCAGATCGTATTGCCTTTCGCCCCTTTACAGTCGACTTTTTAGCTTGGCTTCAACGCCAGAATAAGCGCGTTGTTATTGTAACTAACGCTCACCAAGACAGCTTTAATTTAAAGCACGAAATTACCGCGATTGGCGAGCATGTAGATAATGTGATTTGCTCGCATGATTTTGGCTTGCCAAAAGAAGACCCAAAATTTTGGGAGCAGCTGCAAGCACAAGAGCCGTTTGATAAACAGCACACATTGCTGGTGGATGACAGTATTAGTGTATTAAAAAGCGCCGAAGCCTACGGCATTGAGCACTTGGTGTCGATTATTCAGCCCGACAGCCAAGCTGAACGGCGCGAAATAGATGGTTTTATGGCCATTGACCACTTCGATGAAATTGTTCCAAGCCTAAATAAACCCTAGGATTTAACCCGAGTGACAGCAAAAAACGCCGAATCGCAAGACAAAGTAAGACTGGATAAATGGCTGTGGGCCGCCCGTTTTTACAAAACACGTGCTATTGCAAAGCAGATGGTTGAAGGGGGAAAGGTTCACTATAACGGTCAGCGAAGTAAATGCAGTCGTATGGTGGAAGTGGGTGCTAAAGTACTGATTCGACAAGGCTTTGAAGAAAAAGTAGTTGAGATACTTAAAATTTCAGATCAGCGTCGTGGAGCGCCCGAAGCACAGCTGCTTTATCAAGAAACCGCTGAAAGCATTGAGAAACGAGAAAAGGAAGCGTTTGCTCGCAAGCATGCAGCCGCCATTCATACTGACCACCGCCCCAATAAAAAGGAGCGTCGTAAGCTCAGGGGCTTTAGAGAAAGCCAAGATATCTGATGCTTTTGCATCCACCTTTCTGTGCTTTGTGGTAAACTCTGCCGATCTTGCATAACTGGCTTTACAAATGAGTAACTCAGATCTAATTCAACGCTTTATTTTTGACGACTTAGATGTTCGCGGTATGGTTGCGGGCCTAGAATCCAGCTACCAAGACGCACTCAAGTATCACAACTACCCTCCTGTAATTCGTCGCCACTTAGGCGAAATGATGGCCGCCGCGGCCTTGTTAAGTACTTCTCTTAAGTTTGAAGGTCGTTTGAGCTTACAGGCACAAGGCTCAGGTGCTGTGCGTTTGTTAATGGCAGAGATTACCGACAAGCGCGAATTGCGTGCGATCGCTCGCTTCGATCACGAGCTTCCAACGAGTATGGCCTTTAACGAGCTACTAGTGGACGGTCAAATGGCGATTACCATTGAGCCAACACAAGGTCAGCGCTACCAAGGTGTTGTACCTTTGCAAGGCAAAACGTTGGCGGCGTGTTTAGAAAGCTATTTTGTTCAGTCTGAGCAATTACCGACCCTGATTCGCCTCGCGGCAGACGACACTCATGCTGCTGGGTTTATGGTGCAGGTTATGCCAAGCCAGTTAACCAAAGATACCGATGGCTGGGAGCGCGTTGAGCAGCTCGCCGCCACCTTGAAAAACGAAGAGCTTATTAGCCTCGATAATCAAGAACTCTTGTACCGTTTGTACCACGAAGAAGATTGCCGTGTGTACGAAGGTCAAACCATCCAGTTTAAGTGTGACTGCTCGAGAGAGCGTTGCGCAAACTCTTTGTGCTTTATGGAGCAGGAAGAGCTAGAGCAAATATTGGCTGAAGACGGTTGCGTCGAAGTATCTTGTCAATTTTGTAATCAGTCCTATCAATTTGATGAGATTGATATAAAAACATTGGGCTCTGAACGAGCTCGAATAGGTGGCGCGAAAAGTGCTTTGCACTAAAAAGATCACCATGGGAGTGTTGCATATTAATTGTGCTGACTAAGCTTGCTGAGGCTTAGGGGCGCGGTATTAATATCGGCGAACTACTACAACTAAACTTAAGCCGACGGGCTATCCCAGTCGGTGTTGCTTATAGGTAACGTTATTGGCGCCTATGCCAAGGGAACCCAGTAATGACCAAAGAATCTGTGAATATCGTAAATACTAACCTAAGCCGTGCTGCACTTGTTGAACAAGCGGTTGCACGTGGCGAAGGCACTCTGGCCGATACAGGCGCACTAGTGGTAACTACCGGTGCACGTACAGGCCGCTCACCAATGGACCGCTTTATCGTAGACGAGCCTAGCACGTCTGACGCGATCGACTGGGGCAGTGTAAACCGTCCATTCGACGCCGATAAGTTTGATGCACTATGGACGCGTGTAGAAGATTATCTTGCTAAGAAAGAGTCTTTCCTTTCGCATGTTCACGTAGGCTCTGACGCGAACCACTACTTGCCAGTTAACATGGCAACAGAAACCGCGTGGCAAAACCTTTTTGGTCAAAACTTGTTCATCAAGCCAGACGAGTTCAACCCAAAAGGCAAAGAAGAGTGGAACATTCTTAACGTTGCAAGCTTTGAGTGTGTACCAGAGCGCGACGGCACTAACAGCGATGGCTGTGTCATCATTAACTTTGCTGCGCGCAAAGTATTGTTGGCGGGCATGCGTTACGCGGGCGAAATGAAAAAAGCCATGTTCTCTGTGCAAAACTTCTTGTTGCCAGAGAAAGACGTATTGCCAATGCACTGTTCTGCAAACGTAGGCGAAGACGACAGCACAACCTTGTTCTTCGGTCTTTCAGGTACAGGTAAAACTACGCTTTCGGCTGACCCAGATCGTTACCTTATCGGTGATGACGAGCACGGTTGGGGCAAAGGCGTTGTATTTAACCTAGAAGGTGGTTGCTACGCTAAAACCATCAACTTGAGCAAAAAGAACGAACCAATCATTTGGGACGCTATTCGTTTTGGTGCGATCGTAGAGAACGTGGTTCTTGACGACAACCGCACAGCGGATTACGACGATACGTCTCTGACTGAAAACGGCCGTTGTGCTTACCCACTTGAGCACGTTGAAAAGCGTACTGAAACCAACATGGGTGGCGAGCCTCAAGCAATCGTATTCCTAACGTGTGACCTAACAGGTGTACTACCTCCTGTTTCTATCCTGACTAAAGAAGCGGCGGCATACCACTTCTTGTCTGGTTACACTGCGTTGGTAGGTTCTACTGAAATGGGTTCTGGTGGCGGCATCAAGTCGACCTTCTCTACCTGCTTCGGTGCACCTTTCTTCCCACGCCCAGCACACGTTTACGCTGAGCTTCTAATGAAGCGTATCGAAGAATTCGGTTCACAAGTTTACCTAGTAAACACTGGTTGGACTGGCGGTTCTTACGGCACAGGTAGCCGTTTCAGCATCCCAACAACGCGTGGCATTATTGCTGCTATCCAGAACGGCGCATTGCGCGATGTTGAAACTCAGCACATTCCTGGTATCAACCTAACTGTACCTACAGAGGTTCCAGGTGTAGACGCTAAGCTACTAAACCCACGTGATACTTGGGCTGACCAAGGCGCGTACGAAGAGACTGCTGCTAACTTGGTAGGTCAATTCGTTAAGAACTTTGAGAAGTTCTCTGGCGTGTCTGAAGACATCATTGCGGCAGGTCCATCGCTATAAGCGAAGACTAAAAGCACACGGCGATTATCGCCTTAAAAAGCTCCCGAGCCTGTTAAAGGCCGGGAGCTTTTTTGTGGCTGCTCGGTGGTAAACAGCAAGTGATGACTTAGCGAATTTTGAGCTTAAACTCGATTGCTTTTAGGTATTCGGCTTCTTGCTCTAAGTCTGCGGCCGTTAGTGGATGGTGGTCTAGCCAGCCCTGCGGAAAGGTAAGCTCAAGCTTGTTTTCATCGGCCACCATATCAATGGCAGGCAGTCGCCCAGAGCCAAGGCTGCGCTGTAGCAAAACCGCTAAACGCAATAACACGCACAGGTAACGATAGGGCGTGAGTAGGTGGCTAGGCAGCTGCTTAAACTCTTCTTTTGGCAGTTTGCGGCGGTGTCCTCGTGCCAAAATAGCCAGTAGCTCTTGGTCAAACTGGGTAAAGCCAGGTAAGTCAGAATGGCGAAGCAAATAAGCGCCGTGCTTGTGGTATTGGCTGTGCGAAATAGCCAAGCCCACACTGTGGGTCAGTGCGCCCCAGCGCAGCATATCGTGGTAATGCGGGCTTTGTAGTTGCCATGCATTTTTAATTTGGGCCCAGCCTAAGAGGGCAATGGCCTCGACCTGCTCAGCTCGCACCGCATCGACATGGTAGCGCTGCATAAGTGCGGTGACCGTGCGTTCACGAACGTCCTCGTGACTGAGACGGCCGGTCATGTCGTACAGCAGCCCTTCGCGCAACGCGCCGTCAGAAAAGGTCATGTCTTTTATGCCTAGTGCCTCAAAGAGGCCGCATAAAATAGCCAAGCCCGCAGGCAGCACCTTTAGCCGCTCGGGCTTAATGCCGTCAATTTTCACTTCTTCGCAGCGGTCAAAGGTCAAAATGTGTTGGCTGAGTTGCTTCAGTGCTTTGGGGGTAATTAGGCCGTCTTCGCTGTAGCCACAGGCAATAATGGCGTTTTTGACTGCCTTTATGGTGCCAGACGAGCCAACAGCACTGCTCCAGCCAAGGGCGCAGTAGGTGTCTTGAATGCTGAGTAGCTCTCGTCGTGCTGCTGTTTTTGCTTTATTAAAGCGCTCTGGCGACAAGCTGCCATCGGCAAAAAAGCGTTTACTAAATGAGACACAGCCCAAGTGTAGGCTTTCGAGTTCGATGGGCTCGAAACGCTCGCCAATAATAAACTCGGTGCTACCGCCGCCAATGTCTACGACTAAGCGTTTGCCTTGGTCATCTGCCAAGCTATGGGATACGCCAAGGTAGATGAGTCGCGCCTCCTCTCGACCCGCGATAATTTCGAGAGGTACCCCCAAAATTTGGCTGGCTTCGTCCATAAAGTCTTTGGCGTTATGTGCTTCGCGCAAGGAGTTGGTGCCCACTACTCGAACCGACTCTCGGGGCAAGGACGAAATACGCTGTGCAAAGCGACGTAAACAATCGAGCCCGCGCTCTTTGGCTTCGTCGGATAGTATTTTGTTTTCGTCTAAGCCAGCAGCCAATTGCACCTTTTCTGATAACAGGTCGATAGGCTTGAGCTCGCCCTGTGTGTGGTGCGCAACCACCATATGAAAACTATTGGAGCCAAGATCTATGGCAGCGAGTAGCGACGGTTCGGTCGTGGCTTCGTTGGGTAAGGAAGAGGGGGCTTGTTCGAGCATTCGTGCTTAAATCTCCGTGCAGGCGAAGGTTGGCCTTTAGCGGAAAGACTACTCCCCTTGATATAAATGTAAATACTTGGCGCTCAAGGGCGTCTAAAGGAAATTGCCTTTTAATAAGAGATGAACCTTTGGTTGTAGTGCGGATATACCTTAGGGCCAAAAGGGCTAAACGGCGATCAGAACAGGCTTAGTGCTATCTTTGTCTACTTCTGCCTAATGACTTTGTGATAGAGACTTTGCTAGAGTATCGACTATTACCAAATGGTGTCAGTCGGTGTTACTATTTAATTCAAAGTTTTACACTTTAGTGATGGCACTACCCAAATTTATCGGAGTAAGGATCTTATGAGCGAGAACATCGTAAACGTAACCGATGCATCTTTTGAAGACGACGTACTTAAAGCGTCTGGCCCTGTGCTAGTTGACTACTGGGCAGAGTGGTGTGGTCCATGCAAAATGATTGCTCCCGTACTAGAAGAAATTGCAAAAGACTACGAAGGTAAGCTAAAAGTTTGTAAGCTTAACATCGACGAAAATAACGAAACGCCACCTAAGTTTGCGATTCGTGGTATCCCAACGTTGATGATCTTCCGCGATGGTGCGGTTGAAGCAACAAAAGTAGGCGCTTTGTCTAAGTCGCAGCTTACTATGTTCATCGAAGGCGCGCTTTAAGCTTTATTGTGTACCTCAGGTGCGGCAGTCTCATTAGGCTTGCCGCCCTACTTTTAGGCAGCCCTCGTTTATTTGCCTTATCTCATGATTACACCAAAATCTCTGGTGTTGGCATGTAAATACTGGACACTTCCTAACCAAACTCTTATAGTTACTTTATCTACTTACTGATGCCCAAGCCCAAGCAGTCCAGTTAGGGTTTTTTCTAACATTCCTTGTTGATCTTCGCTAACTATCTGTAAGGATTTTGTGGCTAGCCTTCAGTAATGGGCTATAGTTGCTCTTACTAGCTACTTTCTCTCAACTCCATTCAAGCAATCATCGACTGTCGTCGAAATTCCCTAGCATATGAATCTAACAGAATTAAAAACAAAAAGTGTTCCTGAGCTGCTCGAAATCGCAAAAAGCATGGGAATGGATAGCCTTGCTCGCTCGCGTAAGCAAGACGTTATCTTTGCCATCTTAAAGCGCCACGCAAAAAGCGGCGAAGATATTTTTGGAGACGGTGTTCTCGAAATCCTACAAGATGGCTTTGGTTTCCTTCGCTCATCTGACTCTTCTTACCTTGCTGGCCCCGACGATATCTACGTGTCTCCTAGCCAAATCCGACGCTTTAACTTGCGCACCGGTGACACCATTTCTGGCAAAATTCGCCCGCCAAAAGAAGGCGAGCGTTACTTTGCACTGCTAAAAGTGGCGCAAATCAACTTTGATAAGCCAGAAAACGCTAAAAACAAAATTCTGTTTGAAAACCTAACACCATTGTTCGCGCAAGACCGCTTACGTATGGAGCTGGGTAACGGCAGTACTGAAGACCTTACCGCACGTGTTATCGACCTAGTTTGCCCAATGGGTAAAGGTCAACGTGCATTGGTGGTATCGCCACCTAAAGCAGGTAAGACTTTGATGCTGCAAAACATTGCAAACAGCATTACCCGTAACAACCCAGAGTGTTACTTGATTGTATTGCTGATTGACGAGCGTCCAGAGGAAGTAACCGAAATGCAGCGCACCGTGCGCGGCGAAGTGGTGGCTTCTACCTTTGATGAGCCGCCAGCGCGTCACGTTCAAGTAGCAGAAATGGTGCTTGAAAAAGCGAAGCGCCTAACGGAGCACAAACAAGACGTCGTTATCTTGCTTGATTCGATTACACGCTTGGCACGTGCTTACAACACGGTTATTCCTTCATCGGGCAAAGTGTTGACCGGTGGTGTGGATGCACATGCGCTAGAGCGTCCAAAGCGTTTCTTTGGTGCGGCTCGTAACATCGAAGAGGGTGGCAGCTTAACCATTATCGCTACGGCGTTGGTAGATACCGGCTCTAAGATGGACGAAGTCATCTTTGAAGAATTTAAAGGTACAGGTAACTCTGAAGTTCACCTAGACCGCAAAGTTGCTGAAAAGCGCGTTTTCCCAGCCATCAACATTCGTCGTTCAGGTACCCGTCGCGAAGACTTGCTTACCTCAGAAGACGAGTTGCAGCGTATGTGGATCCTACGTCGTTTGCTAGACCCAATGGAAGATTCTGCAGCCATTGAGTTTGTGTTGGATAAACTAAAAGACTTTAAAACCAACGACGAGTTCTTCTTGTCGATGAAGCGCAAGTAAGCATCTCTGCATTCAATAATTTGAAGTAGTGATCCAAAGCGCATCAAAGGTGACGTACAAAGCGGCACTTATGGTGTTAAAAAGGGGCGAGTATTTACTTGCCCTTTTTTTTAGCGTTTTAATCGCTAAGGCGCAAAGCGTTAGCGTTAGTTAGTAACGAGTGGTGGATATGTCGACCCCAAAATATAAAGACCTTCGTGATTTTATCGCCATGCTCGAAGAGCAAGGCCAGCTCAAGCGTATTACCCAAAGCGTAGACCCTCACCTCGAAATGACCGAAATCAGTGACCGTACGCTGCGTGCGGGCGGCCCGGCATTGTTATTTGAAAACCCCAAAGGCTACGACGTACCCGTATTGGCAAACTTGTTTGGCACGCCTGAACGTGTGGCCATGGGTATGGGGCAAACGTCGGTATCGGCACTGCGCGAAGTGGGTAAGGTATTGGCACAGCTAAAAGAGCCTGAACCACCCAAAGGCATGAAAGACGCATGGGATAAGCTACCGATCTTTAAGCAGGTGCTTAATATGGGGCCGAAGGTAGTTCGCAGTGCGCCGTGTCAGCATACGGTGATTGAGGGTGACGATGTCGACTTGTCTAAAATCCCTGTTCAAACTTGCTGGCCGGGCGATGCGGGCCCGTTGGTGACGTGGCCATTGGTGATTACTCGTGGTCCTGAAAAGTCACGTCAAAACTTGGGCATTTATCGCCAGCAAGTGATTGGTAAAAACAAACTGATTATGCGCTGGTTGGCACACCGTGGTGGTGCGCTAGACTTTCGTGAATGGAAAAAAGCACACCCAGGTGAGCCTTTCCCTGTAGCGGTTGCTCTTGGTGCGGACCCAGCAACGATTTTAGGTGCGGTGACACCTGTACCTGATACGCTTTCGGAATATGCTTTTGCGGGCTTGCTGCGCGGTGGCAAAACCGAGGTGGTGAAGTGTAAAGGTAATGACTTGCAGGTGCCTGCAAGTGCCGAGTTTATTTTAGAAGGGCACATTTACCCTGACGAAATGGCCGACGAAGGCCCGTTTGGTGACCATACGGGTTACTACAACGAGGTGGATAGCTTTCCGGTATTTACGGTAGAGCGCATTACTCACCGCAAAGACCCGATTTATCACAGCACCTACACCGGCCGTCCACCGGATGAGCCAGCTATTTTGGGTGTGGCACTAAACGAAGTATTTGTGCCGATTTTGCAAAAGCAATTCCCCGAAATCGTCGACTTTTACTTGCCGCCGGAAGGCTGCTCGTACCGTATGGCGGTAGTGACCATTAAGAAACAGTACCCAGGCCATGCGAAACGTATTATGTTGGGTGTGTGGTCGTTCTTACGTCAGTTTATGTACACCAAATTTGTTATTGTGTGTGACGACGATGTAAACGCTCGCGACTGGCAAGATGTGATTTGGGCGATCACTACCCGTATGGACCCTCAGCGGGATACGGTGATGATCGACAACACGCCAATCGACTATCTCGACTTTGCTTCGCCAGTATCGGGCCTTGGCTCAAAAATGGGGATGGATGCCACCAATAAATGGGAAGGCGAAACCACCCGTGAGTGGGGCGAGCCCATTGAGATGGATGCTGAGGTAAAAGCCAAAGTAGACGATATTTGGGATAGCTTAGGCATTAACTAAGCACGGTTTTACTTCTGCTGGACCGAGGGTGTTTACCGCCCTCTATATACGCGACCAAGCGCAGGTTTTGGTCGCGTTTTTATTTTTAAGGAGGCCAATGATGGCGCCACTCTCTTCATCCACACGTTTTCTGATTTTTTCAGCCTGTTGTTTGCTGGTTTTGTCATTTGGTTTTCGCTCAGGTTTTGGCTTGTTTGTTGACCCTGTGAGTCAAGCCAACGGCTGGGGCCGCGACACCATTTCTTTTGCCTTGGCGTTACAAAACCTGATATGGGGTATTGTGGCCGTTATTGCCGGTGGTTTAGCTGATCGCTTTGGTAACGTGAAGGTTATTGTGGGGGGTGCACTGTTATACGGTGGTGGCATCGCCTTAATTACGCTTTCGGACTCGCCTTGGGCATTAAATGCATCACTTGGCTTAATGGTGGGGTCGGGCATTGCTGGGACGGCGTTTGGTATTGTATTGCCTGCAATGGCCCGCGCGGTAGGCGAAGAACGTCGCCAGTGGGCGCTGGGGGTTGGCACAGCTGCGGGCTCTTTGGGCCAGTTTTTGGTGGTGCCAGCTGCACAAGCTTTATTAACCAGCTTTGGTTGGGAAACCGCGCTGATTATTTTAGGAGTGAGTGCTCTGTCGATGGCCATCTTTGCCATGCCACTCGCACCTTACTCAGGTAGCAACGAGGTCAAGTCGGCAACAAAGGACCAAGGGTTAACTGAGGCGTTAAAGGAGGCTCTCGGCCATCCGTCGTTTTTGTTGCTCACGGCAGGTTTCTTTGTCTGTGGTTTTCAGTTGGCCTTTGTCACCGTGCATATGCCTGCTTATCTCAAAGACTTGGGCTTTGACCCTTGGTTGGGGGCGTGGAGTATTGCGGTGATTGGCCTTTGTAACGTGGTCGGCTCTTATGTGTCTGGGGTTATGTCAGGCCGATACAATAAACCGGGGCTGCTTTCGGCTATCTATTTGATTCGTGCTTTATCAATCGTCGCCTTTATGCTGATTCCTGCCAGTACATGGAGTGTGTTGGCCTTTAGTGTGTTGTTGGGGTTGTTTTGGCTTGCGACTGTGCCGCCCACCTCAGGGTTGGTTGCCGTCATTTTTGGCACCCGCTACATGGCGCTCTTGTACGGCATTGTGTTCTTAGGCCATCAAGTGGGCAGCTTTTGCGGTGTTTGGCTGGGCGGTATTTTGTACGAGCAGCAGGGTAGCTACGACTTGGTGTGGTGGCTCAGTGCGGTGCTCGCGCTGGTTGCAAGCCTGATGCACTGGCCGGTGAAGGAGCAGCCAGTGTCTCGTTTGGCCTCTTCATAATCGCCTGCTCCGTACTTATTGCTGAGCTTGGCTGGCGATATGTTTGAGAAGCCTAGGAAAGTAAGTTTCTGGGCGAAACCATTCAAGCCACAGTGCGCGGTTACTTGCTTGTAGCTGCGCTAAGCTCTCTGGCGTGTGAGCGTCAAAGTGTGCCTTGATGCGTTCAGAAATATGCTCGGCATCGGCTTCGGGGATTCGAAGGATATGTGTTTGCCAAGGTATCTCGTCTTCAAACGGTAAGGCGTCATCTGTATCCACGAGGACAGGGATTTTGCCTAGGGACAGTGCCTCATAGAAACGGTAAGAAAAGTTTCCTGAGCCGCGCATACACAGTACGTAATCACTGGATAGCATGTTGGCTATGTACTCTTGCCGAAGCTGTTGTCGAGCCGCTTGGTCGTCGTTCCCGATATAGAGGTTGCGTTCGCGAATAATAAATTCTGTTTCGATGGTTGGGTCGGCTGCTAATTGCGTTAGTAACTTATAGCGCAAGGATTGTCCGAAATAAGGGGATACATCCCAGCGACCATGCTTCACCAATTGAAGGGCGTGATAAACAAGAGACTGCAACTTTTGCTTGAAGGTGAGAGGCAAAGCGAGGCCGCAAAAGCTAAGGCCGGCCGCATTAGGAAGCTTGTCTGATTGATTGTTTACGGGCTCCTGATCGAGTGAGCTTGCTTCCTGCTGAAGGTCATCTGTGAAGGTTGGGAGGATGATATCGTGAGCTGTCAGCCTTGACTGATAAAATGATTCCCGTGCGACATAAGCGCCATCTAATGGAATCGGTTCGCAGGACCTATCGCCCGTGAAAATCGTCAGTATTGGCTTGCCGTAGGCTTGGAGTTGCTTGTAAAGCTCTATGAGCTCTGCTTTTAAGGCTTTGTTCTCGGGGCTGCGCCAGCTATATCGTCTTACCCAAAACCAATCGACGGGTAGGATTAAAACGTCAGCATTTTCTGGCGTTGTGAACTGGGTGTGCTCGCTGGCCTGAGTTTGCCAAGATTTAAATACCCTATCGATATCCATGGCAGGTGCTGCTTTCGTACTTTTTTTCTGAGCTATAAAAGGCGTTAGCAGTGGATGGATGCTGGCATGAAGCTCAGTGGGCGTGATGGTTGAGACATTGAGCATAAGCGTAGGCCTCTAAGTTGTTAAGCTAAATTAGATATTAGCGAAGTTATCGGCTTATTACTCGATAAATAATAAAAATGGTTAGAGCTCAAGCCAATAGGCGATGTAGCCAACTACCATTGCCGGCAATGCGCTGTAAAGCGTTGCTAAAAGTGCCGCCTTGGGTGCTAAAGCTAGGGCAGGAAAGAGTGCGTCTCCGTCGTTGCTCAATGCGTTGGCGAGCTGGGCAGACAAAGGTATTGCGCCTTGAATATACAAACTCGTCATAATGATTTGAGGTCCACAGCTAGGGATTAATCCAACCACTACCGCGGCCACAATGATGAATGCGCCGAGGGACTCAAAGGCGGTTGAAAAGTCCAAGCCTGTTAGGTGCATGACGACTTCAAAGCTGACAAAGCCCGCGACGACCCATAAAGAGATAAAACAGGTTTCTTGCGATACCTTGGTTAATACTTGCGCCAGTGAGGCTGGCTGTTCTAGGCAGCTGGTGTTTTTACCTTGTGAACGGTGCCAGTGGCTAAAGCCCAGCCAAACGCTAAACAAAGCACCCAAGCAGCCCACCCAATGAGTAAGTGCAATAGGGGCATAGGGGGCGATTAAGGCGTCTGCGTCTACTTGAAAAGCCGCTAAGAGCCCTAGAATCAGTCCGGGCACTAAGCAGGCGCTCCATAGCTTAATCCGCAAAGGTGTTTTTTGCTGTGTTGGCCTGCGCTTGGCTGTTTCTGTGGTGTGAGCCTGAACTGCTGGACGCAAAAAGTCCCTTCCTTGAAGCCATTCTGCAAGCCAGCCGCACAAGTTGGCCGTTGCTGCCGACACGACCATGACTACGACGGCTGTTTGTGGCTCGCTGGTAGTCAGTAAAAAGCAAGCGTCTCCCATTGTGGCCAACAACACTGCCACCAACGAGCCAAAGCCCAAACGGCCATCGACAAACTGAGTCACGACGACCACAGCACCGCCGCAGCCGGGCAATAACCCTAGTGCAACAGAAAGCGGGATATGCCAGCGTCGGTGCCGCGAAAGCAAGGCGCTAAAGTCGGTTTTCATGCCGGCTTGCACCCCGTAGATCACTAACAGCGATACGGCTACAAAAACACTCACCGCCAAATAGGCATCACTTAATGCTTGAATAAGGGTGTCGGTTAAGGGGGATGCTTGGCTCGCGTGAAGCTGATGACCAATAAAAAGAAGAGTTATGACCGTGAATACGGCAAACCCCAGATAACTGACGAGTCCTGCGCCACGTTTGGTCGCCCATAGGCTGGTTGCTAGGCTCCACTTTTTCACGCGCTGGCCTCTCGAAAACGGTGGGCACGCAAGTTGTGTTGAATGTTCTCGTGCAAAATCGAATAAACACTATCAAAGACTTTGTAGTTGTAGCCTAAGGTCATGGCGCAGATGTTTTGCTGGCAAAGTACAGAAGCCTTTTCGGCTGCTTCGATTCGTGCCAATAGTCGCTTTGGGCTGGGGGTACGGATCAACGGCTTGGCCGCTAACGTTTGAGTCTGTGTTTGGTAGGACTCACCGTGCTCTAGATGAGACACCAAGCTCATTAGGGTGTTGTAGTGAATTAGATCCTCGCGATAGGCATCTAGCGCAAAGGTGCATAAAGGGTGTTTATGGCTCTTGATTGATTTGTGTACCAACCGGTAAAGGCTGCATGTCAGTAGCTCACTTTGAGCGGCAGCTTTTAAGGACTGTATAACCTGTAAGGGCTGGTAATGCGGCTGGGGTAGCGCATCAAAGTACATCATAATCGGTCAACCTGTGTGCATGAGCCGAGAACGATGTGCCTATTCATCATTCGTTGGGCTCGCAATAACGGACAAAAACTAACCTGATATTATATTAAAGATTATCATTTGTTAATGAGAATCATTAGCAAATAAAATTAAAGGTAAAATAGCGATGAATTTTGTAAGTGAAGACGATAGAATTGATTTGTAGTTTTAGAAATGTCTGAACATAAAAATTGTTCTGAAAATGTGGTCTGGTGCCAAAACACGCCCGTAGCAAGATTAGAGCTTTAACAAGTGATTAAGTTTTGAGCAGAAAAAGCTCAGAGCGTCACGATCAATCGATATGCTACTTTGGTTTGTTTTGGGGCTTTTTAGGGGTGAAATTCGCCAACTTTAACGCATTCTAGACAGAAGTGTAGTTGGATTTCCTTGCCCTCGATCAGTATAATCACTGCGCTCATTATGATGTGGGGACTTTTTTGAACAAAAATTGTCCGCAATCAGGGGGAGATAATCGGCTTTTTGTGTCAGCAAGGAGGCGGGATACACCTGCTCTTGGTGAGTATAAACCGGTGTGTTGTGGTGAGTTTATATGCCAACGATTTGCTCTGGGTGACGGTGCCCGGCAAGTGGTTATTTTGCATATCTAAAAGTGAGCTTTCTGAGGTCTCAGATGAAGAAAAAATTGTTCCTGGCGGCATTTTTGTCGCTGTCTGCGCTATCACTTAGCGGATGCCAAATGACCTTGTTTGATTCAAGCGGTCAAACAGGTAAAGAAATTGGTGACACTATCCTGTTAACCATGGGGTTAATGTTGATTGTTGTTATTCCAACGATTGCCTTGTCTATTTGGATTCCGTTCAAATATCACGAGAAAAAGAACCAGCCTGATTACGACCTAGATTGGGAACATTCAAGCAAGATCGAATTCTTTGCTTGGGGTGTGCCCGTTGCGATCACCGCTGTTCTTGCAGTTATTGCCTTTAATACGTCTTACAGCTTGGATCCGCGTGCGGAAATCGAGTCTGAAAAAGAACCACTTACTATCCAAGTCGTAGCAATGGATTGGAAGTGGCTGTTCATCTACCCAGAAGAGCAAATCGCAACAGTGAACGAAATGGCAATGCCAGTTGATCGTCCTGTTGAATTCTTGGTGACCTCTGCTTCAACAATGAACTCTTTCTTCATTCCTAAAATTGGCGGCCAAATTTACGCGATGGCAGGTATGGAAAACCGTATGAACCTAATGGCAACAGAAGAAGGCGAGTACCGCGGTATCTCTGCTAACTACAGTGGCTTCGGTTTTGCGGGTATGCGCTTTACTGCGAAAGCAACAAGCGAAGAAGGCTATGCTCAGTGGATTGAGAGCGTGCGTAACTCAGGTAATGCCCTGACTGACGAAGAGTATGCGCGACTAAACGTGAAAACTCGTGACCACGGTACTGAGTACTTCGCGTCGGTTGATCCACTACGATTCAAGAATATTATTGAGTCCTTCACTGGAGTTCAAAATGGTTCAAACTGATCTAATCAAAGACCCACACATACTTACTGGTAAGTTGCACTGGGGCGTTATTCCAATTCATGACCCGGTTGTTGCACCGGTTATGATTCTCTCAATTTTGGGCGGCCTAGGCTTGTTCGCTCTCATCACCTACAAAGGTTGGTGGGGTTACTTGTGGAAAGAGTGGCTAACGTCAGTCGACCACAAGAAAAT
This sequence comes from Pontibacterium sp., assembly GCA_049603715.1. Taxonomy (GTDB): domain Bacteria; phylum Pseudomonadota; class Gammaproteobacteria; order Pseudomonadales; family Balneatricaceae; genus Pontibacterium. The sequence goes on along the minus strand of JBMYSW010000005.1, from coordinate 117,496 downwards.
TGGTATTATGTATTGTATCGTAGCACTGGTTATGTTGCTGCGTGGTTTTGCCGATGCCGTATTGATGCGTAGCCATCAGGCGCTATCGGTAAGTGACTCCTTCGGTGCGGGCTACCTGCCGCCAGAGCACTACGACCAAATCTTTACAGCGCACGGCGTTATCATGATCTTCTTCGTAGCGACTCCGCTAATGGTAGGTATCATGAACGTTGTAATGCCGCTGCAAATTGGTGCTCGCGACGTTGCTTTCCCATTCCTTAACTCTTTGAGCTTCTGGTTGTTCTTTGTTGGCGCCATGCTAGTTAACTTATCTCTTTTCGTGGGTGAGTTTGCGGCAGTAGGCTGGTTGGCGTACACGCCACTGTCCGGCATAGACTACAGTCCGGGGGTCGGCGTCGACTATTGGATTTGGGCACTGCAAATCTCAGGTATTGGTACAACGTTAACTGCGCTTAACTTTGTAGCAACTATCTTGAAGATGCGTGCGCCAGGCATGACGCTAATGAAAATGCCTGTATTCACTTGGACTACTTTTTGTGCAAACGTTATTGCCTTGGTAATCTTCCCAATCCTAACAATCGCGATCGCGATGTTGACGTTGGATCGTTACCTAGACTTTAACTTCTTCACCAACGACAACGGCGGCAACCAAATGATGTGGGTTAACCTCATCTGGGCTTGGGGTCACCCTGAAGTATACTTCCTAGTATTGCCAGCATTCGGCATGATTTCTGAAGTTACGGCGGTGTTCTCTCGTAAGCGCCTGTTCGGTTACACCTCTTTGGTTTGGGCAACGATCGTTATCATGATCTTGTCGTTCCTAGTATGGTTGCACCACTTCTTCACCATGGGTTCTGGCGCAAGTGTTAACGCCTTCTTCGGTATCATGACAATGATCATCGGTATCCCAACGGGTGTGAAACTATACAACTGGATCTTCACTATGTACAAAGGCCGCGTAGAGCTATCAGCTTCTATGTGGTGGGTAATTGCAATGCTGATCACCTTCACCATCGGTGGTATGACAGGTGTAATGCTTTCTATCCCAGCAAACGACTTTGTACTGCACAACAGTATGTTCGTACCTGCTCACTTCCATAACGTAATTATTGGTGGTGCGGTTTACGGTTATCTAGCTGGTTTGACCTTCTGGTTCCCGAAAGCGACTGGTTTCAAAATGAACGAAACCATGGGCAAATGGTCATGTGCACTTTGGTTCTTCGGTTACTTCTTCGCGTGGATGCCACTTTACTACACTGGCTTCGACGGTATGACTCGCCGCTTGAACTACGTAGACAACACCGACTGGGTTGTACCTATGTACATTGCAATGCTTGGTGTAGCGATGATTGGTGCGGGTATCGGACTAATGGTTGTGAACATTGCTTGGAGTATCTACAAGCGTAACGATCCTGCGTACAAAGATGTGACTGGCGACCCATGGGATGCTCACACTCTAGAATGGCACACGTCTTCACCACCACAGTTCTACAACTTCGGTGATGTACCACACATTCACGATCGTGACCCTCTACTTGAGATGAAGCGTAAGGGCCGTGCTTACCAGCGTCCTAAGAAGTACGAGCGCATCCACATGCCTAAAAACACTTGGGCGGGTCCAGTACTTGGTTTGCTAACGCTACCAATGGGCTTCGGTTTGGTATGGCACATTTGGTGGATGGTTGCAGTATCTTTGGCTGCTATCTTCGCCTTGTGGATCAAGTACAACTTCGAACGCGATAAAGACTACTACGTAGAGGTAGAAGAAGTTGAAGCAATTGAGTCTGAGTTCCTGAAAAGCAACGAAGGCCGTAGCTACTACTTTGAAAACCGCTCGTAATTAACAGCGAGTGTAATTGAGCTGCAGGCGAAGGCTTGCAGCTCATGACTCGGAGTGGCACTGAGTGCCACCTTAGTTTCTACGTAATTTGGATATTCCTTATGACTTCAATGACGAATACTGAAACCCATGATGGTCACGATCACCACGACCATGATGCGGAAGTAACCGATCGCTATTCTTTCGGTTTCTGGCTATACATCATTAGTGACTGTTTGCTATTTGCTACCTTGTTTGCCGGCTTTGCGGTGATGAGCCAAAGCTTTGCTGATGGCCCTCGTCCAAACGAGCTATTCAACCTAGGTATTCTAGCGGCTCAAACAGCGCTACTACTTTTCAGTAGTTTCACCTTCGGCTTGGCAATGCTAGGCGCTAACGAAGAAAACATGGCCAAAACCAAGCTTTGGCTAAAAATCACAGCCGTTTTAGGTCTAGGCTTCCTAGGTCTAGAAATTTACGAGTTCTATCACTTCGCTCATGAAGGCGCGACACCACAAACCAGCGGTTTCTGGACAGCTTTCTTTAGCCTAGTGGCAACTCACGGTTTGCACGTAACAGCTGGTCTTATCTGGATGGTTGTTTTGTTTGCTCACTTTAACCGTGACGGTTTCTCAGTTGAAAACAAGATCCGCCTGTCTTGCCTAAGCTTGTTCTGGCACTTCTTGGATATCATCTGGATTTGTGTATTTAGCTTCGTTTACTTGAAAGGGGTAATGTAATGTCTGGTGGTAACCACTCTCACGGCAGTGTTAAAGAATACGTTAACGGCCTTATCCTTTCGATTATTCTGACAATCGTTCCATTCTACATGGTGATTTCAGGCTCGTTTAGCGACACAGCAACAACTGTCGTAATCGTTTTAACAGCGATTGCTCAGGTGTTGGTACAAATGATCTTCTTCCTACACATGAACGGCAAAGCTGAACAAAGCTGGCTGACCATCACTGCGATTTACACTGTGTTTATCGTTGTATTGGTTATCGTGGGTAGCCTATGGATCTTTGAACACCTGAACCACAACATGTTGATGGGTCATTAATCCTGTCGAGGCAACTATGATCAAAGATTACATGATGCTGACTAAACCCGGCATCATCTTCGGCAATCTGATTGCAGCAAGCAGCGGGCTTTTGCTCGCTGCGCAAGGCGATGTCGATTTATATCAATTGTTCATGATGAGCCTTGGTACCTCGCTTGTCGTGGCGTGTGGTTGTGTATTTAACAACTATATTGACCGCGACATCGACCTTAAAATGAAACGCACAAAAAACCGCGCATTGGCGCAAGGGCGTATTGGTGTACGTTCTGCGTTAATTTTTGCATTTTTGTGTGGGGTCGCGGGGTTCTCGGCACTGCATGTGGCAACCAACGCGTTGGCGGTGTTTTTCGCAGCGTTAGGTCTTGTGGTGTACGTTGGCTTTTACAGCCTGCGTTACAAGCGAAGCTCTGTTCACGGAACATTAATCGGCAGCCTTTCGGGTGCTTGTCCTCCGGTCATCGGTTATGTGACGGTCACTAACAGCTTTGACCTAGGCGCAGCTATCTTGCTGGTAACCTTCTGTTTTTGGCAGATTCCTCATTCGTACGCGATTGCTATTTGCCGTTTCGAAGATTACAAAGCAGCAAACATTCCGGTGTTGCCTGTGCAGTCTGGTTTAAAAACTGCACGAGTACACATGTTTGTTTACATCATCGCTTTTGCTATTGCAGCCTTGTTGCTGGCAGAGCGCGGTTATACCGGTTACGTGTATGCACTGTCTGTTAGTTTGATGAGCCTTTACTGGTTGTACTTGGTGAAAGTTGGCTACCATGCCGAAACATCACCTGCCGTATGGGGTCGTAAGCTATTTGTGTTTTCTATCGTAATGATTACTGCATTTAGTGTGCTTATTTCGTTTGATTACGTTGTTCACTCAAACGTCGCGGTAGAGTCTGTCGCAGGTCTATGAACGAAGCCCAACAAACACGATTGCTACGTATATTGCCTTTGGCTTTTATTGGCTTAACGTTGGCAATCGTGATTCTTTATTTTGCTACGCTTGATCGCCCCATTGGTGAAAAGTACCGCACACTCGACGAGTTAGGCGGCCCTTTTACCTTGCGTAACAAGCATGGCGACTTCTCTCTTTCTGACATTGAAGGCAAAGTAGGTGTTTTATACTTTGGCTTTTTAAACTGTACCGAAGCCTGTCCTGCCTCTATTGCAGTGGTGTTAGCCGCTTATGGCAAGCTGACGCCTGAAGAGCGCGAGCGCGTACAGTTTGTGTTTATTAGTGTCGACCCAGAGCGTGATTCACTCGAAGACTTGATAGAGTTTGGCGAGTATTACGACAACGACATCATTGCAGTCACAGGCACTGAACAAGAGATTGACGACTTAACCCGTCAATACGGTGTTTACTTCGACTTGGTAGACCTAGAAGGCTCTGCCTTTGAGTATACGGTGGACCATTCGTCTCGCTTTTATATGGTGGATAAAGCAGGCAAATTGCTCACCACCATGAGTCACAGTACAACACCTACAGAGCTTGCAGCGCGTATTCAACAAATGCTGGTCGCAAAAGACAGCTAAGCAGCTTTTCTACTGCCGATAACGAAAGTTATCGGCATTTTCATTTTAAAGGTAGGTATATGATGGCTTTTTCTATTCGCCTTATTGCACTGTGTGTGGCTGCATTGGGATTTTTTGGCTCAACCATTTCTTGGGCGCAAAACTCGATGGAAATCATTGTGGATAAATACGAGTTGCAGCAGTGCCGCCCTCAGCTGCTCTCGATCTCGCAAGAGCTGATTAAAGAAAAACCTCATCGTTTACACCTCGACCAGCCTAAGGGTAATCAAGACAAGTACCCATTAACTATCTTGGGTGTTATCTCTTACAACGACGCCGACGCTCAGGTGGTATTTAATGCGAGTCCTCTGGCCGATGGCGGTTGTGAGGTGTCTTACGTTGAGTCATTTATGATTACGGAGTCGTGTATTGAGGCCCGAGAGCAGGTGTTCAAAAAGTGGAAGTACATTGGCAAGCTGAGTGACGACAGCTTCTTTTTACGACACAAAGAGCGCTTAACGCGCAATGCAACACTGACGGCCGTAAAAAATGGCACCGAATGTTTAGTTACTCGTCGTCACAGTGGAATTTAATAAGATGTTAAAACAGTTAAAAGCGATTATTTTAGGTGCGGGTTTGTGTGCTGCACAGGCGCAAGCAGCGGAGTTGATGGTGTCGAATGCGTTTGCGAAAGCGAATGTTCCTGGTGCAGATAACAGCTCGGCCTACATGGAGCTAGTAAACCACTCTAAGGCTGATGTCACCTTGGTGGATGTTAAAACTACTGTCGCCAAAAAGGCTGAGCTACATACCCATGAAGTGGTGAATGACCGGATGCGTATGCGCCAAGTACAGTCTGTTACGGTGCCGGCGATGGGCAAGCTGAGCTTTGCGCCTGGTGGCTACCACATTATGCTTATTGGCCTAACCGAACGTTTACGCCACGAAGAGCAGACAACGCTGACACTGGTATACAGTGATGGCACTGAACAAGCAGTGGCTTACGATATCATTGATGCCCGTAAGCAAAAGAAAATGAAGTCTGAAGAACACAGTAATCATGATGAGCACAAAATGAAGCATGCTCACTAAGTGAATGAATTACCTGACAAAAAAAGAGCGCCTTAGGGCGCTCTTTTTCGTTTGGGGCTATAAGTTACAGCGATATATCTAAGCCTTGTTGCCAAAAAGCAGACTCCATTCGGCTGGCAATAGCGAAGTGATTTTGTAAGCGCTTTGCTCGCTCTGACTCCACAGGAATCTCAGCTAACAAGCGGTCGAATGCCTCGACCGTAGCATAGGCCGCTTCTTGGTATTCTTCGCCTGCATACATATCAATCCAGCTTTGGTAAGGATTGTTTTCCTTAAGTGTGTCTTCGCTTTGCGCTAAAAATTGGCCAACTTCGGCATAGCCTAGAGCACAAGGTACGAGTGCTGCATAAAGGTCTACGAGGTCGCCTTGCATACCTGCATCAATCAAGTAACGAGTGTAGGCTACCGTCGCAACGCCTTCTGGCAGGGCTAGAAGGTCTTCTGTACTTAGGCCCCAGCCTTTGCAGTACTCAATGTGCATCGACAGCTCATGGTCAACCAAAGCCGACAGGCTCGGCATGACCTCACGCATTTGTTCTGGGCTATTGGACTTAAAGATCGCCAAACCAAACGCACGGGTATAGTGAATGAGGTAGAGGTAATCTTGTTGCAAGTAATGGCGAAAGCTGGCTTCGGGCAGGGTGCCTTTACCTAGCTGTCGCACAAAGTCATGCTTAATGTAGTCATCCCAGTCTTGTTGGCAGCCAACAATTAAATCGCGATGGTTCATGCCGAACTCCTCTTACTGAATGATGTAGTCTTTAGCAGCAGGTAGCTTGCTGATTACGCCTTTGTCGAACAAGAACTGAGCGTAGTTGTCGTAACGAGAAAGGTCAGCGGCTTGTGGGCGTAGCGCAAAGCGTACAAGGGTGTCTTTCCATGCACGGCGGTTAAGCTCAGTGTCTTGGGCTTTACCGTCACCGTAGGTTTTAAATAGGTTCCATGCCTCTTCTGGGTGGTTTACGGTGTACTGAGTAGCAAGCTCTAGCGCGCGGTTGAAGCGAGCGATTACGTCTTTGTTAACGGTTTTGCTGTTGGCTACAACGACTAGCTCGTCGTAAGGTGGCACACCTTCTTCTTCAATGAAAAACGCTTTGCCTTTAAAGCCTTCCATTGCAAGCTGATGCATTTCAAAGTTGCGGTAGCTGCCGTAAATTGCATCGACTTTGCCAGATGCCAAAGAAGTCGATAGCGCCCAACCTACGTTTACTAGCTCAACGTCATCAATGGTGATGCCGTTTTTCTCAAGCATGGTGCCTACGGTTGCGTTCACTAGGCCGCCATCAAATGGGAAGCCAATCTTTTTACCTTTAAGGTCTGCTAGCGACTCGTAACCTTTGTCAGCCAATACCATTACCGTGTTTAGTGGTGTAGCGATAAGGGTTGATACGCGAGTCAGTGGAAGGTCTTCTACCACGTCACGAATAAGCTGCGGTTGGTAAGTTACTGCAAGGTCGTATTTGCCCGCAGCAACTAGCTTAGGTGGCATGCTTGGGTCAGCAGGTTCAGTGATTTCAACTTCTAGGCCTTGCTGTTCAAACAAGCCTTGCTGTTGTGCCACGATGATAGGGCCGTGGTCTGGGTTAATAAACCAGTCCAGCATAAGGGTTACTTTTTCAGCAAACGCTTGCTGGCTGATAAGCAGCGCGCAGATGGCGAGCAATTTTTTCATTAGATTTATCCTTATAGATAATAAGCAAGTAGGCAAAACCTACGGGTTTAACTAAGACTTATGGTTTGGCTTTTCGTGGTGCCAAGGAATCAGTCGTTTTAATAAATAGTCAGCGATGTAGTACAGCGAGATGGAAAACAGCGCCAAAATAAACAGTGCCGCGAACATATCGGCAATTTGCATACGGGCGTTGGCTTGCAACATTAGGTAGCCTAAACCGCCTGATGACCCGACCCATTCACCCACCACGGCACCAATAGGTGCTACCACCATGGCAACGCGAATACCCGATGCCAGCGTGGGTAGCGCTGCAGGTAGGCGCACTTTTAATAGCATTTGTCGGCGGCTGGCACCCATGGTGTGGGCTAAGTCGAGGTAGCCAGAAGGCGTGTGCCTCAAGCCATCAAAACAGGTGGTACACACGGGGAAGAAGATAATTAACGCCGCCATAACGACTTTAGATGTCATGCCGTAGCCAAACCAAAGCATCAGCACAGGCGCTAGGGCGAACACAGGAATCGCTTGGCTGGCGATGAGTACAGGTAACAACCAGTTACGCACCGGGGTAAACAGCAGCATCAGTAGGGCGAGTGAAATGCCCATAAACAAGCCAAGCAGTAGCCCCAGCAAAATTTCGGTAAGGGTAATAAGGCTGTGATCCCAAAGCAGTTCGGGGTTTGCGACCAGTTTGCTAAACACCAAAAATGGCGAGGGCAAAATAAACTTGGGCATATCGAAGGCTACGACCACAAGTTGCCAAGCGCCTAGCAGCACAAAGGTGGTGACGATTAACCGAATGCCTACATTCAGTCGGCTCGAATTAGTCATGCGCACCTCCTTGGTTGTCGGCCGCTTGTAAGGCCTTAAGCAAGGTGTGCTGGTATTCGCCCAGTTGCGAATCTACGGCTCGAGGTGTGTTTGACTCTGGCGTGGGCAGGTCGGTTAAGCGTTGTTGATCAAACAGCTTGATCTGATCACCCAAGCGCAGGGCTTCTTGCGGGTCGTGAGTAATTAATAGCACGCTGCGGCCAGCGAGGGTTTTGTGGGCGAGGTCTTGAAGGCGATGGCGCGTTACTGCATCAAGGGCGCTGAAAGGCTCGTCCATCAATATAAGCGGTGCGTCTTGCATCAGTGTGCGTGCAAGGGCGACTCGTTGTCGCATGCCCCCTGAAAGCTGATCGGGGCGTTGCTCAGCGGCATCAGCCAAACCTACCTGCGCGAGTAGCGCAAGGGCGCGTTGTTTATCTTCTGGGTTGGCTTGGCCGTGCGCTAGCTTTGCTTTTAAACAAACGTTGTCGAGCACATTTAGCCATGGAAAGAGCAGGTCTTGCTGGGCCATATAGGCGATATTGCCAGTAAATGGTTTACCGCTCGTATCAAGCAATTGACCTTGCTGTTGATGCTCTGGCTCAATCAAACCTGCAACTTGGCGCAATAATGAGGTTTTGCCGCAGCCACTTTTACCCAGCACACAGGTCCAGCCTTGCGGCAGCAGTGTGAGGTTAATATCGCGATAAGTGGGCGTTGTCGCACCTTGGTATTGCAAACCAAAGCCATTAAGTTGCAGGCTTGTTGAGCTCGAATTCGCCATAACGGTTAGCCGTTATTCTGACGAAAAAAGTGATGAACGGGGCCAGCGCCCGCGCCAATTTCCAAGTCGTTCGCGTGAGCGATTGCGCCGTGTAGGTAGTCTTTACTTTGGCGAATGGCTTCAGCCATGCTTGCGCCTTGAGCGAGATAGCTGGCGATACTGGCCGACAGTGTGCAACCTGTGCCGTGGGTGTTTTCAGTGGCGATACGTGGGTGGCTGAAGGTTTGTACCTCATCGGCTGACTGCCAGTAGTCAGTGGCCATATCACCTTCTTGGTGTCCGCCTTTAAGTAACACTGACTGGCAGCCAAGTGACATGAGCTGTTGGCAAACTTCACGCATATCGGCATCGCTTTGTGGTAACGCTTTAGGGTCGCGACCCAAGAGTGCATTGGCTTCGTGCAGGTTAGGAGTAATCACATGCGCTAACGGCAGGAGCTCCTTGATGAGCGTATCTACGGCATCGGTTTCCAGTAGCAAGTCACCACTGGTCGCGACCATCACTGGGTCCAATACAACGTAGGCTGGCTGGTATTTTTTAATCGCAGCGGCAACGGCTTTTATGGTTGCTACATCGCCTAACATGCCAATTTTCACGGCTTTGATATCAAGATCAGAAAACACCGCATCAAACTGTTGCTGAATAAAGGTATCGGCTACCGGTAAAACGCCAGTGACGCCTAGGGTGTTTTGAGCGGTTAATGCGGTAATAACAGAGCATGCGTAGCTGCCAGTGGCAGACATGGCTTTGATGTCGGCTTGAATACCTGCGCCGCCGCCCGAGTCGGAGCCAGCGATGGTCAGTGCGATGGGAGTGTTAGACATATCATTGCTCTTTGTTGTGTTATTTGGGCGAAAAGGTACACAACAAAACGGCACACGAAGGGTGCTTGCAATGAGTGGTTCCCTACGCCAGTTATCTGGATCAGGTTCAACGGGTTCAGCACCAGAGATGCTATCTCAGCCTTTGGTTAAAGGCTCCCCGACCATGTATTGCGCAAAGTATAAACAGCCCGACACCCAGATACAAATTTTTATGAATTGTAGTAATTGTCTTAAAAAGTGTAGGGATAAGGTTTTATTTAGATAAAAACTCGCAGGTAAGTGTTGGCCTTGTGTACAATAGTCAGCAATCGCATAGCCTTTATTTAAGGAAGCTACCATGCCATACGTAAATATTAAGATTACGGATGAAGGTGTTACCGCCGAACAAAAAAAGCAGCTAATTCAAGGGGCTACCCAGCTACTTGTGGATGTTTTAGGTAAAAACCCTGCGACCACCGTGGTTGTGATTGACGAAGTGAACACCGATAACTGGGGTATCGGTTTTGACCAAGTAACGGACTTGCGCGCCGCCGCAAAAAAAGCCGCAAGCGACGATTAACCGGTTGCTGTATCAACTTAAACTCAATGGCGATATTAAGCTTCAGCTAGCGGCCGATGAGGCATTGCTCGATGGGCTGGCTCGATATGGCTATCGTATGCGTAAAAGCTGCCGCAACGGTGTGTGTGAAATTTGCACCGCAAATTTGCAAAAGGGATCCATTTGGCAGCGTTATCCCGAACAAAACTATCAGGTAAACCCGACAGAATCTGCCGTCGAGATTCTTGCATGCACTAGCTATTTACGGTCTGATTGTGACATGCACATAAAGGGGCTAAAAGCGCCCGGAGAGAGAGTAGTGAACCAACGAATTTGTGATGTAGAGTCTATTGAGCTGATTAACCACGACGTTTATCGCGTGTTTCTAAACTTGCCTGCTACGGCCAGCCTAGCGGTCAATTACGAAGCGGGTCAGTACCTTAACTTAGTATTGGCTGATGGTAAGCAAGCATCGTTTTCGATTGCGAGCGCACCTGAGGCGGGTCGTCGCCTAGAGCTGCACATTCGCCATATGCCGCAAAGTGACTCGTCAAACGCTGTCATCGACATGCTAAAGACTCAACCACAAGTGACCGTTGAGCTACCTATGGGCGATTGCTGGCTTAATGCCAACCAACTCGACGTGCTAGAGCCATTAGTATTTGTGGCGGCAAGCACGGGCTTTGCGCAAATGAAAAGCATGATCGAGCACCTGTTGGCGCAACCTAACAGCCACCAAATTCACCTTTACTGGGGCGCTAAAAACCTCGAAGACCTCTACGATCACGAGCTAGCGCTGTCTTGGGCTGACCAATACGAAAACCTAGACTACACCGCGGTGGTTGAAAACGCTCACGATAGCTGGGAAGGCAGCACAGGCCTTGTAACAGAAGCTATCTTGGCTGACTTTGATGACCTAAGCCATGTAAAAGTTTACGCCAGCGGCTCGCCGGGCATGGTATACGGCGTACTCGACGCGCTTGAAGAAAAAGGCCTAAACGAAAGCCAAATGAAGGCCGACGTATTTGCTTACGCACCGCGTAACAAATAACAGCCTGCTCGCTGTTGCTTGAATGACCTTTTGCTTGACTGACTAAGCCCACTTCGGTGGGCTTTTCTATGCCTGCGATTTAAATCACTGGCAGGGCTTACCACAACTCGGGGTTGTTAAAAGCGGCGACACACTCGCAGCGGTCTTGAGTGGGTTGAATATCACTGCCGTCGAGTGTTTGTGCAAGCCAGCCAATGGGTTGGCTAAGTGGATGTGGCGCGGCAAGGGTGTCTTCGCTTAGCGCCTCAAAGCCCACTTTTTGATAAAACGCCGGATCTCCATAAGTCACGACCAAACTCACTCCGGCAGCTTTTAGTTCGCCTAGTGCATGGCAAACTAAACCTTGTCCAACACCTTGTTTTTGAAAGCTTGGGTGAACTGCAAGCGGCGACAACATAAAGGCGTTTTGGTGGCTAGAAAGGATAAGTCGGCTAAACAATACGCCCCCAACTACTTGGTCGTTCTCTATCGCAACAAAGCCAAAAAGAGCGTTGGCCTCAGTTGTATCGAGTAACTGCTTCACCAAACTCTTGAGCATATCGCCTTCATTAGCCCCTTCTGATGCCGCAAAGGTTTCTTGAAAAAGCGAAATAAATGCGTCTGTGTGATGCGACTGCAGCGTGGCGTAATGCATAAAGTACGAGGCCTCAAGCGAATAATGGTATGCCCCTGAGTATACAAACAAGCATGGCGGCTATGTATACAAACTCACAGTCTCGCTATACTTCAATAAATAAAACAGTGTTTCATTTATGGTTGAACATTGTTTCTTGTGCGATTATAGTGGTCAATAAAAACACTGAGGGCTGTTTTATGTTTATTCACAACGCAGATGTGCCATTAGAAGACTTAGGCGATGGCGTATCCCGAAAAATTATGGCGTACTCCGACAACATCATGGCGGTTGAGGTGCACTTCGAAAAGGGTGCGGTTGGCCCATTGCACAACCACCCACACGAGCAGCTAACCTACGTCTTGTCGGGCAAATTTGAGTTCACCATTGGTGACGAAACCAAAATCGTAAGTGCAGGCGACACCCTGTACAAAGAGCCGCACGTCATGCATGGCTGCGTCTGCCTAGAGCCAGGTGTATTACTGGATAACTTTACGCCCATGCGCCAAGACTTTTTAGACGGCTTTACTTATAACGACGATAAATAACGGAGCACATGATGAAAATTGCATTAATGATGGAAAACAGCCAAGCCGCTAAAAACGCCATCGTACTTGAGCAGCTAAACACCGTTGCCGAACCGCTAGAGCACAGCGTATTTAACGTGGGCATGAGCGACGAAAACGACCACCACCTTACCTACATTCACCTCGGCATTATGGCGAGCATCCTTTTAAACTCAAAAGCGGTGGACTTTGTAGTGGCTGGTTGTGGTACGGGCCAAGGCGCAATGATGTCACTCAATATTCACCCGGGTGTGGTGTGTGGCTACTGTCTTGACCCTTCAGATGCCTTCTTGTTTAACCAAATTAATAACGGTAATGCCCTAGCGTTGGCATTTGCTAAAGGCTTTGGTTGGGGTGCTGAACTCAACGTGCGTTACATGTTCGAAAAGGCCTTTACCGGCAGCCGTGGGGAGGGTTACCCGCTTGAGCGTAAAGAGCCACAAGTTCGCAATGCAGGCATCCTGAACGAAGTAAAAGCCGCCGTTGTTAAAGACGATTACCTAGACACCCTTAAGACGATTGACCAAGAGCTTGTACGCACAGCCGTATCTGGCGAGCGCTTCCAGCAGTGTTTCTTCGACAACTGCCAAGATGCGAGCATCGAAGCCTACGTTCGTTCGTTGCTATAGCCTTTTTAGCTCCACCTTTTTGTCCACACCCATATGTACAGGCTTTAGCGCAAGGACGCGTTTAGGCCTGCATACGCCTCACCGCCAACACATAGCTGCTTTATAACGCCCAATTTATTATAGTGATGGCCTTTCTTTTGGCCGATAAAAGGGGCGGACTCTCACTATGAACCACTCACTCAAGCTCTATTACGTTATGGACCCCATGTGCAGCTGGTGCTGGGCGTTTCGTCCAAGCTTGGAGGCAGTGCTCAACAAATACCCCGACCTGTCGGTGACATGGGTAATGGGTGGCTTGGCCCCCGACAGTGATGTACCCATGCCGCAAGAAATGCAGGATAAAATCCAAGGTATTTGGCAAACCATCGAGCAGCAAACCGGCACTAGGTTTAACTACGATTTTTGGCGCACCCAAGCGCCACGACGCAGTACCTTTATCGCCTGTAGAGCGCTACTCGCCGCCCACTTTTTAAGTGGCGAAGAAGGCGTGTTTCCGGTCAGTGGCCCGCAAGGCCAAGCACCGGCATTAGCCAATGCGATTCAAGAGGCTTATTACCAAAAGGCACTCAACCCCTCTGACCCAGAAGTGCTTATCGACCTAGCCGAACAAGCCGGCTTTGATCGCGAAGAGTTTGCAGAGCTGCTTAACAGCGAAGAAACCCAAGCGGTGTTAGAGCACCACCTCTCCCTTCGCCAACAGTGGGCCGTATCCAGCTTTCCTACTTTGCTTGTGGAAGCTAAAGGCACCTTATACCCACTGATTCAGGGATACTTAGATAAAGATAAAACCCTAGAGTTTATAGATGCCGCTGTGGCTGAATTTGGGTAGGCCAGCTAACTAGGTTTCAGCCTCTTGGTTCTCTTTAAACGTTCGGCCTGATTCATCTATCCAGCGAATAGGTCCGGGTGACTGTGCACCTAACAATGTAGAGGCTGCAGCGCTCGGGGAGGAGAAAATCACATCTTGGCGGAGAATGCCTTGTTTACCGTTGAGGTCGACTAGGTTTTCGTCCTTCAGCTTTGCTCTAAGTTTCTTCCAGCCCTCCGCTATAGAGTTTGTTTCTTGTTTAGCGAATTCGCTTCCTGCTAAAACTAAATAGCCCTCAGTAGACTCGATCATAGTCGCGCTTAAGCGGCTGCTTTTTAAGCTATAGCGTTTGCTATCGGGACGATGAGGCTTGGTGTCTTGGCTAGCAACAGAGTTGATAAGGGCGCGTATGTTTGCAGATGGCAAAATCAGCTTTATTTGCTCGATAAAGTATTCCATGTCGGATACGTCTGCTTCGGGCAGTTTTGAAAGGGTAGGGGTATTTAAGTTCATTACACCTGAGCTCTTCGCCTCTTTTGCAATGCTGACAAGCCTAGACTCTAAGTACTTAATATGAGCTTTGGTTAGCATGTCATCTTTCGAGTAAAAGCATATAAAAGAGTCGAAGTCTTTATCTCCAGATAAATGCTGCCTTAAACGTACACCAAGTGATTCCGCTTCCCCGATATACACAGAGTCGTCATAGTCTGATGACCCCTCTGTAGAGCGAAGAAAATATACGCCTGCATTGTCAAAGTCATCCCGTGCGAGGATAGACTTCGCTGCTGACCTCGGGCAGGAGGTTGCCTTCCCTGACCAGTTACCAATCTCATATGTTTTTGGCCCTTCTGGTGTGCCATCGATCATGTAGATTGTGATTTTCTTACCCATATTTAATCCATCCTTGGTCTTACATGTTTGATCAGTGCTGGTGTGATGGTGCAGCAAACAAGCGATAAACCTCAATTAAAAGCCAGATCAGAGGTTCAAGCAAAGGTTTGTGGTATCAGCCAACGTATATTCGCATGATAAGAAGAGCCCAGCTCTTCTTAAGCATAAAGGTGATAGATCTATTTTCTGGGAAAATTGATGGGGTAGAGGTAGGCTAAAAACCGGAAAGTAAATTTATTACCCTTGTAACATTTATTCTGGTGAAAGGCGTTTCATAAAGGCTAGTCGGATTGCGGCAAGCCCTCTGCCATAAAGTTGCGTCGTTTATGAATCACGGCAAGCACATAGCATTGCTTGTTTACGACTTCATACATTATGCGATACGAGTAGATTTGTAATTCTTGCACTGATGGTTTGCCCACTTCAGGCACAACTTTCCCGATGCTAGGGAGCTCATTGAGAAGGTCAGTTTTTTCACGTATCTCTTGAACGACCTTCTTGGCATAGTGTTTCGAGTCTTCAGCAATAAAGTCATGGATATGTTTTAAGTCAGCGATTGCAGGCTTAGTCCATATCACCATGAATTAATTTCTCGCTCTAGCGCTTCGCTGGATAGTGTTTCACCGCGCTCTACGGCTTCTTGGCCTTTACGAACTTTGTCGAGGACGTACAGACGATACATAATTTCTTCCATGTCTGCGTTGTCCGGCAGTTGACTAATGATGTTTAAAGCGTCTTGTTTGGCAGCTTGCATTGTTTGCTCCCCCAGCTTAGGAATTGGCTGTGGTAATTCATCAGGCTTTAGACTCTATTGTATCTGCTCCATGGTTATTGCTCCAACGTAGCTTTTGATTATGTGGTAAGTCAAGCAGACGCTAAGAGTAGCCGCTAAAGCATAATGTGTAAGGCTGTTAGTCGTTACTCTTATCGGCGTTGGTTATTTATCAATTTTATTGGCGCTTTTTACAAGCGAGCGACTAGGCTTAACGTATATGACTATTGTATTGGTAAAAGTATTGTAGGCTTGGCGGTGGCAAGATGCGTACGGTAACAAATGATGAGCTAAAAGCCAGAGGGGTGTCTGTTTTAGAGACTCGACTGAAAGAAGACGAAGAGATCGTAATCTCTGTTAAAGGGAATGATCGTCATGTGCTCATGAGCGTTGAAACATATGCGAGACTTCGTGAGTATGAATTGGCATTTGCCTTACAAGAAGCGAAAGCTGATGTTGAGGCGGGTCGATGTTCTGTAGAAAGTGTTATGGATCATATGAAGTGCGTCGAATGAGAAATGATATGTTTGAAGAACTGCTGGCCAGTGTGCAAGAAATGGATGAGGTCGTCAGAGGACTAAAAACGCCCGCCAAAGTGACTGAATATCCAGAGCCTGAAGTTAAAAGCATTCGCGAAAAAACAGGGTTATCGCAGTCCCATTTTGCAGTTTTGATTGGTGTTAGTAACCGTACCCCAGAGACTTGAGAGCAAAAGTGACGTCGCTCGGCGGCACCTCCAAGGCATGCTGAACATTGCTGAGGCTGCAATAGAGACCTTGCGCCGATAATTTGCATGCCGAGCCCGTAGAAAAATACCACCAATAAAAAGGGGCAGGCCCAGCCGGATGTTACTCCGCTTAGGCCTGCCCCTTTTATACGTCTCTCTTTTGTAAACTATATGGCTTACTGAGATGGCTGAGGTAGGTCTGGCAGTTGCGGCACGATGCTGGCCACGTTCTTTTGCAGTAGCTTTTGCGCTTGATCTTCTTGGCCTAGGTGCTGAAGCAGGCGGTTAAGCTCGGCAAGTGCGACTTGGTGTAGCTCGCTATCGTCGGTCGATACTGCCAATGCCTTTTCAAAGTACTCTTGGGCGTCGGGCCAGTATTCGCTGCGCAAGCACAAGCGGCCTAGGGTGATGTTTAGCGCTGGGCTGTTGGCGTGGTGTTTTAGCCATTCGCGAGCGACGTCTAGTTGGCGCTTGGCGCTGCTGCTTGGCAGAGTGCCAAAGCGCAGTACCAGGGCTTCGCTCCATTCAGCTTTTAGCGCTTGGCGAATGTAGGCATCGGCTTTTTCGTAAGCTTGCTGACTAATGAGCAGAGCAACGTATTCGTCACCCAGTGCGCTGTTAGATTGCAAGTTTTTAGGAATGGTTTGCCATAGGCTGCCCAGTTCTTCGGCGTTTTGCTCATTGGATACCTGCTGTTTAAGCAGTGCGCCGTAGGTTTGCAGCTCAAGTGTGGCGAGCTCGTTTTCGCTAATGACCTTTTGCTTACGAAGGGTTGGCAATAGGTCTTTTAGGGCGCTCCAATCGTTGAGGCCAATGTATACGTCTTTAAGTAGACGCAGCACAAACGGGCTTTTAGGTACGCGTGCTTGCAACTTGAGCAGGGTGGCCAGGCAGGGCTCTACTTCGCCGCGTTTTAGCTGCATTTGTGCTTGGGTAATACCCACAGCGACTTCGGCTTCTGGGCTGACTTCGAGAGCACGGCCAAGCAAAAAGTCAGCGGTGCTGGTATCGCCTTGCTCGTCGGCAGCGCGGGCCGCAGCCAAGTAGTTGATCATGGGCATTTCGCTGTACTTGCTACCTTGGCTAAGGTGGCGCTGTGCTTTGGCCCAATGGCCTTCGGCTAAAGCACTCAAGCCACGAAGGGTCTTTTTGTGGGCAGCGGCTTCTAGTTGCTGCAAGCGCCACGCTTGTAGGCGGGTGACAGGGAGCAGGGCGTTGGCGCTGATGTTGAGCAGCCAATGCAGTGCCAAAAACACTAATACAAAGGCGATAACAAAGACCCAAAGGCTCATTTCAACGGTGGTACCGCCGTAGGCGAGTAGTACGTAGCCTGGGTCTTGAATCATTTTTTTGCCGATCCAAGTACCTGCGGCCAAGACCACTAATAAAATAAGGAAGAGCTTTTTCATTGGCTAGCTCCTTCTTGTTTTAGTTTGGCCATGGTGAGTAGGTAGCTTTTAAGGGCGGTAAGCGACCCAGAAATATCTGGCATTTCTGGGTTTACGTTGGTGCCTTTAAGTGCTGCAACGTTTTTGCGCAAAGCTTTTGTGGCGCTGTCGTTCGGATCAAAGTAGTTGGCAAGCCACAGGTCGGCTTTTTCGAGACTCGCGTCAAAGGTGCCTTGTTTACCCTGTAGTACAGACAACTGCGCTTGCTCTAGCATTAAGCGAAGGTTTTGCTGTAGGTAAAACATTTGCTCAGGCGAGAGTAGCGGTTTAATGCTGTCGTCGGTGTTTTGGATGATAACCAAAGCACCCAGTTTATCCATGGCATTGCTCCACGAGTCGGCCATACCCGCAACCCAGCCTTCAGATACCGCGTCTGGGGTGATTTGCTTGAGCATTTCAGGTAGCTCGCGCTGCTCTTTGAGCGGTAGGCGCTTAAGCTTGTCGACTAAGCCGTTCATGGCAGATAGCTTAAGGAAGATGCCTTGGTCGTCGAGTTCTGGCACGGCTTCAAGTGCGGCAATGTCTTTTGCGAGGGCTTCGCGTACGTTGTAGATAGAAACGTCATCCATTTCTTTGAGGATGTCGTCTGCTGCGTTTAGCAGTGTGAGTGCGCCATCAGCAGTTTTTTCCATCAATACGCGCTGGTTTGCCAAACGAAGCAGGTATTCGATTTCGGCCAGTAGCCAGTCGGTACGAGTATTCGGCTGGTTGGCAGTAACTTGCTGGATGCTCTGAGTTAAGCGCTGTTGCAGCACTTCAACTTCTTTGCGCTCGCTGTTCATTGACGACTGCAAGGTTTGCAGTTGACTCTTAACCGCACTGATGGCACCCGATACTTCGCCACCTTGACGTGCAAGCTGGGTTTCTACGGCTTGTTGTAGGTCGTTTGCTTGGCTTTGGCTGCTGGTTTGCATTTGCATGCCTTGCCAGTAAAGGTAACCCGCGCAGCCTAGGGCAGCGATGGATAAAACAAGGGCGAGTTTACCTGGCCATGTTGCAGGTGTTTTTTCTTTGCTTGGCTCGGTAGCTTCTGTTGTGACGGTGTCGGCATCAACTTTGGCAGTGTCGGTTTCGATGAGCGCAGGCTGTTCGTCAGTGGTCGCGTCGGCTGTGCTTTCAGCGTCTTCTGCTTTAGCCTCTGTTGTGCTCTCTTCCTCGCTCTTCTCAGCGTCGGTTGGCTCTGCTTTTTTGTCTGCCGCTTCTGCGGGCTCAGTCGTCGCTTCTGCGTCGTTGCTGTTTTCAGCGGTGTCTGTGGTGTCGCTTGAGGTCTCGACGGCGGTCTCGTTTACGGTTGCTTCTTCGTTTTTAGTGAGACCGGTGTCCGTTACTTTTTTGTCTTTTTTACGCATAAGTCGATTATCCACATCGTCATTAATTCGTTAACGCGGCACACATGGCGGCGTTGTCGGGCCCGTCGGAGCGCTTGATCCTTGTAAAACCGAGCGCTTTGGCTTGGTCATACACGCGTTGGCTCGGGACGACGAGAGTACAGTTTAGTACCGATTTTTGTGCTTTTTTGTCGAGTGTTTGGCTGTGTGTTACAAGATTATTTAAGCCATCAACGCTGGTTACAAGTATGCCATGCGGAGAGGCCTCGTAAAGCGTTTGATGTAATCTCTTGGTCTCATAGACGGGGGCTTCTCTTGCATATAACACGGCATGGTCAACCTTGGCGCCGCGCTTGGTAAGCTCGTCTGCCAAAAAGGGTCGACCACCCTCGCCACGCATGATCAAAATACGGTGATCGGTTACATCTTGGAGCTTAGGGTGAGTGAGTAGTGCTTCGGAGTCAAAACCCTTGTCACTAATCTCAGACTCGATTCCTAGTGCGGCGAGGGTCGCTTGGGTTTTACCACCCATCGAGAACCAGTTAATGCCCACAGGTAACTGAGGCCAAAAGGTATCTACCCAGTCATACCCCGCGCGCGCTGCGCTGGGGCTGACAAAAATAATATGGCTGTATAAGTCGAGGTCGAGGATAGCCGCGCGGGTGGCAGCGTAGTCGGGGCGGTCGGGTGTGGTATTTACAATGGCCAACATGGGTAACGACAACACGGTCGCACCCAGTGACGTAAGGAGTTCAACCAGCGCCGGTTGTTCGGCTTCGGGCCGTGTGGCGACAATGGTTTTGCCCGCGAGGGGTTGCTTAGCCTTCACTGTTATACACTTCCTGCAAAATTTCGCCTGCACCTGCTGCGAGTAAACGCTCGGCGAGGGCGATACCTAATGCTTCTGGCTCGGCGGCGGTGCCGGTGAGTTCGTCGCGCAAAATCAGGCTGCCATCAGGCTTGGCGACGAGGCCACGTAGGTGCAGGCTGCTTTGGTCTTCGCTGAGTTCAGCAAAGCAACCAATAGGTACTTGGCAGCCGCCTTCAAGGTGGCGGTTCATCGCACGCTCGGCCAATACACATTGTGCTGTTGGCAAGTGGTGCAAAGGTTTAAGCAGCGCTTGAATACGTTCGTCTTCAACACGGCATTCAATACCCACAGCGCCTTGGCCGCCAGCCGGTAGGCTGTCTTCTGGGGTGATCTCGTGTTTGATACGGTCGCCAAGCTCAAGGCGGATGAGGCCCGCAGTGGCCAGAATAATGGCGTCGTATTCGCCGTTATCCAATTTACCTAGGCGAGTTTGAACGTTGCCACGCAGCCATTTAATGGTGAGGTCTGGGCGACGCTCGCGCAGTTGTGCTTCGCGACGTAAAGATGAAGTACCAATCACTGCACCTGCTGGTACATCGTCTAGGTGTTCGTAGGTGTTTGAGACAAAGGCATCGGTTGGGCGTTCGCGTGGGCAAATAACCGATAAGCCCAAACCTTCAGGAAACTCCATGGGCACGTCTTTCATAGAGTGCACGGCAATGTCGGCACGGTCTTCAAGCAGTGCGGTTTCTAACTCTTTAACAAAGAGGCCCTTGCCGCCCACTTTGGCCAGTGGAGTATCGAGAATTTTATCGCCACGCGACACCATAGGTACCAGCTCTACGGTGAGCTCTGGGTGGTGTGCTTCTAACTCAGCCTTTACATACTCTGCTTGCCATAGGGCGAGTAGGCTTTTGCGGGTAGCGATGCGTAGCGTCTGGGTCATTCTGGTTCCTATTGATTGTTATTCGAGTCGCCTAGGTTTGGCGTTAAAGGCGATAGAAAGCAACCTTTAGGCCAGTGTGATGGGCGCTTAGCTCAAGTATGGCACGGATATGGCCCTAAATATAAAAGGGTTTTTGCGATTGTAACAGATAGATGAAGAAGCGATGACCCCCATCATGCTATAATCTGGGCCAGTCTAAATTGTCGATTTGTATGATGGCTGTTGTTGCCAATGGCCGTAATAGCTTTGAGGTTTTTGCATGAGTGAGAAAACTAACCAGCAATGGGGTGGCCGCTTTTCTGAGCCAACCGATGCTTTTGTTGCCCGATTTACCGCTTCCGTGACTTTTGACCAGCGCATGTACTTGCAGGATATTCGTGGCTCTATCGCTCACGCAAAAATGCTGGCTAAAGTCGGTGTGCTTACCGAAGGCGAGCGCGACGATATTATTCGTGGCTTGGGCGAAATTCGCGTTGAGATTGAGCGCGGCACCTTTGAATGGTCGGTTGAGCTAGAAGATGTTCACATGAACATTGAAGCGGCCCTGACTAAAAAGATCGGTATCACCGGTAAAAAGCTACACACTGGCCGTTCACGTAACGACCAAGTAGCAACAGACATCCGTTTGTACTTGCGTGACGAAATGGACGTAATTCTTGGCGAGCTGACTCGTTTGCAAACAGGCCTACTTGGCTTGGCTGAGCAAGAAGCCGACACCATTATGCCTGGCTTTACTCACCTGCAAACTGCACAGCCTGTGACTTTTGGTCATCACCTATTGGCTTGGTACGAAATGCTTGATCGCGACTTTAGCCGCTTGTCGGACTGTATTGATCGCGCCAACATCATGCCATTAGGCGCGGCGGCATTGGCGGGTACGACTTACCCAATCGATCGTGCGATGACGGCTGAGCTATTGGGCTTTAAAGCGCCTGCTGAAAACTCACTCGACGCTGTATCTGATCGCGACTTTGCGATTGAGTTTTGTGCGGCGTCTAGCATCTTGTTGATGCACATGACCCGTATGTCTGAAGAGCTTGTGCTTTGGACGTCGGCTCAGTTTAACTTTATCAACTTGCCTGACCGCTTCTGTACCGGCTCATCGATTATGCCGCAGAAGAAAAACCCAGACGTGCCAGAGCTTGTACGTGGTAAGAGCGGTCGTGTGTACGGTCACCTAATGAGCTTGCTAACCTTGATGAAGTCGCAGCCGTTGGCGTACAACAAAGACAACCAAGAAGACAAAGAGCCGCTGTTCGACGCCATCGACACAGTGCAAGGCTGTTTGCGTGCCTTTGCTGATATGGTACCTGCGCTTGAGTCACGCAAAGAAGAAATGCGTGAAGCAGCATTGCGTGGCTTCTCAACGGCGACCGACTTGGCTGACTACCTTGTTCGCAAAGGTGTGGCCTTCCGTGACGCGCACGAAATCGTGGGTAAGTCCGTTGCTTACGGTATCGAAACCGGTAAAAACTTAGGCGAAATGACCTTAGAAGAGCTTGCTCAGTTCTCTGACACCATCACTGAAGATGTGTTTGAAGTACTAACGCTTGAAGGCTCTGTAGCAGCCCGTGACCACATCGGCGGTACAGCGCCTAACCAAGTACGCGCGGCGGTTGCTCGTGCTCGTACTAAGTTAGAAGCACGCGAAGCTTAATTGCTGATTTTGGTAAGCTGGTGAGCACTAGCTAACTGAGAAACCCAGATAGCTTAATAGAGCTTTCTGGGTTTTTTTATGCCTACCGTTAGGGGTGTGTAGTGCAGAAGAGCTAGATAGACTTTTGATCAGCTGTTTTGTGGCGTTGGCTCTGGCATACTCAAAGACCCTTCATTATTGCGCTTTCAAATCTGCGCACCAGTCGCTGTGGCGAATGAGGTAAGAGGCTCGTGTCCGAAAAAGCAAAAGTACTTACCGCAGGCTTACTTAGCCTGATTGTCACTGTGGGTGTGGCGCGATTTGCCTACACACCTTTGCTGCCCATTATGCAGTCCCAAACATGGCTAGATGAGGCTAATGGCGGGTATCTGGCAGCAGTGAATTACCTTGGCTACATGTTGGGGGCATTAATCGCGGCCCGTGTTAGCTCGCTCACCCTTAAAGACCAACTCTATCGTGTCTATTTGCTGGTGGCGGTACTCAGTACCGTGGCCATGGCGCTGACCGATGTTTTGGAGTGGTGGTTGGTGTTTCGCTTTGTGGCGGGTGTAAGTAGTTCGGGCGGATTACTGTTAGCCAGTGGTTTGATTTTAAACTGGTTATTACGCCACCAATATCGCAGCGAGCTAGGCATCCACTTTGCTGGCGTGGGCGGCGGTATTTTTGTAGCAGGGTTATTGGTTGAGCTGTTTTTAGCCTTAAACTTAAGCTGGCAAGCACAGTGGTGGGCGTTTGGTATATTTGCTGCGTTGGCATCGGTGCTGGCGTGGTGTTGGATGCCCAAACCAGAGTCTGCCGAATCCTTAGCCACGGGTGTAAAACTGCAAGACCGACCTCCTTCAAATGCCTACTTTTGGGTGCTTTTTGCCGCTTATTTTTGTGCGGGCTACGGCTATGTTATTACCGCGACCTTCATTGTAGATATTGTTGAGCAACAGCCGAGCTTACAAGGGTTAGGCCCTTGGGTGTTTGTGGTCTTGGGCTGTGCAGCTATGCCAGCCGTGGTGGTGTGGGACGTGATTGCCCGCAGGGTAGGTGATGTGAATGCGCTGCTACTGATTTACGTGATTCAGGTGCCGGGCATTTTGTTGCCTGCCTTTACCGATCAGTTGCTTTGGGTGTTGGTTAGCGCTTTGTTGTTTGGCGGAACCTTTATTGGTGCTGTGAGTTTGGTGCTCACAATGGCGGGGCGATTTTACCCTACCAAACCTGCCAAGTTGATGGGCAAAATGACCTTGGCCTATGGTGCGGCACAAGTGGTCGCCCCTGCATTAACGGGGGTGTTGGCACAGCACTTTGGTAACTACCATTTGGGGCTTTTTTTCGCGGCGGGGTTTGTGGTGTTAGGTGCGTTGCTGGTAGCGATGCTAAAGCGAGTGCCTCAGTATGCTTAGGGCATAGCCTGAGGCGCTTTAGCTTGAATGCTGGTGTGCTTATTTAAGCGTGATGTCGACCATCAGGTCGTTGGCGAGTGCCTCTAAATCGTCTTGTAGCGCATCAATATCAAGGTCTTCTGGTGCGCTAAGGGTGATTTTGGCTTGGAATAGCTGCTCTGCCGACATAGATCCTGATACTAGCTCGGTGCTTAGCTTTTCAACGTTTACGTTGCGCTGTGCTAGCGCTTGCGAGATCTCTTTAACAATGCCGGGTTTATCTTGGCCAATAAGGTCAAGTACAAGGTGTTGGCTACTGGCGTCCACTTCATCGCCTTGAGCGGTTTCGGCAACAACTTTAAGGCCTTCGGTTTCGAGCTTTTGTAAGTCGGCTACCAGCACTTGTAGTTTGTCGGTTGGCACTTGTACCACCAAAATACCCGCAAACTTGCCTGCCAGCTGCGACATGCCCGACTCCAACCAGCTGCCGTTGTGGCCCGCAATGGTTTGAGAAAGGCGCTCAACAAGACCTGGGCGGTCGGGTCCGATAACCGTTAATACAAGTGATGTAATCATAAAATCTCTCTATACCAATCAAGTGAGTGAGCCTGTGCATGGCGCATTTTGTGGGGTCAATATAACACTATGTTTTTAATTATCAGTATTCTTTGGCCAATTTTTCTGTTGTTGGTGCTGGGCGCTGTGGCAAAAGCGTCAGGGTTTTTATCCGCTCGATTTTGGGATGAAGCCGAAAAAGGTATTTATTATGGTTTGTTCCCAGCGCTACTGATTCATCGTTTGTGGCAAGCCGACCTGCAAGGAATCAACTTAACCCAAATAGGGTCTATCGCCTTTGTGGTTGTTGGGCTTATGAGCCTTGCGATGTGGGTGTTTAAGCCTTGGTTGAAGGTGTCGGTGCCTGCTTTTACGAGCTTCTTTCAAGGTGGGGTTCGCTTTAATACCTACATTGGTTTGGCGATTACCAGCTTGATGTTTGATGCACAGCAGGTCGCGATTACGGCGGTGGTTGTAGCCTGTATGGTGCCCCTGATTAACGTCGCCTGTGTAGTGACCTTTGCACTAACGGCCGACGCGCGCTTTTCATTCGCCGCGTTTTTTAAACAGTTGTGGCAAAACCCATTGATCATGGGCTGTGTGATTGGCTTGTTGCTCAATGTCTTGGCTGTTCCGCCATTTGCTGCGGTTACGGATGTATTAGGGCTCTTGGCTCAGTGTGCACTGCCACTAGGGCTGCTTGCCGTTGGCGCGGGTTTGCAGTTTGAGCGTCGCCCCGCGGGAGAGGGAATTAACCTGTGGGCTATGTCGTTGGTGGTGCTGCTGAAGTTGCTGATACTACCGCTTGTGTTTGCGCTGGTTTTTAAATGGCTGGGTGTGGATGAGCGCCTGATGACTGCCTTTGTGCTGTTTATCGCGCTGCCTACGGCATCGTCGGCGTATATTCTGGCCAGAAAGCTGGGGGGAGATGCAGCCGCAATGGCGCAAATTATTATGGTGCAGACCTTGTGTGCTTTTTTGTCACTACCGCTAGTTCTTTTGTGGTTTTAGCCGCTAAAAGTAGCTGTTTTGCATAGACAGTAAGCGAGCTAACTAAAGTAAGACTCTATATTCGGGAAAAGTTTCGCTAAAATCGAAAAAATATTTGTGCTTTTTATGGGAGATGGCTGCAATTTGGTGCTTTTTCTAAAAAGTTGCTCGTAAATGTGACATAAATAATAAATTTTGAATAAAACTTGCGAAATTAAGAATTTATGCTTGATTAAAATTTGTAGTGTGTAAGAATCGCAAAAACTTTAAACCTTTTTGTTAAGAATTTATTACTAAAAAGCACTATGAAAAAATCACCGGATTTGATTGCGCTGTTAGCTTTGTTTTTTGTTGTAGGGTCTATTGTTACAGGTGTTTCGCACGCGGACTTTAGTGCGATTTCATCGATTTCTACCGTGTTACCAAATTAATCACTACGCCTGCTGTTGAGGTTGGTGAGTCGCTTTTGTTGCCGTTTGTTGTTGCTGCTTTTGCAGGCGTAGCTAACTAGGCTAACCTGCTCGAAAATGTGCACCAGCTTCAAGGGCAGGCTCATAGCGCAACAGACATAAGCCAAGCAGACTTAAGTGAAATAGATATAAAAAAGGAGGCCAATGCCTCCTTTTTTTGTGGGTATTTATCAAGAAGTTTAAGGCTGGCGAGCTATTAAAAACGCACCTGCGCCCACCATAATTGAGCCTGCCGTTCGGTTGAGCGTACGTACACCCGACTCCGTTCTAAATAACTTGCGTGCCCTGCCTGCAAAAACGGCGATAGCCATCAGTCCAATCATTAAGGCTACCAAAGTTAAGCCCGATGCGATCGCAATATCTTGCCCCGTAAATTGGGTTACATCCATAAACGTGGGCAAAAAGGCGATGTAAAACAAAATAACCTTAGGGTTAGAGGCCGAGATCAAAAAGCCTTGTACAAAGCTTGCGGTGTGGCCTGAGGTGCTTGGTGGTGTTTCGGATGGCAATTGAATTGGTGCCGTCCAAATTTTCCAGCCAAGATAAATAAGATACAGCGCACCTAAAATACGCACGGCGGTAAACACTTCTGACCACTGGGTGGCGATAACAGCTAAACCAAAGCAAGCAGCAATGAGGTACAGAATATCGCTAATGGTCATCCCTAAAGCGAGTAGGGTGCAGCTCTTAGCGCCGGAAACCAGCGCGCGGGCCAAAATGGCAAACACGCCGGGGCCGGGTGTGACACCAAAAATAAGAATCGCAATAAAAAAGGACAGTGCGCTTTCTAAGGTCATAGTGCCTCTCTTGTGTAGAGTGCTCTTTTTACTGAGCGCTGTAAAGCGTCCAGCCGCCAATGATGATAAAGCCAACACCGGCGATGTAGTTGAGTACTTTTTCGTTGATGTATTCGGATAGCAAGCTACCGGCTATCACGCCAATGGCTGAAGCCACGATCAGCGCTGCGGAGGCGGATAAAAATACGGTGACTTTGCTTACTTCTTTATCGGCGGCAAAAAGCATGGTCGCTAATTGTGTTTTGTCGCCAAGTTCGGCTAAAAATACGGCACCAAAAATGGTGATAAAAATCTTCCAGTCCATAACTGCTTCGTTGCCTGTGTTGCGCCTATGAAAGGCTGATGAGGGCTCAACAGTATAAAGGACAACGTATTGCAAAGCTCTTAAAACTCTTCACGCTCTTAATGCTTTTATGACTGAGGCGCTGGGTGATGTGTTTGCCAATGCTTTGCGATGTTTGTGCGAGTGGTTATCCATACGCCTTGGTGCTGCTGCACATAGTCTAAAAACGCTTTAAGCGCTTTAAAACGGCCAGGGCGGCCTACCAAACGACAATGTAGGCCAATACTCATCATCTTGGGTTGGCTCTCGCCTTCTTCGTACAGTACGTCAAAACTGTCGGTGAGGTACTGTAAAAATGACGCGCCATCGGCAAAGCCTGTGGGAGATGAAAAGCGCATGTCGTTGCAGTCGAGAGTGTAGGGCACCACAAGATGTGACTGGCTGCCAATCTTTGTCCAAAAGGGTAAGTCGTCGCCATAGTAGTCGCTATCAAACAAGTAACCGCCTTGTTCTACCAGCAGCTCGCGGGTGTTGGGTGAATCGCGACCGGTGTACCAACCCAAAGGAGGCTCGCCCAATAACTGGGTAAGTAATTCGGTGGCCTCCTTCATGTGCGCGGCTTCTTGTTCGGGAGGCATATTTTGATAGTGAATCCAGCGTAAGCCGTGGCAAACCACATCGCATAAATTGTCTGAGCGCTGCCGTTTAATGTGCTCAACTAAAGCAGGGTTTTTTTCGAGTGCTTTTGCGACTGCGAAAAAGGTTAATGGCAGTTTTCGTTTCGAAAATTCATTCACTATTCGCCACAAACCGGCGCGTGAGCCATATTCGTAAATGGATTCCATACTCAAATGGCGATCGCGAAAAGGCTCTGCTCCATAAATTTCAGAGAGAAAGGTTTCGGCGTGTTCGTCGCCGTGAAGCACACTCATTTCGCCCCCTTCTTCGTAATTTAAAACAAAGTTGACAGCGACCCGTGCGTTATTCGGCCAATGTGGCTGAGGTGGTTTATTTCCGTAGCCTATCAGGTCTCTTGGGTAATCAGATGGGTCCTTTGAGTGTGACATGAATTCTCCAAAAAGTTGACCGAACGGTTAAATATGGTTATACATTCACTATTGACGCTAATCAACCTAATTTTAGTAGGCACTCATGGAATATATTGAAGCCAGCGCTCCCTCTGATTTACCCGATTTTGCAAAGGATGCCATCAACTTGGCCGATGAGCGCCTAGGCGCGCGTATTGTGAGCGTCACCGATGATTTTTTTGCGCCTGCAGCACGAATGATTTCGTCTATGCCACCCCGTTTTTACCCAGGGCGTTACGATGACCATGGTAAGTGGATGGACGGCTGGGAAAGTCGCCGTAAGCGTGTTGAGGGTTACGATCAGTGTGTGGTTGCTTTGGCGATGCCGGGGCAAATTTTGGGTGTTGAAATAGATACTCGATTTTTTACGGGTAACTACCCACCGGCTGCGTCGTTACAGGCTTGTCGCTGTCCAGATAGCGAGCCTACAGAACAAGACGAGTGGGTGGATATTTTAGATACGGTGAGCTTGGGGCCAGACCATCCTCACTTTTTTGAGGTGTCGGTGCCGGGTTTTTGGACCCATGTACGACTGAATATTTTTCCGGATGGTGGCGTTGCCCGCTTGCGTATTTATGGTCGAGGCCAGCGCCCTGAGCCAACCGCCAGTGGCCAAGTAAACCTTGCGGCGTTGGAGTATGGCGCTCGCGTAGTTGCCTGCAACAATGCGCACTTTGGTTCGCCCAAACAAATGCTCATGCCCGGTGCTGGCTTAAATATGGGCGATGGCTGGGAAACACGTCGCCGCCGTGAGCCGGGTTATGACTGGTGTGTGATCGAGCTGGCAACAGTCGGCTGTATTGATGCGATTGTGGTGGATACGGCGTTTTTTAAAGGTAACTTCCCGGATCGCTGCTCGATTCAAGGTGCTTACATCACCGAAAGCACAGATCAGTCACTGATTACCCAAAGTATGTTTTGGCAGCAAATTTTGCCCGAAACATCTTTGTCAGCCGATGCGGAGCACCGCTTTGAGACCGAGCTGAACGATATTGGTAAGGTCAGCCATATTCGCTTGAATATTCACCCTGATGGTGGGGTGAGCCGTTTTCGTGTGTACGGTCATTCACCCAAAAAAGACGAAAGCTAACTAAGCTTATGGGAGTGGCTGCACAGCGGGTTGTGCTGGCCGAATGGGAAGGAGAATAAGAATGACCCTCGACGAACTAAACCAATTACCAGAAGACCAAGCGGCAGAGCTGTTGTTTCAGTGTAATACCAGCTTGCGCTGGGTAGAGCAGATGACGGCGCTGCGCCCTTTTGAATCGGCCGTTCAGCTGCTCGAAAGTAGTGTGCAAATATGGCAAGCCCTAGATATGCCAGACCATTTGCAGGCCTTTGAAGGTCACCCAAAAATTGGCGATATTCAGTCGCTTAAACAAAAGTTTGCGGCAACCAAAGATTGGGCTTCGGGCGAGCAGTCGGGCATGTCGCAGGCGGATGAGCGCTTGATTGAGCGTTTGGCGCAAGCCAATAACGAATACCAAGACCGCTTTGGTTTTATTTTTATTATTTGTGCCACGGGTAAAAGTGCAGACGAAATGTTGGATGCGTTAGAAGCTCGAATGATTAATCCACTGCCCATTGAGCTGGGTGTGGCGGCCAAAGAGCAAGAAAAGATTACCCAGTTGCGGCTGCAAAAATTGATTGAGCAAAGCCCAGACGCCTGCCATCGACAAACCTAGAGGAAACCCTATGAAAGCGATATCAACTCATGTGCTAGACACGTCGCGCGGTTGCGCGGCGGTTGGCATGTACGTCTGTTTGTTTTTTTGGCAAGACGGCGCTTGGGTGCAGTGGTTGGATGCTTATACTGACGACGATGGTCGCGTTGCTGATTGGCCTGAGGGCAAACAGCTAAAAGAAGGGCGTTATCGCTTGGCATTTGATGTAAAAAAATACCTCGAAGCGGAAGGTTTGCCGGTGTTTTACCCGCGGGTAGATGTGGAGTTTTTAGTGGCGGACGCAAGCCAGCACTACCATGTGCCCCTGCTGATGAGTCCTTATGGTTACTCAACGTACCGAGGCTCATAAATGACGCATATTTGTGAACTAGACGCTAAGCCACTCACTGCCGAGGCGTTTGCCCCCTTTGGCGAGGTGCTGGCAGCAACCGGCGACTTTATTTCCATTAACGATGGTTTGACACAACGCTTTCATCAACTTGCCACTGTTGAGCTTGCAGGTGGCGATGCGATTTTGAGTATCTTTAAAGGCTCGGTTCAGCCAACACCTATCACCTTATGTAAGATGGAACGTCACCCCCTCGGCAGCCAAGCCTTTATGCCCCTTTCTGGCGACCCTTATTTAGTGGTTGTAGCACCCGCAGGGGAGTTTGATGCATCGCAAGTGCAGGCGTTTATCGCACAAGGACAAGGGGTGAACTACCGGCAAGGAACATGGCATCACTATTTGTTGCCTTTGGTTCAGGGCGCTGAATTTTTAGTGGTTGACCGCCAAGGTGAGGGTCACAACTGCGATGAAGTGACCCTAGATTTACCGCTGCAGATTCGTTACTCGGCCTGTTAA
Source organism: Pontibacterium sp. (assembly GCA_049603715.1). Lineage (GTDB taxonomy): Bacteria > Pseudomonadota > Gammaproteobacteria > Pseudomonadales > Balneatricaceae > Pontibacterium. The sequence goes on along the minus strand of JBMYSW010000005.1, from coordinate 87,056 downwards.
GCCTACCCATGCGCAGAATGCGCACTCGACACATAGCCTATTGAGGAAATTGCCATGGATCCGTATTGGAGCGAATGGGTGCACTTGTTGGCGCGCTTTGTTCACGTTGTTACCGCCATTGCTTGGATTGGAGCGTCTTTTTATTTTGTGTGGCTCGACAATGCCTTGGCCGAACCGCCGCAATGGAAAAAAGACAAAGGCGTAAAGGGCGACCTTTGGGCGATTCATGGTGGTGGTTTTTACGAGGTGGCTAAATACCGGCTCGCGCCTGAGGTGCTACCCACACACCTGCATTGGTTTAAGTGGGAAGCCTACTCAACGTGGCTTAGCGGTATGTTCTTACTCGGATGGGTATATTACTTAGGTGCCAGCAGCTATATGGTCGACCCGGCTAAGGCTGAGTTGTTGCCTTGGCAAGCGGTGGCTTTGGGTGTGGCGACATTGGTGCTGGGTTGGTTGGTATATGAGGGCTTGTGTCGCACCTCATTGGTTAATCATGGCCTCGCTTTTGGTGTGGTGTGCTTGTCGCTGATTGCTGTGGTGGCCTATGGGTTATCGCTTTATTTGGGTGACCGTGCCGCATATATCCACATTGGTGCTTTGATGGGCACCTGTATGGCTGCCAATGTATTTACGACGATTATGCCATCGCAGCGTGCGCTGGTGGCGGCTGTTGAACAAGGGCAGGCGCCAGACCCGCAGTTGGGTATCAATGCCCGTCGCCGTTCTATTCACAACAATTACGCTACCTTACCGGTGCTTTTTATTATGTTAAGCAACCATTACCCCATGACCTATGGTCATGCGTGGGGTTGGCTCATGCTGGTGGCACTGATCGTGATAGGCGCGTGGGCACGCCATTACTTTAACCTTAAAAACCAAGGTCAGAACAAACCTTGGGTACTAGTAAGTGCGTTTATCGCCTTTGTGTTACTAGCGGTTGTTGCGAAGCCAGAGCGCCCGCAGCTCGAGAGTGTACAGCAGGGTGTGACGGTGACAGATGCTCAAGCTTTGGCGATTGTTCAGCAGCGTTGTTCAAGTTGCCATGCCGATGCGCCCACCGATGATATGTTTACGATGGCGCCGTTAGGTTATGTACTCGAAACACTTGATCAGATGCGCGCGTCAGTTGACCGTATTGAGGCCCGTTCGATTTTGTCTCACGACATGCCGTTTATGAATAAAACAGGGATGACCGATGAGGAGCGTGCGTTACTCGCGCAGTGGATTACATCGGTTCGGGCTGGTGGCTAAGCTGCGGGCGCAAAGGAATGAAAAGAATGAAAGAAATGAGCGCTCACTCGCCTAGCCTGTTTCTAGCTGTTCGCTGAGCTCGGCGAGCACTTGCATTGCACCAAAGGCATGTTCAAAGCTCGCTGCGTTGGGTTTGCCTGTGCTGATGCTATCCACAAAGGCTTGATCAATCAGCGCAATGCCATTGCTGATCTCGCTCACTTCACTCAAATCAATAGGCGTACCTTCGCCATCGACCAAGTCATCGTAACGGGCAATATAGGTGCCCTTATCACAGATGTAGCGGAACTCCGTTCCGAACGGGCCTTCGTTATTAAAAGACAAAGCCAAGCTGCACAGGCTACCGCTGTCGGACTTAAGGCCAATGGTCATATCCATGGCAATACCCAACTCTGGCTGAGTGGGGCCAGCGAGGGCAAAACCTTGGCAAGGCGCTTGGTGAGTTTGGTGTAAAAAGAGGTCGACGGTGTGGCAGGCGTGGTGCCACAGCAAATGATCTGTCCAACTGCGAGGCTCGCCCAGTGCATTGGTGTTGCTGCGCCGAAAGAAGTAGGTGGTTGCCTGTAGGTGCTGTAGGGTGAGCTTACCTTGGCTAATTTGTTGGTGGATCCATTGATGGCTTGGGTTAAATCGACGAACGTGGCCCACCATAGCGCAAAGGTGTGGTTTATTGGCTGCGGCTGTTAGAAGCGCTTGTGCATCAGCCAGTGAGTCTGCCATGGGAATCTCAACCAACACGTGCTTATCTGCGGCGATACAGGCAAGTGCTTGCTCGGCATGTAAAGGTGTGGGTGTTGCCAGAATCACAGCGTCACATTTAAGCGCTGGGTCGCTAAGTAAAGCGTTAAGCGAGTCGTAGTGATGGATAGATTGATCAGTGGGGTGCGCTGTTGGTGTTAGGTCTGCTGTTGCTACAAGGCGTGCACCCTTTACGCTGGCTAATGCCTCAAGGTGTTTTTTGCCAAACGCGCCTGATGCGCCAACCACCGCGATGTTGATCATGTTTCTTTCCTTGTCAGCTTTATGCGGCGCCGTGGCTAGGTGCAGCTTAGCCTTTCTTTTGGGGAGGAGTTAAACCACAGCCCTGCAGAATAATTTGTGTCAGGGTATTGGTCGCCTGCTGATAGTCTTTTTGCGCGAGCTTTTTTTTGCCCAGTGCGGCAGCGGCTTGCACGCTAAAGTCAGCGTAATGCTGCGTGCTCGACCAGAGTAAAAACAGCAAGTGGTGTGGGTCGATGGGCTGCATTTTTTCTTGGTCTATCCAGCTTTGAATGACGTCTGTACGCTCTTTAAACCAGCGCTGATAGTCCTTACCAAAGTACTCAATAATGTTAGGCGCACCGCTGGCAATCTCGATGGCAAAAATGCGTGAGGCCTGGCTGTGATCTCGTGAAAATTCAATTTTCTTCTTGATGTAAGCTGCTAGCCGCTCAGCCGGATCATCGTCTTTTGAGAAGGTGCTTAGGGTTGAGTCCCACAGCTCAAGTACGTCGGTGAGTACCGCAATATATAAACCGATTTTATTCTTAAAGTAATAGTGCACGTTGGCTTTGGGTAAGCCTGCCCGTTGGGCAATGTTACCCATGCTTGCGCCTTTGAAGCCGCTCGAAGCGAACTCATAGGTCGCGGCCTCTAAAATCAGGGTTTCGTTGCGTTGGCGAATGTGACCTGCGCTTTTGTCATTGCTGCTTTGGTGTGACGACAGGGTAAATAACACAGAAGTTGACCTGTTAACGGTTAATAATGATCCGGACTCTGCTGAGCGGTATAACGCCAAACCGCAGTAAAAGACGGGGCGCTTTTGCCCCAGATGCTGCCGTTAAGCGGTGAACATTCTATGGAATTCGCGAAAAGGCGTAAAGCAAGGCTATTGCTCTAGGGCTTTTAAGCGTTTGCGGAAGTAGGTGTAAGTATAAAAAGCCCGCTGAATTTTTTCGCCAATAGAGGCTTTGCCACTTCCGCGCCATGGGTCGCAGTTGAGGTTAGATGGGTTTATTTCTTCAGGCAGTGGCGTCACCCACGCTTCCCCTTCATTGGTTTGCGCCAAGTAGGTGGTAACCACTTTACGGCGACGCATGGTCGCCCACCAGTCATTAATATGATGAAGCTTGTCAAAGTAGGTGAGCAGGTTTTTAGCCGCTTTACGATTGACGTAGTAGGCGCAGGCTAGCGCGGTACGCTTGCTGTTAAAAACCTTTATATCACTTACGTTAATGTCGATGGGATCGGCTAGCTCTTCACTCTTGGGCGAAAATAAAATAATTGCCGGCTCATCGGGCTTAAAACCTTCTAAGGCAAGTGCTAGCTTGAAGGGAGCTTGAGGGTTGAAGTCTGCGTCATCTTCAAAAATAAAGGCGCCCTCTAGGTCTTGCTCAAGAATTGCGCGCCATGTGGCGATATGTGAGAGGGTACAGCCAATTTCGCCTTTGCGCAGGCCGCGACCAATCAGCTTGATGCAATGCTCTTCATCATAAACTTTGTTTAATTCTTCTTTCGATAAAGTGGAGCCGTCAATACCAGCAATGCGCTCGAAAACAAGGCCTTGTTTCTCAAAAGCTTGGGTGATGTGGGCACGTCGCACGTGCGAGCGGTCCATGTTAATCACAAAACATTTAGGCTGGGTACTAGACGCTGACATGATTCCTTTCGCTCAGTATATTGAATGAGGTCTCATGATAGCGGCTGCGGGGCAGAATTTAAATATTGTAAGGGCCATTCCACTTAGGCGCTATGGCTGCATAAGTGGAATGGCTGTGAAGCAGGTAGAAGCAGGTAAATAGAACGAAGACTACACTGCTTCGGCAGGGGTAGGCTCTGCTGCTACCGCTTCTTCAGTACTGTCTTCAGGCAAGATAAGGTTCAAAATAATGGCTGAGAGGCCACCTGTGGTGATCGCAGAACCAAAGATATTTTGTACTAGCTTTGGCATTTCGGCGAGTACGTCAGGCACCATGGTCATACCTAAACCTAGGCCAAAAGACACTGCCATAATGAGTAGGGTACGACGGGTCATTTCTTCTTGCGCCAAGATTTTAATACCTGCGGCGGCGACGGTGCCGAACATGACGAGGGTGGCGCCGCCCAACACAGGCTTTGGAATTTGCTGCAATACGGCGCCTACAATCGGAAACAGCCCGAGCACGATGAGAATGCCCGCAACAAAAATACCCACGTGTCGGCTAGCAATGCCAGTGAGCTGAATCACGCCATTATTTTGGCTGAAGGTGGTGTTAGGAAAGGTATTAAAGGTCGCTGCAATGAGGGAGTTTATGCCATCGCCTAACACCCCGCCTTTAATGCGTTTAATGTAGCTATCACCTGAAACAGGTTGCTTTGAAATCATACAGTTTGCGGTGATGTCGCCCGTGGATTCGATAGCCGTAATAAGGTAGATCAGTGCGATTGGGATAAAGGCTTGTAGGTCAAAAGAGAAGCCGTACTGGAAAGGTAGTGGAATGCTGATGAGCGGCTGAGAGCCAACGTTTTCGAAGCTAACTTTGCCCATAAAGGCGGCAATGGCAAAGCCAATAAGCAAACCAATGACGATGGACGACAAACGCAGCCAAGGGTTGCTGCTGCGGTTTAGGGCAATGATGCTGATGAGTACCACAAAGCCCAATGCGAGGTTAGCGCCACTACCAAAGTCAGGCGCTCTAACGCCGCCGGCTAAGTCGGTAATGCCTACCTTAATCAAACTGATGCCGATAATGGTGATAACAATACCGGTGACAAGTGGGGTGATGACTTTTTTAAGTTTATGTAAAAACTGGCTTAAAAAGATTTCGACAAAGGCACCTAAAAAGCAAACACCAAAAATCAATGAGAGTATTTCTTCTGGGCCGCCGCCTTTGCCCTTGGCGATAAAACCTGCGGCCAGTACGGAGCTAAGAAATGCGAAGCTGGTGCCCTGAATACAAATCATGCCGGCGCCAATGCCCATTGGGCGTGTCGCTTGAATGAGGGTGCCCACCCCAGAAACGATTAAGGCCATGCTAATGAGGTAGGGAATATGTTCGCCCAACCCCAAAACGCCGCCAATGATTAAGGTAGGGGTAATAATACCCACAAAGCTGGCTAAAACATGCTGTATTGCTGCAAAGCTCGCCGCGACAGGGCTGGGCTTTGAGTCTAGCGGATAGAGTAAGTCTGAATCCTGAGTCGACATTTTGTGTCCTCCAATAAGTGTTGTGCTCTGCTTGACTACAACGAAGCCAAGTGAGGTCATCCGTACTGCTCGCGTGCCCAGTGGGCGAGAGTGTGAGGCTCAAAGATTGGTTTAAACCTGTCACACTGGTCAGGTTTTTATAAAGCAAAAAGGTGTCCAACTGGTCAGGTTTTTGAGTAAAAAATTAAACCCCTGAAAAAACAGGGGTTTAAATCATTCCATATAAAAGTCGAGGAGACATGACGAGGTCGCAGCCGCTAGGTCGGCTTTATTGCAGGGCGTTGGTTGCTACACGTTGGCGCAGCTTGGCTGATCAACATGTGCTTATTGGCAGCGCATTACACCAAAGTCAGTGACAATGGCGGCAAGTGGAATATCCCATTCGGCGGTGGGTAAGGAGTCAACCTGTTGGCATTGATGGGCAATACCCACCAGTTTGGGGCCGCGCTGTGGCGATGTTTGCTTGAAGGCAAAGCTCGTATCGTAATAACCACCGCCCATGCCCATGCGGTTACCTTGCGCGTCAAAGGCCACCAGTGGCATTAGTACTAAGCCGAGGGCCCAAGGTTTACGGCGGGGTTGGCCTTTAAATTGTGGCTCTAAAATGCGGTAACGGTTTGGCCTAAGCGGCTGATTGGGGTGCCACTCAACAAACCATAGGTGCCGTGCTTGCGTGGGGTGTAAAACCGGTAGGAGCACGCGTTTGCCAAGGGCGTGTGCGGCCTGCATAAATGGCAGAGGGTCAATTTCACCATCGTTGGCCAAATAGGCACACACATCACGGGCCGCTCGGAACTCGGGTAGTGCAAGAAGGTGTTGTTTGAGTGCTTGTGCAGCCGCTTTTTGCTGTGCGGCTGAGAGGGCGCTGCGTCGTGTGCGAATAAGCTTGCGCAACTGCTGGCGAGCCATGGGGGCTTGCGCTGTCATAAGAGGGTCTCCCCAAGATGCCGGTGTGGTAGTGGCCCTGAACCCGAAGGTTCAAGGTGGCGACCGCGGAAGTGCATTAGGCTTTCCGTCTAGCGGACATGCTCACCAACACTCGCCTTGGCCTCCAGGTAAATGATTATCGGCTCGAGGGACGTTACCAACGATCGAACACCCCAGGGAGAGGAAGCTATTATACGCTAGAATAACGAGATGTCAGGTCTAGACATTTACTGCAATTAAGCGTAATGCGCCGCACAATGAATCGAATTAATTTTAGCGATCCAGTTTGTCGATGAGCCCCGAAAGGCGCGTATTGGTTTCTGCTTTGAGTGCGTTAATTTCGTCTTGTGCGTCCAACAATGCATTGGCGAGGTTAAGTCCCGCAGAAATAACGCTTCTTTCGTAAGTGCTTTTTGGGTTGCGATTAGCAAACTCGGCATTAAATAGCTCAACCGCGGCTTCGAGTCGCGCCTCTGCTCCTTCTGGGCAGCTGATGCTGAGTTCGCGCTCGCCAAGAATAACCTTCATGTTGTGAATAGGCGTATCGCTACTCATGATTTGCTCTCCAATGCTTTTAAGCGAGCCAACATGGCTTCGACTTTAGTCCGTGTTTGAAGGTTAACGTGGGTTAAATGTTGCTTTTCTGACTTTAGAATTTCTTCGCGGCTGCGCAGGCGTTGGTTCTCGTCGCGAAGGCTTTGGCACTCGCTAACAAGGTCATCAATTCGTTGTTCTAGCAAGTCCCAAGGGTTTTGGGCGTTATCGGTCATAGGGCATCTCTTGGGCGCATGGCAAAGGCATTTAGACGGTTGGCGCAACAATGTCGCTAACCGGACTATAACAGGCTTAATTTGCCGGTCAATGGCTTGAATGACGGGCACTTAGCTCGCGTGATAGGATAGCACCTAAGCTGCCTTTAATGGCCATTTATTCTAATTTGGGTGACCTGCCCCCGTAACAAGCGAGCGTGCTGTTTATGTCTCACGATGATGCGTCTCAATCATTATTAACCTTTGACCAAGTTGCAAACCAAATGGTTGAAGAGAATGTGACGGTGGTGAGCCCGTCAGAACTTCATGGTTATTACTGTGGCCTGCTTTCGACCTCGACACGCCTGCCTGCACTTAGCCTGCTAGAAAGCACCCGCGAAATGCTCGATGTAGAAAAATACCAGTCGCACGCCAGCAAAATGCTGTTTATTACTTTGTACGAGCAAAGCTTAAGCCTGCTGCAGGCTTCTGACTTTAGCTTTGCGCTAATGCTGCCAGACGATGACGAAGAGCTAGAAGTAAGAACCCGTGCTTTGGGCGAGTGGTGCCAAGGCTTTTTAACGGGTTTTGGGTTGGGTGGTAAGCAAAACCAAGACAGCCTAAATCCAGATATTCGCGAAGCCCTCACCGACCTAAGCCATATCGCGCAAGCGACCGTGGGCGAAGAATTTGACGACGGTAGTGAGTCGGACTTTTACGAAGTGCAAGAGTACGTGCGCATGGTCGCATTGGCTGCTTTTACTGAGTACAACGAACCACCTGAAGAAGAAAGCCAAGAGGCGCCTCGCCCGACACTACATTAAACACGCTGATCTTCATTACAAAAGGCAGCGGCTTTTTTGATCTAAACCAGCTGCCTAACCTTAAAAAACTGTCATGATGCTTGCCTGCTAAGGAGCCCTTATGAGCCTGCTGGACTTATCTGTATTTGCTCAACGTCGTCGCCAACTCATGGCGCAGTTACCAGCCGATAGTATAGCGCTGGTGGCATCGGCGAATTTACAGCCGCGCAACAGCGATGTGGACTATGCCTTTCGACAAGACAGTGACTTTTACTACCTAACGGGCTTTGATGAGCCAGAAGCGCTGCTGGTACTGGTGCCAGACGAAGAAGGCGGTAAGAGTGTGCTTTTTTGCCGTGATCGCGATGTTGAAATGGAAATTTGGCATGGTCGCCGTGCAGGCCCAGAGGGCGCGGTGGCTAACTATGGTTTTGACGAGGCTTTTGCCAACGAAGACCTAGACGACCAGCTGCTGATGCGCATGGCAGACAAAGACGCCGTTTATTACGCCCTTGCGAATGAAACACTCGATGCCCACGTGAGCGAATGGTTAAGTGCGCTTCGCCAAAAAGCCCGTGCAGGCATTAGCGCACCTGAAAAGCTGGTGATGCTCGACAGTTTACTGCACGAAATGCGTTTGTTTAAAAGCGAAGACGAAGCGCAGCTTATGCGTCAGGCAGGTGAAATTTCGGCGCAAGCGCATATCAAAGCGATGCAGGCCAGCGCACCCGGCGTGATGGAGTATCAGTTAGAGGCGGCCATTACCCATCACTTTATGATGAATGGCTGCCGTCAGGCGGCGTACCCATCCATTGTGGGCGGTGGCGATAACGCCTGTATCTTGCATTACACCGAAAATAACCAAGCGCTGAACGACGGCGACCTTGTGCTTATCGATGCTGGGTGTGAGCTCGACTACTATGCTGGCGACATTACCCGCACCTTTCCTGTGAATGGCAAATTTACACAACCACAGGCCGAGATTTACCAGCTCGTGCTCGACGTGCAGCATGCCTGTATTGAGGCGATTAAGCCCGGTGTGTTGTGGGACGATATTCACCAAGTATCCGTGCGTGGCCTCACCGAAGGTTTGGTGAAGCTCGGCTTGCTCAAAGGTGATGTGAGTGAGCTGATTGAATCGGGCGCATATCGCGACTTTTACATGCATCGCATTGGTCACTGGTTGGGTATGGATGTGCACGATGTCGGCCGTTACAAAGTGAATGGCGACTGGCGTCCACTGGAGCCTGGTATGGTGATGACGGTTGAGCCGGGCATTTATGTGTCGCCCACCAATATGGACGTGGAAGAAAAGTGGCGAGGCATTGGCGTTCGCATTGAAGACGACGTATTGATTAACGAACAGGGCTGTGAAGTACTCACAGCTTCGGTTCCAAAAGAAATTAAAGACATTGAAGCGTTAATGGCCAAGGCCTAAGGCGTGATGGCGCCCTTTGTGGCGCAAAGAGATAGTGGATTCATGAGTCATTATGATGTTGTGATTGTCGGTGGTGGCATGGTGGGGCTGAGTTTGGCTAACGCGCTACTGCCTATGGCAAAGCACTTTGGGTTAAACGTGGCGATGGTCGAGGCTAGCCCTGCGCCAAAAGCCAGTGATACCACCCAAGCTCACCCCAGTTTTGATGTGCGTACCACCGCGCTGTCGGCGGGTACGCGTAACCTGTACCAAGCCATGGACGTATGGTCGTTTATCGAGCGTCAAGCTTGCCCTGTGCACACCATTCACGTGTCGGGCAAAGGTCACTTTGGCGCGACTCGCTTAAGCCACACCGAAGAGGGTGTAGAGGCTTTGGGTTATGTGGTCGAAAACCACTGGTTGGGCCGCGCCCTGAGTACGAGCCTCGACAAAAACAACCAAGGTCAAATTACTTGGTATCAGCCCGCACAGGTGGAGTCCATTGGTGACCCAACAGCGTCTGACGACGATCAGCCCTTGCGTCATATCACCTTGCAGCAAAATGACGAGACGCTAGATATTACCGCCGAGCTGGTGGTGCTGGCCGACGGTGGCCGCTCGCCGCTTAAGGCACAACTGGGTATTAGCGATAACCTTTCGGCCTACGGCCAGCATGCCGTTGTCGCCGTAATTGAGCCGTCTAAAGATCACCACAACCTCGCCTATGAGCGCTTTGCAGAAGAAGGCCCAGTGGCCTTGTTGCCACTGCTTAACCATCGCGGCCACCGTCGCTATGGTTTGGTGTGGACCGTGGCTGATGACGAAGTGGATGAGGTGCTCGCTTTAAGTGACGAGGCCTTCTTAACTCGCTTACAAGCCACCTTTGGTTACCGTGCCGGTCACTTTACCCGTGTGGGCGAGCGTTCGAGCTACCCCTTGGCTAAAAAGCTGGCGGCCGAGCAGGTACGCCCCGGTGTGGTGGTGTTAGGCAATGCTGCCCACAGCTTGCACCCTGTGGCAGGCCAAGGCTTTAACCTGGCCTTGCGCGGTGCCACTAGCTTGGTAGAGCAACTGATTAATATGAAGCAGCAAGGCTTGTCTTTGGCCGATGCAGCCAGCTTGAGCGCCTATGCAGAGGCGCGTAGCTTTGACCAGCTGCGCACCATTGAGTCGAGCGAAAAAATGATGCAGCTGTTTTGCAGCCCACACCCCTTATTGCGAGCGATTCGTGGTGCTTCGTTGCAGCTAATGGACGTATGTAAGCCCGCCAAAACCCTATTGGCGCGAGCTGCTATGGGCGTGGATATTGCGGCACCCAACTTAAACCCACTGCGCTAACTTGCAGGCCTTTTAAAAGAGTAACTGAGCATGGCACAAATTAAAGCAGATATCGTGATTGTAGGCGCAGGCATGATGGGCGCGAGTGTGGCGGTGGGTTTGGCAGAAACGGGCTTATCCATTCACCTCGTCGACAAAGACACTGCGTGCTTTTCGACGCTGCCGAATGACGTGATGTCGCAGCAATATCAAGGTGTTGCCGCACAAGTGAGTGCCATTACACCCGCGAGCGAAGCTTTTTTAACTCAGCTTGGTGCGTGGCAAGTGCTTAAAGACGACTACCGCATCAGCGATTATCAAAAAATGCAGGTATGGGACGGCGAAGGCACCGGCAGCATTCGCTTTGACTGTGCTGAGGTACACCAGCCACATTTGGGCCACATTGTTGAAAACCGTGCGATTCGTGCTGCCTTATTTGAGTGTGCGAGCAAAGCTGCCAATATTGCGCTGCATTCTGGGGCCGAAATTAAACAGATGACAGCGCTTGAAAAGGGCCAGCATTATTTAGAGCTGAGCGATGGCTCAGAGCTCGTCACCGATGTACTGGTGGTTGCCGATGGTGCCAACAGCCAGATGCGTAAGCGCTTAAATATTCCCATGTGGGAATGGGACTACTTACACCACGCCATGGTGGCAACGGTTCGCACTAGTCAGCCGCATCAATTTACGGCGTGGCAGTCATTTACGGGCACGGGGCCGTTGGCCTTTTTGCCCTTAAGCGCACAAACCTCTGAGCATCTAAACGAAGGCACACTCGGGTCGATTGTTTGGTCGTCTCATCCCGAACATGTGGCAGAGCTAGCAGCAATGGAGCCAGCGGCGCGTGATGCGGCGCTAACACGTGCCTTTGAACACCGCCTAGGTGATATGACGTTTATCTCAGAGCCTAAAGTGTTTCCGCTACGCCAGCGTCATGCTAAGTACTATGTGCGTGAAGGGGTGGCGTTATTGGGCGATGCAGCTCACACCATTCACCCGTTGGCTGGGCAAGGCGCAAACCTTGGCTTTATGGATGCCCAAGCGCTGGTGCAAGTGCTTAAAGAAGCGCATCAAAAAGGCGAGCCACTGGGCGATGAGCGTGTATTACGTCGTTTTCAGCGCCAACGTCAGCGCGAAAACCTAAAAATGGCGGCCGTAATGGAAGGCTTTGAGCGTTTGTTTGATAGCCAACAGCCCGCACTGCGCTTATTGCGCAACGCGGGCTTGTCACTGTTCGACCGATCTGGCCCTGTTAAACAACACCTGATGTTTGATGCCATGGGCCTAGGCTAACACTCCATAGCGTAAGGCTTGAGAGCTAAGTGCTTGATATAAAAAGCTCTGAATAAAAAGCCTGATCGTAACAAGCCAATGGTCCTTGTTTTGGCTGAGTTAGGCGGTTCTTCTTGTTTTGAGTTTTTCACCAAAATGGCAGGAATCCGTAGCGATCAGGCATTGAACTGAGGGCCATTTCACTATAAATTGTTCACCCTTTTTTTAAAACGACCGGCGCTAGGACGCGGGTTGACGAACGAGGTCAGCTATAACGATGGGTCAAAAAACCATACTTCATACCGCTCACCAAGCCATGTCTGCAAAAATTGTCGACTTTGGTGGTTGGGACATGCCCTTGCACTATGGCTCTCAGGTAGAAGAGCATCACTTTGTTCGTAACGACGCGGGCATGTTCGACGTATCCCACATGACTGTGGTGGACGTGACCGGTGCCGACGCCAAAGAATACTTGCGTTACCTTTTGGCCAACGACGTACTGCGCCTAAAAGTCAAAGGCAAAGCCTTGTACTCAGGCATGCTAAACACCCAAGGCGGCGTAAACGATGATTTGATCGTTTACTTGATGACCGAGCCGGGTGTATCGGGCGAGTGGTTCCGCGTAGTGGTGAACTGTGCAACCCGCGAAAAAGACCTACGTTGGATGGCTGAGCAAGCGGCTCGTTTTGACGATATCGCACTGACTGAGCAACCTGAGCTGACCATGATCGCCATTCAAGGCCCTAACGCTTTGGAAAAAGTGAAGTCAGTGGTTTCTGCCAGTCGTGGCAAGCTCATCGATGAGCTATCAGTATTCCAAGGTGCCGAAAACGAAGGTTGGTTTATTGCTCGCACGGGTTACACCGGCGAAGACGGCCTTGAAATCTTGGTGCCTGACGAAGAAGCCGAAGCGTTTTGGAATAAACTGGCCGAAGCGGGCGTTCACCCATGTGGTCTTGGTGCGCGCGATACCTTGCGTCTAGAAGCCGGTATGAACCTGTACGGTTCAGATATGGACGAAAAAACCTCGCCTTTAGCTGCGAATATGGGCTGGACAGTGGCTTGGGAGCCACAAGAGCGAGATTTTATTGGTCGAGCTGCGTTAGAATCACAGCGAGAGCAAGGCGTGACTGAAAAGCTCGTTGGTTTGGTACTCGAAACACGTGGTGTGTTGCGCAGTCACCAAAAAGTCATTGTTGAAGGTATTGGCGAAGGCGAAATTACCAGCGGTAGTTTTTCACCGACTCTAGGACACTCTATTGCCTTGGCGCGAGTACCTCAAGGAACCGCCGAAACCGCCGAAGTAGAAATGCGTGGCAAACGTATCCCTGTACGTGTTGTAAAGCCAGTATTTGTGCGCAACGGAAAGAAAGTATTTTCCTAAAATTTCTCTGATTGATAGGACACTGGTATGAGCAATATTCCAGCAGAATTAAAATATGTTTCGAGCCACGAATGGGTTCGCAACGAAGGTGACGGTATTGTCACTGTAGGTGTTACTGATCACGCGCAAGACCTTTTGGGCGACGTGGTATTTGTAGAGCTTCCTGACGTGGACGCTGAAGTGGCTGTTGGCGACGAAACCGGTGTGGTTGAGTCTGTTAAAGCGGCTTCTGACATTTACGCGCCTATCAGCGGCGTTGTTGTTGAAGTCAACGAAGGTCTTGAAGACGCACCAGAAATGGTAAACAACGACCCTTACGGTGACGGTTGGTTCTTTAAAGTGAAGCTTGCAGACGAAGCAGAACTTGAAGGCCTACTAAGCGCTGAAGAGTACGAGCAACACTGCGAAGACGAGTAAGTGTTGCACGCCTAACGGCGACGACTTATTAAGAGTCGATACAAAGCACATCCCTCTGTCCCGGCACCTGCCGGGACAGCTATTTCTACACTGAGCCCAAAAGATTACCTATGCAAACCCTACAACTGCGCGAAAACGCTGATCGTCGCTTGCGCGGCGGCCATGTTTGGATTTACAGCAACGAAGTCGACACCAAAGTAAACTCTCTCAAGCAATACCAAATGGGCGAGCAAGTGGTGGTGATCAACAGTAAGGGTAAAGCCTTAGGTATTGCGTACCTAAACCCCAACACACTGATTTGCGGCCGTATGGTCAGCCGTGACATTGAGCGCCCGTTAGACCGCTCGTTAATTATTCACCGTCTTAAAGTGGCCTTGTCGCTTCGTGAAATGAGCTTTGATGCGCCGTGCTATCGTTTGGTGTTTGGCGACAGTGATGGTTTACCTGGCCTAGTGATTGACCGTTTTTACGACATCTTTGTGGTGCAAGTTTCGACCGCAGGTATGGAAGCGGTGTTGGATGATGTGCTTGAAGCAGTACATAAAGTCTTTAAGCCAAAAGTTATTTTGCTCAAGAACGACGGCAAAATGCGTGCCCTTGAAGGCCTAGAAACCTACATCGAGGTAGTGCACGGCGACTTGCCAGACCTTTGCCCGCTCGAAGAAAACGGTGTGTCTATGGTTGCCCCGTTGCATCAAGGCCAAAAAACCGGCTGGTTCTATGACCACCGCGACAACCGTAAAAAGATGCAAGAGCTAGTGAAAGGCAAGCGCGTACTTGACCTGTTCAGTTACGTCGGTGGCTGGGGTACTCAGGCTTTGGCGGCAGGTGCGAGCGAGGTGGGTTGTGTGGATGCCTCTCATGTAGCGCTTGAAGTAGCCACCGAAAACGCCCGTATTAACCAAGCAGAAGATCGTTTCCAAGCTTTCCACGGCGATGCTTTTGATATCTGCAAAAGCTTGATTGCTGACAAAGAAAAGTTTGATGTCATTGTGGTTGATCCACCGGCCTTTATTCAGAAGAAAAAAGACATCCGTAATGGCGAGCGTGCTTATGCGCGTATGAACAACTTTGCCATGCGTATGCTGAAGAAAGACGGCATCTTGATTTCGGCGTCTTGCTCAATGCACCTAGAGAACAAGCGCTTGGTTGAGATCATTCGCTCAAATAGCCGTGAGCTAGACCGCAACGCACAGATATTCCACACAGGTCATCAAGGTGCCGATCACCCGATCCACCCAGCGATCCCTGAAACGGAATACTTAAAAGCCTACTTTGCGCGTATTTTGCCGGGTAACGTTTAAGCCCGCGCAATTTATTAAAGGGTATACGGATTTAATGGTTGATGGGGCACCTTCACCCCATCAATCTGATACCACCCTCAGATGGTTGATAGATCGACTCCGTAGCTGAGTTCCTCTGCGAAGTCCGGCAGTCCGTAACCGATGGTTTTCTTGTAGAAAGGAGAGACCTTCGCAGTCGGTGCCTTCTTCTTGTGCTTCGTGGTGTAGAGCATTCGTGCCCGCATCACCTCGAAGGAGTAACCGCGCCCTTCACGGTTCTTGTCCTTGGCCAGTCGGTTGATGGACTCCGTGTAAGCGTTGGTGACGGGCATGTCCGTCTCGAAGTAGGTCATGGTCTCTTCGCGCCAGTTTCCCACTGCCCTGACCAGATCGCTCCAGACTTCCTTTTGGCCCTTCGGGATGGTGGCTATCCACTCGTCCAGGGCGGCTTCTGCCTGGAGCCGTGTGGTGGCGTCCCAGATGCCATAGAAGCGCTCCTTGTGCTCGTAGGCGGCCAGCAGGTCGAGCAGGGTTCGCTCCTCAATGTTGGTCAGAATGCAGCGGTAGCGCTTGTTCAGGTATAGCTCGTCAATGCCCAGGATGCGGGGCGTCTCGAAGCGGTGCCAGCGCCCCAGGAACTCGGCGCGGGCGTTGAAGATGTCGCGCACCGTCTTCTCGTCCAGGCCGGTCTGTGCCGCCACAAAGGTGTAGGGGTGGTTGAAGGATTCCTTCTCCACGTACTCATGCAGCCGCAGTGTCATACGGAATCCGTCCACCATCTCCGGTAGCTGGGGCCTGAATGTTGTCTTGCAGGCCCGGCAGGTGTATCGGCGGCGGACCACCCAGAGAGTGACCCGCTTGCCGTGGATGGGCAGATCACGATAGGGAACGTCACGCTTGCCGAACCGTACGAACTCACCCTGCACGCCGCATTCCTCGCAGGCGATGGGATCGGGCACGTCCACCTGGAAGTGCATTTCGTCGTCGGTTGATTTGCAGCCCAGTACTTGGTATTGCGGCAGGTGAAGGATGTTGTCGGGAAGTTCGGTCATGGTGTTGTATAGGCGTAGGTGTCAGTCAGATCCATCCGACTCGGCATTGGTGTTTGCTTTTTTACCCAACAAGCTGCTGGAAACGAAAAGTAAGGCACCGAGGACAATTGCAATATCAGCCAGGTTGAAGGCCGGCCAATGCCAGTCTCGCCAATAGAAATCAAAGGAATCCACAACATAGCCGCAAAAGACCCGGTCAATCAGGTTGCCCATGGCGCCACCGAGGATAAGACTGTAAGCGATGGCTTCTCCTTTATGACGATTTTCAAGGATCAGCTTGATCAGAAAAATCGAGACCACTACCGCGATTCCGATAAAAAAGTAGCGCTGCCAGCCTCCACCATTCGCAAAAAGACTGAATGCGGCACCGGTGTTCCATAGGTGCACCCAGTTAAAGAACGGGGTCACCGAAACATACTCGCCATAGGCCATTGATTGCTGCACCAGCCACTTTACAGCCTGATCAGACGCTGCCAGCAGGCCCGATATGGACAATAGGGCATACGGCGAGAGCTTTTTGCCAATAATGAGCATTATTTAACCCTTCAACGCCAAAATGCGTCTGGCACCGTTAAGTACAATGCCCCCCGCGATGGTGCCGATAATCAGATCCGGATAATTGGAACCGGTCCACGCGACCAGGGCGCCGGCGGTGATGACCCCCAGGTTGATCACCACGTCGTTGGCCGAGAATATCCAGCTTGCCTTCATGTGCGCCCCGCCTTCCCGATGTTTGGATATGAGCAGCAGACAACTGGTATTGGCAATCAATGCGACGAATGCGATAGCCATCATCACCAGCGATTCAGGCTCACTACCGAATACAAAGCGTCTCACCACCTCTACGAGCACGCCCACAGCCAAGATCAGTTGCAGTACACCAGCAAGATGCGCGGCACGCACCTGCATTTTCACGCTATGTCCAACCGCATAAAGGGCAAGCCCGTACACCGCCGCATCGGCAAAATTGTCCAGGGATTCTCCAATCAGGCCGGTGGACCGGGCGATCAGACCGGCAGTCATTTCCACCACGAACAGAAGTGCATTGATGCCGAGCAACCAGCGCAGGGTCCCGGATTCTTGCTTAGCAGAAGCTGCCGAAAACTCGGCGGCCTTGATGGTCTCCGGATTTGCAGCGACGGTTTCCTGAAGCGAGGCGCCTAGCCCCAAGGTCTTCAGTTTCGAGGTGACGGGCTCGACCTCGCCGTCATGCACGACCTTCAGCCGGCGGTTCGACAAGTCGAAGGATAGCGCCCGAATCTCCTCAAAGCCGTTCAGGGCTAGGCGAATCATTCGTTCTTCTGATGGACAGTCCATCTTCGGCACGGCATAAACACTGACCCATCTCCCTGGCGCCTCGGAGGAGGCCTGTATATCGGTATCCGCTGCGGACGTTGCATCACCGCCACAGGCGCCACCACAGGATTTGCTCATGATACGACTCCACTTGAACAATGTTGTGGTACCATTTTAAACTATGAAGCTACTATAAGGTCAATAGAGTAAAGAATCCGTTGGGGAGGAGGCTGATGCGCATTGGTCAGTTGGCGCAGTTGTTAGGGGTCGAAACACAGACGATCCGCTTCTATGAACAGCAGGGCTTGTTGCCGCCGCCTGATCGGCAGGACAACGGTTACCGTGTCTATACCGAGAAGCATGGTGAGGGGCTGGCCTTCATCCGTCGCTGCAGAATCCTGGGCCTGTCACTGGCTGAGATTCACGAACTACAGAGCTATCAGGACGACCCTCATCAGCCTTGTACCGCCGTCAACACCTTGCTCGATGATCACATCTCTCATGTGCGGTCGCAGATAACCGCTCTGCAAGCGCTTGAGAAACAACTCGTTTCACTGAGAGCGAGTTGCAACGATGATCGGGAAGTTGAGGCGTGTGGGGTTCTTGCTGGAATTAGCGAAGGAAGCATGCACCAGCAGTAGGTGAAGCATCAACCAGATAATCCGATGAGATGCCGGTCTGTCTCACTCTCATGCAAAGGTAAGATCAACCATTTAATCCGCTTACCCTTATTAAAAAGCAAAGGTAACTGATTTAGGAGAAGTGAATGCAACATCGTAAGCTCGCAAAAACCGATATCAGCGTCAGTAATATTTGTTTGGGCACCATGACCTACGGTCGTGACCTAGATGATGCGGCGGCCTTTGCGCAAATGGACTACGCCCTCGACCACGACGTTAACTTTTTTGATGTGGCCGAGATGTACCCTGTGCCTACTTCGCCAGACGATCAAGGGGCGAGTGAAGCGACCTTAGGTCGTTGGTTCGCTAAAACCGGTCGTCGTGATGAGGTGGTCTTGGCCACCAAAGTGGTGGGCCCAGGCGATATGTCGAAGCAGCACTTAGGACGTGACTTTGCCTTTAGCCGCAGCAGCATTAAGGATGCGGTGGAGCAAAGCCTCAAGCGCTTACAAACCGACTACATCGACCTGTATCAGTTGCATTGGCCTGATCGCCACACTAACTGTTTTGGTCGTTTAAATTACGCCCACAAGCCAGAGCAAGACGGTGCTCAACTAGAGGAGTCGCTGGCGGCTCTGACTGAACTGGTGGCGGAAGGTAAGCTTCGCGCCATTGGCTTATCCAACGAGACCCCTTGGGGCTTGATGAAAAGTCTGAACTTGTCTGAAACCAAAGGTATGGCCCGCGTCGCTTCGGTTCAAAACCCATTTAACCTGCTTAATCGCACGGCCGAAGTGGGCTTAGCTGAGGTGATGCATCGTGAAGAGGTGAGTTTCTTACCTTACTCGCCGTTGGCTTTTGGTGTATTTAGTGGCAAGTATTTTGGTGGTGCTCGACCTGAAGGTGCGCGCATGACCCGCTACCCGGTGTTCGCTCGCTACTTTACCGAAAACGGTATTAAAGCTACTGAGGCTTACCATGCGCTCGCAAAAGCTCATGGCATTGACCCTTGCATGATGGCCTTGGCGTGGGTGAATCAGCATCCTGTTGTTACCTCCAATATTATTGGCGCCAGCACCATGGCACAGCTAGAGATGGATATTGCCTCGGCAGAGGTGGTCTTGTCTGACGAGCTGCTGAGCGCGATTGACGAGATTCATACTCGCTTACCTAATCCTTGCCCTTAAGTTAGTTCCTTAGAGCTTTACCTCCTTTGTAGTTAGTGCGGGCCGCTTTTAGTGGCTCGCCTCATTTATGCCTCTCTCGTCTATCCCTTTCCCTTCTTTATTTTTTGGCTTTTAGCTAATGGCTTTATGAGCCGAGCTCAGGGCGAAACCCTTCTCTGTAATCGCGGGCGGTACACTGGCTGGCCTCTTTAAAGCGTCGTGAAAAGTGATACGGAGACTTAAAGCCACATTGTTCTGCAATGAGTGCAATCGGCAAGTTAGTGTCGCGCAGTAGCGCCTTGGCACGGCTGATACGCAAGTGCCATAGGTATTCCATGGGTGTGGTGTCTAAATACTGCTTAAACAAACGAATAAGATGATTGGGCGAGCAGTTGGCTGCTTGGGCTATGTCGTCGAGCTGCAAGGGCAAATGGCTGCGATGGGCCATCATGCGGTGTGCGGTTTGCAGCGCCCGAGGCTGTGAGGTGAGTGCTGGCGTGTTGATTTGGCTGCCAAGCTGATACGCGTAGCTTAAAAACGCCTCGCCCAGTTTTATTAAGGTGTCAGCATGGTTGAGGTGATTTAAGCTCAGCTGCAAACCCAAATCCATAAATTGATACATGGTTGGGTCGAGCGGTTGCTTCTTAAAACCTTGAGGCAAACTGGCCACTACGGCTTCAATGGTGTGTTCATCATAATCGAGTTGTGCCCAGGCGTGCTCGCTCTCTTCAGTGGTGCTGAACTCGTAATACTCAAGCTGCTTTGGGCAGAGTAGTGCCACCTCGCCCGGTAATAAGCGCACATGAGGTTTGCCGTTTAGACGGATATCCACATGCCCCCGTCGCATCACATACAGCTGAATGCCTCGCTGAACCCTTGGCCCATAGGTGCTGCCTTTGAGGTAGACCACTTCACCAAACCACACTTCTTTAGGTGCTGGCAAAGTCAGGTTATTGCTGTAAGAGGTACTCATCTAACGACTCGTTGTTTTTGCTAAATGTTGATTTCAGATATTTTTTAGACGGCGTTAGATATGTTCTAACTTCGCCGCATTCGTTTAAATAGCTAGCCATTACCGCAGAGGTACCAGCGATTTAACAACAGCTGCGCTCAAATCTTTGCATTAACCATAAATAAAAGAAAGCCCAAGGTGCAAAGCGCCACAAAAAGGGTAAGCGAGGGGAAGAATGACAAAGCCTAGATTAAATATTGGATTAATTGGTTCAGGTTATATGGGACAAGTACACGCAGAGGCTTATCAGCGTGTAAAACTCTTATATCAAGACTTGCCTGTGGCACCTGTGCTCTACGGTGTCGCCGATGTTGATCAAGCCAGTGCCGATGCGGCGGCTCAGCGCTTTGGTGCCGAAAAAGGCTTTGGTGATTGGCGTGCACTGGTCACCGACCCACAGGTGGATGTGGTGGATATCACCACACCGAACATGCTGCACTTTGATATGGCGATGGCGGCCATTGATGCTGGCAAGCACGTGTACTGCGAAAAGCCATTGGCATTAACCCTTGAGCAAGCAGAGCAAATGACCGCGGCTGCCCAACAAGCCGGGGTTAAAACCTTTGTGGCCTTTAACAATGTAAAAACACCGGCGGCTATGTTGGCAAAACAGCTGATTGAAGCGGGCGAAATTGGTGAGCTAACGCGCTTTCGTGGCACCTTTGACCAAGGCTTTTTTTGCGACCCTACGTTACCGTTTAGCTGGCGTTGCCTGCGTTCACAGGCGGGCTCTGGCTCATTGGGCGACTTGGGCTCCCATGTGATCAGTGTGGCTCAGTACTTGATGGGAGGTATGCAGCAAGTGTGTGGCCAAGAGCAAACCTTCCATAGCCACCGCCCAGTGCCTTCGGCGGGTAGCGGTTATGCCAGTAAGGTCGATATGGCCACTGCCGAAATGAAAGAAGTAGAAAACGAAGACCAGTTTCAGTGCCTTGTGTCCTTTGACTCGGGTGCGGGTGGTGTTATCGAGTCGTCGCGTATTGCCGCAGGCAAAATCTTTGGCTGCTCGTGGGAGATCACGGGTACCAAGGGCACCATCATTAACGACGGTGAACGCTTTAACGAGCTACAAGTATTTAAGTTTGACGACCCAAAACCAGAGCGTGGTTTTAAAACTCTCTACGCTGGGTCGCAAGTGCCTCAGTATGCGGCGTTTTTCGGCTTTGACTTTGGTGGCGGTGGCTTGGGCTACTTTGATGTCAAAGTGATTGAAACCTACGACATGCTTATGGCCATGTGTGGCAAAACAGAGGCCTTTCCTGACTTTGCCTTTGGCTTAGACAACCAGCGCATTTTAGATGCAATGGAGCAGTCGCTGGTGTCTAAGAGCTGGCAAACTGTTAAGCGCTAAGCGGCTTTAGTCGATGCCGTTGTGACGTTGTACTTCGCGTATAAATGCCACAATGGCATTGGCTTGCATAAAGCCCACTTGCGGTTGTGCTGGCATATTGCCGTAGGACCAATGGTGGCTGCGCACCCCTTTACGCATGGCGTTAAAGAAAGACGGGTCGCCATGATGGCTGGGCTCGTAGATTTTATGAATAAGCGGTGGGCCTGCTTGGGTACCCGAGCCGTTTTCGCCGTGGCACTGTGCACAGGTTTGGTTAAAAAAGCCTTGGCCCATTTGTGCTGTTTTACTCAACTCCGGAACCGCCACGTCCACATGGCCTTGGTTGTGATTTGCATGGCTGGGCAGGCTAAGCAGGGCGCTAGCGAGTGCCCAGGGTAGCGTCGCTTTTAATGCTAACTTTCGTGAGTTTTTCATCGCTCTTCTCTGATCGTGTTACGCGGTTTCTTTGTTTTTAAATGTCGACTAGTGTGCACTCATCTGTGAATGGCGTTGCTGAACGGCAGCGGGCCATGTGCTTTTGATGTAGGCCAGCACTGCAAGAATCTCTTCATCACTTAGGCTGTCTTCAAAGGCTGGCATTGCCGACACATATCCCGGCGGTGCGATACTGGCCGTGCCAAATTTCGTCATTTTAAACAGCAGAGCATCTGGGTGATGCCACGTATGGCCCTCAACAGAGTGAGGTGGCGCAGGCATCATGCCGTTGGGTAGTCGAGTCTTCCAATTCGCTTGGCCTTGTAATTGCACGCCATGGCAGCTGGCGCAGGCCTGTTGATAAATCTCCTGCCCTTGGGCAACGGCTTGCGCGTTTTGATAAGGGATCATCACCGTTTGGCTGGTCATATTGTTAATACTGATCGCTGCGGCAAGCGTCAGAGCGACACCTATTAGCCAAGGTAAGGGCTTGTGCTTAATCTGTTGCAGCAGTTTCGCGAGCAGGCCTTTGTGCTGTGTTTGTGCCATGGTTGTCCTCTTATCTTTTCCTTTTGTGGGCCGTTATGGGTTATAGCGTCGTAAGCGGTTGGCGTTGAGTACCACGGTTATGGACGACAATGACATGGCCGCGCCAGCAACCACTGGGCTGAGCAATAGACCCATGCTTGGGTAAAGAACACCAGCAGCAATGGGGATGCCTAAGCAGTTGTAAAAAAACGCGCCCAGCAAGTTTTGTTTGATGTTGGTAAGGGTTGCTTGGCTTAGGCCAATCATTTTGCTTACACCCATTAAGCTGTCGTTACGCAGGGTAATGTCGGCATTGGCAATGGCGGCATCCGAGCCCGCGCCAATAGCAAAGCTTACGTCGGCTTGCGCAAGAGCAGGTGCATCGTTAATACCATCGCCCACCATGGCCACCACTTTGCCTTTGGCTTGTAGCGCTTGAATGTGTTTTAGCTTGTCGTCGGGCTTTAGCTCAGCAAACACACCTGTGAGCTTAAGCTGAGCGGCAAGGGGTTTGGCGCTTTCGCTGCGATCGCCCGTTAACATAAAGACGTCTATGCCTTTGGCTTGCAGTGCAGCAATGGCCTTTGCAGAGTCGGCTTTGATTGGGTCTTGCACGGCAAAGAGGGCCAAAAGCTGTTGCCCAAGGCTAAGGTAGATCAGCGTCGCCGCTTGGCTTTCTGGGGTTAGGCGTGCTTGCGCGTTGGCTAACTGCTCGTTAGATACACCTTGTGCTGTAACCAGTGCGGCATTACCCAGTGCAATAGGTTGCTGGTTGAGTGTCGCCACTATGCCCAAGCCGGGTTGTGTCTCGATTTGGCCAAGCCTGTCTGGCAACGACGTTGTGCTTTGCTTGTCCACATAGGCGACCAGTGCTTGTGCAAGCGGGTGGCTACTTTGGCTTTCGAGTTGTTTAACCCAAGCCAACCCTTGTCGCTCAGTTACTGCGTCGTTTAGCCACACGGCTTGAGTGACCTCGGGTTTGCCTTGAGTGATGGTGCCTGTTTTATCGAGCACAACGGTGTCGATTTTACTGGCCTGCTCTAGGGCGTTGGCCTGCTTAATGAGCGCTCCCGCTTTGGCGGCTTTACCCATACCAATCATCACCGAAATCGGTGTCGCTAAGCCCAGTGCACAAGGGCAAGCGATAATTAAGATACTGATGCTGGTGGCTAATACGTAGCTGGCCGCTGGGCTTGGCCCCCATAGCAGCCAAACAACGGCGTTAATAAGGGCAAGGGCGATAACAGCCGGAACAAAGACGGCAGAGATGCGATCGGCAAAGCTGGCGATGGCTGGTTTAGAGTTTTGCGCTTGGCTCACCAAAGCGATGATTTTTGCCAGCTGAGTGTCTTTACCTAAGGCCGTTGCTTGATATTCCAAGGTGCCGTTTTGGTTTAGGGTACCTGCAAACAGAGTATCCCCCTTGGCTTTGTGTACGGGCGTTGCTTCACCCGTGAGTAAGGCTTCGTCGAGGTAGCTTTCGCCACTGCATACTTGGCCATCCACAGAGACAGACTCGCCAGCCTTAAGCAATAGGGTGTCGCCCAAAACCACCGATTCCACCGTCACCGACTGCCACTCACCGTTGCGCTTTACGGTGGCTTGTTTAGGGCTGAGGTTGAGTAATGACGCAATGGCCTGATGGGTGCTGCGTCGTGCTTTTAGCTCAATGGCCTTACCCAAGCCGATGAGACCAATGATCATCGCCGTGGCTTCAAAATATAAGTGATGGGCGCTGGCAGGCAGTAAGCTTGGGGCGACCAAAACCACCATGGAGTAAAGCCATGCACTACCGGTACCGAGGGCCACTAGGGTATCCATGGTGGTGCTTTTGTGTTTAAGCGCTCGCCATGCGTTGCCATAAAAGTGTTTACCCGCAAAGAACATAATCGCAAGTGTCGCCAAACCAACGGCTAGCCAGACAAAGCGGTCGCTGGTGCTAACCACCTGCATGGAGCCACCCAAAAAGCCATAAAGCATTAACGGCACACCCAAGCCTAAGGCCAGTGCGGCTTGTTTAAGGTGAGCTTTGTAGCTGGCTTCGGTTTCTTGGGTAAAGCTTTGGTCTGCTTCGTCGGCACTGGCAAGTGCTCGTGCGCCGTATCCTGCATCGCGAATAATGCCAATGACCTCGTCATCACTGAGGCTAGCTTCAATTTGCGCCGTGTGGTTGGCAAAGTTTACTTTGGCATAGCTCACCTGTGGTGAGGCGGCGAGTGCTTTTTCGATGGTGTTTACACAGCCTGCACAGCTAATGCCGGTAACTGCAAATTGGCGATGCGCTTCGAGTGGTGCATCTTCTACATGAGCTTCAGAAGCTGTGTCGGCTTGCTCTTTGGCGTCGATCGTTTGTTCGTCGGCATCGGCTTTGTATTCACCTAAATATTCGAAGCCTGCTTCATCAACAATGTCAGAAAGTGCTTCTAGTGAGAGATGAGACTCAACTTCTAGGCGATTGGCTTTTGGTTCGCCCGAGACTTGGGCGTGCTCGTCTTGAGCGTTAACTAGCTTACGGACTTTATTAACGCAACCTTGGCAAGACATACCGCTGACGTTGAGGGTGTGCAGAGTGCTGGCTGTAGTTGGCTTGTCTGTATATTCACCCGCGTATTCAAAGCCCGCTTCATTGACGATATCGGCTAGCTCGGAAAGTGCTAGTGAGGTTTGTACTTCAAGACGGTTTTCTTTTGGCTCGCCAGTGATTTGTGCATCAGTGTCTTGTGCGTTTACTAGCTTACGTACCTTGTTAACGCAGCCTTGGCATGACATGCCGCTAACATTAAGTGTGTATTGTTGGCTCATAACGCACTCCTAACTTACTGCTTGCCACAACAGTGACCATTGGATGTAGGTTGCTTTGCACTTGTGTGGCTTTGAGTTTGCTCGTTAACGTCTTCCCATTCTTCAATTAAGCAGCAAATGGAGTCGCCATTGGGTACGCCGTCTGGCATGGCCTGCCATGTGCTGAGGGCCGCTTCTATCTTTTGCAAATGGGCCTGCAGTACCGCAATTTTGGCTTTGGTTTTGGATACCTGCTGTTCTAGCAGGTCGCGCACCGTAGGGCAGGGTGAGTCGCCATGGCGTGCTTGGTCGATAATGTTTTGAATATCATTGAGGCTAAAGCCTAAGGTTTGGGCTTGGCGAATAAATTGCAGATGCTTAAGCGCTTGTTGGTTATAAAAGTGATAACCGTTAATTGGGTCTTGGTGGCTGTTAATCAGCCCAAGGCGAGTGTAGTGGCGCACGGTTTCGGCCGAGACATCGGCAGCTTTTGCCAGTTCGCCCACTTTCATTGCTTGGGTATGTGTAGGGTTTGTCATGCAACCAATCTCCCTTGAGTCACCAATAAAATAAGCCGTGTGAGTTGGCTATTAAGATCAGTTTAAACCTTTGGGTAACCCAAAGGTCAATAGGGGCTGGTTGATGCTTAGCGTTAGGGTAGAAAGAGCTAGAAAAAAGCAGGGAAGAGTCAGGAGATAGCTTACAGGCGTGGCGGTTAGCGTTTATATTGCCCTGGCGCGTAAGCGCGAAGAATGCCTTCGGGGCGTTGCTGTAGGTGTTTAGTCTTGCGACCGCTCACTCGCTTACGCCACATACGAAACGACGATGCCTTCATGTGCTTGCGCATTAAAATGCGTACCTGTGGTTCTTTAATTCCGTATAGGTTTTCGATGGCTTCAAAGGGCGTTCGGTCTTCCCAAGCCATTTCTACAATGCGCGATAGATCTTCGCTGGTTAATGGCAAGGCAAGGGTGTCTTTTGCGGTCATTAGGTGCTCGGCTTATCAGGCTGGGTTCACGTCAAGTTTTTAAAATCGTTAAGTCTAAAACCATTACGTCTAAAGCAAGGGTCTAGAGCATCGCCGATGTCGCCAAAGATGAAGTTTATTCGGGAGCAGGCAGTGGAAAGTTATAAGGTTTTATCAGCCCTTTGCAGGTTTTTTTGATGGCCGCGCTAGGGTGGTTTGCCGTGATATGAGCTAAAAGGTGCAAAATCACTTCGGTATCTACCATGGCACGGTGATGCTCAGTAACGGGTAGATCGAGCTGTTCAATTAAAGCCTTAATGCCTAAGGCATCTTGGTCGGGGAAGAACTGCTTGGCGAGCTGGTGGCTGCAAAGGCTTTTGCCTTTAAACGGCAGCTGCGCTTGATGAAAGGCGCGCTTAAGCAGTCGTAAGTCGACACGTGCGTTATGAGCCACCATTACGGCATTGGCAAAGTGAGGTTGTAGCACGGAGACTTGCTGAGCAAAGCTGGGTGCGCTTGCGACCATGTCGTTGGTGATGCCTGTGAGGCGCTCAACATAAGGCGATATACTGGTGTTTGGTTTAATGAGGCTTTGCCAGTGGTGCGTCACCTGCCCGTGCTCTACTACAATCAGTGCCAGCTCGGTGATGTCGGCGTGCTTTTCTCCGCCGGTCGCTTCGCAGTCAACGAGGATCATTTTGGCTGGAAAGCTCGCGCTAAGAGGGAGAGGCGGTAGGGGAAGAGTTAACATCTGGCTCGCACTATTTGATCTGGCCGCCAAAAGCGACGTACAAAACGGGGTGAAGCTCCATGCTATCGCCTTTTGTAGATAAAGTCTGTGTTTAGAAGTAGTTATTGAGGTTTGAGTTGTTATGTTCATTCGTAAACAAAAAGCGGTGCCTAAGGGGCGTGCCGCGCGCTTAACCGGTTTAGCGGGGTTTGCGGGTAAAGTAGCCACCAGTATGGTGGTCGACGGCTCCAAAAAGCTGTTGTCGGGCGAGCGACCAGAGTTATCGGACCTTTTACTGCAGCCTAAGCACGCCCAAGGGTTAACCCAGCAATTGTCGACGCTACGCGGTGCCGCCATGAAAATGGGGCAAATGTTATCTATGGATTCGGGTGCCTTATTACCGCCTGAGTGGGCTAATGTGCTGGCAAGCCTACAGTCGCAGGCCTATGCGATGCCAGCGACGCAATTGATTGAGCAGCTGGAGCGTGATTGGGGCGCTGATTGGCAAACTCCTTGGCAGCAGTTTTCGTTTGACCCTGTGGCTGCGGCCTCAATTGGTCAGGTGCATCGCGGTCGCCACCATCGCTATGGTGATATGGCGATTAAAGTGCAGTACCCCGGCGTCAAGCCCAGCATCGATTCGGATATCGATAACCTTGTTGGCTTGTTGCGAATGAGCCGGATGGTACCGTCGGGCGAGGCCTTTGATGCCTTGGTTAGCGAAGCCAAACAACAGTTACATAAAGAAGCCGATTACCGGCAAGAGGCGGCACATTTAACGCTTTACCGAGATTTGTTAAATCAGCACTTCAGCGCTGCTGATCAGGTGCGTTTGCCTAAGGTGTTTGAAGACCTATCTAGCGATCAGATTTTGGCGATGTCCTATGTACAAGGCAGTCCACTCGATAAAGTGCTGGACCAAGGGCAGGCCGCGGCAGATGAACTAATGACCTTAGTGTTTCGCTTGTTCTTTTGTGAGTTTTGGCAAATGCATGCGGTGCAAACCGACCCTAACTTGGGCAACTTTCAGTTTGATAGTCAAACAGGCCAGCTAGTGCTTTTAGATTTTGGTGCGCTGCGCTGCTTCGAGCCTAACTTTGTGGCCGACTATACTGCGGCGCTTGTCGCTGCGCGTGACCAGCAGCATGAACCTTTGCTGGCGGCATTAGAGCAATTGGGCTTCTTTTCGTCCTATACCGAAAAGAGCACAGATGATGAGCACAAGCGCTTGGTGGCCGAGGTCTTTATGTTGGCAGCGGAGCCTTTGCGTCACGAGGGCGCCTATGACTTTGGCCAAGCCCATCTACCACAAATGATTCGCAACAAAGCGATATCGGCCCGTTTAAATGCAGATAACTGGCACTCGCCTCCAATTGATGTGCTGTTTTTACACCGCAAAATGGCGGGGCTCTACCTCATGGCCGCCAAGCTAAAGGCTAAGGTGGATGTGAAGCGGTTATTTGAGCAAAGTTTAAAAACTCATACTTTGGAATAAATCTAAGAAAAATTCTCGCATTCAATAAAAGGTGGACTAGGCTTACATATTAAGTGCTGTATGTTAATGATGTGAGACGGCTTAGCGCCCTCCAAGGTTGTGTCATCTAACAATCTTATTGACGGAAGGATTCTCTAAGCATACGCGACACCCTCCTCTTTATTGCTGGCCTTTTACGTGGTTGGCATGCAGCTCCCTGACAGGAATCTGGGATACAAGGGCCAATGGTCAAGGTTCCTTGTGCAATTGAGCTGCAAAGTGAGGCGGGTATCAATGAAGTTGAAGTATCGCTTGTTACTTATTTTGTTGTTGGTGGGTCTATTGCCGGCAACATTCATCGCAATACCATCGGTGTATCTAGCCGATGGAGCCATCGAAAAAGCCACCGTAGGTAAACTTGAAGCACTGCGCGAATCAAAGGCAAACGCGGTTAGTCGTTATGTCGATACGATTCAGGGGCAAGTGACTACCTTGGCCCACAGCCCTTTTGTAGTGGAAGGGGCCGAGCAAATTAACCAAGCGTTTGCGCGTTACGAAAGCGAGTTACAGGGCTTTGATCTTGCAGCCGCCAAGCGACAGCTACAGCAGCGGTATTACGCACAGCATTTTTTACCTAAGTTTAGTCAAGCGCGTGCATCGGGCGCACCGTCACGTGTGGTTGGTGATCTCTCGCCTGTGGCTGCGAGCTTGCAACTCACCTACATCGCAAATAACACTCACCCGGTTGGCGAAAAAAGTAATCTGATCAGTGGCCCAGAGGGCAGTGTTTATGATCAAGCGCACGAACAGGTTCACCCTTACCTAAAAGAGTTTTTAGAGCGCTTTGGGTTTTACGATATTTTCCTTGTCGATCTCCAAGGGCGAGTGGTGTATTCGGTGTTTAAAGAAGTGGACTATGCCACGTCGCTACGCAATGGTCCTTTTGCGAACAGTGGTTTGGCCAAAGCTTTTAAAGCTGGCTTAACCCACCCAGCCAATGCGCCAGCTGCGCTCATTGATTTTGACCCTTATATGCCGTCTTACGATGCACCTGCGGGCTTCTTGTCCACACCTATTGTTAACGGTGTCGACATCATAGGTGTGTTGGTAGCTCAGTTTCCGCTGGATGCGTTTAACAACATAATGAAAGAACGCGCTGGCCTTGGCGATACGGGCGAAGCTTACCTTGTGGGTGCTGACGGTCGAATGCGCTCTGACTCACCCATTAACCCCGACTACAGTGTCTCTGGCTCTTTTGGTCAGAACCTTGATGTATTAACAACTGCGGCGCGAGCTGGCCTTAAAGGCGAATCGGGTAGCGGCCAGTTTGAGAACTACTTAGGTCAGCCTGTGTTTAGCGCTTATGCGCCCTTTTCTATCGCGGGCTTACAGTGGGCGATTGTGGCAGATTACGGCGTGGATGAGGCCTTGGCCCTTGTTGATGAATTACACATGAGCATCGCCGTAATTATGTTGATTGGCTTTATTGGCGTGGCGATAGCGGCCTTGGCCGTAGCGGCGCGTATATACCGCCCACTAGGCGGTGAGCCAGAAGAGATGGAACGCATTGCGACGGCTATTTCAAAAGGCGACCTCACCCTCGACTTTACCACCACCGGTGATGAGTCGGGTGTGTATAAGGCCATGTCGGATATGAACGCAGGGCTGTTGCGCGTTGTTGGGCGTATTCGTCATGCATCTGACCAGCAGGCGGATGCCGCCTCAACGTTAACGAGCCTGATGAACCAGCGTACGGATATGATTCGAAACCAAAACACCAGTATTGAACAGGTGGCAGTGGCGATGAGTCAGATGTCGGAGACGGTAAATGATGTGGGTCGCAGTACGGTGATGGCAGCAGAAGCTTCAAGCCGTGCTCGTGATCAGGTACAGAAGAGTGTACAAGAGGTACTGGCCTCGGCCGAAGATGTGGGTTACATGTCGCAGGCTATTTTAACGACTAACGATAAGATCGAAACTCTGCAGCGCTCAGCCACAGAGATATCCGGTATTTTGAGTGTGATTGAGCGTATTGCTGAGCAAACCAACTTATTGGCGCTTAATGCCGCTATTGAAGCGGCGCGCGCAGGTGAGCATGGTAGAGGTTTCGCGGTAGTGGCTGACGAGGTTCGTGGACTATCGCAAAATACGCAAAAAGCGACAGCCGATATCGCGACCATGATTTCGGATTTGCAAAAAGCTTCTACTGAGGCTGCTGAGGTTATGCAGCGAAGTGCCAAACAAGCGAAGCAAGTTTCGGCAAATGCCTCGGCGACTACTGAAAATCTTCAAGAGGCTGTGCAGTCGGTTGAGGTTATTGCGGATATGACGGCGCAAGTGTCTGCGGCGGTTGAAGAGCAAAGTGCGGTGGCCACGGGTATCAGCCAAAATATCGATGAGCTAAATATGATGGCTCAAGATGCGGGCAATGCGGTGAGCCGTATTAGTGGCTCAAGTGAAGAGTTGGCCAAGTTGGCTGAGTCCCTTAAGCGCCTTGTGGGTACTTTTACACTTAAGTAATTGTGCGGTTCAGTAGTTGTGCAGTTAAACCACGTCACCTCAGTAGTGCTGCGTAAGCCGTATGGGAGTGATGTAATAAAAACGCTCTCAGCACGTCTGTGTTGAGGGCGTTTTGGTGTTATTAGGCTGCCTGTGCTGCTTAGTCGCGAAGGTCTAAAATCGGCCAGCCGTGGGCGTTGGCGTACTCAGTGAGAGTCGCATCTGGGTTAACGGCGTAAGGGTAGGATACCTGCTTGAGCAGCGGTAAGTCGTTTTGCGAGTCGCTGTAAAAGTAGCTGCCCTCAAAGCTTTCGCCGTTTTCTTCAACCCATTGCTGTAGGCGTGTCACTTTGCCATCTTGGTAGCTCGGTAGGCCTTCGACTTTGCCGGTGAATTCGCCGTTCTTCATTTCAGCGTCAGTGGCGATAAGGGTGTCCATGCCAAGGTACTCGGCAATAGGGCCTGTTACAAAGCGGTTGGTCGCGGTAATCATCATCAAATGATGGCCTGCATCGCGGTGCTTTTTAACCAGCTCCACGCCTTGCGGCAAAATAATAGGGATGATGACTTCGTCCATAAAGACCTTGTGCCACTTGTCTAATTCCGCCTTTGGGTGGGCGGCAAGTGCAGCTAATGCAAACTCAAGGTATTCGTAAATGTTCATGCAGCCTTGGTCGTACTGGCGATGAAATTCGTCATTACCTTCGCGGTAGCTATCTACGTCGACGAGGCCTTTTTGGCACATAAACTCGCCCCAAGCGTGGTCGCTGTCGCCGTTGAGAAGGGTGTTATCTAAGTCAAAAATTGCGAGGGTCACATTGTTCTCCATTGGTGTGGACTGCCTTACACGCAAGGATAAGTCTGGCCTTGGCTGAATGCAATTACGGCCAGAATAGATACGCCATTGGGGCGAAAAAATGTTTCTATTTGCTGAAAGATAGGCAAGTATGGAACAATAAAGTGAAATAATGACAGGATAAATACCGTGATCGATTCAGATGGGTTTAGACCGAATGTGGGAATCATTCTGGTTAACTCGCTGGGTCAGGTTTTGTGGGCAAGACGGCTAGGACAAAGCGGCTGGCAGTTTCCGCAAGGTGGGATAAAGGCGGGTGAGTCCCCAGAGCAAGCCATGTATCGAGAGCTTGCTGAAGAGGTTGGACTGCGCCCCCATGATGTAGAAATCGTTGCGGTCACCCGTAATTGGCTTAAATACCGTCTGCCTAAAAGAATGATTCGGCGTAACTCACACCCTGTGTGTGTTGGGCAAAAGCAAAAGTGGTTTTTACTGCGTCTGGTATCGCCAGACGAAGCCATTACCATTGACCATACGGACTCACCAGAGTTTGATGCTTGGTGTTGGGTGAGTTATTGGTACCCACTGAGCCAAGTGGTGGCCTTTAAAAAAGATGTGTATCGCAAGGCATTGCGTGAACTATCGCCTAAACTGTCTCGTATGCTCAAACTCGCGACCAGAGAAAAATAATAACGATGCTCGAAACGCTGCGTACTATTGTCCAAGAAGTTAGCACCGAGCCGGATTTAAATTCGGTCTTGGAGCTTATTGTGCGTCGTACGCAGGCGGCACTCGAAACCGACGTGTGCTCGGTTTACCTTCTTGACCGCAAAGAGCAGCGTTACCGCCTAAGGGCGACCAAAGGCCTCAACCCTGAGGCTGTGGGCAAAGTGACCTTGGCATCGGACCAAGGCCTGATTGGTTATGTGGGGCAGCGCGCAGAGCCTATTAACCTACACAACGCCCGCTCTCATCCTTCTTATACTTACCTTGCCGAAACCGGCGAAGAAAAGTACAACGCCTTTTTAGGTGCGCCTGTGATCTACCATCGCCAAGTATTGGGCGTATTGGTAGTGCAGCAAGCGCAAGCACGGCGTTTTGATGAAACCGAAGAAGCCTTTTTGGTGACCTTATCGGCTCAGTTGGCCAGTGCCATTGCCCATGCAGAGGCATCGGGGGCGGTGACTGAACGCGCGCCGCGACCTTCAGCTGAACGCCGCTTTGACGGCTTACCCGGCTCGCAAGGGGTTGCTTTGGGTGTGTGTGCGGTGGTGATGCCGCCTGCAGACCTAGAGCAGGTGCCCGATAAAGCTATTAAAGATGTATCGGCCGAGGTGGCGCTGTTTTATGACGCGCTGGTGGCGGTAAAGTCCTCCATTGCAACCCTTGCCGAGAGTTTGTCGAAGCGTTTACGCGAAGATGAAACACTGCTGTTTGATGCTTACGCCAGCATGTTGGATGACCCTGAGTTTGTTGGCAGTGTGGTTGAGGCGATATCGCAAGGGCAGTGGGCGCAGGCTGCGCTACGTGATGTGGTGGCGGGTTATGTATCTCAGTTTGCCAAAATAGACGACCCTTACTTGCAAGAGCGTGCATCGGATATTCGTGATCTTGGCCGTCGCATCTTGGCGGAGCTACAAAGCGTGGCACCCGATAAGCCCGAATACAACGAAGACACGATTCTTGTCGCTGATGAGTTGACTCCTTCCATGTTGGCCGAAGTGTTGGACCCTAAGCTGGTGGGCTTAGTGTCGGTACACGGCTCCAATAACTCCCATGCAGCCATTTTGGCGCGCTCGATGGGGATCCCAGCCATTATGGGTGCGGTGGATTTGCCCGTACGTCGCCTTGATGGCCGTCGCTTAATTGTCGATGGCTACTCGGGGCGTGTGTATGTGGATCCTTCTCGTCGTATTCATTACGCCTACACCGAAATTGTGCGAGGCGAAGCCGAAATGGCGGCGGAGCTGGATACCCTAAAAGATTTACCTGCCGAGACGACCGACGGCTACACCATGCCGCTGTGGGTGAATACTGGTCTAGTGGCTGATGTAAAGCGGTCACTTGAGCGAGGTGCGCAGGGTATTGGCTTATACCGTACCGAAGTGCCCTTTATGGTGCGGGACTTTTTCCCGAGTGAGCAGGAGCAGTTTGCGACCTATCGTCGTCAGCTAGAGGCGTTTTACCCTCGTCCGGTGACGATGCGTACCTTAGATATCGGCGGCGACAAAGCTTTACCTTACTTCCCTATCGAGGAAGACAACCCGTTTTTGGGTTGGCGTGGTATTCGTGTCACCTTAGACCACCCCGAGATTTTTTTAGTGCAAGTTAGAGCCATGCTGCGCGCCAACCAAGGCTTTGATAACTTGCGCATTATGTTGCCCATGGTCACCAGTGTGAACGAGGTGGAAGAGGCGATTAAGCAGATTCGTCGCGCGGTGGATGAGCTACGCGAAGAGGGTATCTCGGTTGATATGCCGCCGGTTGGCGTCATGATTGAGGTGCCTGCTGCTGTGTACCAAGTACGACGTTTGGCGCGTTTGGTAGACTTTGTATCGGTGGGCTCCAACGACTTAACCCAGTACTTACTGGCGGTAGACCGCAACAACCCACGTGTGGCGGGTTTATATGCGGCATACCACCCTGCGGTTTTAAGGGCGCTTTCGTTTATCGCAAAAGAAGCGCACAAAGAGCATGTGAAAGTTTCTATTTGTGGCGAGTTAGCTGCTGAGCCCGGTGGCGCTTTGCTGTTAATGGCCATGGGTTACGATGTATTGTCGATGAACGCGACTAACCTGCCTAAGGTTAAATCGACCATTCGTTCTGTGCGCAAGGCAGATGCCCGAGGTATGCTCGAAAAAGTGATGCGCATGGACGATGCGGACGAAATCCAAACTTGGCTGCACGAAAAGCTAACCGATTTAGGTCTCGCACAGCTCACAGCACCCGTCGTACCTGAATAATTCCCTTTTTACTGCCCTTGCGCGGTACAATCCCCGTCTTGTTTTTATTTGGTAAATATCACGTTATATGCTGAGTCTTATTGCGACGTATTTAGTGTTGGGCGCTGCAGCGGGTGTTGCGGCCGGCCTTTTTGGTATTGGCGGGGGCTTGTTAATTGTTCCTGTGCTTGTGGTGATGTTTGCATCACAGGGGATGCCTTCTGAAATTGCCACCCATATGGCGGTGGCAACCTCGCTCGCCACCATTGTGGTGACGTCTACCAGCTCGATTATGGCGCACCAAAAACGTGGCGCGATTGAATGGCCGTTGTTTAAACCGCTGGCGCTAGGCATTTTGGTTGGTGCGGTCATCGGCGTAAAGGTGGCGGCGCAGCTGCAAGGGCATCATTTGCAGTTGGTCATTGGTGTTTTTGCTTTGTGTGTATCAGTGCAAATGGCTTTTTCGCTCACGCCGCCTGTTAATCAGGGCGTGGCCTCGCGTAAAGAACTTACCGGGGCAGGTGTGGTGATTGGTAGCCTGTCGGCGTTATTTGGTATTGGCGGCGGAACCTTATCTGTGCCTTACCTGAGCTGGCGTCGCGTGGCGATGCAGCGAGCGGTAGCAACGTCAGCGGCCTGTGGCTTACCCATTGCGCTGTTTGGTGCCTTGGCCAATGTGGTTGAAGGCTGGGGGCACCCTTCGGGCGTGGCGTGGAGCTTGGGTTTTGTTTATTTGCCTGCCTTTTTTGGCATTATTCTTACCAGTGCATTATTTGCTAAGGTGGGAGCCAAGTTGGCGCACCAGTTATCAGAAGTAATGCTCAAGCGTGTGTTTGCGGCATTTTTAGCGATTGTCGGTAGTTACTTTGTGTTGAGTAACCTGCTTTAACAAGGAGTTATTTTTATTATGTGGGTTCACGATATTAACCCAATAGCCCTAGATTTTGGTGCACTCAAGGTTCACTGGTACGGGTTGATGTATTTGATTGGCTTTGGTGCGGCTTGGTATTTAGGTATCTATCGCGCTAAAAAGCCGGGCTCTGGTTGGACGGAAGAGCAAGTCAGCGACCTTGTGTTTTGGGGCGCGTTGGGCGTGGTGTTGGGTGGTCGATTTGGCTATGTGCTCTTTTATAACTTCGACTATTTTTTATCGCACCCCTTGTGGCTGTTTTATGTTTGGGAAGGCGGCATGTCCTTTCACGGTGGCCTACTCGGCGTGATTGCTGTGATCTACGCATGGGGCAAAAAACACCAAAAGAGCTTGTTTGAAATGGGTGACTTTGTTGCGCCCCTTATTCCCATTGGTTTGGGCGCGGGGCGTGTGGGTAACTTTATCGGTGGCGAATTGTGGGGGCGTGCAGCAGATGTGCCTTGGGCGGTGGTTTTTCCTCGTGCGCCTGGCGATTTTGCGCGTCATCCGTCGCAGCTATACGAGGCTGTGCTTGAAGGTTTGGTGATGTTTTGTGTGCTTTGGTGGTTTTCGGCTAAGCCCCGCCCTCGCATGGCAGTGAGTGGTCTCTTCTTAGTCTTGTATGGTGTGTTCCGCAGCTTTGTCGAGTTCTTCCGTGAGCCTGATGCCCACCTCGGTTTCTTGGCCTTTGACTGGCTGACGATGGGGCAGGTGCTCTCGTTACCTATGATTCTGCTTGGGCTTGTGTTTTTGGTCTTGGCTTACCAGCGAAAAGCCGTTGCATCGTAAAGCCACTACTAAAGCCGCTTCAGGCAAATAAAGGTTGCCTAAACTAAAACGCCAAGCATTTGAACTGCCCCCCAGTAATTGGAGTGTCCAACTATTGGGGGGCAGTTCAAATGCTTGGCGTTTTTGCTTGTAGAGCACGAAAGTAAGGCTGTGAGTTACACCGAGAACGGGTACTGGATGGCAGGGTGATGCTCGTAGCCTTCGACTTCAAAGTCGTCCAAACTTACCCACGTCTCAATGTCTTCCAGTGTTTTGATGTCCGGATTGATTTTGAGGGTAGGTAGCGGCAGAGGTTTGCGCTTGAGTTGTACGTCGCGCATCAGCTCTAGTTGGTCTTCGTAAATGTGGGCGTTGACGATTTTATGGTAGGCCTGCCCCGCTTTATGGCCGGTAATTTGAGCCATTAGCGCTAATAATACGTAAACCTGAACCATATTAAAGTTAAGGCCAAGAGGTACATCACAGCTACGCTGGGTACTGTTTAGGTAAAGTGTATCGCCCAAAAGTGAGAAGTGATGGCTGTACATGCAAGGACGTAGGCAGCCAAGGTGGAATGCGCCGGGGTGGTAAAAGGTAAAAATCTCACCGCGGTTGTCGATGCCTTTGCTTAAGTCGTCGACGATGTTACGCAGCAAATCAATGCCTTTTTCGGGCTGACCAACCACTGGGAAGTTACGTGCGACCGCACCGTAAATAAAGCCACAGTCGTCATCACCTTTGCGCGCTGGATTGTTCAACCAGTCTTGGTTGTCGTTTGCGTTGGCGTCCCATGTTTTGGTGCCCAGCTTACGAAAGTCTGCGGCGTTGTCGTAACCGCGCAAGTATCCCAAAATTTCGGCAATGGCCGACTTATAAAAGCTTTTACGTGTGGTGACCAGCGGAAACTCGCCCTTGCCTACATCGTAGGTTAGGTCGGCGTTAATGACGGTTAGGCAACGCTTACCTGTGCGTTGGTTATCAACCCAAACGCCCTCGTCGACGATGCGCTGGCAAAGATCAAGGTACTGTTTCATGCGGTTATCTTTATCACTGAAGTTTCCATTACGGTAGGCTATGATAGCAGACCCGCACACATAACCACACCAAGGCGAATGGATGGGGTGAGCCGGTTAATAGATAAGGTAGTTTAACGATGAAACTCGCAATGATTGTTGCGCAAGACGAAAATCGCGTAATTGGGGTGGATAACCAGTTACCATGGCGCATTTCTGCCGACTTGCAGTACTTTAAGGCAAATACCTTGGGTAAGCCGATTATTATGGGTCGCAAAACCTTTGAGTCGATTGGTCGCCCGTTACCGGGCCGTACAAATATTGTGGTGACACGCCAAGCTGACTTAACCCTTGAAGGGGCTGAGGTGTGCTTAAGCCTAGAAGAGGCCATTAGCCGTGCGCAGGTGGTATGTGAGCAAAGCGATGCCAATGAGGCGGTGGTGATTGGCGGAGATCAAATCTATCAGCTTGCGTTACCACTGGCAGCGCGTGTTTACCTTACGCAAGTTCATGGCTGTGTTGAGGGGGAT
The DNA here is from genome assembly GCA_049603715.1 of Pontibacterium sp. Classification (GTDB taxonomy): domain Bacteria; phylum Pseudomonadota; class Gammaproteobacteria; order Pseudomonadales; family Balneatricaceae; genus Pontibacterium. The sequence continues at coordinate 49,219 of JBMYSW010000005.1, read as the reverse complement.
GCGTGGTTCCCCGAACTAGCTGAGGCCGATTGGAACCTTGTGAGTGATGAGCGTCATGCCGCTGGTGAAAAAGACAGCTTCGATTACAGCTTTCGAGTTTATGAGCGGGTGGCAGGTTAATGACAGATAAGTCGGCACGCTTACGTAGTCTATTGCAGGTGCTGAGTGATGGTAAGTTTCACTCCGGCCAAGCATTAGGTGAGTCTTTAGGGATTAGCCGCAGTGCAGTATGGAAACAGCTACAAAAACTCGAAGCGCTAGGGTTAGAAGTCTACAGCGTTAAAGGTCGAGGTTACCGCCTACCCGGCGGTGTTGAGCTTTTGGCCGCCGAGCAGATGTTGGCGGGTTTAGAAAGCGAAGCGCTAAAGGCTGTTTCGAGTATTGATCTCGCACTCAGCACAGAGTCCACCAATCGCTCTGCCTTAGAAGCCTGCCAAAAGGCCAATGCTCATGGTCGAGTATTTGTTGCTGAGCAGCAAACCGCAGGTCGTGGACGTCGTGGTCGCACTTGGGTAAGCCCCTTTGGAACAAGTCTATACTTTTCGATGGTTTGGCGTTTTGAGCAGGGTATGCAGGGGCTAGATGGGCTGAGCTTGTTAGTGGGCTTATGCGTGCATCAAGCGATTGCAGCGCAAGGCGGTGAGCAGGCGGTGCTCAAGTGGCCTAATGACGTTTTGTGTGATGGTAAAAAGCTCGCTGGTATTTTGTTAGAGGTACATGGTGAGCCCGGCGGTCAATGTCAGGTGGTCATTGGTATTGGTATCAATGTGAGCTTATCTGCGCGTGTAACCGAAGATATTGACCAGCCGTGGACGGATTTGCGCTCGTTAAACGGTGGGTCGGTTTCTAAAAACCAACTGGCCAGCGATTTGATTAATGCTTTGACCAAGGCATTGCCGGCTTTTGAAGTGTCGGGCTTTGAGCCTTGGCGAGCGCAGTGGCAAGCATTAAACGGCTTTGCTGATGAGCCGGTAAGGTTACTTATGGGTAATCGCGTGGAGCAGGGCGTGTGTCGTGGGGTTGATAACTCAGGCGCATTGCTTATCGAAAACGCCCTAGGTACCAAGGCGTACCATGCGGGTGAGGTGAGTTTGCGAGCCGATGCTTAGACTAGAAATTGACGCAGGTAATACGCGGGTAAAGTGGCGTTTAGTATCCGTTACGCCTCAAAGCCCTGCGGCGACCGTAATTGTAGAGAGCGGTAATTGGCTAACCTCTGAGCCAACGTATGAAAAGCCAACGGCGTGGTCAGGTGATATTCGCGCCGTATGGATTGCCAGTGTGGCAGGCGAAGCGGTCAATCAAAAGCTAGCTGAGCTGTGTGAGGTGGCGTTGGCGATAACGCCGGTGTTTGCTATATCACAAGCCAGTGGGGCGGGTGTTCGCAATGGCTATGCCGAGCCCTCGCAAATGGGGGTTGATCGTTGGTTGGTGATGTTGGCGGCCTACGCCAACAGTGCTGCGGCTAGCGTAGTGGTGGATGCAGGTTCAGCCATTACCATCGACTTTACCGATGATGCAGGCCAGCACTTGGGTGGCTATATTTTGCCTGGCCGTCGTTTGCTGCTCGAAAGCCTGCGTCAAAATACGGCGCAAGTGGCTGTTCCCGACAAGGCACAGCCCAGTGCATTACTTGGGCAGTCGACACAGGCCTGTGTGTTGGGTGGGGTTGATCTCATCGTGCAGGGTATGGTGTCTGAATTGGTGGCCGGTATCGATCAGCACCTAGGTAATGGCATCGTGTGGCTCACAGGAGGTGATGCCCCGTGGTTTGCTCACTACATTGATGTGTGGCAAAGCAAAACTGGGCGGCCGTTAAATTACCAGATTGTGCCAGATCTTGTCCTCGATGGTTTAGCGGTGATGATGCCGCTTGAGTCAAATTAGGTTAATTATTAATCTATTTGTGTGCTTCTTTTACGGGGTGCGCTAACTCCTTCATTTGCTTAGGTTTAACCCCTTGCGATCCTTTGGTCATCTTTTTTGATTTTTTTATGAAAAAGGCTGGTTTCGGGGTTGCAACCACCAAAGTGCATGAGTATTATGTGCGCCACTTCGCTGATGAGCCGGTATAGCTCAGCTGGTAGAGCAACTGACTTGTAATCAGTAGGTCCCGAGTTCGACTCTTGGTGCCGGCACCACATCAGATGAAGTAATGGAACGGTGGGATTCCCGAGTGGCCAAAGGGATCAGATTGTAAATCTGACGCGCGAGCTTCGGTGGTTCGAATCCACCTCCCACCACCATTTTCGGCTTGATGTTTCGCGGGTATGGTATAGTGGCTATTACCTCAGCCTTCCAAGCTGAAGAGGCGGGTTCGATTCCCGCTACCCGCTCCAACGTCCTGTTGATGCGTAAATCATCGAGTGCTCATGTAGCTCAGGGGTAGAGCACACCCTTGGTAAGGGTGAGGTCGGCGGTTCAAATCCGCCCATGAGCTCCATGATTTAGTATCGGGCGATCAGTTTTATTCCTATCGGGTTCATCCCACAAAAGCTCTTTAAAGGGCTTGTTATTCGATAGAGACGTCCCTATAATGTGCGTCCCTGTTTTTGAATAGATAGGCCAGTGGCTCAATTGGCAGAGCAGCGGTCTCCAAAACCGCAGGTTGGGGGTTCGAGTCCCTCCTGGCCTGCCAACTCTTCCGAGTTGGCTTCGCATAAGCATGTTTATCAGATAGTTATCAGGTTACTGAGGTCCTCAACGTGAGCTCGAATGTAAGTTCCGAAGGTTCAAAATTTGATGCGCTAAAATGGCTTGTTGTTTTAGTGCTTGTGGCTGCAGCGGTAGTAGGTAACTCTATCTACAGCGAGCAGTCGCTGTTTTACCGTGTTGTTGCTATTTTGGCTGTTGCGGGTGTGGCGGGTTTTGTTGCGCTACAAACAGCAAAAGGTCAGGCTTTCTTCTCTTTGTTTAAAGAAGCAAAGGCTGAAATTCGTAAAGTAGTATGGCCGACTCGCCAGGAAACATTGCAAACAACCCTTATCGTGGTTGTGGTGGTGTTGCTTGTTGGTTTGTTTTTGTGGGGTCTAGATTCCCTGTTGAGCTGGTTGGTTTCTGGCGTAATTGGTTAAAGGGCAGATAGCATGTCTAAAAAATGGTATGTGGTACATGCGTACTCCGGTTACGAAAAACGCGTAATGAACTCGCTGATTGAGCGAGTTTCGCGTTACGGTATGGAAGATCTTTTTGGTGAGATCTTGGTGCCTACCGAAGAAGTTGTTGAAATCAGCAACGGTAAAAAGAAAAAGTCTGAGCGTAAGTTTTACCCTGGTTACGTTATCGTAAACATGGAACTTACCGACGACACGTGGCACTTGGTGAAAGATACGCCAAACGTGCTCGGATTTATTGGCGGTGCGGCAGGTAAACCCTTCCCAATCAGCCAGCGTGAGGCAGATGAGATTCTGCAGCGCGTAAGCACAGGTGTTGATAAGCCTCGTCCTAAGACCTTGTTTGAACCAGGTGAAGGCGTGCGTGTTATTGATGGTCCGTTTGCTGACTTCAACGGTGTTGTTGAAGAAGTGAACTACGAGAAGAGCCGCCTGCAGGTTGCAGTGTTGATCTTCGGTCGTTCTACACCTGTAGAGCTAGAGTTTAGTCAAGTCGAAAAGGCTTGATAAGCGAAACAACAAGGCTCTGCTTCTTATTTTAAGAGGCAGAGTTTTTTGTGTTTAAAAGAACGGGGAGCCTAACGGCGCTATTACCCACTAGGAGATTTAGCAATGGCTAAGAAAATCCAAGCTTACATTAAGCTTCAGGTTGCGGCAGGTGCTGCTAACCCAAGCCCACCGGTTGGTCCTGCACTAGGTCAACACGGTGTTAACATCATGGAATTCTGTAAAGCATTCAACGCTGAGACTCAAAGTCTTGAAAGCGGTATGCCAGTTCCTGTTGTAATTACAGTTTACGCTGACCGTAGCTTCACTTTCATTACAAAGACTCCTCCTGCTTCAATTCTTTTGAAGAAAGCAGCTGGCCTTAAGAGCGGTTCTGGTCGTCCAAACACTGAGAAAGTAGGTACTGTTACTCGCGCTCAATTGGAAGAGATCGCAACGGTTAAAATGCCTGACCTGACTGCAGCCGATATGGACGCAGCGTGTCGTACAATTGCTGGCTCTGCGCGCAGCATGGGCTTGCTAGTAGAGGGTCAAGAGTAATGGCTAAGTTGACTAAGCGCCAAAAGGCGATTGCAGAAAAAGTTGAATCTACTAAGCAGTACGCTATCTCAGAAGCAGTTTCTCTTTTGGGTGAGCTTTCTACTGTTAAGTTCAAAGAGTCTGTAGATGTTGCTATCAACCTAGGTGTTGATCCACGTAAATCTGATCAGGTTGTTCGTGGTTCTACTGTTCTTCCTAACGGTACTGGTAACGACGTACGTGTAGCTGTATTTGCTCAAGGCGAAAACGCTGAGAAAGCAAAAGAAGCTGGCGCTGACGTAGTTGGTTTTGAAGACCTTGCAGAGCAAATCAAAGGCGGCGACCTTGATTTTGGCGTTGTAATCGCAACTCCAGACGCTATGCGCGTTGTAGGTCAGTTGGGTCAAATTCTTGGTCCACGTGGCCTTATGCCTAACCCTAAAGTGGGTACTGTAACACCTGACGTTGTAACTGCGGTTAACAACGCTAAGGCTGGTCAAGTACGTTTCCGTACTGACAAAAACGGTATTATCCACGCGGGTATCGGTAAAGCAGACTTTGCTGCTGACGCGATCCAAGGCAACCTAGAAGCGCTTGTAGCTGATCTTAAAAAGCTAAAGCCTGCTTCTGCTAAAGGTGTTTATGTTAAGAAAGTGACCCTATCTACGACTATGGGTCCTGGCTTAACAATCGATCAAGCGTCTCTAGACGTTTAATTCGATATAAGGTTTTTTGAGGGTCTTCGTTCCCCTTAAATAGAGACGAAGGCCGTCAAAGACCGCAGGTGAGCGGGCTAAACTCCGTTCTTAATGGTTTCCGGCCTGCGCAGACGGTGAAATTCTTAGGAATTTATACCACCGTACTCAAGCCCGTTTGGGCATTTGGTAAATAGTCGTAAGACTCAATCCAGGAGTAAATCGTGGCATTAGGACTCGAAGACAAAAAAGCGATCGTCGCTGAAGTCCAGGAAGCTGCTAAAGGCGCTCTATCTTTGGTTGTTGCGGATTCCCGTGGCGTAACCGTAGAAGATATGACTGTCTTGCGTAAGCAAGCACGTGAAGCGGGTGTTCAACTTAAAGTTGTTCGTAACACGCTAGCACGTCGCGCAGTGGAAGGTACTGACTACGCGTGTCTACAAGACACATTTAAAGGCCCTTCTATTCTTGCGTTTTCAAACGAACACCCAGGTGCGGGTGCGCGTATTCTTGAAGCGTTTGCTAAAGAAAACGATAAGTTTGAGCTTAAAGCAGCTGCGTTCGAAGGTGATGTAGTAGATATCTCTGTATTGGCTAAGTTGCCAACATACGAAGAAGCTATTGCGAAGCTAATGAGCGTGATGAAAGAAGCATCTGCTGGCAAGCTATGCCGTACTATTGCGGCAATTCGCGACCAAAAAGAAGAGCAAGCGGCTTAATTCAGCCTCTGTTCTTAAGTTTTTTGAAATTTTTTTGGGGCATCAAACGCCTCATAATATGGGAATATAAACCATGTCTCTGACTAACGAAGATATCCTTAACGCAATTGCTGAAATGTCTGTAACTGACGTTGTTGCATTGATCGAAGCAATGGAAGAAAAATTCGGCGTAACTGCAGCTGCTGCTGTAATGGCTGGTCCTGCTGGCGAAGCGGGTGCTGCTGCTGAAGAACAAACTGAATTCGACGTAGTACTAACTGCTGCGGGCGATAAGAAAGTTAACGTAATCAAAGCCGTACGTGGCGCAACTGGTCTTGGCTTGAAAGAAGCTAAAGGCATGGTTGACGGCGCTCCTGCGACTGTTAAAGAAGGCGTTAGCAAAGAAGAAGCTGAAGAGCTTAAAGCTGCACTTGAAGCTGCTGGCGCATCTGTTGAAGTTAAGTAACAGAGTGTTAGTTGCCAATAAGCCTATTATGGTTTAATTGTGCAGATGGCTGGTGACTTTTTGTCACCGGCCTTTTTCCGTTCTTACTACACGGTAATTAAGAACGGGTAAGACAGCCTGGAAGCCCCCCTTCCGGTCTGAGTTTTTTCAATGGTGCGCGCGCTGGGGAACATTGATGGCTTATTCATACACTGAGAAGAAACGCATCCGCAAAGACTTCGGTAAACTACCGCAGGTTATGGATGTGCCTTACCTGCTAGCAATTCAGCTGGATTCATACAAACGCTTTTTGCAGGAAGGTACTGAGCCTGCACAGCTGAAAGACGAAGGGCTTCATGCGGCCTTTAGCTCGGTTTTTCCGATTGCATCCTATTCTGGCAATGCGGCGTTAAGTTACGTCGGTTACCGTTTAGGTGAGCCTGTATTTGACGTGAAAGAGTGTCAATTACGAGGTATCACTTACGCTGCGCCTTTGCGTGTACGCGTTCAACTGTCGTTCTTTGACAAAGACAGCGGTAGCAAAACTGCGAAAGAAGTAAAAGAGCAAGAAGTCTACATGGGCGAAATGCCTTTGATGACAGACAACGGCACTTTCGTGGTCAACGGCACAGAGCGAGTAATCGTATCTCAGTTGCACCGCTCCCCAGGTGTATTCTTCGACCACGACAAGGGTAAAACCCATTCATCAGGTAAGCTGCTTTATTCTGCACGCATTATTCCTTACCGTGGTTCTTGGTTGGACTTCGAGTTTGACCCGAAAGATTCTCTGTTTGTACGTATCGACCGTCGTCGTAAGCTGCCTTCAACTGTGCTGCTTCGCGCTTTGGGTTACACAGCAGAAGAAATTCTTGAAACCTTCTTCGATAACACCGATTGGAAAATCGAAGATGGCAAAATTCAAATGGCGTTGGTTGCTGAGCGACTACGTGGTGAAACACTGACCTTCGAAGTGAAAGGTCCTGACGGCGAAGTGATTATTGAGCCTGGCCGTCGTATTACGCCTAAGCACGTTCGCCAATTGACCAAAGCGGGTATGGAATACCTAGAAGTACCTCTTGAGTACTTGTTAGGTAAAGCAATCGCTCGCGATATCGTTGATCCAAGCACTGGTGAAGTGGTTGTCAACTGTAACGCTGAAATCACTGAAGATGTATTTGAAGCCCTGGTTGATGCGGGCATCAGTGAGTTCCAAACGCTTTACACTAACGACCTAGACCGTGGTGCGTTTATGTCTGATACTTTGCGTATCGACAACACCCGTAACCAGCTTGAAGCATTGGTAGAAATCTACCGTATGATGCGCCCTGGTGAGCCACCAACCAAAGAATCGGCTGAAGCCTTGTTCGAAAACCTCTTCTTCTCTGAAGAGCGCTACGACTTGTCTGGCGTAGGTCGTATGAAGTTCAACCGTCGCTTAGGTCGCGATGAAGTGGTTGGTAAAGGTATCCTCGATAAAGAGGATATCCTTGATGTGATGCGTACCCTTATCGATATCCGTAACGGTCAAGGCACTGTCGACGATATCGACCACTTGGGTAACCGTCGTATCCGTTCTGTTGGTGAAATGGCAGAAAACCAATTCCGCGTAGGTCTTGTGCGTGTAGAGCGTGCAGTACGTGAGCGTTTGAGCATGGCGGAAGCCGATGGTCTAATGCCACAAGACTTGATCAACGCGAAGCCTGTTGCAGCGGCGATCAAAGAGTTCTTCGGTTCGTCTCAGCTGTCTCAGTTTATGGACCAAAACAACCCGCTATCTGAGGTTACTCACAAGCGTCGTGTATCTGCATTGGGCCCAGGCGGTCTAACGCGTGAGCGCGCAGGCTTTGAGGTTCGAGACGTTCACCCAACTCACTACGGTCGTGTATGTCCGATCGAAACGCCTGAGGGTCCAAACATCGGTTTGATCAACTCTTTGGCTGTATTCGCGCGTACTAACGACTACGGCTTCATTGAAACGCCGTACCGTCGTGTTGTTGACGGTATCGTTACCGACGACATCGATTACCTATCTGCGATTGAAGAAAACAACTTCATCATCGCACAGGCATCGGCGAAGATGGACGAAAACAAGGCGCTAACTGAAGAGCTAGTACCTGTTCGTCACCTAAACGAATTCACCGTAATGGCGCCAGAAAAAGTAGAGTACATGGACGTGTCACCACGTCAGGTTGTCTCTGTTGCTGCGTCATTGATCCCATTCCTAGAACACGATGACGCGAACCGCGCATTGATGGGATCGAACATGCAACGTCAAGCAGTACCAACACTACGCGCTGATAAGCCGCTAGTAGGTACGGGTATGGAGCGCAACGTAGCACGCGACTCTGGTGTATGTGTGGTAGCTAAGCGTGGCGGTATTATCGAGTCTGTTGATGCGAGCCGTATCGTAGTTAAAGTACACGACGCTGAAGTAGACGCGGGTGACGCAGGTGTAGATATCTACAACCTAACTAAGTACGTTCGCTCTAACCAAAACACATGTATCAACCAGCGCCCGATCGTATTCCCTGGTGACTCTGTGCAAGCAGGCGACATCATGGCTGACGGCCCATCTGTAGACATGGGTGAGCTAGCGCTTGGTCAAAACATGCGTATCGCTTTCATGCCTTGGAACGGCTACAACTTCGAGGACTCGATCCTTATCTCTGAGCGTGTAGTTCAGGAAGACCGTTTCACCACAATCCACATTCAGGAACTTACCTGTGTGGCGCGTGATACTAAGCTTGGCGCTGAAGAAATTACCTCGGATATTCCTAACGTAGGTGAGTCTGCGCTAGCGAAACTAGACGAGTCTGGCATCGTGCACATTGGTGCAGAAGTTGGCCCTGGTGACATCCTAGTAGGTAAAGTGACGCCTAAAGGTGAAACTCAGCTAACACCAGAAGAAAAGCTACTACGTGCGATCTTCGGTGAAAAAGCGTCTGACGTTAAAGATACTTCTTTGCGTGTTAAGACAGGTACGATCGGTAAAGTTATCGACGTTCAAGTCTTTACCCGTGACGGTGTTGCAAAAGACGAGCGTGCGCTTTCAATTGAAAAATCTGAGCTAGCTGCGATTCGTAAAGACCTTAACGACGAATTCCGTATCGTTGAAGAAGCGACGTTTGAGCGTCTAGAAAAAGCCCTTGTTGGCTTGTCTGCAATCGGCGGTGCTGGCCTAACTAAAGGTCAAGAAATCACTTCTGAAGCGCTAGCGGGCATCAAGAAAGCTGACTGGTTCAACATTCGCGTAGCAGAGGAAAACGTTGCTGAAATGCTTGAAGCCGCTGAGAAGCAGCTTGAAGAGCGTCGCGAGCAGCTAGATGCGCGTTTTGAAGACAAGAAAGGTAAGTTGCTAACAGGCGACGACCTAGCACCAGGCGTTCAGAAGATCGTTAAGGTGTATGTTGCGACGAAGCGTCGTGTACAACCGGGTGATAAGATGGCCGGTCGTCACGGTAACAAGGGTGTAATCTCGGTTATCATGCCAGTAGAAGACATGCCTTACGATAAAGACGGCGAGCCTGTTGATATCGTGCTTAACCCACTAGGTGTACCTTCGCGTATGAACGTTGGTCAGATCCTAGAGACACACATGGGTGCCGCAGCGAAAGGTCTTGGTAACAAGATCAACGCAATGCTTGAGCAAGAGCGTGAGCGTGCTGAAAAAGTAGGCGAGATTCGCGACTTCTTGGGCCGTATCTACAACACCGAGCTTGGTGGTTGGACATGTGCGCGTAAAGAAGAGCTAGATAGCTTCAGCGATGACGAAATCCTAGACTTGGCTCAAAACCTTCGTAAGGGTGTTCCAATTGCAACGCCTGCATTCGACGGTGCTAAAGAAGCTGAGCTTAAAGAGCTATTGACGCTTGCCGACATCGATACCAGCGGTCAGTACACCTTGTTTGATGGCCGTACTGGTGATGCCTTCGACCGTCCAGTAACAGTTGGTTACATGTACATGCTTAAGTTGAACCACTTGGTTGACGATAAGATGCACGCCCGTTCGACAGGTTCTTACAGCCTAGTAACGCAACAGCCGCTAGGTGGTAAAGCACAGTTTGGTGGTCAGCGCTTCGGTGAGATGGAAGTGTGGGCCCTTGAGGCATACGGCGCAGCGTACACGTTGCAAGAAATGCTCACCGTTAAGTCGGATGACGTTAACGGTCGTACGAAGATGTACAAAAACATCGTCGATGGCGACCACCGTATGCAGCCAGGCATGCCTGAGTCCTTCAACGTACTCACGAAGGAAATTCGCTCGCTCGGTATCGATATCGAGCTAGAAAGCGAATAATCGAGCTAACCTTATTTAACCCGGCCCTCTTTAGGGCTGGGTCATTTCTCCGCGTTAGGAGCCTGACATCATGAAAGATTTGCTCAAAGCAATAAAAGTACAGGGTCAATCAGAAGAGTTTGACTCTATCCGTATTTCCCTGGCATCGCCTGAAATGATCCGTTCTTGGTCATACGGCGAAGTTAAAAAGCCAGAGACTATTAACTACCGTACCTTCAAGCCTGAGCGTGAAGGTTTGTTCTGTGCCAAAATCTTTGGTCCAGTAAAAGACTTTGAGTGTTTGTGTGGTAAATACAAGCGCATGAAGCACCGCGGTGTTATCTGTGAGAAGTGTGGCGTTGAAGTTACACAAGCGAAAGTGCGTCGTGACCGAATGGGTCACATCGAGCTAGCTTCTCCAGTTGCTCACATTTGGTTCCTTAAGTCACTGCCATCTCGTATCGGCTTGATGCTTGATATGACATTGCGTGACATTGAGCGCGTGCTTTACTTCGAATCATTTGTTGTGATCGAGCCGGGTATGACTACCCTTGAGCGCGGTCAAATGCTTAACGATGACCAGTACATCGAAGCAATCGAAGAATACGGCGATGAGTTTGATGCGCGTATGGGTGCTGAAGCGGTTAAAGAGCTGCTTGCATCTATCGATCTTGAAGAAGAAATTCAAACGATTCGTGAAGAGTTGCCGCAAACCAACTCTGAAACCAAGATCAAAAAGCTTTCTAAGCGCCTTAAGTTGCTAGAAGCCTTCTACCAGTCAGGTAACAACCCACAGTGGATGATCATGGAAGTACTACCGGTACTACCACCTGATCTTCGTCCGTTGGTACCACTAGACGGTGGCCGCTTCGCGACATCTGACCTTAACGACCTTTACCGTCGTGTAATCAACCGTAACAACCGTCTTAAGCGTCTACTAGACCTTAACGCGCCAGACATCATCGTACGTAACGAAAAACGTATGTTGCAAGAGTCTGTAGATGCCTTGCTAGATAACGGTCGTCGTGGCCGTGCGATTACTGGCTCGAACAAGCGTCCGCTTAAGTCACTTGCCGACATGATCAAAGGTAAGCAGGGTCGTTTCCGTCAAAACCTTCTTGGTAAGCGTGTTGACTACTCTGGCCGTTCGGTAATCGTGGTAGGTCCTTACTTGCGCCTACACCAGTGTGGTCTTCCTAAGAAGATGGCACTTGAGCTATTTAAGCCATTTATTTACTCAAAGCTTGAGCTACGTGGTCACGCAACCACCATCAAAGCTGCGAAGAAAATGGTAGAGCGCGAAGACGCTTTGGTTTGGGATATCCTAGACGAAGTGATCCGTGAACACCCAGTACTACTTAACCGTGCACCAACACTTCACCGTTTGGGTATCCAAGCGTTTGAGCCTGTGTTGATTGAAGGTAAAGCGATTCAGCTGCACCCGCTAGTGTGTGCGGCATACAACGCCGACTTCGACGGTGACCAAATGGCGGTACACGTACCGCTAACTCTAGAAGCACAGCTAGAAGCGCGTGCGTTGATGATGTCTACCAACAACGTATTGTCGCCAGCGAACGGTGAGCCGATCATCGTACCGTCGCAGGACGTTGTATTGGGTCTTTACTACATGACCCGTGAGCGTATTAACGCAAAAGGCGAAGGTATGGCCTTTGCTAACATCGACGAAGTAGAGCGTGCTTACGGCGCAGGCCAAGTACACCTACAAGCGCGCGTTAAAGTGCGTTTGACTGAGTCGATTCGTGACATTGAAAACAATGTAACGACTAAAACTGAAATTAAAGATACGACTGTCGGTCGTGCGATGTTGTTCCGCATCGTACCAGAAGGTCTTCCTTTCGAACTTGTTAACCAAAACATGAAGAAGAAAGCGATCTCTGGCCTATTGAACGAAGCCTACCGTCGTTGTGGTTTGAAAGACACAGTTATCTTTGCTGACCAGTTGATGTACCTAGGTTTCCGTCAAGCGACGGTATCGGGCGCATCTATCGGTGTTAACGACTTTGTTATCCCAGAAGAGAAGAAGACCATCATTGCTGAATCTCAAGCAGAAGTTAAAGAGATTGAGCATCAGTTCGCTGAAGGTTTGGTAACTCAGGGCGAGAAGTACAACAAAGTTATCGATATTTGGTCACGTGCTAACGACTTGTTGGCTAAGAAGATGATGGACAACCTACGTACTGAGCCTGTAATCAACAAAGAAGGCGAAGAAGTAGAGCAAGAGTCTTTCAACTCTGTATACATGATGGCTGACTCGGGCGCGCGTGGTAGTGCGGCTCAGATTCGTCAGCTAGCGGGTATGCGTGGTCTGATGGCGAAGCCGGATGGCTCGATCATCGAGACCCCAATCGTGGCAAACTTCCGTGAAGGTCTAAACGTACTTCAGTACTTCATCTCGACTCACGGTGCTCGTAAAGGTTTGGCCGATACCGCACTTAAAACTGCAAACTCGGGTTACCTAACTCGTCGTTTGGTAGACGTAGCACAAGACGTTGTTATCACTGAAGACGACTGTGGTACTGAAGAAGGCTTGATCATGCAGCCGTTGATCGAAGGCGGCGACATTGTTGTTGCACTTGGTCATCGCGTACTAGGTCGAGTTGTAGCGCGTGATGTGCTTGATCCTGCCGATAACAGTGTATTGATCGCTGCCGGCACATTGATGGATGAAGCATGGGTACACCGTCTAGACAGCGACCCTGCATACTCTTCTATTGATGAGATTGTGGTTCGCTCTGCAATTACATGTACGACTCGCCACGGTATCTGTGCAGCGTGTTACGGTCGTGACCTTGGTCGCGGTCACTTGGTTAACAAAGGCGAAGCTGTGGGTGTTATCGCAGCTCAGTCAATCGGTGAGCCAGGTACACAGCTTACGATGCGTACCTTCCACATCGGTGGTGCGGCATCTCGAACTGCAGCTGTAGACAGCGTACAAGTGAAGAACGGCGGTGAGATTCGTCTACACAACCTTAAGTACGTAGAGCGTGAAGACGGCTTCATCGTAGCGACTTCTCGTTCAGGTGAGTTGGGTATTACCGATAGCCACGGTCGTGAGCGCGAGCGTTACAAGCTTCCTTACGGTGCTGTCATTCGTCTGAAAGACGGTGACACTGTAGGCGCAGGCGACATTGTTGCTAACTGGGATCCGCACACGCACCCAATCATCAGTGAAGTATCTGGTCGCTTGCAGTTCATTGGCATGGAAGACGGTATTACCGTTAAGCGCCAAGCGGATGAGTTGACTGGTTTGATTACCACTGAGGTGCTTGAGCCGCGTGACCGCCCGGCAGCGGGTAAAGACATTCGTCCTATGATGAAACTCGTAGACGAAAACGGCAACGACATTGTTCACTCGGTAACGGGCGCAACGATTCAGTACATGTTGCCAGCAAAAGCGATCTTTAACCTAAGCGAAAACGCAGTGGTTAACGCAGGTGACGTTCTTGCGCGTATCCCAGTAGAGGGTACGGTGAACAAGGATATCACCGGTGGTCTTCCACGTGTTGCTGACCTATTTGAAGCACGTAAGCCAAAAGAGTCTTCTATCTTGGCTGAGATTTCAGGTACGGTTGGTTTCGGTAAAGAAACCAAAGGTAAGAAGCGTTTGCAGATCACCCCAGAGAGCGGTGATCACTTTGAGCTAATGATTCAGAAGTGGCGTAACCTTAACGTGTTCGAAGGCGAGCATGTTGAAAAGGGTGAGGTTATTTCTGATGGTCCATCTAACCCACACGACATCTTGCGTGTCTTGGGTGTAGGTGAGCTTGCTAAGTACATCACGTCTGAGATCCAAGATGTATACCGTCTACAAGGCGTAGGCATCAACGATAAGCACATTGAAGTTATCGTTCGCCAAATGCTACGTAAGGTCGACATTGTTGATGCGGGCGATTCTAGCTTCATCCCTGGTGACCAAGTGGAATACCAAGCGGTTGTTGCTGAAAACGAGCGCCTAGAAGCAGAAGGCAAACTGCCAGCTGTATACGAACGTGTATTGTTGGGTATTACAAAAGCTTCTTTGGCAACTGAGTCGTTCATTTCTGCGGCTTCGTTCCAAGAAACAACACGCGTATTGACCGAAGGCGCCGTGACTGGCAAGCAAGACTTCCTACGTGGATTGAAAGAAAACGTTGTTGTGGGTCGTTTGATCCCAGCAGGTAGTGGTTTAGCATACCACGCAGAGCGTAAGCGCAAACGCGCAGCGCCTGCTGCCGATGCTAGCCGCACAGTGAGCGCGGAAGAAGTGCAACAAGCACTAACGGAAGCGTTGACGCAAATGCCAGACGCTGAATAAATTTTATTCAATGTTTGACGTTATGGGCCGAAATTGAGTACAATTTCGGCCCCTTTGTGTTGGGTTTAAAAAAACCCAATGTTTTAGTGCTCATCAAAATTGTGGAGTTTGCTTAAGATATGGCAACTATTAACCAATTGGTGCGCAAGCCTCGTAAACGTAAGGTGCAAAAGAGTGATGTTCCTGCATTGCAGGCTTGTCCTCAGCGCCGTGGCGTGTGTACCCGTGTTTACACTACTACTCCGAAAAAGCCGAACTCAGCTTTGCGTAAAGTATGTCGTGTTCGTCTAACTAACTCAATGGAAGTGACATCCTACATCGGTGGTGAAGGCCACAACTTGCAGGAACACTCTGTTGTGCTAATTCGTGGTGGTCGTGTAAAAGACCTTCCGGGTGTGCGCTATCACACAGTTCGTGGAGCACTTGACTGCTCTGGTGTGAACGATCGTAAACAAGGCCGCTCCAAGTACGGTACTAAGCGTCCTAAGTCTTAATCGCCATTCCTATACGGCGAAGTGCGCGGGCGATAGCCCGGCACTGGACCTGACAGGATAAGAGTAAGGCCAGGTGTTTAAATACCTGTAAACCTGAAGACCTTTTTAACTATAGAGGGCTTATCAATGCCTAGAAGACGAGTTGCTGCCAAGCGCGAAATCTTACCAGATCCAAAATTTGGTAACATTGTACTGGCAAAATTCATTAACCACGTAATGATCAGCGGTAAGAAATCTGTTGCTGAGAAAATCGTGTACGGTGCATTGGATAAAATCCAAGAGCGCACTAACCAAGATCCAATCGAACTATTCGACAAAGCGCTTGAAAGCGTACAGCCTATGGTTGAGGTTAAATCTCGCCGTGTAGGTGGTGCGACTTACCAAGTGCCTTGTGAAGTTCGTCCAGCACGTCGTATGGCTTTGTCTATGCGTTGGTTGGTAGACGCCGCTCGCGGTCGTGGTGAAAAATCCATGGCGTTGCGCCTAGCGGGTGAACTAGTAGATGCGGCTGAAGGTCGCGGTGCAGCAGTTAAGAAACGTGAAGACGTGCACCGTATGGCTGATGCGAACAAAGCATTTGCTCATTATCGCTTCTAATATTCTCAGAGGAATAAGTTGTGGCTCGTAAAACTCCTATCGCACGTTACCGTAACATCGGTATCTGTGCGCACGTAGACGCCGGCAAAACGACTACTACTGAGCGTGTATTGTTCTACACAGGTCTATCTCACAAAATCGGTGAGGTACATGATGGCGCTGCTACCATGGACTGGATGGAACAAGAGCAAGAGCGTGGTATTACCATCACTTCTGCTGCTACCACCTGTTTCTGGAGTGGTATGAACCAGCAGTTTGATGAGCACCGCGTTAACATCATCGATACTCCGGGACACGTTGACTTCACTATCGAAGTAGAACGTTCTTTGCGTGTACTTGATGGCGCTGTAGTTGTGCTTTGTGCGTCTTCTGGCGTACAGCCTCAAACTGAAACAGTTTGGCGTCAAGCAAACAAATACGAAGTGCCTCGTATGGTATTCGTCAACAAAATGGACCGTGCCGGTGCAGACTTCTTTATGGTTGTTCAACAGCTTAAAGATCGTCTAGGCGCGCGTGCTGTGCCAATCAACTTCCCAATCGGTGCGGAAGATGAGTTTAAAGGCGTTGTTGACTTAATTCGCATGAAAGCAATCATGTGGAACGAAGAAGATCAAGGTATGACGTACGAGCTTGAAGATATCCCTGCGGATCTTCAAGACAAAGCTGAAACTCTACGTGAAGAAATGGTTGAAGCTGCGGCTGAAGCTACCGAAGAGTTGATGGAAAAATACCTTGAAGAAGGTGAGTTGTCTGAAGAAGAGATCAAGGGTGCATTGCGTCAATTGACTCTAGACAACGAAATCGTTCTTATGCAGTGTGGTTCTGCGTTTAAGAACAAAGGTGTTCAAGCGGTACTTGATGCTGTTATTGAATACATGCCTTCTCCAAAAGACGTTAAAGCGATCGAAGGTACGCTTGACGATGCAGACGAAACCGTTGCAACTCGTGAAGCAGATGACAGCGCGCCATTCGCGTCGTTGGCATTCAAAATCGCTACCGACCCATTCGTGGGTACACTAACGTTCGTACGCGTATACTCGGGCGTTCTTCAATCTGGTGACAGCGTTTACAACTCTGTTAAACAGAAGAAAGAACGTATCGGTCGTATGGTACAAATGCACTCTAACTCTCGTGAAGAGATCAAAGAAGTGCGCGCGGGCGACATCGCTGCGATGATCGGCCTTAAAGATGTAACTACTGGTGATACTCTATGTTCAATCGACGATAAAATCGTTCTTGAGCGTATGGAATTCCCAGAGCCTGTAATCTCTGTAGCGGTTGAGCCTAAGTCTAAAGCTGACCAAGAGAAAATGGGTATTGCTCTAGGTAAACTGGCGCAAGAAGATCCATCTTTCCGCGTAGAAACAGACCAAGAATCTGGCCAAACCATCATCTCTGGTATGGGTGAGCTTCACTTGGACATCATCGTTGATCGTATGAAGCGTGAGTTCAAAGTAGAAGCAAACATCGGTAAGCCTCAGGTTGCATACCGTGAGAAGATTCGTCAGACCGTTGATGCAAACCACAAGTTTGCTCGTCAGTCTGGTGGTCGTGGTCAATACGGTCACGTTGTTGTTGAGTTCAGTCCGTCTGATGAGGAAGGTTTGGAGTTCATCAACGAGATCGTAGGTGGTGTTATTCCTAAGGAATACATTCCAGCTATCGAAAAAGGTATCGCCGAACAAATGCAAAATGGTGTTATCGCGGGTTACCCGTTGATCGGCCTAAAAGCGCGTTTGTACGATGGTTCTTTCCATGATGTTGACTCTAACGAAATGGCGTTTAAAATCGCTGCTTCTCAAGCTCTTAAAAAGTACGCGCAAGAAGCTAGTCCTTGCCTACTTGAGCCAATGATGAAAGTAGAAGTTGTAACGCCAGAAGAGTACATGGGTGATGTGATGGGTGACCTTAACCGTCGTCGTGGTCTCGTACAAGGTATGGAAGACTCGACTTCTGGTAAAGTAATCCGCGCAGCGGTACCACTGGGTGAAATGTTCGGTTATGCAACTGATCTTCGCTCAGCGACTCAAGGTCGCGCGACCTACTCTATGGAATTTGACGATTACGCAGAAGCGCCAGCAAACATTGCTGAAGCTGTAATCAACTCAAAATAATTTTGCCTAAAATTGCCTAATTCGCTTAAGAGGAATTAATCGTGGCTAAACAATCATTTGAACGCTCTAAGCCGCACGTAAACGTTGGTACTATCGGTCACGTTGACCATGGTAAAACTACTCTAACTGCTGCACTTACTCGTGTATGTGCAGAAGTTTTCGGTGGTGAAATGAAAGCGTTTGACCAAATCGACAACGCTCCTGAAGAGCGTGAGCGTGGTATCACAATCGCTACTTCACACGTTGAGTACGATTCTACTATTCGTCACTACGCGCACGTGGACTGCCCAGGACACGCCGACTACGTTAAAAACATGATCACTGGTGCTGCTCAAATGGACGGCGCTATTCTTGTTTGTGGCGCAACTGACGGCCCTATGCCTCAGACTCGTGAGCACATCCTGCTTTCTCGTCAGGTAGGTGTACCTTACATCGTTGTATTCCTAAACAAAGCTGACCTTCTTGCTGAAGATTGTGGCGGCGTTGATTCTGAAGAATACGCTGAGATGCTAGAGCTAGTAGAAATGGAAATCCGTGAGTTGCTAGACACTTACGAATTCCCTGGCGACGATACTCCAATCATCGCTGGTTCTGCTCTAATGGCGCTTAACGGTGAAGACGACAACGAACTTGGTACTACTGCGGTTAAGAACCTAGTTGAAGCGCTAGATACTTACATCCCTGAGCCAGAGCGTGCGATCGATCAGCCATTCCTAATGCCTATCGAGGACGTATTCTCTATCTCTGGTCGTGGTACTGTAGTAACTGGCCGTGTAGAGCGTGGTATCGTTAACGTTGGTAACGAAATCGAAATCGTTGGTATCCGTGACACCCAAACTACTACTTGTACTGGTGTAGAGATGTTCCGTAAGCTGCTTGACGAAGGTCGTGCAGGTGAGAACATCGGTGCCCTACTACGTGGTACTAAGCGTGACGAAGTTGAGCGTGGTCAAGTACTAGCTAAGCCAGGTACTATCACTCCTCACACTGAGTTCGAAGGCGAAGTATACGTACTATCTAAAGATGAAGGTGGTCGTCACACTCCATTCTTTAAAGGCTACCGTCCGCAGTTCTACTTCCGTACTACTGACATCACTGGTGCTTGTGAGCTTCCAGAAGGTGTTGAAATGGTAATGCCTGGTGACAACGTTCAAATGTCTGTTACCTTGATCAACCCAATCGCGATGGAAGAAGGTCTACGCTTCGCTATCCGTGAAGGTGGTCGTACTGTAGGTGCTGGTGTAGTATCTAAAATCATCAAGTAATTATTGCTTGAGATAGAAAAGGGGCCTTAGGGCCCCTTTTTTTATGTCTAAAAATTGTAGGGTAAAATAATTTGGTTGGTTATAAAAAATACAGTTGACCAAAACCCCTACAATAAGTAGAATTTGCGTCCCTCTCTATGTAGGGGAGGGACGGCAAGAGCCGTTTCACAACCGTTAGGAAATGTGTGATCGAAATGCAGAATCAGAAAATTCGTATTCGTCTGAAAGCCTTTGATCATCGCCTGATCGATACGTCTGCGCAGGAAATCGTTGATACTGCAAAGCGTACTGGCGCTCAGGTACGGGGCCCGATCCCGCTTCCAACTCGCAAAGAACGCTTCACAGTTCTGATTTCTCCGCACGTAAACAAAGATGCGCGCGATCAATATGAAATCCGTACTCACAAGCGTGTTCTAGACATCGTTGAGCCAACAGAAAAAACTGTTGACGCATTGATGAAGCTAGATCTAGCTGCGGGTGTAGAAGTGCAGATCAGTCTCGGCTAATCAAGGCACTGCGCAGAATTAATTTATTAATGAAGCGCTTATTTAGTGTGGAATGCTCTGGAAAGGGCAGCCGTAGTGGGTAACAGCCCCGTACACAACTGGCAAGAGGTTAAAGTAAATGTCTGTAGGTCTTATCGGACGTAAAGCGGGTATGACACGCATCTTCACTGAAGATGGCGTATCCGTGCCAGTCACCGTCATCGAAGTGGAACCGAACCGTGTTACGCGTGTAAAAACGCTAGAAAGCGACGACTACGCTGCGGTACAAGTTACTACTGGTTCTAAGAAGGCTAACCGCCTGACTAAACCAGAAGCAGGTAACTTTGCTAAAGCTGGCGTTGAAGCTGGTCGCGGTTTATGGGAGTTTCGCCTGTCGGGTGACGAAGAAGTCAACGTTGGTGATGAGCTAACTGTTGCGCGCTTCGAAGCAGGTCAATCAGTAGATGTTACTGGTCAGTCTAAAGGTAAAGGTTTCCAAGGCGGTATTAAGCGCTGGAACTTCTCCATGCAAGACGCGACTCACGGTAACTCACTATCGCACCGTGCTCCGGGTTCAATTGGTCAATGTCAGACTCCAGGTCGTGTTTGGAAAGGCAAGAAAATGGCAGGTCACATGGGTGCAGAACGCGTAACCGTTCAGTCCCTAGAAATCGTTCGCGTTGATGCTGAGCGTAACCTGTTGTTGGTTAAAGGTGCTGTTCCGGGTGCAACCGGCGGTGACGTTATCGTTAAACCGGCTGTTAAAGCTGGCGCCTAAGGGGGTTTGAAATGAATCTGAATCTAGCTGGAGCTCAGGGTTCGGTAGAAGTATCCGACCTAGCTTTTGGTAAAGACTTCAATGAAGCGCTAGTACACCAGGTAGTAACTGCTTACCTGTCTGGCGCTCGTCAGGGCACTAAAGCCCAAAAAAATCGTTCAGCTGTGTCTGGCGGTGGTGCTAAGCCATGGCGTCAAAAGGGCACTGGTCGTGCGCGTGCTGGTACATCTCGTTCGCCAATCTGGCGTACTGGTGGTGTAACTTTCGCTGCTCAGCCACGTGACCACGCTCAGAAAGTAAACAAGAAAATGTACCGCGGTGCTATGCGTTGCATCTTCTCTGAGCTTGCTCGTCAGGATCGCTTAGTCATCGTTGAAGACTTCAAAGTTGAAGGTCCAAAAACTAAAGAGTTCATTGCGAAGCTAAACGAACTAGAGCTTTCTAACGTGCTGCTAATTACTGCAGAGCTAGAAGCTAACTTGTTCCTTGCTGCGCGCAATGTGCCAAACGTTGACGTGCGTGATACCGCAGGTATCGATCCAGTAAGCTTGGTAGGCTTCGAGAAAGTTCTACTAACTGTGGATGCGCTGAAAAAAGTTGAAGAGGTGTTGGCATGAACCAGGAACGCTTGTACAAAGTGCTGCTTGGGCCGCACATCTCTGAAAAAGCGACCATCGTAGCTGATAACTCTCAGCAGGTGGTATTCCGCGTTACTAAAGACGCTACTAAACCAGAAATCAAAGCAGCTGTAGAAGCGCTATTTGACGTAAAAGTTAAAGGCGTAAACATCTGTAACGTGAAAGGCAAAACTAAGCGTACTGCGCGTGGTTTTGGCAAGCGTGCTGATGTTCGTAAGGCGTACGTATGTCTTGCTGACGGCTCTGAAATTGATTTCGTCGGTGGCGAGTAATAGGGGGTTAGATCATGGCAGTGACTAAAACTAAGCCAACCTCTGCGGGACGTCGTCACGTTGTTAAGGTGGTCAATTCTGAGCTGCATAAAGGTAAGCCTTTAGCATCTCTAACAGAAAAGAAATCAAAATCCGGTGGTCGTAACCACTACGGTCGCATTACGACTCGTCACATTGGTGGTGGTCATAAGCAAGCGTACCGTGTGATCGATTTCCGTCGTAACAAAGACGGAATTCCAGCGGTTGTTGAGCGTCTTGAATACGATCCAAACCGTTCTGCAAACATTGCTTTGCTTAAGTATGCAGATGGTGAGCGTCGTTACATTATTGCACCAAAAGGTGTGTCTGCGGGCACTCCAATCATGTCTGGTGTAGACGCTGACATTAAACCAGGTAACTGTTTGCCGTTGCGTAACATCCCAGTGGGTACTGTTGTGCACTGTATCGAACTGAAGCCGGGTAAAGGTGCTCAAATGGCACGTTCTGCGGGTACTTCTGCTCAGCTAGTAGCGCGTGAGGGTGCACACGTAACCCTACGTTTGCGTTCTGGCGAAATGCGTAAAGTATCAATCGAATGTCGCGCAACATTGGGTGAAGTAGGTAACTCTGAACATTCACTTCGTCAACTAGGTAAAGCGGGCGCGAAGCGCTGGCGTGGTGTTCGTCCAACCGTACGCGGTGTGGCGATGAACCCGGTTGACCACCCACACGGTGGTGGTGAAGGTCGTACGTCTGGTGGTCGTCATCCTGTGACACCATGGGGTGTGCCGACTAAGGGTTACAAGACTCGCAAGAACAAGCGTACCGATAAACTAATCGTACGCCGTCGTCAGGCTAAGTAAGAGGATACAGCTGTGCCACGTTCACTGAAGAAAGGTCCATTTATCGACCTTCACCTGTTGAAAAAGGTAGAAGCTGCAATTGAGAGCAACGATCGTCGTCCAATCAAAACTTGGTCACGTCGTTCTACCGTCTTCCCGAACTTTGTCGGTTTGACGATTGCAGTACACAACGGCCGTCAACATGTCCCAGTATTCGTTACTGAAGACATGGTTGGTCACAAACTCGGTGAGTTCGCTGCGACACGTACGTATCGCGGTCACGCAGCCGACAAGAAAGCTAAGAAGAAGTAAGGGGGAGTTATGACAGAAGTAGCCGCTACGCTTAAAGGCGCTCGCATCTCTGCCCAGAAGGCTCGTCTTGTTGCTGATCAAATCCGCGGTAAATCTGTGGATGAAGCTCTAAATACATTGGCGTTTAGCACTAAAAAAGGTGCGGCGATCATGAAAAAAGTACTTGAGTCTGCTGTAGCTAACGCTGAGCACAACGAAGGTGCTGATATTGATGAGCTACGCGTTTCAACTGTCTTCGTTGACGAAGGTATGACTATGAAACGTATTAAACCGCGTGCGAAAGGTCGTGCAGATCGAATTCTAAAACGCTCGTGCCATATCACCGTTAAGGTGGCTGACTAAGAGCTGACTGCTAGGAGAGTTTGACATGGGTCAGAAAGTAAATCCTACAGGTATTCGGCTTGGAATCGTCAAAGATCACACTTCTGTGTGGTATGCCGATAAGAGCGAATACGCTGACAAGCTGCTAAATGACTTGCAAGTACGTAGTTACTTGGATGAGCAGCTAAAAAATGCATCTGTAAGCCGCATCGAGATCGAGCGTCCTGCACAGAATGCAAAAATTACCATCCACACAGCCCGTCCAGGCATCGTGATTGGTAAAAAAGGCGAAGACGTTGAGAAACTACGTAACGCTGCATCAGAAATGATGGGTGTTCCAGTTCAAATCAACATCGAAGAAATTCGTAAGCCTGAACTAGATGGCAAATTGGTAGCGCAAAACGTTGCTAGCCAGCTAGAGCGTCGTGTTATGTTCCGTCGTGCTATGAAGCGCGCGGTACAAAACGCTATGCGTCTTGGTGCTAAAGGTATCAAGATTCAAGCAAGCGGTCGTTTGGGTGGTGCTGAAATCGCGCGTACTGAATGGTACCGTGAAGGTCGCGTTCCATTGCACACTTTGCGTGCAAACATTGATTACGCTACTTACGAAGCACACACTACTTACGGTGTGATTGGCGTTAAAGTCTGGATCTTCAAAGGTGAAGTTCTTGGTGGTATCGAACAGGTACGTGCCGAGAAAAACGCGCCTAAGAAGAAAGGTAAGTGAGGTAAACGTCAATGTTACAACCTAAACGATTAAAGTTCCGTAAGGTGATGAAAGGCCGTAACCGCGGTCTTGCACAGCGTGGTAGCAAAGTAAGCTTTGGCGAATACGGTCTTAAAGCTACTGAGCGCGGACGCATCACTTCGCGTCAGATTGAAGCAGCACGTCGTACGATGACTCGTCACGTAAAACGTGGTGGTAAAATCTGGATTCGCATCTTCCCTGACAAGCCAATTACCGGCAAGCCTCTTGAGGTTCGTATGGGTAAAGGTAAGGGTAGCGTTGAATACTGGGTAGCGCAGATCCAACCAGGTCGTATGTTGTTCGAAATGAGCGGCGTACCTGAGTCGTTGGCTCGCGAAGCTTTCGCACTAGCTCAAGCTAAGCTGCCTGTTTCTGCAACTGTTGTTAAACGGACGGTGATGTGATGAAAGCGAATGAATTACGCGAAAAATCCGCAGAAGAACTGAAGCAAGAATTGCTAGGTCTACTTAAAGACCAATTCAACTTGCGTATGCAAAAAGCTTCAGGTCAGTTGACTCAAAGCCATTTGTTGGGTCAGGTTCGTCGTGACATCGCACGCGTTAAGACAGTACTCAACGAAAAGGCAGGTAACTAAGTATGAGCGCAGAAAAACGTACTCGAACTGTTACTGGCCGCGTGGTCAGCGACAAGATGGATAAAACCATCACAGTAAAAGTAGAGCGTAAAGAGAAACATCCGATTTACGGTAAGTTCATGACTCGCTCCACTAAACTGCACGCTCACGACGAGAAGAACGAATGCCAAGCAGGCGACTTAGTGACTATCGCTGAGACACGTCCGCATTCCAAGACTAAAACTTGGGCACTTGTTCGTATTGAAGAGCGCGCTGCGAAGGTGTAATATACGCACCCTCGCTCCATTGCAAGCCCCCAGGGTTATCTTGGGGGTTGTATAACAGAGTTTGTGGAGTAGACCATGATCCAAACAGAATCGATGCTTGATGTTGCTGATAACAGCGGCGCCAAGCGCGTACTTTGCATTAAGGTCCTAGGCGGTTCTCACCGTCGCTACGCGAGTGTTGGTGATGTGATTAAGGTCACAGTTAAAGAAGCTAGCCCACGTGGTAAAGTGAAGAAAGGTCAGGTACTTAAGGCAGTCGTTGTACGTACTCGTAAAGGTGTTCGTCGTCCAGACGGTTCAGTAATCCGCTTTGATACTAACTCAGCGGTATTGTTGAACGCTAACGATGCACCAATCGGTACTCGTATCTTCGGCCCCGTAACGCGTGAGCTTCGTACAGAGAAGTTCATGAAAATCGTTTCCCTGGCGCCTGAAGTGCTATAAAGATCTAACCTTTGCTGGTTAGATTTATGTTAAAACGCTAACGCCGCAAGGCGTTGGCGTTTTTGAGCATGAGAGGGACGTAGGAAAAGAGGTAATTATGCGTAAGATTAAACGCGACGACGAAGTCGTTGTAATTGCAGGTAAAGACAAAGGCAAACGCGGTAAAGTACTGCGTGTACTAGAAAACGACCGTGTTGTTGTTTCTGGTGTCAACTTGGTGAAAAAACACACCAAGCCTAACCCTATGCTAGGTAAGCAAGGTGGTATCGTAGAGAAGGAAGCGTCTTTGGCGGTTTCTAACGTTGCGATCTTCAACCCAGCTACTGGTAAAGGTGACCGTGTAGGTTTCAAACAGCTTGAAGACGGTACTAAGGTGCGTTTCTTTAAGTCTAATGGCGAACTAGTCGGTTAAGAGGGTTAGAGAATGTCTCGTTTAAAAAGTTTATACAACGAATCTGTTAAGCAACAGCTTAAAACAGATTTGAACAGCCCTAACGTAATGGCCGTTCCTCGCATTACGAAAATCACCCTAAATATGGGTGTGGGTGAAGCGCTAACAGACAAGAAGCTTCTTGAAAACGCTGTTGCAGACATGACTGCAATCGCTGGTCAAAAGCCTGTTGTAACTATGGCGCGTAAGTCTATCGCGGGCTTTAAAGTACGTGAAGGCTGGCCGATCGGTTGTAAGGTAACTCTACGCGGCGAGCGTATGTGGGAATTCCTAGATCGTTTGGTTGATATCTCTATCCCACGTATCCGTGACTTCCGTGGTCTTAACCCTAAGTCATTTGACGGTCGTGGCAACTACAGCATGGGCGTAAAAGAGCAGATTATCTTCCCTGAAATCGAATACGATAAGGTTGATAAGCTACGTGGTATGGACATTACTGTCACTACGACTGCTAAAAACAACGACGAGGGTCGCGCGCTGTTGGCTGCCCTAGGCTTCCCATTCAAGAAGTAATAGGGGTATAGAGAATGGCTAAGGAATCAATGAAGGCGCGCGAAGCAAAGCGCGCTAAAGCAGTAGCTAAGTTCGCCGCTAAGCGTGCAGAACTTAAAGCAATCATCGCTGACGTAAATGCATCTGAAGATGCACGTTGGGATGCTCAAGTTGCGCTACAAAAACTACCTCGTGATGCGAGCCCAAGCCGCCAGCAGCGTCGCTGCCAGGTGACTGGTCGTCCACACGGTGTATATCGCAAATTTGGCTTGTGCCGTAACCAACTTCGCGAAGCTGCGATGCGTGGTGACGTGCCAGGTCTAAAGAAGGCAAGCTGGTAAGTTACAGTTTGCATCAAGGGTAAGCATGGCGGCCTGGGCCTTAATAGGCTACCGCGTCATGCTGCACAACTGAGGAAGTAAATCGCATGAGTATGCAAGATACACTTGCGGATATGTTCACTCGTATCCGTAACGGTCACATGGCTGAAAAGCAGGCCGTATCTATGCCGTCTTCCAAGCTAAAGGTTTCAGTTGCTGACGTTCTTAAAGCAGAAGGTTACATCTCTGACTACTCCGTAGAAGAGGGTGTAAAAGCTGTTTTGACCGTTGACCTGAAATACTTTGAAGGTAAGCCGGTTATCGAAAAGATCCAACGTGTTAGCCGTCCTGGCCTACGCATCTACAAAGGCGCGAACGACTTGCCTAAAGTAGCTGGCGGCCTAGGTGTGGCAATCGTTTCTACAAGCAAAGGCGTCATGACTGATCGCGCAGCACGTGCTGCTGGCATCGGTGGTGAAGTTGTCTGCACGGTATTCTAAGAGGTTATCCAATGTCTCGTATTGCGAAAAGCCCTATTGCATTACCGTCCGGTGTAGAACTTAAGATTGCTGGTCAATCGGTTAATGTTAAAGGCGCCAAAGGTCAAATGAGCTTTGACGTTCACCCATCTGTAGAGATCAAACAGGCTGAAGAAGGCCTAACGTTTGCTCCACGTGATGGTTCTAAGCAAGCACTAGCGCTTTCTGGTACTAGCCGCGCTTTGATCAACAACATGGTTGTTGGTGTAAGCCAAGGCTTCCAGAAGACTCTACTTCTTCAAGGTGTAGGTTACCGTGCTTCTGTAAGCGGCAAGGTACTAAACCTTACATTGGGTTTCTCTCACCCAATCGAATATCAGCTCCCTGAAGGTATCACTGCTGAGTGTACTAGCCAAACAACTGTCGTTATCTCTGGTATCGACAAGCAAGTTGTTGGGCAGGTTGCAGCTGAGGTGCGTGGCTTCCGTCCGCCAGAGCCTTACAAAGGCAAAGGTGTTCGCTACGCTGATGAATATGTTCGCCGTAAAGAAGCGAAGAAGAAGTAAGGTAGGGTTATGAACGCTAAAAAACAAGCTCGAGTTCGTCGTGCGCGTCGCCCACGTTTACAAATGCGTGAGCTAGGTGCTACACGTCTTTGTATCCACCGTACGCCTCGTCACATTTATGCCCAAGTTATTTCTGCTGATGGTGCGCAAGTAATCGCAGCAGCTTCAACTGTAGAGAAAGATCTACGCCAGGAATTCACTGGTAACGTTGCAGCAGCAGAAAAAGTGGGTGAACTTATCGCTACCCGTGCTAAAGAAGCGGGTGTGACTAAAGTTGCTTTCGACCGTTCTGGTTTTAAATACCACGGTCGCGTCAAAGCGTTGGCTGATGCAGCCCGTAATGGCGGCCTGGAATTCTAAAGGGGTCGGATATGTCAAATCATGAACAGAAAGACGGTGATCTCCAGGAGAAGCTGGTTCAGGTCAACCGCGTTGCTAAAGTAGTTAAGGGTGGTCGTATCTTCGGCTTCACAGCTCTTACTGTAGTTGGCGACGGTAAAGGTCGTGTAGGTTTCGGTCGCGGTAAAGCGCGCGAAGTACCTGTTGCGATCCAAAAAGCAATGGAACAAGCACGTCGTAACATGGTTCAAGTGGACCTTGATGGCGACACTCTGCAGTACCCTGTAAAAGCCCGTCACGGCGCTTCTAAGGTTTACATGCAGCCTGCATCTGAAGGTACTGGTGTTATCGCCGGTGGCGCGATGCGTGCAGTTCTAGAACTTGCTGGTGTACATAACGTACTTGCTAAATGTTACGGTTCAACTAACCCAGTGAACGTTGTTCGTGCGACTGTTAAAGGTCTTGCGTCAATGAAATCACCTGAAGATGTTGCAGCTAAGCGTGGCAAGTCAGTAGACGAAATTTTAGGGTAATCGATCATGGCTAAAACTGTAAAAGTAACGCTAGTGCGTAGCACGATCGGTATTCTTCCTAAGCACAAACTTTGCGTACAAGGCCTAGGTCTACGTCGCATTGGTCACACTGTAGTGCTTGAAGATACCCCGTCTGTACGCGGCATGATTAACAAAGTTAACTACATGTTACGTGTAGAAGGCTAATTAAGGGAGTTCATCACATGCGTCTGAACACTCTATGCCCAGGCGAAGGCTCAAAATTCGCTCCAAAGCGTGTTGGTCGTGGTATCGGCTCTGGCTTAGGTAAAACTTGTGGCCGTGGTCACAAAGGCCAAAAATCTCGCTCTGGTGGCTCTGTTAAGCCAGGTTTTGAAGGTGGTCAAATGCCACTTCAACGCCGTTTGCCAAAGTTTGGTTTCAACTCTCGCAAAGCACGTTACGTTGCTGAAATTCGTCTAAGCGAATTGGTTAAAGCGGGTGTAGAAACTGTTGATTTGGCAGCGCTAAAAGCAGCTGACATCATCAAGCAAGAAATTAAAGTAGCTAAGGTGATCTTGTCTGGCGAAATCAATCAAGCGGTAACCGTTAAAGGTCTTAAAGTGACCAAGGGTGCTAAAGCAGCGATTGAAGCAGCTGGCGGTAAAGTCGAGGCGTAAATGGCTAAAAAAGGATCTGTACCAACTGGCGCGCAAAGCGGGATGGCTGAATTGAAGTCTCGCTTGCTGTTTGTGCTTCTAGCGATTGTTGTATACCGCATCGGTGCCCACATTCCGGTACCGGGTATTAATCCAGATCGTTTGGCTGCGTTGTTTGACTCGCAGCAAGGCACAATCTTAAGCCTCTTTAACATGTTCTCGGGCGGTGCCCTTGAGCGTATGAGTATCTTGGCATTGGGTATCATGCCGTACATCTCTGCATCGATTATCATGCAGTTGATGACCGCGGTAACCCCTTCGCTTGAAGCACTCAAAAAAGAAGGTGAAGCAGGGCGTCGTAAGATTAATCAGTACACTCGATACGGGACCGTGCTGCTTGCGACTGTGCAGTCGTTTGGTATGGCGGTCGGCCTAGCGAACCAAGGCGTGGCATTTACTACTGATGCGAGCTTCTACTTTGTAGCGGTTGTGACATTGGTATCTGGTGCGGTGTTCTTGATGTGGTTGGGTGAGCAAGTGACAGAGCGTGGTATCGGTAACGGTATCTCTATTCTGATCTTTGCGGGTATCGTGGCAGGCTTGCCTGGTGCGATCGGCCAGTCCTTTGAATCGGCGCGTCAAGGTGATTTGAACATCTTGGTGCTGCTAGCAATGGCGCTTATGGCGGTTGCAACTGTTGCGTTTGTTGTGTTTATGGAGCGTGGCCAACGCCGCATTACCATTAACTACGCGAAGCGTCAGCAAGGTAACCGTGTGTTTGCAGCTCAGTCTAGCCATTTGCCGCTTAAGGTTAATATGGCGGGTGTTATCCCACCTATTTTCGCCTCAAGCATCTTGCTATTCCCTGCGTCGATTGGCCAATGGTTTGGTCAATCCGAGGGTATGGACTGGCTTCAAGACGTAGCACTTGTGCTTGCCCCAGGGCAGCCACTGTACGTCTTGTTGTTCGCAATCAGCATCGTCTTCTTCTGTTACTTCTACACCGCGATTATGTTTAATCCGCGTGATGTAGCAGACAACCTTAAGAAGTCTGGTGCGTTCATCCCTGGTATTCGTCCTGGTGAACAGTCTGCACGTTACATTGATAACGTGTTGGGCCGCCTAACATTGTTTGGTGCCCTTTACATTGCTGCAGTGTCTCTTATGCCTCAAGCTCTTCAAGCGGCATGGAACATTCCTTTCTACCTCGGCGGTACGTCGTTGTTGATTGTTGTAGTGGTGGTAATGGACTTTATGACTCAAGTTCAATCGCACTTGATGTCAGGCCAGTACGAGTCTCTGATGAAAAAATCTAACCTCAAGGGTGGCGGCGCTGGTTTCATGCGCTGAGCGCCAAAGGAGTAGATCATGAAAGTACGTGCATCTGTTAAGAAGATCTGCCGTAACTGCAAAATCGTTCGTCGTAACGGTTCTGTACGTGTGATCTGTAAAGTAGAGCCGCGTCATAAGCAGCGTCAAGGTTAATACCTAGGCTGTTAAGAGAAGTAGGTGTGCATAGCGCTTGATTTATTTTTAATCAGCGTGTAATATTGCGCGCCTTCTTCGAACGTATTGAATTTATGACCCCGAGCGTTGTGCTGCATAAGAAGGTAGCAAGCAGAGGGTCTCAGAACGGAGTAAACAGAATGGCCCGTATAGCTGGAGTCAATATTCCTGACAATAAGCATGCGGTAATTTCTCTGACTTACATTTACGGGATTGGCCGTACGACTGCGCAGAAAGTTCTAGATACTTGTGGTATCGCTGGCAACACTAAAATTGCCGAACTATCTGATGAGCAGCTTGATAATGTTCGTGGTGAAGTTTCCAAGCTGACAGTGGAAGGTGATCTTCGTCGTGAGATCTCAATGGACATCAAACGTTTGATGGACCTTGGGTGTTTCCGCGGTTTGCGTCACCGCCGCAATCTACCGGTTCGTGGACAGCGTAGCAAAACCAATGCTCGCACTCGTAAAGGCCCACGTAAGCCGATCCGTAAGTAAGTGGTAAGCGATAGGAATTCCCAATATGGCAAAGCCAGGTAATCGCACTCGAAAAAAAGTTAAAAAGCAGGTAGCTGATGGCCTAGCGCACATCCATGCCTCTTTTAACAACACAATCATTACTATCACTGACCGCCAAGGCAACACTTTGTCTTGGGCGACTGCAGGTGGCTCAGGCTTCCGTGGTTCGCGCAAAAGTACTCCTTTTGCCGCTCAGGTAGCTGCCGAAAGGGCAGGACAAGCCGCGCTTGAGTACGGCTTGAAAAACCTCGACGTGTTTGTAAAGGGCCCAGGTCCTGGTCGTGAATCTGCAGTTCGTGCATTGAACTCAGTTGGCTACAAAATCGCAAACATCACCGACGTGACGCCAATTCCACACAATGGTTGTCGTCCGCCGAAGAAACGTCGTGTTTAATCTGGAGACAGTATAAATGGCTCGTTATTTAGGACCAAAGTGTAAACTGTCTCGCCGTGAAGGTACGGACCTGTTCTTGAAGAGCGGTGTACGTGCGATCGAAGACAAAACTAAAAAGTTTGAGAACGCTCCTGGCGTTCACGGTCTTCGTCGCGGACGTCTGTCCGACTACGGCTTGCAGTTGCGCGAGAAACAAAAAGTACGTCGCATCTACGGCGTATTGGAACGTCAGTTCCGCGGTTATTACAAAGAAGCAGCACGCCGTAAGGGTGCGACAGGTGAAAACCTACTTCAACTTTTGGAAACTCGTCTAGACAACGTAGTTTACCGCATGGGCTTTGGCGTAACTCGCGCTGAAGCACGTCAAGTGGTATCTCACCGTCTAATCACCGTTAACGGTCAAGTAGTGAACATCGCTTCTTACCAAGTTAACGCTGGCGACGTAATTGCTGTTCGTGAAAAAGCAAAAAATCATTTGCGCATTAAGAGCTCACTTGAAATTGCTGCTTCTCGTAACGCAGTTGAGTGGGTCGAAGTTGATGCTGCTAAAATGGAAGGTACGTTCAAAGCCGTACCAGAGCGTAGCGATCTATCTGCTGATATTAATGAGCACTTGATCGTCGAGCTTTACTCCAAGTAATCGTTGAACTCTTTATTGGTGGAACTATGCAGCGTTCAGTAAACGAATTTCTAAGTCCTCGAAACATCATCGTGGACGATGCAAACGGTAGCAAGACGCGTGCAAAAGTGACATTAGAGCCCCTAGAGCGTGGTTTCGGCCACACTCTAGGCAACGCTCTTCGTCGCATCCTTCTATCTTCTATGCCTGGTTGCGCTGTAACCGAAGTAGAAATCGAAGGTGTATTGCATGAGTACGGCAGCATCGACGGCGTACAAGAAGACGTAATCGAAGTAACTCTTAACCTTAAGGGTATCGCGGTTATTCTTCACAACGCAGACGATATTACGCTGACCTTGAACAAGAGCGAAGCTGGCCCGGTAACGGCTGGTGACATCACTCTGACTCAAGACGTTGAAATTGCTAACCCTGACCATGTCATTGCGCACTTGAACGAAGGTGCGTCGCTTAACATGCAGCTTCGCGTTCAACGCGGTCGCGGCTATGTACCTGCAGACGCTCGTACTTCGGAAGAAGAAGAGTCGCGTGCAATCGGTCGTTTGCACCTGGACGCAACTTTCAGCCCAGTCCGCCGCGTATCTTACGTGGTCGAGAGTGCGCGTGTAGAACAGCGCACTGACTTGGATAAGTTGGTTATTGATATCGAATCTAACGGTACCATTGACCCCGAAGAGTGTATCCGTCGTGCAGCGACTATTCTTCAGCAACAACTAGCAGTATTTGTTGACCTTGAAGATGGTGCCGCACAAGCGAAAGCAGAGCCTGCAGAACCAGAGATCGATCCGATCTTGTTGCGTCCTGTAGACGATCTTGAGCTAACGGTACGTTCTGCTAACTGCCTAAAAGCAGAGCAGATTTACTACATCGGTGATCTTATTCAACGTACTGAAGTTGAACTGCTTAAGACGCCTAACTTGGGTAAGAAGTCGCTGACTGAAATCAAGGACGTGTTGGCCTCTAAAGGTCTGTCTCTTGGTATGCGTTTGGAAAACTGGCCACCGGCTAGCTTGAAAAACGACGATAAAGTCGCGTCTTGATACAGCGATTCGAACTGAATAGTTTGGTAAGGATTTAAACATGCGTCATCGTAAATCTGGTCGTCACCTAAGCCGTACCAGCGCGCACCGCAAAGCGATGTTTCAAAACATGTCTATTAGCTTGATTGAGCACGAGTTTATTAAAACTACCGTTGCTAAAGCTAAAGAACTGCGTCGCTATGCAGAGCCGCTAATTACACTAGCGAAAGACGACACTGTAGCAAACCGCCGCTTGGCATTTGCTCGTACCCGCAACAAAGCTACTGTGGGTAAACTCTTTAATGAACTAGGACCTCGCTACGCGAACCGTCCTGGTGGTTACATTCGTATCCTTAAGTGCGGTTTCCGTGCTGGCGATGCTGCGCCAATGGCATACGTAGAATTGGTAGACCGTCCTGTAGCTTCTGCTGAAGCTGAGTCTGCTGAGGACTAATAACCTCCCGTTGTAATAGCTTCGGCTGATACAACCCGAATACCCCGCCCTCAAAAGCGGGGTATTTTTTTGCCTATAGAAACTCAAATGGGCCACTCCAACATACCCGTTGTTGAGCTCTATCTATTCAGTCGATTTAGTCTTCTAGGGTAGGCGCGCAGGCGTATCAATACTTAGCGTGTATGAGGTAAGGGCTTTGAGTTGGTAGAGGTAAAGTGGGGTGAAAGAGCGAGAAGGGGAGAGGCTCAGCTACTTTTACTACATAGCCAAGCCCCTAGGTGTTTAGGCTAACATCTCTTTTAAGAAACGCCCGGTATGTGAGGCTTCACATTCTGCGATTTCTTCTGGCGTACCTGATGCCAGAATATAACCGCCGCCACTGCCGCCTTCTGGGCCTAAGTCGACGATCCAGTCAGCGGTTTTAATTACATCAAGGTTGTGCTCAATGATGGCGATGGTGTTACCACGCTCGCGCAAACGCGTTAGTACGCTGAGCAGTTGCTCGATGTCGTAGAAGTGTAAGCCTGTGGTTGGCTCGTCTAAGATGTATAGGGTTTTACCGGTATCGCGCTTAGAAAGCTCTTTAGCCAGCTTCACACGCTGTGCTTCACCGCCGGATAAGGTGGTCGCTGCTTGGCCGAGTCGAATGTAGCTTAAGCCCACATCCATAAGGGTTTGTAAGCGACGAGCGAGGGCTGGAATGGCATCAAAGAATTCACGACCGTCCTCGATGGTCATGTCCAACACCTCGTCGATGCTTTTGCCCTTGTATTTGATCTCTAGGGTTTCGCGGTTATAGCGTTTGCCTTTACATACATCACAAGGCACGTACACATCTGGCAAAAAGTGCATCTCTACTTTGATTACGCCGTCACCTTGGCAGGCTTCACATCGACCTCCTTTGACGTTAAAGCTAAAGCGACCCGCTTTATAGCCGCGAGAGCGGGCCTCTTGTGTGCCGGCAAAGAGCTCACGAACCGGCGTAAAGATACCTGTATAGGTTGCTGGGTTTGAGCGAGGTGTACGGCCGATTGGGCTTTGGTCAATGTCGATGACTTTATCAAAGTGTTCTAGGCCCTCAATTCCTTTGTAAGGCGCCGGGTCGAGCGTGGTTGCGCCGTTTAGCTCTGTCGCGGCTAACGGGTATAGTGTGTTGTTGATCAGCGTCGATTTACCTGAGCCAGAGACACCAGTAATACACGTCAGCAAACCTACGGGCAGCTCTAGCGTGACGTCGTTGAGGTTGTTACCCGTCGCGCCAATTAGCTTGAGGGTTTTACTCGGGTCGGCTGGTGTGCGCTCTTTAGGGACGCGAATACCGCGCTCGCCACTGAGGTACTGGCCAGTGAGTGAATTTGGGTTGGCCATGACTTCGGCAGGTGTACCTTGGGCGATGATCTGGCCGCCGTGTACACCGGCACCAGGGCCGATATCTAATACGTGGTCGGCTTGGCGAATGGCGTCTTCGTCGTGTTCCACCACAATCACTGTGTTACCTAAGCTTTTGAGGTGCTCTAACGTACTTAAAAGGCGTTCGTTATCCCGTTGATGCAAGCCAATCGAAGGCTCGTCGAGAATGTACATCACGCCAACCAGTCCGGCGCCAATTTGGCTAGCTAGACGGATACGTTGTGCTTCACCACCCGAAAGGGTGTCGGCACTGCGCTCAAGGGTCAGATATTCAAGACCCACGTTCACTAAAAACTGTAAACGCTCGTGAATCTCTTTAACGATTTTTTCTGCAATTTCGCCGCGCTTTCCGGGTAGGGATAGGGCGTTGAAGTATCGATGAGCCTCACCAATGGGGAGCTTTACCAGCTCAGGTAAGGTTTGCTCATTGATAAACACATGGCGGGCATCGCGACGTAAACGGCTACCGTTACAGCTTGGACAAGGCTGCATATTAAGGTAGCGGGCTAAGTCTTCACGTACTACGTCCGACTCTGTTTCGCGGTAGCGTCGCTCAAGGTTGTGGATAACCCCCTCAAACGGGTGGTGCTTGTTAATAATATCGCCACGGTCATTTACGTACTTAAAGTCGATGGCGGTATTACCGGTACCGTGCAAAATGGCTTTTTGTGCTTCGCTGTTAAGCTCACCAAAAGGCGTATCTAAGTCAAAACCAAAGTGGTCTGCAACGGCTTTTAGCTGTTGGTAGTAGTAAAGGCTGCGGCGATCCCAGCCTCGAATCGCCCCTTCGGAAAGTGTGAGGCTTTTATCTTGTACTACCTTGTTGGTGTCAAAAAATTGTTTGTTGCCTAAGCCGTCACAGCTTGGACAAGCACCGTGTGGGTTGTTAAACGAAAAGAGGCGTGGTTCTAGTTCTGCGATGCTGTGGCCACATTCAGGACAAGCAAAGCGAGCAGAGAACACAATGTCGTCGTTTGATTCGTCAATCCACGAAACGCGTGCTAAGCCATCGGTAAGGTTAAGTGCGGTTTCAAAGGATTCGGCCAAGCGGGTTTGCAGGTCGTCACGTACTTTAAAGCGGTCAACGACCACATCAATGCTGTGCTTTTTATTTTTGTCGAGCTCTGGCACGTCGTCGAGGTCACAAATAATGCCGTTTACTCGTACACGCACAAAACCTTGGCTGCGCAGCTCGTTAAAGGTATGTAGGTGCTCACCTTTTTTACCCTGCACAATAGGGGCGAGTAACATCAACTTGCTGCCTTCAGGCAATGCCAGTACTTGGTCTACCATTTGGCTAATGGTTTGTGCCGCCAAAGGTAAGTCATGAGTTGGACAACGAGGCTCGCCTGCGCGTGCAAATAGCAAACGCAGGTAATCGTAAATTTCGGTTATGGTA
Organism: Pontibacterium sp.; assembly: GCA_049603715.1. Classification (GTDB taxonomy): domain Bacteria; phylum Pseudomonadota; class Gammaproteobacteria; order Pseudomonadales; family Balneatricaceae; genus Pontibacterium. The sequence continues at coordinate 13,367 of JBMYSW010000005.1, read as the reverse complement.
CCTACGGTCGAGCGCGGGTTGTGCGATGTCGACTTTTGCTCAATAGAAATAGCAGGAGATAGGCCTTCGATGTGGTCAACATCGGGCTTCTCCATCATGGACAAGAACTGGCGTGCATAGGTTGAGAGCGACTCAACATAACGACGCTGACCTTCGGCATACAAGGTATCAAAGGCCAGTGATGACTTGCCGGAGCCTGACAGACCCGTAATTACAATGAGTTGATCACGAGGCAGCGTCAGATCGATATTTTTTAAATTGTGCGTGCGTGCGCCCCGTACGAGAATCTTATCCATGTCTGCTCCGGCAAAAATAAAAAGAGAATTATAAAGAGTTAATTCGTTTGAGGAAAACAGCATCTATGCTGTGTTATTCTTAGCAGAACAAACGAATGACTCATTACTACGATGGATTGTGGTAAAGCGACTAGACCAAGTGGAGAAAAAGATGGCTCGTGGAATTAACAAAGTAATTTTGGTTGGAAACATTGGTGCAGACCCAGAAGTGCGCTACTCGCCTAATGGCAGCGCAATCACTAACGTGACCCTTGCCACCAGTGACTCTTGGAAAGATAAGCAAACGGGCCAGCCGCAAGAGCGTACCGAATGGCACCGCGTGGTGTTTTTTAACCGCCTAGCCGAAATCGCCGGCGAATACGTACGTAAAGGTTCAAAAATTTACGTTGAAGGCGCGTTGCGTACACGCAAATGGCAAGACAAGTCTGGCCAAGACCGTTACACCACTGAGATTGTAGCAAACGAGATGCAACTGCTTGATAGTCGCGGTGATAACTCAGGCGGCTATGCGCCACAAAACAACGGCTACAACCAACAGCCTCAGCAGCAGGCGGCTCCACAGCAGCGCCCTAATAACCAGTACGCGCCGCAACAGCCACAGCAAGCGCCTCAGGCTCAGCCACAGCCTTCTAACTTTGATGACTTCGACGACGATATCCCGTTCTAAGCAAGTCTGACTGTTTTAAAAAAGCTGAAGGCCACGGCCTATTAAGGCTTGGCGTATTGATAAACCCCAGTACTCGTGTAGTGCTGGGGTTTATTGTTTTTGGCGTTATTTCACATCCCCGTTGGTCGCAGGTTCGCAATCTAAGCCCTGCTCCAATTGGCTTGCTGTCGGCTTTTTAGAGGTTACGTAAGTCATCACAAGAGACGTCGCAACCACTGCCGCCGCTACGATATCGATAAAGTCATTTTGTATAAATAACAGAGCCACAAGCACGCCCGACAGTGTCAGCAACGTGGCGATTGGGCCATTGAGCCGCCAGCCCAGTGTGGCAAAAATCACAGGGCCAATCAGGCCGTTGCCGGAATAGAAAAGAAATTGCAGCCATGGGCCTATATCAATATTCAATGCAACAAAAGGCATGGCCGAGACCGATAAAAGAATGGCCGTCGTTCGGAGGGCTGTTAACGATTCTAGCTTTTTAAAATGGCGAGATAACAGATGCACGCAGGTTAAAAGGTAAGTATCTGCGGTAGAGAGTAGGGCGCTGACAAAGGCTAATAGTGCTAATGCAACGGCGATCATGCCCCACGCAGAGCCATACCAAACCTGCTCTAACAAAGCGTACAGGCTACTTGTTCCCTCTGTTTTTGCCGCAACGGCCAGCAGTAAAGGCACACAATACAAGGCGAACAACCTTGGTACTGCACGCTCAAATTGGCGAGAGGCATCGATAAAGAACTTCCCTGTGTCTCCCTGTTTTTCGTCAGCAAAGCGAGCATAGAAAAGAGAAATACGTAACCAGTTCTCGTAGTAGCCCACTTGAGCTAATACCAACCCCAGCACAATCGCAGGAAACATCACCCAGTGTGGAAAAGCCTCAAAGTCGGCGATGATGAGCTGCAACAGTGCGGCTGGGTCGTCGCTTAACTTTACTAGCGTAATAACAAGTAGCGCGAAGCACCCTAGCCGAATGAGCATGAGTTGAATGGAGTCGGTAGCGACCAAACTGCGGTAGCCGCTTAGGCTGATGTAGGCACCGAGCATCACGAGCAAGAGAATCGTAATGATTTCTGGTGGGAAAGAGCCGGAGTAAACCTCAGAAGACTTTAAGCCCTCTCCTAAAAACAGCAATGAAAAGCTCAGTACCTCGGTATAGAAAAACGCCAGCATAGAGATGCCAAGCACGCAGGTCAGTGTCAGCCCCGCGATACGGCTGCCCGAAGCATGGGTTAAAACCTCGGGTACAAGCCGGTCTTGTTTTAAGTGGACTTCCATTTTTGGCAAAAAATATTTGGCAAAAAACAGCACGCCAAGTAAGTAGCCGATAATGAGATAGAGCGCATAAAAAAGGTTATAAGAGGCTAAGCCATATAGCCCTAGAATTGAGGTAGAAAAGGTGGCGTTGGAGGCTTCAAATGTGCGCTTAAGCGTCTTCAAAGACGAGGAGCGATCACCCGCAGTGGAGACTGAAAAGAAAGAGGCTCGATCGTTTGCGAGGTTTAGCTTTTTAACCACGTAGGCGATCATAAATGCGAGGTAAGACAAGGTTACCGCTAAAAGGTAAAACTCCATTATTTGCTGCTATCCCTTACTGTCATCGTTGGAAATGGGTTTCGTGCAGCAAGTGCTGCTCATAGCACTATGTCAACGGCACGGGCAGCTTATTCTATAGGATTTTACACTCCGTGTTTGATTGGCTTCGCTTGTGAGCTATTTGCACAAACAGCTTCTCGCCTAAGTATTAAAAGCTGACCACCAAAGGGGCTTGTTGATTAGCGTTGATAGGCTTTTTAGGAGTGCCTTCGCGCTGGAGTAGCGTGTTGAGTAGGTGAGGGTAGTAGGTTTCTGGCCTAAACCAGTCGAGCCATAGTTGGCGATTAGATAGCAGTAACTTATTAAAGCTCGCAGGCGTGTGGCGCTCATAATGTTGCTGCACAATCACATCAAGGCGGCCTAAGTCGGTTACTGGTACTCGTAGGATGTGTTGCTCCCACGGAATACGGTCTTCAAACGGTAGACGGGTATCTGTGTCGATCAGTACGGGCACCTTGCCTAACGACAGGGCTTCGTAAAAGCGATACGAGAAGTTGCCGGGGCCGCGAATGCACAAGGCATAGTCACATGACAGCAGATTGGCGATGTATTCGGTGCGCAAGCGTTGTCGTTGTTCAACGTTGTTGTTGCCGATATAGAGGTTGCGTGGACGCATAATAAAATGCGAGTCGATTCGTTTGCTGTTTGAAAGCAAGTCGATGGCGTAGTGCCTCAGCGTTTCCCCATAGTAAGGAGAGACGTCCAGCTGTTGGTGCTTAGTGGCCTGACTTAGGTGATAGGCTAATTCAGAAAAGCGGTTTTTAAGGGATATTGGGCGGGCGAGGCCGCAAAATCCAATGGTGGCGCGAGGGTTATGCTCGTTAGGGCGAGGCAGTACCTTACCTTGGGCGAGTAATTCGCTGGCAGCGGTAAATAAGTCATCAGTGAGCGGTGCTAGCGGCAGATCGGTTGCGCCCATGCGGGTGTGATAGCAAGACTCTCTTGCGACCCACGTCGGCTCAAAAGGCAGGGGCTCGGCTGATCGGTCGCCACTAAATAACGCCAAAGTGGGTTTGTCGTAGGCTTTCCATTCTTCGTGCAACTGAGTGAGCGCTTGTGCGAGGGGTTTGTTGACTGGGCTACGCCAATTGTAGCGACGAACCCAAAACCAATTAACAGGAAGCACTAAGATATCCGCTTGCTCCGGCGATGTGAGCTGGCACACATTGGAGGCAGAGCGATACCAATGGCGATGAACCTGATCAATATTCATCGCTGCAGAGGTTTGCTCTTGAGCACTGTAAGGCAAGAAGGGGCGCAACAACGCAAGGGTAGGGTAATCCGTAGCTAGCGTGTTTACGGTGCCTATTTTAATGCGAGGGTGCGTGAACTGATGACGTTTTACTGCATTCATGTCATGTGTGCCTCGGCTGCCAAAGGGCAACCGCTGGTGTAGCGGACTTAATCGTATCGACTTTTTATTTAACCAACCGGCCTTGAGCCGAACAATAGTACGATTCTGCCTAAGGGGCGTATCGTCGTGCGCGACTTCAATAGTCAAAGCTCAGTTCTAGGTATAGTTTGGCGTAATCAAAGAAAGCGATGTTTGAGCGGTTCTGTTGTTGAACCAAGCTCAGGGTTGGCGAAAAACTTTGCCGGTGTTTTTGCGAGTAACTCAGGTCGATGCGATGCATGAGTTGTTGGTCTGCCCTTTGTTGGTCAAATAAAGGGTCAACCGCATCGTAGTTAAGTTGGCTCAGTTGCGTGCTGTAGCGAATACTCCAAGGCTTAAAACGGGTGCCAACGGAGCTGCCGAGCCAGCGTCGGGTATAGCTGTTATCAGCAGTTTGGCGATGAGCTTGAGTTAGCCCCACATCGACACTGAGCCAATAGTTTCCCTGATTCAACAAGGTATGCTGGAGGCCTAGTTGCCAAAGGTTGCCATCAAAGGCGTTGGCGTGGCGAAAATTTTCGTGGCGCAATAAGCCGTTAACTTGTGTATTTAAATTGCTGATAGGGTGCCATTGTGCTGCGAGGCCAATGTGCGTTTGTTGCGATTTAAAGTAGAGAGTTTTGCCCACTTTAGGTGTTAAGCGTATGGCTTGACCTGCCAGTTGAGTACTGTGAGAAAGGCCTGCGCTTATTTCCCATTGGTCGAAGTAGCGGCTGGGGTAATCTTGTAGCTGTGTATGGCCCACAAGGCTGGTGCGGCCATCGGGGCTTAAGGGCCAATTACCTTGCAGGCGAGTGGTTACACCGAGTGCGTACTGGCTATCTGCGCTTTGCTCAAGGGTAAAGGTGTTGCCTAAAATATCGACCTCTTGATGGTGTGTGAGGTTGCCCGGGTTATTGTTGGTGAGCAGGCCGACAGACAATGCGAGGTGAGGTGTTTTGGTTTCCAAGTCGGCTAAGTAAGCATCGATACTTTGCATCACGCCATAGGGCAGTAACACCTGCTGCTGTAGATACTCAAACAGTGCTCGGGAGCGGCTGTAGTCGCCTGCGAGATAATAAAGTCGCGCCAGCTCTAGCAATAGCCGGGGGCTTTGAGTGCGCTCGTGCAGATGAATCAAAAGCTCGCTTGCTTCGCTGTATAGCCCCTTTTCAATAGCGAGCATAGCCATGGCAAAAATGCTGTCGTAGTGAGACGCGCTGTGTGGTGAAGTGGCAGTGGATGTGACTGGCGTGCTATCTGTGGCTTCTGGGCTATCTGTTGTTGGGTTGCCGACTGCGGGGGATGCGCTACAAAAGTGAGGTGTGAATAGTGCAATGCTAAGTAAACAAGCTTTTAGCGAAGTGCTTTTGATGGTGTGCCAAAAAGTACGAGTAATGGAAGCCCAGCTGAGCATTACTGTTTGGCCCCAAAAGCTCCTTGGTAAGACTCAACACCGCCGTCTGACAGAGAAAATACGCCGCCCATTTCGTCTAGGGTGGGGCCATAAAACTTGGCCTCGGCTGAGCCCGATAAGCCGCTGGATGTGGTAAGTGAGCTGCTTCTTAAGTGGTTTTGGCCTTCACTGTAGTTTAGCGTGCCAGAAAAATTAAGGCCGCTTTTGGCTTGCAGTGTGCTGGTGGCAAGGTCTTTTACATAGGTGTTTGTGGTGTACATATTGACTTGCCGTGTACCAAAGTTAACCGTGGCATAAAGGTCTGCTTGCGTGGTGTGAAGTTCTCCTTGGCTACTAATGTAGGTGCCCGAGGCAAACCCTGTATTAAGTCAGTGAAACTCGCCTTTGCGATGGCTTGTTTTGGCCAGTTAGAATGCAAGCGGTGTACCAAGGTGCGATATTTGCTTAACCTTAGAAGGCGGGCGTGAATTTTAGGTAGGCGATGTTGCGAAAAGGTAACGGTTTTGTTGCGGAGCGAGAGGCTTTTGGCTGGTTATGCAAAGCGATTGTCGATGAAGTAACATGATAACCCTATAAAACGCCCCTAAATAGAGAGGCCAAGCGCCTTTATTCTTTGTATACTTTTTGTCGTCGTTTGTTTTCCAGCTGAGGCTAGTCGTAAATAATGAGCCATACGGATTTTTCTATTCCCATCAAAGTACTTGTGGCTGGAGCCAGTGGTGAAGTGGGGGCCGCGCTGTGTGCAGCGCTGGGTCGCGAAGAGGGCATGGAGGTTATACCTTGCACGGTTAAGCAGCTTAATGTGACCGACCCGGCCTCTATTCGTGCAGCGATTGATGCTCACCTCCCCGACTTTGTGGTGAACTGCGCAGCGTTTAACAAGGTGGACCTAGCCGAGCAGTCGCCTGAGCTTTGCTTACAGGTGAATGCCCAAGGTGCAGAAAACCTAGCACGCGTATGTGGTGACATGCACTTGCCGTTAATCCATATGTCCAGCGACTTTGTATTTGATGGCCACTATGCAGGCGGCTACAAAGAAGATGACGAAGTGAAACCGTTGGGCGTTTATGGGCAAAGTAAATGGCTGGGAGAAGAGGCGGTGCGTCAATGCTGCCCGCGTCATATTATTTTGCGCTTAAGCTGGGTCTTTGGGCCACAAGGCGATAACTATGTGACCCGCACACTGGAACAAGCACGTACACAACTCGAAATTCGCGCGGTGAACGAGCGCATGGGCTGCCCAACGCCAAGCAGTGATATTGCACGCGTGATTTTAGCGATCATTCGTCAGCTGCACTGTGGCGCTGATGCGTGGGGCACTTACCACTACTCATCGGCTGAGGTGACGAGCCGCTACAGCTTTTGTAAAGAAATTATTTCGCAGGTGGTCGGCTATGAGCAGGTCGCGACTGAGGTGCTCACTGCGGTGAGTGCGGATGATGTACAAACTGATGTACAGCGCCCGGCATCCTCGGTACTGATTTGTGAAAAGCTACTTAATACTTTTGGTATCCGCCAGCTACCTTGGCGAGGGGCACTGACGGACGTGATTCGGCAGATTTACGCCAAGCGTTGATCTTGGCGTAAAATAAGCCTTACCAAGGCATTGGGCTGCGGCTGAATGCCACGCTGATAATATAAGCCGCTGCTGCGGCTGCCACAGCAAACGCAACGAGGCGTATTGTCTGTGTCTGACCTTTCAGGGCAACGACGCCCGCACCTATGTAAATAAGCAATCCTACGACTTTTGCTGTGAGCCAAGCCGTCATAAACGGGTATTGGCTGCTTAACACGCACAGCGTAACGGCTGAAGCGAGCAAAAGTGTGTCTACCACATGAGGCGTGATTTTAAGCCACTTGGGTTTGATGGGCGCTTTAAGGCCAATGACGATAAACGCGCGTATGGCAAAGAGTAATAGGCTGAGGCCAACGGCCGTCAGATGAATGTGCTTAATGGCAAGATACATAGGCTATATCCTTAGCAGGCTGAAAGCGTAGCGATGTTTACATCGGCCGCGTTGTTTTAGTTAGAATAAACCAAGAGTAAACACTTAACCCCTGATCAGCAAAAGATAAGTGTTTACGAAGCCTTCGAATCGGCGGAGGCTACGAAGAATTGAGTGACCAGACCCTTGTCGTTGATGAATACACAAACACCGTCAAAGCGAACCCTCACAGACGACTTTGGTCGTCGGGTTAAATACGTGCGTTTGTCGCTCACAGACCGCTGTGACTTTCGTTGTGTTTATTGCATGTCAGAAGACATGACCTTTTTGCCACGTAAAGACATTTTATCGTTAGAAGAGCTGCTGGCGCTTGGCAAAGCCTTTGCGGACTTAGGTGTCGAGCAAATTCGTTTAACCGGCGGCGAGCCTTTGGTGCGTCGCGATATGCTGTGGTTGGTAGAGCAACTTGCAAAGCTTCCGATTGAGCTAACCCTCACTACTAACGGCTCCCAATTAGCCTCCATGGCTCCACAGTTAAAAGCCGCGGGTTTGTCGCGTATTAATGTCAGCCTTGATACGCTCGACGAAGCACGCTTTGCTGAGCTCACCCGAACGGGGCGTTTATCTCAAGTGCTTGCTGGTTTAGATGTGGCGTCTCAGCAGAGCTTTGATGCCATTAAGCTCAATGCGGTCATCATGAAAGGCCGAAATGACCACGAAGTGGGCGAGCTGGTGGTTTATGCATGTAGGCAAGGTTTTGATATTAGCTTTATCGAAGAAATGCCTTTAGGCCACATTGAAGAGCACGACCGTCAGCTTGCTTTTTGCTCCAGTGATGATATCCGCGAGCGCCTAAGCGAGCAATTCACTTTGCAAGAGAGTGGTTATGCGACGGGAGGGCCGTCGCGTTATTATCAGGTACAAGGTGAGCAAACCCGTGTCGGTTTTATATCGCCACACAGCCATAATTTTTGTGACCAGTGTAATCGCGTGCGTGTTACTGCCGAAGGGCGTTTGCTCTTGTGTTTAGGCAATGAGCACTCCATGGACTTGCGACAGGTACTACGCGCACCTGGTTATCAACCCGAACACCTTGAGCAGGCGCTTATGCAGGCGATGCACTTAAAGCCAGAGAGACACTGGTTTGATGACCCCGAAGCGCCTCAAGTAATTCGCTTTATGAACATGACCGGTGGTTAGGCCACAGAGGCCCCATCATCTGAAAAAATAAGAGAGACCCTTATGACAAAGGCTAGCGCAGACAAGCCCTTTGAACCCCTTAATATCGCGGTTCTAACTGTTTCGGACACTCGCACCCCCGAGACCGACACCTCGGGTGACACCTTGGTTGAGCGCCTATCCTCAGCAGGCCATACGCTGGTGGATCGCACCATCGTTAAAGACGATATTTATCAGCTGCGTGCCAAGGTGTCGCAGTGGATTGCTGATGGTGCAGTTGAAGTGGTGATTTTGACCGGTGGTACTGGCTTTTCGCACCGCGACTCGACCCCTGAGGCCATGGCCCCCTTGTTTGATAAGCATATAGAAGGCTTTGGCGAGCTGTTTAGGCAGGTGTCTTACACCGAAATTGGCAGCTCAACTATCCAAAGCCGCGCGTTAGCGGGCGTTGCCAATCAAACCCTCATCTTCTGTTTGCCGGGTTCTACGGGTGCTTGCCGCACGGGTTGGGACACTATCTTGGCCGAGCAACTGGATCGCCGTCATACCCCTTGTAACTTCGCGACTCAGCTCTTGGCAAAACGCCCTGGCGCTGACGCCTAAGCGACCACCTAGGCTATAAGGAATCATCATGCCACAAGCCCCACTGATGCCTGTTGCTGAGGCGCAAGAACGCTTACTCGCCGATATGAAGCTGACCTTGGCGACTGAAAAAGTGAGCTACCTCGATGCTCTAGGGCGTGTCGTTGCTCAGTCGCCTGTTGCTCAGGTGAATGTGCCGCCTTGCGATAACTCCAGTATGGACGGCTATGCCGTTAATACCCGCGACTTGAGTCCTGATCAGCCAGTGACTTTGTCAGTATCACAGCGTATTTGTGCCGGCGATGCGCCCGCACCTTTGGTGGCGGGTACCTGCGCTCGTATCTTTACCGGTGCGGCTATGCCTCAAGGGGCAAATGCCATTGTGATTCAAGAAAACGTCACCGTCGAAGAGGGGGGTGTTGTTTTTCCTGCGGGGGTAGAGGCGGGAGCTAATATCCGTCCTTGTGGTCAAGACGTGCAGAAAGGTGCGGATGTGTTACCTGTGGGGCATCGTATCCAGCCGATGGATATCGGCTTGCTGGCGTCTACCAATACCACCGAGTTAACAGTATTTGCGCCACTCAAAGTCGCGATTGTGTCCACAGGTAATGAGCTGGTGGAGCCGGGGCAGTCGTGCGCGCACGGCCAGATATATAACTCTAATGGCGTCATGCTGTCGGCACTCTTGGCGCAAATGGGCATAACCCAAGTCGAAAGGCACCACTGTCGCGACGATTTAGACGAAACTTTAGCCTTGCTAAGTGACTTGATGACCCGTGTGGATGTCATTATCTCTAGTGGTGGCGTATCCGTGGGCGACGAAGACCATGTAAAAACGGCCTTGATGCAGCTAGGGCAGCTCGATTTTTGGAAAATCGCGATTAAGCCCGGCAAGCCTTTGGCCTATGGTCGTTTGGGCAAAACGCCTTTCTTTGGCTTGCCCGGTAATCCAGCCTCAGCATTGATTACCTTTATGTTGTTTGTGCGACCTGCTTTACAGGTGTTGCAAGGTGGCCAAGCGGTGTTGCCTGAGCTGCAATACTGGCCTGCGGGCTTTAGTCGCAGCAAGCCCAATAGCCGCCAAGAGTACTTGCGGGTTCGCTTGCAAGACGGCGAGCTAAAGGCGCATACAAACCAGAGTTCTGGCATGTTGTCTTCGGCTAGCTGGGCGACAGGTTTGGCCGTTGTTGAACCCCAGCAAACTCTTAGCGAAGGTGATCACGTAGGGTATTTGGACTTTAAGTTGTTGATCTAAATTATGTTTTTCTAAACACTTGTTGCCTTGATGCGAGCCACTGCAAAATACCCCAGAAACAGGTAGAATATCCGCCTCTAAAATTAGTGAGTGAGCACTGCATGGCCGAGCAAGACCCATACCGGGAGATCCGACCTTACAAAGATTCCGAAGTTGCTGATGTGGTTAATCAGCTGGTACATAACGATGAGCTAGTCTCTGCCATCGCTAAATACCAATTTCCTTGGATGGCTAAGCACCTCAGCTTTTTGATCAAGCCGTGTGTGCGCATCGCGATGGCGAGCAAGCTGGGTGATGTTGAAGATATCGCCGGCTTTCAGCAGCTGATGAGCGGCTACATGGAAAAGATGATCGCTCGCTCCACCACCAAGTTAACTTGCCGTGGCTTAGATAACCTCGATCCAAACGAGTCGTACCTGTTTATCTCTAACCACCGCGACATTGCCATGGATCCTGCCTTCGTTAACTGGATGCTATACCAAGCGGGCATGTCTACGGTGCGTATCGCTATTGGCGATAATCTACTGCGCAAGCCCTACGTGTCTGACCTGATGCGTTTGAATAAGAGCTTTATCGTTAATCGCTCGGCACGAGCCCCGCGTGAAATGATGGCGGCATTGACTCAGCTTTCGTCTTACATTGAACACAGTGTGGTAAAAGACGAAGAGTCAGTTTGGATTGCACAGCGTGAAGGCCGTGCCAAAGACGGTGATGACCGCACCGATCCAGCATTGCTTAAAATGTTACACATGAGCCAGCGCAAGCAGCGCAGCTTTTCAGAAATGCCAGCGCACCTCAAAATTGTGCCTGTGTCTATTTCGTACGAGTACGACCCGTGTGACAGCCGCAAAGCGCAAGAGCTATACGCACTGGCCTCAAATGGCAGTTACGAAAAGTCTCAATACGAAGATATCAACAGCATCGTGACGGGTATCACAGGCTTTAAAGGCCATGTGGTGGTGAGCTTTGGTGAAGTGATTGGCGAAGGCTTTGAAACTCCCGAAGCACTTGCTGCAGAAATTGATCGCCAAATTCTGTCTAACTACTACCTGCACCCTTCTAATAAATTGGCCGCAGGCGAAGCCGAAGGCATTGCCCAAGATAAGGCGAATGAGTTTGAAGGCCGCTTGGCCGAACTCAACGACGGTGTGCAGCAAATTTTGCGACAGATGTATGCCCGCCCTGTGCTTAATCAACAAGCCCTAAGCGAGTCGTAAACCATGGCAGAGCTAACGCACCTCAATGCCCAAGGCCATGCCAATATGGTGGATGTGTCCGACAAGCAAGCGACGGTGCGTATCGCGCAAGCGCAAGCGGTCGTGACGATGCAGCCTGACACGCTTAGCTTGATTACCTCAGGTGAGCACAAAAAAGGTGATGTGCTCGCTGTTGCTCGTATCGCGGGTATTCAAGCGGCTAAAAAAACACCTGACCTTATCCCGCTCTGTCACCCACTTATGTTGACCAAAGTGGCGGTGGAACTCACACCTAAACCCGAAACATCACAAGTGGTTATTTTGGCGACCTGTAAACTAACGGGGCAAACCGGTGTCGAAATGGAGGCGCTAACAGCAGCTTCTGTGGCGGCATTAACCCTTTACGACATGTGTAAGGCGGTGGATAAAACCATGGTCGTAGGTGATGTAAAGGTGTTGTCTAAGTCTGGCGGTAAGTCGGGTGATTGGTCGTTGGATGAGCAAGGCAACCTCTGCCAAAGTGCTGATTAACACTGCTTGTGCTTATGCAGTCATTAAGGAGAGACTAAGGCAATGTATCACTATCAGGTGCGATTTTTCGCCAGCTTACGAGAGCAGCTCGGCTTAGAAGCCCTTTCCCTCGACAGCGCCACACCTGTGGAAACTGTAGCTGACCTAGTGGCTTTGGTTGGCGAGCAGCAGGGCAGTCATATTGCTCAAGCTTTGTTGGCAGATAATCTACTTGTGGCGATTAATCATGAAATGTCGTCACTTACCCAGCCCATCTCATCGGGCGATGAAGTGGCGTTTTTCCCGCCCGTAACCGGAGGCTAATTTCTAAAATGTGTAAGCTGTGGTTAGGCTTTCGTGCCTGTGTTTTTTATGTTGGCTTTTACGCTGCCACCATTGTGGTGTCGTGTGTGTGCATGTTGTTGGCACCCTTGTTGTTATCGCCGCTGGTAAGCTACAACACCCGCTTTAAGGTTATTACGAGTGCTAACTACTTTTACAACGCATGGTTGCGTTTGTGTTGTGGTGTTAAGGTAAAGGTCGAAGGTAAAGAGAACCTTCCCACCTCGGGGGCTTATGTTGTGGTGGCGAACCACCAAAGTGAATGGGAAACCTTGTTTTTACAAACTTTGGTGCGTCCTCAAAGTGCGGTACTTAAAAAAGAGCTACTGAAAATTCCATTTTTTGGTTGGGCGCTGGCAATGTTGCGTCCTATCGCGTTGGATCGCAGTCAGCGTCGAGGCGCGCTCAAGCAGCTGTTAAGCCAAGGCAAAGACCGCCTGTTAAGTGGTATTCCTGTGCTGATCTTTCCACAGGGGACACGTGTCGAAAAAGGTAAAATTGGTAAGTTTAATAAAGGTGGCGCGATGCTAGCTGCCAGTGCCAAGGTGCAGGTAGTACCTATGGTACACGATGCAGCCTACTGCTGGCCGGGTAAGAGCTTTATTAAAACACCGGGTACAGTAACTTTGCGTATCGGTAAGCCAATTGATACTGACGGTTTGAGTGTTGATGAAGTACACGAGCTAAGTAAAACATGGCTGGTGGAAAACATGCAGTCACTGGACGAAAAGCACGGTTAAGTGAACGAATAACCAAGTATTAAAAAAGGCGACCCTGGGTCGCCTCAGACTGCTGACAAAGCCCTCGCCATTGTGCGGGGGTTTCTTATAATGGGGATATGATAAAAGACACGCCCCCTTCTCAGACCGCGATGGAGTTCGTCACCATTGACGAGCTTGTGCCTCAAGATCACCTTCTTCGCAAGATTGATAAAGTCATCGACTTCAGCTTTATCCATGACCTCGTCAAAGACCTCTATTGTCCCGACAACGGCCGACCAGCACTCGACCCT
>JBMYSW010000004.1:0-185190 GCA_049603715.1 Pontibacterium sp. | reverse complement strand
GGGCTGGTAGCTCATCAACATTCAACCGGTGGGAAGGCGATGTTACTGGGGATCAGTAAACGAGGGATACAGCGCTACACACCTTATTTATCCATGGTGCGCGAGCGATGATGTCGAGGCTCGACAGAGCAGAAACGAAGTTCGGTGAATGGGTATTAGCACTCAGGGCACGAAAGCCATTTAATGTGGCAGTAGTTGCGTTAGCCAATAAGCTGGCGCGCATTGCTTGGTCGGTATTAAGTCGAGGCCAAGCGTTTGAAGTACGAGTTTAACCCGAGTTTGCAGATGATAAAGAAGATGACACAACGGTCAGACCACTAGATTGAAGACCTGACACAAAAAACAGCATTTAATTGCTATGGGCTTTTTGAGGACAATCTAGCGCGGATCTCATCGTGGAGCGAGGGTAAGCCCTAATAACGACTCCGAATACATTAGCGCAAACCAACCTCGTTATCGGAAATATCATTTGCAATAACGAGGCGGACCATACATTTTTGCTTGTTGAAAGCGCTTGTAAACAGTTAACCCAAGCACAATAGAAGCAAGAATAAAGGTGACCAAGTTAGCTAATAGCATAGGCACATCTTTTACAATAATGCCGTACGTTAGCCAAAGTGCCACACCTACAGTAAAGATACTGTACATTTGAAGTGAAATTCCATCCACGTTGCCTGTCCGTAGAATCTGCAGTACTTGAGGTACAAAAGCAGATGTTGTGAGTACTGCGGCGAACAACCCAATCAGCGTAGTGTTTTCCATGATGTGTTACCTCGATCAGAAAACGGGCTGGTATCTACTCATACACAGCCAAAATTAATAAATCAGACACCCTTTATTGCTTGGAGCTCATTGAACGTGGGCTTAGAGGTGCTGGTTAGGTGTGGTTAATGGCGTGCATTATAGGTATGCCTTTTGGTGTGCGAAAGCAGAAAGTAGAGTTTTATGGCGTACTTTTTTTATGGCTTATGGTGAGAAAAACTATCTTAAAAAATTTTGTTCCTCTTAAGTGCTCTCGAGAGCAAAAATGAGCCAAGTGTTAGACCCAGTTTGATGCAATATTTTCACTCTTTGAGCATGGTGCCTTAGTTTTAAGTAGCTGTGGGATTGGATCTTTTTATGATTTTTAAGTTATTGAAATATATAAATTAATTTTAAATTTTTAGTCATTTTCCCAGCACTAAAAGTTGATCTTGTGTATTTGACTTGCACTCTGGGCAAGTGTGAGGAAGGAGAAAGGTAGGTTTTCTTATTTAGCTGTTATCTTAAAAAACTTGGGCGGACTGAACAGGTGCGTTAAAAAGTTATTTTTTTGTAACAAAAAAACGTATTAGCCATTGGCTTGTTTCAGAATTTTTAAAAAATAAGAAGTTTTTATAATATTTTGGAATAAAGGATATGTCTTTTTATTTTTGTATGATGTTTGAAAATGGCATTTTACCCAATATAAATCAGTAATTTAAGTTTATTTAACTGTTTTTATCTAAAGATGCTTAACAAAACTTCGTTAAGCTGTTCATCTTATTTCGCCTATTGAATTGAACTTATTTACGTAAGTCACTTACTATCGGTCTCGTGTTCGCTAGACGGTGAGTGAATACATGCAAGGAGAAAGGAGGGGTAGAGCAAGCGCTTAGTTATAAGCATCTGTCTGTTTCTGGCTCTCCTTCGCTTCCAAAATAATAACAATACTCTAAGGTGAAATTTGTGAAAAAATATCAACTTCTATCAGCTGCAATTGCTGCTGCTTGCCTATCTACCACTGCCGCTGCTGAAGCTCAATTCGGTGCGAGTCTTGAAATCAACACGGATGCTGTTAACGCAACTTCAACGACGTTTGACCAAAACGGCCACGTAGAAGTAAGTGCGGCTAGCACTAAAACAATGGGTGATAAGTTTGTTGAAGGTAAAGGTGTTATTCGCCTAACAACAGACGGTGGCACAGCGATTCAAGACGTTTACCTAAAAATGGGTAACAGCTCATGGGACGCTCAAGTAGGTCGCTTTGAAGCTGTGAACCTTTTCCCATTGGGTAAAGACGTAATGGTTGAGCATGCTGGTTCAAGTGTTTACGGTGCTAACAAAGCACGTGGTCGTGCGGGCGATGACGGCGGTCAGCTAGCGATTCATTTCAAGCCTTCTGACGCTGTGTCTGTAGAGCTTGGCACCATGATCGGTGACGATGACACTGCAGGTGATAACGGTTCTGCGATCTCTGCTTTCCGTCCAACCGTTACTTTTGCTGCAGATGGCTTCAGCGTAACAGCGGGTATGGAAGTACTTAACTACGACCTAACTGCCGGTGGTAGCAAAGAAGTAACAGGTTACGGTATCACTACCAACTTCATGGCGGGCGATGCGAGCATCAACCTTTCTTACGCTTCACTAGATGACGATTCAGCTAACCAAGAAACTAACTCTTTTGCGGCAAACGCTACAATGGGTGATTTTGGTGTGGGTCTAATCTACTCTGACGACGATACTGCGGGTACTGAGACTGACGTAACAACTGCTTACGCTGCTTACTCTATGCCTGTACTAGATATCGACGGTGCGACTATGACGTTGGCAGGTTCGGTATCAGAGTCTGGTGGTGCTGATACTACCGCTCTACGTTTGCGTTTTAACTACTCTTTCTAAGAGTAGTTAAAACCACTGGCTTTTGGTCAGTTTAATGAAAAGCAGAATGGGTAACCCATTCTGCTTTTTTTATGCCGCTAGGGTGTGCCTAACGTCTGCTTTTAAGCCAGGAGTGTTGGTTAAAAAGCGTAGTTTAGGCGCATACGCAACGCGGTAGTGTCTTCTGCGCCTGTCGCGGTTGAGTGAGAACCACCAAAGGACAGAGTCGCACCTTCAATATCCATTAACGGCATAGAGTAGGCTGCGTAAACAGTCGTCACATCGGTTGAAGTGCCTGCGTTATCGTCGTCGGAATAAAGTACGCCGACGCCAAAGTCACCCATGGTGGCGTTTGCTGTGTAAGAAGTGGTTTCACGATTTGAATCGGAGTCATCCAGAGATGCGTAGGCTAGGTTGATGTTGGCGCTGCCTAGGTCAAAGTTCGTTGCAAGGCCAAAGCCACTTTTATCTATTTCGCCACCGCCAGTCACGTCGTAGGTTAGGCTTTCGTAGCCTGCAAGTACTTTAAAGCCGTCGCCTTTAAAGGTAACAACTGGACGAATACCCGATACCAATGATTCTTGCGTACCACCGGTCGCAGCATCGCCAACAATGGTACCTAACTCAATTGATACAGCGTCAGAGGTGTTAAAGGTAAGCGCGATTTGACCACCACCGTCACCAATGCGGCCGCGTGCTTTATCCGCTTTGTAGACACTAGAGCCCGCATTTTGAACCATAATGTCCTTTCCAAGCGGAAAGAGCTTTGTGGCTTCAAAGCGACCTAGCTTGGCATCCCACGCATCACTACCTGCTTGCAGGTATACGTCTCGTACAGAGGTGTCACCGTCTAGTGTAAGGCGAATGGCACCCTTGGCTTTAACGTAGTTATCACCCATGGTTTTACCACTGCTTACGCCAAACTCAACGTGACCATTTTGGTCAAACGTTGTGTCTGCGGCGCTGACAGCGTCAGTATTAATTTCTAGTTTGGCGCTCACGTCGGCAGCAGCAAAGCTTGTGCTAGAGAGGCCGGCAGCAACAAGGGCTACCAAAAGTTTTTGCTTTTTCACAATAGTTACCTTTTGTTTTTATTAGATTTTTGGGAGTTATCGCAAAATAAGAGGGTGGTTTTAGCGTTAACTCGCAAAACACTGTAGCGATCAGAAAAAGTAAGATCAACGAAAAATAAAACAATGTTTCATTAAATAATTTTTATTTGTTTCATTTATTGTAAAAAACTAGAAAGGGAGGCAAGACTGGTCTGGGGTACAGCAATTTTTTGTATGTTTATAAGAGATATAAATCTTATTTTTTATTCGATAAAAATATATATAAAACAGCCGAATCGATAGTGCAGTTTGGCAACTGCCTCTGGGTATTTAGGCTGTGGCAGTAATCAGTGACGGGATAAGAAGAGAGGTTAAATGATGCCCAATAACACGGCGCGGCTGATTAATTGACTGAGAGATGTGGCACCCAGTTTTATTTTTGAAGTGGAGATGTATTTATTGATGCTTTCGCGTGACTTGTGGATATGTTGCGTTGATATGGCTTGGATACCAACGCCTTGGGCGAGTAAACGGATGGTTTTTTGCTCTAAATGGGAAAGGTGCTTAGCTTGGCAGTGTCCTGCATAGGACTCGAACGCATAGGAATACACGGGTTGCTGGGTTAGCTCAGTGACTTGTGCGAGCGCGAAGCTGAAGTCGCTTTCGGAGAGCTTATTGGGGTTTTGTTGTGCTTGGTAGGTTAATCGAAACACACCCAAATAGGCTGCCTGTAGGCTATGAGTTGGCCTTAGAGAAAAGCAAAGGTACTCACATCCACAGTGACGATGAACGGACGCCTTGGCTGAAAAGCTATCTCCGAGTGTGTCGATATGTTGGTTATAAAGTGAAAACACTACGGGTTTTGGAATCGCACCAAAGGAAAATAGGTCAGTTTCTTTGATGGTTGCCTTAATGTCATCGCGATAGTGGGCGTGAGATATCAGCGCAAAGCTACAATGATCAAACCAGGCTGGTTCAGCATGGGGGCTAAGAAGGTCAGAAGGCCCAGAGTCGTATTTGGTGAAGTAGGCACGTGCCTTAACATTCATTATTGCTGTCCCTTGCAGTTGTGGTCGCGATCCATTGCGACTTGAAGCGGAGTTAAGTAAGCGCGCTAGCGTGGCTTATTGTACTACTTTGATGGCTGCTTAAACTGTAAAAGCTCTACTACAAAAAACTCTAAAGTTCTTTAGCCTAATCAAACCGAAAAGCTGTATTTCGGCCTCGCTTTTATATACTCCTATATTAGCGGTCGCCAAAATAGCAGTAAATAGCTCCGCTCAGTAATTTAGTACCATTTTGTGTACTGTTTTATCTCTCTTTATGTGGTGTGTGAGCGGAAAGCCTTTCTAGCGCTAGCGGGGGAGAAAAGTAATACCCTTGGAAGCCCTTACAGCCGTAGCTTTTGAGAAGTTCGTGTTGTTCTTTGGTTTCGACCCCTTCAGCGACAATACGCATGTTTAGGCATTCGCCAAGGCTCACGATATGCTGGAGCATCTGTCGCGATACTTGGTCAGTGAGTATTTGTTCAATAAAGCTACGGTCTATTTTTAACTCGTCAAAAGGCAGGGTTTTGAGCATGCTTAAGGACGAGTAACCGGTTCCAAAGTCATCCATTGAGATACTGACGTTGAGGGCTTTAAGTTTGCTAAGTAAGGGCTGAACATAAGCGATATTCTCTATAAACAGCCCCTCAGTTACCTCTAGGGTAATGTTTACAATGTCGGAGTTTAGGTTGGCAAGGTGGCTTTCTACAAGAGTATAGAAGCCAGGTGCTATAAACTGCGCAATAGAAACATTGATCGCTAGGTTTAAGCTATCGAGCTGATGTTGCTTGGCTACCGCCTCAAGGCCTTTTATGTCCGCAAAGATCATGGCGAAAATGTGTTGGCCTAAGGTGTGCATAAGGCCCGTACTTTCCGCAATCGCTATAAACTGATCTGGCGGAACAAATCCGAGTTCACTGTCATTCCAGCGAACCAGTGCCTCAACGCCCACCATTTTTCCTTGAGCGTCAGTTTTAGGCTGATAAACCATAAAGAAGTCGCGGCTACCCAGTGATTGTTTAAGGCGCTGCTCGATAGTGAGTTTGGATAGATACTGGTCTTCAATTGCTTTTGTGTAAATGAAGAAACTGTTTCGGCTCTTTTTAGCCTCATACATCGCGATATCGGCTGCTCGCATGATGGCATCTGGGTCTTCCCCATGATCTGGGAAGTGAGCAATACCAATACTACAGCCCAAGATAAATTGTGTATTACGAATCCCGTAAGGTGCAGATATTTGCTGGATGATATTGCTGGCTAAAACAGAAAGTGAGGCGCGATGGCACTCATGAACAAGAACGATGAATTCATCGCCACTTTGTCGAACGACTAAGCCATCCTCGTCAATCAACTGCTTAAGCCTTGTTGAAACGGTAATCAATACCTCATCGCCGAAGTCATGGCCATGGGAATCGTTTGCAGACTTGAAATGATCCAAGTCAATATAAATGACTGCAAACGGCTCGTTGCTTTTTTTGAGCAGCTCACGCATGTGGCTATTGAGGTGAGTGCGATTGGCGAGACCAGTAAGGGCGTCATGCTGGGTTTGATGCAACAAGCTTTCTTTACGCTGCGTCTCGGCGACGATAATTCGCCTAACCAAGGTATAAAAAGCTAGAACAATGATTAGTAAAGTGCCGAACACTAAGCCGATTCGGTTGAATGCTACCCAATAAATCTCCCCCCATGGTGAATGGCTCACCGTCCAAATGTGGTAGTCAGGGTCAAAGCTTAAAGAGCCTAAGCGGTCTTTGAAGTTTGGACTGAGTGCTGATGTAAAGCGAATGTTGTACACGCCGCGCTTACGTGAGAGCGCTTCGATAGAGGATTGGGTGTAATCTTCCATGTAGCTAATGGCTTGTGCAACGATAGCTTTATCAACCGGTTGGCCATATATCCTACTTGGTGCTATCGCGGGCTCGCTGGATAGATATTGGATGTAGTTGTCGGTAGGGCGAAACAGTAGCACACTGTTATTGGCATCGGTGTGAAGGGGGTTGGGGAAAATGCCTTGAGGGCCATCGAGTCGAACCCCCGCGGTCATCACTGCTAGCAGGTTACCGGACGAGTCTTTAATGGCTTTGCGTACAGGGATTAGCCACTCGCCAAGTGCTGGCATTAGGTACGTTCTTCCAACACTCATGCGGTTAGAAGTCAGTGCTTGTTTGAAGCTTTGTTTAGTGTCTTCCAGCTCAAGTAAATTGGGTAGTTTGGTCGGATCTAGGTTGTTACTTACAAGTGTTAAGTTGCCCTGAGTATCAGCGAGCCCCAAGCCAACAAATGCGGGGTTTAGGGAAAGTACATGGTTTATATGAGCTTGGGCTTGCGTGCGGCTACTGGCGTTTAACAGCTCTTTACCGACGTTATCCAATAGCGTTTCTATGGAGCGGAATAGTTGATGTGTTGAGCTAGAAACGAGTTGAGCCGCATACCTCTGTTGGCTTTGTTTGGCTTCGAGTAGCCCGTCCCAAATGAGGTAAGCAATGACGCTTGCAAATACAACAAGGCCAGCGACGAGGGTATAGAAAGCACCCCATATGTTTTTAGTTGAAGTAAACATAGACATCCGTGCTCGTTCAAATTACAACCAGTATTATAGGGTGAATTCTTGGTTGTTGCATTGCACAAGCAAATATTTCGTTAATATTACGGAATTATTTGGCAATGTGAGGTGAGTGCTGGGCTTAGGTCAGGCTTTTGTTTAAGAGGTTTTATTTTGCAGGTGCGAAAGAGGGGGAAGGAAGGTGCAAGGCACGCACGCGGGCGTGCCTAGCGAGGAGGGCTACATTTGCGCTTGTAGATAGTTTTCGAGGCCGATTTTTTTGATCAACCCAAGTTGCTGCTCTAACCACAAGGTGTGGTCTTCTTCAGTGTCTTTTAGAAGCACTAAAAGAATTTCGCGTGTTTGGTAGTCGCGCTCTT
Source organism: Pontibacterium sp. (assembly GCA_049603715.1). Classification (GTDB taxonomy): domain Bacteria; phylum Pseudomonadota; class Gammaproteobacteria; order Pseudomonadales; family Balneatricaceae; genus Pontibacterium. Next base: position 177,551 of record JBMYSW010000004.1, on the reverse strand, counting down.
TTTCACACAGCGCTATGGCATCTTTAAGTGCGTTGCCTACATCGTATTCTACCTGTAGGTCGCTTGATAACATTGAAGGTACGTCGGTACCGATGTTTAGCGGGTCACGACCAGCGATATTAGGTACACCTTCTAGGAAAAGAATACGCTCGATCAGCAAAGAAGCATGCTCTAGCTCTTCTTCCATTTCGTGTGAAATGCGCTCATGCAGTTTGCTTAGGCCCCAGTCTTCGTACATACGAGAGTGGATAAAGTACTGGTCTGCTGCAGACATTTCAGTCGCTAACAGGGAGTTTAGGGTGTCGATGACGTTTTGGTTACCTTTCATTGTTTTTCTCCCAGCGCTTAATTAGTCGTTCATGCTTGATTGAAGGTAGTTCGCTAGACCTACACTTGCTACCAAGCTTTGTTGTGTTTCTAGCCAGTCAATGCGTGACTCTTTAGTTTCTAGCAGCTTCTCAACGAGCTCGCGCGATACGTAATCTTGCGCTTTTTCTGTCGCTTCAATAGCGGCTAGAAGGTCTGCGTGAGCAAGTTGGTCAAGCTTCATGTCACCTGCCAATACTTCCTCTACGTCCTCGCCCAGAATAAGTTTGCCAAGGTCCTGTAGGTTAGGTAGGCCTTCTAAGAACAGAATACGCTCGATCAAGGCGTCGGCGTGCTTCATGGCTTTGATTGATGCTTTGTATTCGGCTTCGTTAAGTTCGCTAAAGCCCCAGTTTTTACACATGCGAGCGTGCAAAAAGTATTGATTAATGGCGGTAAGTTCGTGCTTTAGCAGGGTGTTTAGGTGAACAAGAATCTGTGAATCGCCTTTCATTGTAGTTGTCCTCACATAGTGCCTTATCAAAACAGGCTGGGTGGCGTTATTCGGCTTTACAGTTTGCTAGCTAAGCCTTTGTGGTTAGCTGAGCTAAGATTTGGCGACAGTATAGAGGACTAAATCAAAAAAGACAGATTTTTTTGTTATTTATATTGATTTTTTTTGTAGGATGGTATAAGGCAATAAATAAGCTAAACACGATAAGTGTTGAAAATAATTCTCATTTGTACCATAATGCACAAATACGATTTAAAACACTTGGAGTGTGGTTATGTACGTTTGTGTATGTAATGCAGTAACAGATAAACAAATTCGCGCAGCGGTTGATGAGGGAGTGGATACCTTTGAGGCGCTTCAGTCTGAGCTAGACGTAGCGACCTGCTGTGGTCGTTGTAAAGATTGCGCGTGTCAGGTGCTTGACGAAAAGCTGGCCGAAAATCATATCGTTGCAGCCTAACTGCCTGAGCCTCCCATTTGGTGAGGCTTGCTTGAGTGGCAACTAGCTGTCTCTAGTAGGTTATAGCCGCTCTGCATAAGGTGATATTCCCTTGGTCTGTTCTGGCCTTTATCATCTATTAAGGGAGCAACTCCTTTTAAACTCTGTTTTTACTCGCTTTTCTGTTCTCGTTTTTTATATCTTTCGTTATTCCCCTCTTTTATGGCTCTCTCGCCCCAGGCTTCGGTTGTTGTACTTGGTCTGTTTGCGAATTCCCAAAGCATTAAATACCCTGTTTCTTTTTTACTACTGCGCTGCATGAGTCGCTCAAGGCTGTGGCATTGCGATTGGCTACAGCCAAAAGCGGTTAACCTTTGTTTGGTTTGGAGGGGTAAGGTGAAGCCCTCTCTGGATTTGGCTGAGTGGCTGGCAAGGGTGAAAAACCCAAGTTTGCGATAAAACACAAGAGCGCTGGTATGACAGATACAGAGTAACGAGGCCTGACTTGTTGTTTGCAGGGCGGTTAGGCAGTGGCGACCGATGCCTTGTTGCTGGTGGCTTTGGGCGACCAAGAGTGCTCGAAACAGCAGCAGTTGCGAACTCATAGTGCTTACCTGCATGGCGGCCACAATAGGTGAGCTGCTCTTCTGTTGTTGTGAAGGGAAGTGTTGTAAGGGCGAATGTTCTAGGGGCAAGGTGAGGTAAGCATAGCGTTCGCCAGGTTTGAGGCGAGCTTTGCTTTTGTTACTCTTATAAAAGTGACTGATGTGCTCAGTTAAGGCGTCGCGCCTGTCTTCGGGAAGGGTATAAAAGGCGAGTGGGTTTGAGTGAATCTTCATGGTATCAAAAAGCCGCTCCGCGGATGCGGGCGGCTTGTTATGCTGCGATGACTTAGCTGTTTAGGCTAATCGTTTAGATTAGTCGTCGCACAAGGCGTCGAGGCGTGACTTCAAAATGCCGGTAACGGCACCTGGGTTAGCTTTACCGCCGGTTGCTTTCATCACTTGGCCCATAAAGAAGCCAAGCATTTTTCCGCGCTTCTCTGGTTCTGCTGCTTTGTATTGCTCAACTTGCTTGGTGGCGTTAGCAATCACTTCGTCGACAACTTTTTCAATTGCGCCGGTATCGGTTACCTGCTTAAGGCCTTTGGCTTCAATGAGCTCGTCAGCCGTACCGCCTTCTGTCCACATAAACTCGAAGACTTTTTTGGCGATGTTGCCTGAAATGGTCTTATCAAGAATGCGCACCAATAGACCGCCTAGTTGCTCAGAAGAAACCGGGCTTTGGCTAATGGTAAGATCTTCTTGGTTGAGCCATTTAGACAGCTCGCCCATCACCCAGTTAGCGGCTAGTTTCGCGTCTTTTGCGATGGCTGTAGATTGCTCGTAGTAATCGGCAAGGTTGCGGTCGCTTGAGATTACGCGCGCGTCGTACTCAGACAAGCTGTACTCTTCCATAAAGCGTGCTTTGCGTGCATCTGGCAGTTCAGGGAGGGTATCGCGTACCGCGTCGATGTAGCTATCGTCGATTTCTACAGGCAGTAGGTCTGGGCAAGGGAAGTAACGGTAGTCGTTGGCTTCTTCTTTTGAGCGCATGCTGCGTGTTTGGTTACGCTCTGGGTCGTACAAGCGAGTTTCTTGTGTCACGCTACCGCCGTCTTCGATCAGGTCGATTTGACGCTCAACTTCGGTGTTGATGGCGCGCTCAATAAAGCGGAACGAGTTAATGTTTTTAAGTTCGGTACGTGTGCCTAGTTCTTCTTGGCCTTTCGGGCGAATAGAAACGTTACAGTCACAGCGCATAGAGCCTTCGGCCATGTTGCCATCACAAATGCCCAGTGTGGTCACAATCGCATGAATCTTTTTGGCGTAAGCAGCCGCTTCTGCGGCGGTGCGCATGTCTGGCTCGGATACGATTTCGATCAGCGGGGTGCCAGCACGGTTAAGGTCGATGCCTGTCATGCCGTGGAAGTCTTCGTGTAAAGACTTACCTGCGTCTTCTTCTAGGTGAGCATGGTGAATGCCTACGCGACGGCTGCTGCCATCTTCTAGGTCGATATCAATGTAGCCACGGCCAACGATTGGCGCTTCGAGCTGAGTGGTTTGGTAGCCTTTGGGTAGGTCTGGGTAAAAGTAGTTTTTACGTTCAAACGCTGATACCTTGCCAATTTCGGCGTTAATCGCCAAACCAAACATCACACCCATACGCACGGCGTTTTCGTTGATGACAGGCAATGTACCTGGCAATGCTAGGTCGACGGCACAAGCTTGAGTGTTTGGCTCTGCGCCAAATGCGGTGCTCGCGCCCGAGAAAATTTTAGTGGCGGTTGAGAGTTGTACGTGAATCTCTAGGCCAATGACTGTTTCCCATTCCATTATGCCGATACCTCGTTCATTGCTTGTGGCGCTTTGGTGTGCCAGTCGGTGTTTTGCTGGAACTGGTGCGCAATGTTAAGTAGCTTTTGCTCGCTAAAGTAGTTGCCGATGATTTGTAAGCCAACTGGAAGCTGGTTTACTTCACCACATGGAATAGAAATGCCCGGAAGGCCTGCCAAGTTAAGTGATAAGGTGAAGATATCTTCCATGTACATTTCAACTGGGTCAGCTGTTTTGCTGCCAAGTTCAAACGCGGGCTGCGGTGTCGTTGGACCCATAATCACATCCACTTCACTCAATACACGCTGGAAGTCGTCTTTAATCAGGTGACGAATTTGCTGCGCTTTGCGGTAGTAGGCGTCGTAGTAACCAGCCGATAGCGCATAAGCACCCACCATGATGCGGCGCTTCACTTCAGGGCCGAAGCCTTCTTGGCGAGTGCGCTTGTAAAGGTCTTCAAGGTCTTTTGGATCTTCGCAACGGTAGCCGTAACGAACACCGTCAAAACGAGACAAGTTAGAAGAAGCCTCTGCTGGAGCAATAATGTAGTAAGCAGGAATCGAAAGCGCAGTGTTAGGCAGGCTGACTTCAACGAGGGTTGCACCGAGAGATTCATACACTTTTAGCGCGCTTTGAATTTGGCTTGCCATCGCAGGGTCTAGGTCGTCAGACATAAACTCTTTAGGGACACCAATACGAAGGCCGCTCAGTGGCGCGTTTAGTTCGCTGGTGTAGTCGCTCACTGGCTCTTGTGCAGAGGTTGAGTCCATTTTGTCGAAGCCAGCCATGGCATTAAGCATGATCGCGGCGTCTTCGGCGGTTTGGGTCATTGGGCCTGCTTGGTCAAGTGACGAAGCGTAGGCAATCATGCCATAGCGTGAGATGCGACCGTAGGTTGGCTTAAGGCCAGTAATGCCACACAGTGCCGCTGGCTGACGGATCGAGCCGCCGGTGTCGGAGCCTGTCGCTGCCGCAGCAAGGCGTGCGGCTACAACCGTTGCCGAACCGCCAGATGAACCGCCCGGTACACGAGAGGTATCCCATGGGTTACGAGCGGGGCCGTAAAAGCTTGATTCGTTAGATGAGCCCATGGCGAACTCATCCATGTTGGTTTTACCCAAAGTAACCACGCCTGCGTCGTTTAGCTTGCTAACAACCGTTGCATTGTATGGCGAGATAAAGTTATCCAGCATTTTAGAGCCACAGCTGGTTTTAACGCCTTGTGTGCAAAAAATGTCTTTGTGTGCGATTGGGATGCCTGTTAGTGGGCCTGCTGTGCCTGCGGCAATGGCTTCGTCTGCGGCTTTTGCTTGCGCTAGGGCTTGCTCGCCAGTGACGGTGATGTAACCGTTGAGTTGGCTGTCGAGTGCAGCGATACGATCAAGGTAGCTTTGGGTTAACTCTTGGCTGCTAAACTCGCCAGCCTTAAGCCCTGCAGAGAGTTGTGCGAGGGTTTTATCAAACATTTTCCGTTTCCTCGTCCTACGTTTTAGCCATTAAAAATTGGCGTAAAAGTAGGGTGTTTTACGTCGAACTAGCGACGCGAAATTCAATAAACTGTGGTGGTCTGAGAAATGACCTGAAGCGTGTGCGCTGTTATTCGATAACCTTAGGTACAAGGAATAAGCCGTCTTCTTTGGCAGGTGCATTCGCTTGTAGCGCTTCGCGCTGGTTTTCTTCGGTCACATCGTCAGCGCGCAAGCGAGCTTTGGCGTTAAGTGGGCTTGCCATAGGGCTTACACCGTCGGTGTCGACGGACTGCATTTGGTCCACAAGCTCGAGAATATTCGACAGGTTGGTGGCGTATTCAGGAATATCACGCTCGTCGATTTGAAGGCGAGCTAGGTGGGCAATCTTTTCTACGTCGGATCGGTCTAACGCCATGGGTAGAATCTCACTGAAATAAATAAAAACATTGGAAAAATTTTGGTTGCATAAGTTACCACATCACACCCCCTACATGAAGCAAGCGGGTCGCTGTGAAGCAGGTTGGCGGGCGAATTTTAGGTTTGTTGCTGTTTTTGCACCGCTTTTTAGGAAAATTGCATAAAAACAAGCGAGATGAGGGGATTTTATTGCTGAATTTGATGATGATTGCTAGAGTTGCATGCCTTAAGTTGCTTGAGTTTTACCTCTCTGATTTGTAGGACACTATTACCCATGTTCAAAAAAATTCGTGGCCTTTTTTCCAGCGATCTGTCGATCGACTTGGGTACGGCTAACACTCTGATTTACGTGCGAGAAAGGGACATTGTATTGGACGAGCCATCGGTGGTGGCAATTCGAGTGTCCGGTAGCCAAAAGTCAGTGGCAGCGGTGGGCCATGATGCAAAGCGTATGCTCGGTCGTACGCCCGGTAATATTACAGCGATTCGTCCAATGAAAGACGGTGTAATCGCCGACTTCCACGTAACTGAAAAAATGTTGCAGTACTTTATCAGCAAAGTACACGACAACAGCTTTTTAACACCCAGCCCACGTGTTTTGATTTGTGTGCCGTGTAAGTCGACTCAAGTAGAACGTCGTGCCATTAAAGAGTCTGCCATGGGTGCGGGCGCACGCGAGGTTTACCTTATCGAAGAGCCAATGGCTGCAGCGATTGGTGCGGGTCTTCCGGTAGAAGATGCAAGCGGCTCTATGGTGGTGGATATCGGCGGTGGTACCACAGAGATCGCCGTGATTTCTTTGAGCGGTATCGTTTACTCTGATTCTGTTCGTGTGGGTGGCGATCGTTTTGATGAGTCGATTATGACCTACGTTCGCCGTAACTACGGCTCGTTGATTGGTGAATCAACTGCAGAGCGCATTAAGCAAGAAGTGGGTACAGCTTACGCTTTGGGTGATGTTCGTGAAATCGATGTGCGTGGCCGTAACTTGGCTGAAGGTATTCCACGTAGCTTTACCCTCAACAGCAACGAGATTCTAGAGTCGTTACAAGAGCCACTTTCTGCCATTGTACAGGCGGTTAAAAGTGCACTTGAGCAATGTCCGCCAGAGCTTGCGTCGGATATTGCTGAACGCGGTATTGTACTAACGGGTGGTGGCGCATTGTTGCGTAACTTCGACCGTCTAATCAGCGAAGAAACTGGCCTACCTGTTGTGGTTGCCGACGAGCCGCTGACATGTGTAGCACGCGGTGGTGGTAAAGCCCTCGAAATGCTTGATAAGCAAGCGTTTGAGCTGGTGGCACACGACTAAGCATTCAGCGCTTAATACGCTATGATAATGAGCAGAGGTTGCAGCGGTCGTACGCTGGCCTCTGCTTCTTTGTTTTTGGAGGTGTCCCGTTAGATCTATATTTCGAGGCGAGTTTCCACGCTTAAGCTTTTTGGTGGTGATTTTTTTATCCATCACTCTCATTATTGCCGACTTGGCCTATCACGGTACCAAGCAGGGGCGCTCTTATATTTCGGTGGTGCTTACGCCGTTACTTTGGTTGGCCGACCTGCCTGTAAAGGCGGCATCAGAGCTGTCGGATGTGGTGGTTGATCGTGGCTTGCTGGTGCAAGAAAATGCGCGGATGAAGCGAGAAGCTTTATCGTTGCAACACAAGGTGCAGCAATACGATGCGCTAGCGACCGAAAACAAACACCTTCGGGCGCTATTAAGTAGTTCTGCAAGAGTGCAGGAGTCGGTGCGCCTTGTAGAATTGATTGGTGTGAACCCAGATCCATTCCAGCATCAAATTATTATTGGGCAAGGCACCGACGAAGGGGTCTATTTGGGTCAGCCAGTCCTTGATGCGGGCGGGGTGATGGGACAAGTGGTCGAAACCTCTCTTTACACTGCCCGTGTGATGTTAATTACAGATGCGCGCCATGCCATACCTGTGGAAGTTGACCGAAATGGCTTTCGCACCGTGGCTTTAGGGCAAGGTGATCGCAGTGAACTGGTACTCGACTATATTTCGGATACGGTGGACGTGCGAGAAGGCGATTTACTAGTCACTTCTGGGCTATCTGGTCGTTTTCCACGCGGCTATCCCGTGGGGGTGATTAAGTCTATTCGTCGTGAGCCGGGAGCTGCTTTTGCCGATGTGCGGGTCACGCCAACAGCTTTACTTAATCGCAGTCGCCATTTGTTGTTAGTGCTGCCACCTGAGGAAGCTACTTCGTCTAACCAAGGTGCCCAAGAAAGCAGCCTTGATACAAGGTCAGCGCCTTTAGCAAACTCGGCTGAGGCGCAGTAATGGAAAAGGGTTCAGGCGGTCGCCTGATTATTTTGGGTACGTTTTTGCTGGCCATGGTGCTCACTCAAATTCCCCTGCCACAAGGGTTTGAGTGGGTTCGCCCAGAATGGGTGGCCATGACATTGATTTACTGGACCTTGGCGGTTCCTCACGTGATTGGCGTCAAAACAGCCTTTGTGTCTGGCTTAATTATGGATGTGGTGCGTGGCAGTGTTTTGGGGGCCAATGCCTTGGCGCTTTCTTCTATGACCTTTATGACGTTGCTTATGTACCGTCGTGTACGTATGTACCCCCTGCCACAGCAAGCGGTAATTGTTGCGTTACTCACCGGCAGTAATCAGCTCATTCTACATTGGATTCAGTCATTTATTGGTACAACTGGCGACAGCCTTATCTTTTTGCTACCTGCGTTGATCAGCGGCTGCCTGTGGCCTGTTATGTACCTTACACTTCGTCGCGTAAGAAGGGTTTTCCGTGTCTCTTAATTCGGTTGTACCGTCACCTTTATTATTAGCTTCTAGTTCACCTCGCCGTCAGTCGCTACTTGCTGAGTTGGGTGTGGCGTTTGAGTGTTTCTCTCCCGATGTGGATGAAACGGTGCAAGCGGGAGAGAGCCCGCACGACTATGTGTTAAGGCTGGCGAAAGCAAAAGCCCAAGCAGGGCTTACATACCTGTCCGATGCCACCGTGATTGGCTCTGATACCAGCGTTGTGGTGGATGACCAGATTTTGGGCAAGCCGAGGAATTACCAAGACTTTGAACGAATGATGACGATGCTTTCGGGACGTAGTCATCAGGTGATGACCTCTTTAGCGGTTTTAAATAAGGATCGCTGTTTAGCACAAGTGGTGACCACGGATGTTCACTTTTTTGATATCAGCGCCGAGCAAATACAGCGCTATTGGCAAACCCAAGAACCCTGCGACAAAGCCGGCGGCTATGGTATTCAAGGAAAAGGTGCGGTTTTTGTTAGGGAGATAGAAGGTAATTATTCTGCTGTGGTGGGTTTACCTCTTGCGCACACAGCGCAAATGCTGGCAGAGTTTGGCTTTACGATTTGGTCTTAATGTTGTGATGGTAAGCGGGGTGAGTTGTGGGCGAAGAAATTCTAATTAATTTTACGCCAATGGAGACTCGTGTTGCCGTAATTGAAAACGGCATGCCGCAAGAAGTCTACATTGAGAGAGCATTGCGACGAGGGATAGTTGGCAATATTTACAAAGGTCGAGTGGTGCGGGTATTACCTGGCATGCAAGCGGCCTTTGTAGATATTGGTTTAGAGCGAGCGGCCTTTATTCATGTTGAGGATGTGTTACCTCAAAGCGCCGACGCCGATGAAAAAAGTAACGCATCGATTGCGCAAGAGCTGCGCGAAGGGCAGTCACTGATTGTACAAGTGACCAAAGACCCTCTGGGTACCAAAGGTGCGCGACTGACCACCCATTTGGCGATTCCGAGCCGTTATTTGGTGTACATGCCAGATAACAGCCACATCGGCGTTTCGCAGCGTATTGAAGACAACGAAGAGCGAGCACGGCTTCGCGAAGTGGTGGCCGAGGCGGTATCTGAAGTAAGCCCTGAGCAAGAGACCGAAGGCGGTTTTATTTTGCGCACGGTATCTGAAGGGGTTGAGGCTGCGGACCTTGCCAGCGACATTAAGTTTCTTTTTCGTTTGTGGCGTAAAGTACAAGAGCGAATGAAGAGCGAAAAAGCGCCTTCGGTTATTTACGAAGACTTACCGCTCAATATGCGCGTGCTTCGCGATATGGCGCACACAGGCTTAGAGCGTATTCGCATCGACTCCCGTGAAACCTTCCAAAAGTCTTCTGAGTTCGTCTTGTCATTGGTGCCTGAGCTGGCATCTCGGTTGGAGTACTACCCGGGTGAACGTCCTATCTTCGACCTTTTTAATGTTGAAGAAGAGCTGCAACGTTGCCTAGAGCGCAAGGTGCAGCTTAAGTCGGGTGGCTACCTTATTTTTGATCAGACGGAAGCAATGACCACGGTTGACGTCAACACTGGTGGTTTTGTGGGGCACCGTAACCTTGAAGAAACCATCTTTAAGACAAACCTAGAGGCCGCAACGGCCATTGGGCGTCAGCTTCGCCTGCGCAACTTGGGCGGTATCATCATTATCGACTTTATTGATATGGAAGATGAAGACCACCAAAGGCAAGTATTGCGCACCCTTGAACGTCAGTTAGAAAAAGATCATGCTAAGTGTAAAGTGACAGGAGTTTCTGATTTGGGGCTAGTGGAAATGACCCGCAAGCGCACCCGAGAAAGCCTAGAACACGTGCTTTGCCAAACCTGTGAGCAGTGCCAAGGGCGGGGGTCTACCAAAACCGCCGAAACCGTTGCTTACGAAATTTTTCGCGAAATTCTTCGACAGCATCGCGCCTACGACACGGAAGCCTATATGGTGATCGCTACGCCGCAAGTAGTGGATTATTTATTAGACGATGCATCGGATCATGTGGCCGAATTGGAGGCCTTTATTGGAAAAACTATTCGTTTCCAAAAAGATCATGCTTACGCAGCAGAACACTTTGACGTGGTGCTGCGCTAGTTCTTCGACAGTGAGGGAATACTGTGCGCTGGATTAGCCGACTTTTTTGGGCAGGGTATTGGAGCCTTGTGAGTGTACTTGCCTTGTGTGCGCTCACACTCCTGCTCTGCTTCGGCAGCTTTTTATACTTACCTCAGTTAGCTGACACACTGAAACCGCATCTTGAGTCTAGATGGGGTATCGTATTGGCTTACGAAGGCCTCGAAACCGAATGGCAGGGCGTTAAGCCCGCTCTGCGCATGGCGTCCCTTTCTGTGTTGGCACCCCAGCAGGGCACACAGCTCAACGCAGAGCAAGTTCACATTGTTTTCGACACTCATGCCTCCTTGTACTGGCAGCGACCGTTGTTTGAAAAGCTTGCCATCACCTCACCCACTATTCAGGTGTCACCAGCTTCGTTAGACGGGCAAGTCACATCTGAGACGAGCAATCTACCTAGCAGCAACGAACAAAGCCAAAGTGTGGTTTCGTTGGTGAAAGGGGTGATGACAGCGGTGATGCGCCAGCCAAGCATTGAGCTCATTCATGGTCACTTTGAGCTAAAGCAAGCGGGCGAAACGCGACTTAAAGTTTCTGACATTACACTCATGAGCGAAGGCCAAGAAGCCTTTGGCCAAGTTGCCCTAAGGGCCGAGCTTGAGGGGCCTACGGGGCTACCCATTACCTTGTTGGGCCTTGCCGAGTCTGGGCTAGACCGCTCAGCACCCATGCGAGTCAAGCTTAGCTTACCGAGCATTGATGCGCCTTGGGTGAATGCATGGCTGCCTGACGATGCTCAGCCGCTCGACTCTCTTACCCTCTCATATACCTTGGTTGCCGAACTGCGGTTTGGAAAATTACAGCGCCTAGTGGCCGACTTAGCTGCAAAAGAGCTCGGCTACGGTGAGCTGCAAGTGCCTGAGTTGGACATTAATGCAGACTTACAACCGCAATGGCTTACAGGGGGCTACCAGTTACAGTTGGCGACCCGTGTAACGGGAAATGATGCCAGCCAGTTTGCATTACCCAAGGTAGCTGTGAACTTCGACGAAGCTGCAAGCGCTGTCACTCACGTCGCGCTGGAGCCTTTTGATGTAGAGCCTTTGATGGCGTTCATATCACAGCAATCTTTGGCGCCAGCACGGGTGATAGAAAACCTTGAGGGCTTTAATTTTCAAGGACGAGTATCTGATGCCGTGATGAGGGTGTTGCCCGAGCGCGATGAGCAGGGTCAGCCGCGTTGGGCTGGTAGTGCTTCGGTGAATAAATTTGGCATGTCTCCGTGGGTAGGAGCACCGGGCCTTAAAAACGTATCGGCAACGGCTGTGTTTTCGGGGCGGGAAGGCTATTTTGATATCGATGCTGACCAGTTCGAAATAGAGGTGCCTGGGCTGGGCGTTGAGCCTTGGGGCTTCGAACAGGCCTTTGGCCGCTTGCATTGGCGTTTTGATGATACCAAGGCGCTGCTCACCTCTGGGCCGCTCACGGTAAAAGATGGCGACACTACCGGTCGTGGACGTTTGTCTGTTAGCTTGCCTTACAGTCGCCAAGTACAGCCTGAACTAACCTTAATGATCGGCGCAAAAAATGCCGATTTACTCAGTTTCTTTCGCTACATTCCGCCGAAAGAAGTGGGCACTGAGACTCATGCTTGGTTAGCCCGCGCCTTTAGTAAAGGGCGATTAACCGAAGGCGCTTTTGTGCTCAACGGTGTGACCCGTCCATCGTTAGACGACTGGCGACCACCAAGCGTACAAATTTACCTCGACGGTCAGGCCGTTGATTTTTCATTTGATCCTCAGTGGCCATTGCTTACCACAGATCGCGCTCGCTTTTTATTTAAGCAAGGGGCTTTTTATAGCGACTTTAAGGGTGGCTCGTTTTTAGCCTCACAAGTAGGCGACGGCTTTGTCGCATTAAATGAGCCACTGGGAGACCTAGTGGTTGAGGCGGGAGTGAGCGGCCCCGCATCCGACTTGACCCGCGTTTTGCGAGACACGCCGCTAAAGCAAACCTTAGGTGAAGAGCCTGAGCGTTGGCAAGTTAGCGAAGGGCAAGCGAATACTCGCTTGGGTTTGACCTTGCCAACATCAGCGCAGCCACGCCAACCCAGTCAGGTGACTGTTCGAGCTGATATCGCAAACGCTAACGTGGCTGCCCCAAGCTATAACTTGGCGTTTTCACAGGTGCAAGGGGGCGTCACTTACGACTTACAACAAGGTATTTCGGTGGATAACGCCACGGCCGTTTTTCTTGAGCGCCCTGTGAGCTTTTCGGTGGCAACCAGCCAAACGCCGCTCCTAAGAGACGATAAAACCTTGGAGCCCCGATACACAGTAACGGCTTTGGGTTCTGTTGCTGTCGACCCTCTAAAGCATTGGCTTTCGTTGCCTCTACTCAATGTAATGTCGGGAATAATCCCTTACGAACTTACCTTACCACTGTGTCAGGGCGGTGAGGGCTGCAACTTACTCTCTGTCACGACGGATCTCGTTGGCGCTGAGCTTGCGGGTGTAGATACTCTGTCAAAGTCTGCCGCTGATGTTTGGAACTCGCGTGTGGATGTGCAGTTACTCGGTAGCAGTAGCCAGCATGTGTGGTTGAAGTTGGGCGAATCAGTGAAAGGGATCTTTAGGCTAGAACACGGCCAGCTTACCCGAGGGAAGGTAAGTATTGGTCGCGCCGCACCCGATATGCCGTCTACCCCTGGCTTTTTTGTTGATGCGACGCTTCCTACGGTAGATGTTGAGCAAGTACAGGACTTTTTAGTCCGTACTCAGCTGGTGGAAAAGGCCTCCGAAGAGGGGGGAGAGGAGGTAAAAGCGACGTCAACGACCTTGTTTAAGCCGCCACGCGAAAGCTTCTTTAAAGGTGGTGAGTTTGATGTTCAATACCTGAGCTATGAAGACTACTTGTTCAAAGACGTCAAAGCCTCGCTAAATATATCACCTGCCTCTTGGTTAATTGGCGTATCGGGGCCGGCACTACAGGGTTGGATAGAGCTGCCTACCGAAGGCGAAAATACCCCCGTCTCTATTAACCTAGACCGCTTATCAGTTAGCTCCACGGCTGAAGCGGTGGCCACCTCGACAGGTGCGGATGTGGATATCGCTGCCCAAGCGGGAGAGTATGATCTCACCCGTTTACCTACGGTTAAGGTAAATATTGCGTCGTTAACATACCAAGGTCAAAACTACGGCGCTTGGTCGTTTAACCTATTGCCGGATGAGTGGGGCGCAACCTTTCAAGGTATTCAAGGGAAAGTGGCAGGGGCGAGCGTCAAAGGTGACGCTCGTTGGTCTCACAGTGGCGACCCTTACTCGGCTGCGCTGATTAATGTGTCTGGGCGTAACTTGGGTGAGTTGGTATCGATGGTGAACGATGACCCAGTGATTGAAAGCCAAACCTACAATGCGGATATTCGCCTTGTTTGGCCCGGTGTGCCTTGGGCGTTTAGCTTAGCTGTACTTTCGGGCGATATGGATATGTCGATAGAGCGTGGCCGCTTGCTCGACATGGAAAAGTCCAACTTGCTTATGCGAGGCTTGGGTATTCTTAACCTTGAGACACTTACACGGCGACTAAGGTTAGACTTTTCGGACTTAACCAAGCAAGGTGTGGCATTTGATCGGGTTAACCTTCAGTATCGCCTCCTAGAAGGTGTGGCGACCACTCGTGCCCCTTCTATTCTTAAAGGACCGTCTATTGATCTAGAAATGCGTGGGAAGGTGGACTTGGCGAATCAGTCCCTCGACCAAGTGGTTAAGGTGATTTTGCCGGTGACCAAAAACTTGCCTCTGATGGGCTTGCTGTTGGGGCAACCTCAAATTGCTGGGGCGGTTTATCTGTTTGATAAACTCATTGGTGGCAAAATCGAAAAAGCCACGGGGATAAATTACCAAGTGTCCGGCGACTGGAGTGATCCGTCGGTAGAGCTGATCACCCGAGAAAAGCAGGCCGCCGAGTAAAAGTACTCGTACTATGAGTGAGCGATCACAAATCCGTTGGTCATAACGTCGGCCATAAAAAGTAGCAGCCATAAAAAACGGCGGCCTCTCTATCAGAGGTCGCCGTTTTTTTGTGCTATAAAAGCTAAACCAGCCAAGCTGGTTAGTTCAGCTCTTCTAGTTCGCGTAAGTACTTAAATAGCTTTTTCGCCGATGCTGCGGGCTTGTTTTGCTTTGCTTCGCGTTGGCTGTTGCGAATAAGCTGGCGAATGTACTGAATGTCGGCGCTTGGGTATTCTTCGATAAAGGATGCCAACGCAGTGTTGTCATCGCTGATCAAGCGGTCGCGCCAGCGTTCGAGCTTATGAAAAATTTGAGTGTTTTGCGCTGAACCCGCTTCAAACACGGCCATTGCCGCTTGAATGGCTTCGGCGTCTTCGGTGCGCATAATTTTGCCAACAAAGTTAAGGTGGCGTTTCATTGCGCTGGTACGCGGCTTAATGCGGCGGCTTTCTTCAATGGCCGCACGTAGCTCGTCGCTCATCGGAACGCGTTTCAGCTTGTCGTCTGATAATTCGGTTAGCTTTTCGCCAATCTGCTGCAGCGCTTCTACTTCGCGCTTCATTTGAGTTCGGCTGACGTATTCAATTTCTTCTTCAGCGTCGTCGTGCTGATTGGGTCTTTGTTTGGCCATAAGGGTTCTTTCGTTATTGTGCAAAAGCAGTTAAGCAAAAAAGAGGGTGGCGAGGCCTAAAAAGGCAAAGAAGCCAACCACATCAGTAATGGTTGTGAGCAAGACGCCGCCGGCAAGGGCAGGGTCGATTCCCATGGCTTTAAGGCCAACGGGGAGCAAGGTGCCAGCCATGGCCCCGGCAACGAGGTTAATGACAATGGCGAGTGCGATCACAACACCTATTGTAACATCATCAAACCAGAGTATCGCGATAGCTGCGATAACCGCGGCCCAAACAATACCGTTAATTAGGCCCACGAGTAATTCACGGTTCAATAACCAGCCGGTGTTGGCTCGCTCAAGGTGACCTAGGGCTTGGCCACGAATCACCAATGTGAGTGTCTGAGAGCCTGCGATACCGCCCATAGAAGCCACGATAGGCATCAACACGGCGAGTGCGACGACTTGCTCTAGTGTGGCCTCAAATAAGCCGATAACCGCAGAGGCAACAAACGCCGTAATAAGGTTAATACCCAGCCATACGGCGCGACGTCGAGCCGTTTGCATCATCGGTGCAAAGGTATCTACGTCCTCGTCTAAACCGGCCATACTCATAATGGAGTGGTCAGATTCTTCACGAATCACGTCAACAACGTCATCGATGGTAATACGTCCAAGTAGGCGACGGTTTTCGTCAACCACCGGTGCCGATACCAGGTCTTCGTTTTCAAACAGCTGAACCACCTCGGTGGCGGGCGTTTCTGCATCGATGGGGGCAATGTCTGTTTTCATCACCTCTCGCACCATATGCGAAGGGTCAGAGGTAAGCAGCTTGGTTAGAGGCAATAGGCCAATGTAAGCGCCTTTGCGACTCACCACCATCAGGCTGTCGGTCATTTCTGGAATTTCGCTGTGGCGACGAATATAACGCATCGCCGTTTCCACCGAAATGTCGGGGCGAATGGTGATGGTGTCCATGTTCATCAGACCGCCCGCAGTGTCCTCAGGGTAGGCGAGGGCCGTTTCGATGCGTTCGCGATTTTGCTCGTCCATGGTTTCGAGCAGCTCGCGCATGACAGTATTTGGCAGCTGCTGCAGGATATCTACCACGTCATCGGTATCCAGACCTTCGGTCATGGCAAGGACTTGGCTTGGGTCGAGCTTGCTAAGAATGGACGCCTGGAGGTCGTCACCTAGGTGTTGAAGTACCTCACCCTCAAGGTCGGAATCGATGAGATTCCACAGAAGTTGGCGCTCTTTTGGAGGGGATTTTTCGAGTAGGTGTGCAACCTCGGTGGGTCGCATACTTTTGTTGAGGGTGTAACCTACTTGTTGAAGCTCACCGCTGTCGAGGGCGTCGCTGAGCTTCTCGTATTTGGTTTGTTCCGAGCGCATATTCATATGAATTTCCTTTGCGTAGCAAAGAGTTAGTTACTCTTACTTTAGCAAAGATGTGCGACTCGAAACAGAAGATTTACTCGCCTTCGTCGAACTTGTTGTTGATCAGCGTAGCGATGGCGTCGAGTGCTTGTTCGGCATCTTTGCCGTTAGCTTCAATGGTCACTTCAGTGCCCATGGTGGCGGCCAACATCATGACGGACATGATACTTTTGCCGTTGACTGAGCGGCCGTCTTTAATCAGGTTAACCTCGCTTGAAAAGCGATTGGCGGTTTCAACAAATTTGGCTGCAGCGCGAGCATGTAATCCGAGTTTGTTGCAAATGGTTAAAGTCTTTTGGGCCATAGTGTTCACTGATGAAGTTCGCGGTGACGGACATGTACGTTCGACATAAGGGTACTAAAGTGGGCAGCGAGTTGCTCGGCGATGTAAACCGAGCGGTGGTGCCCGCCTGTGCAGCCAATACCAATTGTGACGTAACTGCGGTTATTTTTTGAAAACTCAGGTAACCAATACTCTAAGTAGTTGGTAATGTCTGCGATCATTTTAGCAACCTGCTCTGAGGCGGCTAAAAAGTCGATCACAGGTTGCTCTGTGCCTTTGTGTTGGCGCAGCTCCGGCACCCAAAAAGGGTTAGGTAGCATACGTACATCATAAACAATATCCGCATCCAAGGGGACGCCGTGCTTAAAGCCAAAGGATTCAAACTGTACCGATAACGACTGCTCACGACGCTCGGCCACGCGCTGTTTAACAATGTCGCGTAGCTCGTACAAGGTTAATCGAGAGGTGTCGATGCGAATGTCGGCTAAGTTTGCGATGGGCTCTAATAGCTCACGCTCCAACTGAATAGAGGCTTGTAAGCTGGGTGCTTTATCGGACAGTGGGTGTTTACGGCGAGTTGAGCTGTAGCGCTTGAGTAGAGTTTCCTCAGCTGCATCTAAAAACAGTACTTCGTATTGGGTGTCTTTAGACGAGGTTTCTTTACATTCTTTTAAGATGTTCGGCAGCTTGGTGAGGTTACTCAGCATGTTGCGCGCATCAATACTAATAGCGATTTGCTCTGGGTGGCTAGGGTCACTGGCTACGTGGCTGACAAGCTCCGGCAGCAAGGTGGCAGGCAAGTTGTCGATACAGTAAAAGCCAATGTCTTCAAGGGCCTGTAAGGCTGTACTTTTTCCTGAGCCTGAACGGCCGCTAATCACCACCAGTTTCATGTTGCCTTCCTACTGTTTCTTAAGCGGATTGGTTTGCAAGGGTAACAAGAGCAGTATAGAGGGCTTCGCTGGTTTCTGCTTGGCGCAGGGTTGCGCGAGCAGAGGCGTCGTTAAAAATCGTGACGGCTTCTGACAAGATACCAAGGTACTCGTCAGCGGCTTCGTCGGGCACCACTAACACCAACAATAAGTCGACGGGTTGTTTGTCGGCCGCGTCGTAATCCACCGCAGATTCGAGGGTAATCAAAAGTGCATGAGCGCTGTCACAGCCCTCCAGACGACAGTGAGGAATCGCGACACCTTCGCCAAAACCTGTACTGCCTAAGCGTTCGCGAGCCAGTAGGGCACTAAACACCGTGTCTGCGTCTAAGTTGCTGCCGTCTGCGATTAGCTCGCTGGCCGTTTCTAGAACACGCTTTTTACTCACGCCTTCTAAACGGCAGTGGCTGTTGTCGCGGGTGATTAACTGTTGAATCTGCATGGCGGTTACGATTTGCCTTAATTAGTGCTTTTTAAGTTTTTCTTTATGCTTGATCACTTGGCGATCGAGCTTGTCTACGAGGCCATCAATAGCAGCATACATGTCTTCATGCTGGCTTGAGGCAAATACTTGAGCGCCGGCGAGATGTAGCTCGGCCTCGGCGTTAGGGCCAGTTTTTTTGTCGGAGGTAAGGATCACTTGTACGTTGGTAATGTGGTCAAAGTGGCGCTCTAGCTTGGCAAACTTGGTGTTTACGTAGCTGGTAATGGCGTCAGTAAGCTCAAGGTGATGACCAGAAATATTAATTTGCATAGTGTCTCTCCTAACAAGTTTAGTCACGTTGTGACTGAGTTTATTCCACCTACCTTGGCGTTAAACGAGACGCTTACGCTCATTGGAAGGCGGAATGTTCATCGCTTCGCGGTACTTAGCTACAGTACGGCGGGCCACATTGAAGCCTTGCTCTTCGAGGAATTTAGCAATTTTGCTATCACTCAGGGGCTTGGCTGCGTTTTCGGCGGCCACCAGTTTTTTGATGAGCGCGCGAATGGCTGTAGATGAGGCTGCACCACCGTCGGAGGTGTTGACGTGGCTAGAGAAGAAGTACTTCAGCTCAAAAATGCCACGAGGTGTGTGCATAAATTTTTGCGTTGTCACACGAGAAATTGTGGACTCGTGCATTTCAACGGCTTCGGCAATGTCGTGCAGCACCATAGGGCGCATGCTTTCTTCACCATGCTCTAAAAAACCTTCTTGGCGAGCGACAATTTCGCGTGCCACTTTTAGCAAGGTGTCGTTACGACTTTGTAGGCTTTTGATAAACCAACGGGCTTCTTGCAGATGGTTTTTTAAGTAGGTGTTGTCGGCGCTGTTATCGGCGCGCCGCACCAAATCGGCATAATTGCTGTTAATGCGTAAGCGAGGAGAAATCTCTGGGTTGAGGTTCACCACCCAGTCCTCTTTTATTTTGGTAACGATGACATCGGGCACTACATACTCCGCGGTGCCGCCTGCAATTTCTGAACCCGGTTTGGGATTTTGCTGCTGAATAAGTGCAATGGCTTCGCGAAGTTGTGGCTCTTTAATGCGAAGTTTACGCATGAGTTGGCGGTAGTCGTGAGCGCCCAACAACTTAAGGTGGTTGCTGGCAAGTTTAATTGCAATATCGCGACAAGGCGTGCTCGCCGGTAGCTGCTCAAGTTGGATGGTCAGACATTCGCCAAGATCGCGCGCACCCACACCTGCTGGGTCAAATTGCTGCACGCGGCGCAACACGGCTTCGACTTCGCTGATATCTAGCTCATAGTCTGGGTCGAGTGCAATTAAGCTTTCTTGAAGGTGCTCGTGAATCTCATCCAGTGTAATGGTGAGATAACCGTCGGGCTCAATACCATCAATGATGTTAGTCGCAATTAAGCGGTCAACATCGCTCATGGGCGTTAAATTGAGTTGCCACGCCAAATGGTCATATAGGCTTTCTTCGGACGAGTCGTTGTTCTCGAAAGCGTCGCTATCGTCAGGTGCACCTGAAGGGCCTGAAGACTGAAAAGTGTCTTCCCAGCTGCTATCAGTGCCGAGGTGCTCTGGAATGTCGTCGTTCCAGTTGTCTTCGGCGGTGGGCTGGTCGTCGTTGCTGCTTGCTTCGGCGGTGGTTTCTTTTGTTTCGGTCGTTTGAGGGTCTACAGGCTCTGGGTTTTTATCAGCTTGTGCACCGTCTGCGCTAGGCGCATCGTCTTCAGTTACATCAAGCATTGGGTTGCTTTCAAGTGCTTCCTGTATTTCTGCTTGAAGGTCTAACGTAGACAATTGCAATAGGCGAATGGCCTGCTGCAACTGGGGTGTCATGGTTAATTGCTGACCGATTTTTAACTGAAGAGTTTGTTTCATATATTCTCAAACAACAAATGTTTCAAAAGAAGGCTATACAACTCAATAACTTAAAGCTGGAAGCGTTCGCCTAAATATGCGCTTCGTACCGCTGGGTTGTTCATAATAGCAGCTGGTGGGCCACTGGCCAGTATCCTTCCTTCACTTACGATATAGGCATTTTCACAAATGTCGAGTGTCTCGCGCACATTATGGTCGGTTATTAGTACACCAATGCCTTTAGCTTGTAAGTAGCGGATAGTCTGTTGGATTTCGGCCACCGAAATAGGGTCAACACCGGCAAAAGGTTCGTCGAGTAAAATAAAGGAAGGCTCCATGGCCAATGCTCGAGCGATCTCAACTCGACGGCGCTCACCACCGGACAAGCTCATTCCCAAGCTATCAATGATGTGGGTAATGTGAAACTCTTCGAGTAGCTCTTGCGCTTTTTGCTGACGCTGCGCTTGGCTCAGCTCTTTGCGTGTTTCAAGTACCGCTAAGATATTATCTTTTACCGTCAGTTTTCGAAAGATGGAGGCTTCTTGTGGCAAGTAGCCGATGCCCATTTTGGCGCGCCCGTGCATCGGGGTTTTGCTGATATCTTGCTCGTCGAGCTTTACTTGCCCTTGGTTGGGGGTAATGAGCCCAACAATCATATAAAAACAGGTGGTCTTACCCGCGCCGTTAGGGCCAAGTAAGCCAACAACCTCGCCCGTTTTAATGCTTAAAGACACGTCTTTAATAACGCTACGGCCCTTATAGCTTTTGGCAAGATGGCTTGCGGTTAGGGTTTTCATTGTGACGTTTCACTTGCAGCGCGAGGCTGAATGATCATTTCGACACGGCCAGGGGCTTTGCCTGATGACGCCGGTGAGCCCGTTGCTTGAACGCGTTTGTTTTTTAGGTCGTAGCGAATGGTTTGGCCAGTAAATGTGTCGCGGTCGTTAATGACTTTTGCTTGCACGGAAGCAACCAGTACCTCAGTCGTTGCTGAGTAATTCAAGGTGTTGCCAAAGGCTTCAGTAAAGGCGCTGCTGCCTTCAATTTGTTGTTTGAAGTGGGCAGGTTTACCAATAATGGAAAGGCTGTCGAGCTCTTGGTTTTCGCGAAGAAGGGTCACTTGGTCGCCAGTAATTTGAATCGAGCCTTGAGTAACAACAACGTCGCCTTTGTAAACAGTCACGCCGGTGGCGTCGTCAAGAATGGCGCTGTCGGCCTGAATTTTAATAGGCTGCTCGCGGTCAGAGTCGAGTGCTAAGGCGAGTGGGCTGACAAAGAGTGCCAATAAACAGCATAAGGTGCGCGTAAGGCTATGGACGCTTTTCATGAATTCCCTGTACCTGTGAAAGTAGCTCTATCTTGGATGTTTCTAACCAAGCAAACATGCCTGTGGCCTGATAGTAGGCTTGATTGGCTTTGATAGTGACCGGCTCGTTTGTCGATGCCGTTTGTTCGCTTAGGTCGAGCATTAGCCTTGGGGTGGTTAAGGTTAGCCCCGAGGATTCTGCATTATCTTGAACCGAGACATTACCTGCAAGTATAAGTTGCTCGGTGCTTTGGTTATATTCGCCGCGTTCGCCAGTAATTACCGTTGTTGATCTTTTAGCGTCGGGTTTAAAAACCGTCATGACAGGGGCTACTAAATAGCTGGTGTCGGTGGCTTCATGAACATCGACCTGTACGCTACTCAAGGTGCTAGTCAGCTGGCCTTGAGCGTCGTATTGTTTGGTTTTTAGCCCTTTAAAGTAGCTAGTCGCACTTTCACCGCCATCGGCGCTGCGGCTTGGTAGCTGCTCCGAAGGTGTTTCGTACAAGCCCCAAAACAGCATAATTGGCACCAGTATGCCAAGTGCTAAGTATACCCGTTTGGGATACTTCACCATGTTACAGGTACCTTTCCATCAAGGCGTCTAGCTTGCCCTGCGCTTGGAGAATTTGCTCGCAAAATTCGCGGGCTGCGCCTTGGCCGCCTGCACGGCTTGTTATCCAGTCTGCGTGTTGTTTTAACAGTGGGTGGCCGTTGGGTACGGTTGCACCAAAACCGGCTGCGCGAATAGCAGCGAGGTCGGGCCAGTCGTCGCCAATGTAGGCAGTTTCGGAAGCGCTAAAACCTGTTTGTTGCCAAAGCTCTTTAAGGGCTGTGAGCTTGTCTTCGCGGCCTTGTACCATGTGAGTCATGCCCAGTGCTTTTATACGCATCGTCACCTGCGATGAGGTGCGACCAGTAATAACCGCGGTGGCAACGCCACTGTCGGTGAGTAGCTTGATACCTAAACCGTCAAGAATATTAAACTCTTTAACTTCTTGGCCGTTGGCCAAAAACTGTAACTGCCCCGGTGTCATGATGCCATCGACGTCAAAAACGGCGAGTTTAATAGGCTTGAGCTTGGCGGTTTGTTCAGCGGTTAATGGCTGATTTGAAAGTAGGCTCATTACATCACTCCGGCTTTCATTAAGTCGTGCAGGTTAAGTGCGCCAACCACTTGTTGGTTGGCGTCAACCACGGGCAAAGCGCTAATGCCTGTGGTGTCCATAATTTTCACACATTCCGCGGCCAGTAGGTTGGCGGTGACGGAGCGGCAATTGCGCGTCATCACTTCGTCAATTGAGAGGGCGTGGATGTTTTGTGTGGTGTCCAAGATACGACGCAAGTCGCCATCGGTAAAGACGCCCTCGAGTTTTCCTTGCGTTTGAACTATGGCAAAGCCAAGACGCTTGCTGGTCATTGTGAGTAAAGTGTCGCGCACGGAGGTATTGAGCGAGACCGTTGGAATATCATCGCCTGTGTGCATAACGTCGCTCACTTTGAGTAACAGGCGACGACCCAAGCTACCACCTGGATGCGAGAAGGCAAAGTCTTCAGCGCTAAAACCTTTGGCTTCTAGCAGTGCGATCGCCATGGCATCGCCCAAAACCAACTGTGCAGTGGTGCTAGATGTAGGTGCAAGGTTGAGGGGGCAAGCTTCCGTTTTAACGCCGGTAGTTAACGGTGCGTCTGCGGCTAAGGCTAAGGTTGAGTCCGCAGTGGCCGAGATACTAATTAAGGGTAAACCAAGACGCTTGATCAGCGGTAAAATAGTTACAACCTCGGCCGATTCACCTGAGTTAGATAGGGCAATGACGACGTCATCAGCAGTCATCATGCCCATGTCACCGTGGCTTGCTTCGCCAGGGTGCACAAAAAAAGCGGGGGTGCCAGTGCTCGCCAGGGTTGCTGCGATTTTTTTACCAATATGACCAGACTTGCCCATGCCAGTGACGATCACTTTGCCTTTGCACTTAAAAATCAGATAACAGGCGTAGTTAAACACCTCGCCGAGTTGATCTACAAGGCTGCTAACGGCAGTCGCTTCGTGTTGAATGGTACGGGTGGCAGAGGCATTAAAGTCAAAAGTGCTGGTCATTGTGTCTATCTATTTGTGGCCTGTCTGGCGTGCCTTGCTGTAAAGGCTGTCGCTATAGGCTCGCGTTGGTATGGGTGCAGAATAACCGAATAAAAGCGCGGAAAAAGACCCAAACGTTTGGAGACGCTATTAAAACAGAAGCGAGGGCTTTTGTGTATGCTGGCGGTCGTTTTAGTCTGAGGCGCTCGATTGGTTGGTGGAATACGCGGGTGCAACAAACTACCGATAACATTGGCCAGAAAGCATGACAAATATTCACTTTTTATTCAGATTTTTAGGCCGCAATGATATGATCGCGGCCATGTATTTTGCAGCTGCGTAAGGTGACGGTACTGTGATGGCGCTGTGATGGTTTTGATATGACGCAGCTTTGTGTGACCTTTGCGTGGCGATCGGCGAGGGATAATCGTCGTATCAAAGGCCAAATCAGCGCTCAAAAGTACCCGAGAGTCGAGACAGTGTAAGCTACCCCGACCTCTTTAACGACGAACACCTTTATTCCTGTTCTGTTTAACAGTCGACCCTGTTCAGCGAAAGCTGAAGTTTTATGACGTCTATTTT
This sequence comes from Pontibacterium sp., assembly GCA_049603715.1. GTDB lineage: Bacteria > Pseudomonadota > Gammaproteobacteria > Pseudomonadales > Balneatricaceae > Pontibacterium. The sequence goes on along the minus strand of JBMYSW010000004.1, from coordinate 153,631 downwards.
AGCAACGGTTGCCAGGCGTCTTGCAGGGAAGGTAAACCACAAGCTGCCGTGCCTAGACGCCGACGCATATCTAAGAAGATTTTGTATGAATAGCTCACTGCTTAGCGACCCTTTTATCGAGATTCGAGGCCTTAGTTTTCGCCGCGGCGATCGCTACATCTACAAAGATGTTGACCTCGTTATTCCTCGAGGAAAGGTAACGGCCATTATGGGGCCTTCGGGAACAGGTAAGACCACCATGCTACGTCTGATGGGAGGGCAGTTGTCGCCTGACCAAGGCGATATTTTGGTAGATGGCGAAAATGTGCCACAGCTTTCCCGTGCTGCGCTGTTTGAGTTGCGCTCGCGCATGGGCATGCTTTTTCAAAGTGGTGCTTTGTTTACCGACATGTCGGTGTTTGAAAACGTAGCCTTCCCAATTCGCGTGCACACATCGCTACCCGAGGACATGATTCGCGATATGGTGCTGATGAAGCTACAGGCGGTTGGGCTTCGTGGTGCAGCAGAGTTGATGCCGTCCGAATTGTCTGGCGGTATGGCAAGGCGAGTGGCCCTTGCAAGGGCGGTCGCCCTTGACCCTGAATTAGTGATGTATGACGAGCCGTTTACTGGCCAAGACCCTATCGCCATGGGTGTATTGGTGAACTTGATTAGCCAGTTAAATAAAGCGTTGGGGCATACCAGTGTCATTGTCTCGCACGACATTCAAGAAACCCTAAAAATTGCTGATTACGTTTATATCATTTCCGAAGCGGCGGTGCTGGCGCACGGCACCCCTGCTCAGTTAGAAGAAAGTACCTCTGAGCGAGTAAAACAGTTTATTTCTGGTTTGCCCGATGGCCCTGTGCCTTTTCACTTCCCGACTCAAAACGACTATGTCGCTGATTTATTAAAGGGTTGATTCGTATGTTTGAGTTTGTCGCTCAGTTAGGGCGAAAAGGCATCAATAAAGTCGCCGCCATGGGTGAGGCCACCTTGATGCTATTAGGTGCGATTATTGCCAAGCCAGCACCACGTACGATGCTGCCTTTATTGGCAAAGCAGCTTTACGTGGTGGGTGTGCAGTCGCTGATCATTATTGTGGTATCTGGCCTATTTATCGGCATGGTGCTGGCGCTGCAGGGCTATACTATTTTGGTCAACTACGGTTCAGAGCAAGCCGTGGGGCAAATGGTTTCGCTCAGTTTGCTACGTGAGCTAGGGCCTGTGGTAACGGCGCTCTTGTTTGCAGGTCGGGCTGGCTCTGCGCTGACAGCTGAAATTGGTTTGATGAAGGCAACAGAGCAGCTTTCGAGCCTTGAAATGATTGGCGTTGACCCGCTACGTCGGGTGATCGCCCCCCGTTTTTGGGCTGGTTTTATCAGTATGCCAATTTTGGCGTTAACCTTTTCGCTAGTGGGTATCTATGGCGGTGCGTTTGTTGCTGTGGATTGGTTAGGTATCTACGAAGGCTCTTTTTGGGCCAATATGTCAGCTTCTGTTCATTTTGTTAATGATGTACTTAATGGCGCCATTAAAGCTGTGGTCTTTGGTTTTGTGGTGACATGGGTCGCGGTCTATTTTGGTTACACTTGTATACCAACATCAGAAGGCATTGGTAAGGCGACGACAACAACAGTGGTGGTGTCGTCTCTTTCAGTATTAGCGCTAGACTTTGTTCTGACAGCGCTCATGTTTGGAGATTTTTAAATGCGTGTAAAAACGATGGAGTTAGCTGTCGGAGCTTTTTTGCTGGCGGGTATTCTGGTTTTGGCGGTGTTGGCGTTTAAAGTCAGCGGCCTAAGCTTTGGCGCTAAAGGGGATACCTATACGGTATATGCGCGCTTTGAAAACATCGGAGGCTTAACCGAACGTTCAAAAGTCACTATGTCTGGTGTGGCGATTGGTCAGGTCACACGTATTTCTCTCGATCCTCAGTACCTCCAAGCACTGGTGGAAATGGAAATTGATCGTAAGGTTGATTACTTATCGGCCGATAGTTCAGTAGCGATCCTTACGGCAGGCCTGTTGGGTGAAAAATACCTCGGTGTCACCGTTGGTGCCGAAGAAGAGATGTTAGAGGACGGTGGTTTCTTTATGGATACCCAGTCGGCGATGGTGTTAGAGGACTTGATTGGTCAGTTTTTATTTAATCAGGTGTCTGAGTAAGTCAAGTTGTCTACTTGATGCTAAATAGGTAAAGGAAACAAATAATGGGTGTTAAATCGTTTTTGCGTGCGCTAGTGGTGAGTTGTGCACTGTTACCAAGCTTGGTCCTTGCATCTTGGGATGAAGCAAAAGTTGTCGTGGATAAAGCGTCTGCGTCAATGTTCTCAATTCTGAGTGATTCTGAAGCGGCGACCGACGCAGAAAAGTTTGAGACCGTCATGACCGATATCGACCAAGCTTTATCGACCGTGGTTGATTTTGACTATATCTCTAAGCTGGTGATGGGTAAGTACTATCGCCAAGCGACGCCGCAACAGCAGGCTGAGTTTGCTGGTGTGTTTAAAGACACCTTGTACCGCACTTACGCAAAAGCTTTGGTCGGCTTTGAGATGGAAAGCTACTCAATTTCTCCGCCTATTTCTGAGAGCCCAAAACCACAAAACCAAATTGTCACGGTTAATGTGGTGTCTAAAAGCGGTAACCAATATTCACTGCTTTACTACATGGTCGACCGTGGTGATGGTTTTCAGTTGGTGAATGTGGTGCTAAACGGTATTAACTTGCGTCTTACGTTTAAAAACCAATTCGCCAGCATTGTTCAGCGCAACCGTGGCAACATTGCTAAGTCGATTGCCGACTGGCGCGAACAGGTAGGTGGCACGGGTGCTTAATCGCGACTTTACTCTTTCTTCGGTGCAAGAGGGGCAGCAACACTGCCTCTACCTTGCGGGCGATGTTACTCGCCATCAAGTGGGGCAGGTGAGAGAGCAAGCCGAAACGATTTTATCAGGGCTACCTACCAATGCAGACGTTAGCCTTGATTGGTCTGGTGTAGCTGACTTTGATTCATCGACCTTGTCCTTGTGGTTGTGCCTGCAGCGTTTTGCGAAGCTTCGTGGACAAAGTTTAAAGGCTAAACAAGCTCCAGATGCTATGTTGCAGAGCGCTCAGGTGGTTGGGCTGGCTACGCTCTTTTGAGTATTTGCTGCTTGCTTTTAAGCGGGCAGCGTCCTTCCTCTCTACGTTTTTCTCGGCACTCTTTCCTATCAACGCCTCTCATTTAATATGCGTTACCAGATGACCAAGCGTTTATCAGCGGTAATTGCACTTTGGTGATAAAAGTCGCCAGTTTCACCATTCCACTTCGCTTTCTAGGGCTATTTCGGGTATCATTTTGTGTTCTCGAATTGATGCACAATGGGCCTGGAGAGGTTGGATGAACGAACAAGAAGTAAAGCAAATTCTAGAAACCCAGTTAGAAGGCTGCACGGTATACACTGCCGGTGAAGGCTGTAATTTTCAGGTGACTGTGGTCGGCGAAATCTTTGCCAGCTTGCGTCCCGTTCAAAAACAGCAAAAAGTATACGCCTGCCTAAACGAGCATATTGCCAACGGCTCGATTCACGCCCTTACTATCAAAACTTATACGCCTGAACAGTGGGCTGCCGCCCAGCAGTAAGTTGTCCTTTCGCTTGGAAAAATAATGGATAAGTTAAAAATTTCCGGAAGCCAGCCTCTCAGCGGTGAGGTTCGGATTTCTGGTGCAAAAAACTCAGCGCTGCCAATTATCGCAGCGACCTTGCTTACCAAAGAACGCACGACGATTGGTAACTTGCCTCATTTGCACGACATCACCACCATGCTTGAACTTTTGCGTCGCATGGGTGTTGAGCTGACGCTTGATGAAAAAATGAACGTAGAGGTTGATGCCAGCACGATTACTGAGCTGTGCGCCCCCTACGAGCTTGTTAAAACCATGCGCGCCTCTATCTTGGTACTTGGCCCGTTGTTGGCTCACTTTGGCAGTGCTGAAGTGTCTTTGCCAGGCGGTTGTGCCATCGGCTCTCGTCCGGTGGATATGCACATCCACGGTCTGCGCGTGATGGGCGCTGATGTGGTGGTAGAAGACGGTTACATTCGCGCGACCTGTGAAGAAGGCCTAAAAGGCGGCCGTGTATTCTTTGATGTGGTATCGGTGACGGGTACTGAAAACATCTTGATGGCAGCGACCTTAGCAAAAGGCCAAACCATTTTAGAAAACGCCGCTCGCGAGCCTGAGATTGTAGACTTGGCTGAGTGTCTGATTGCCATGGGTGCAGATATTACTGGTCATGGTACAGATACCATCGTTATCAACGGCGTTGAAAAGCTTCATGGTTGCCATTACGACGTATTACCTGACCGTATTGAAACCGGTACTTTTTTGGTCGCAGCCGCGGCAACCGGTGGCAAAATTCGCACACGTGATACGGACCCAACGACACTGGATGCAGTGTTACAAAAGCTCGAAGAAGCCGGTGCTGAAATCACTACAGGTGAAGACTGGATCGAGCTGGATATGAAAGGCAAGCGCCCCAAAGCAGTGAATATTACTACTGCTCCTTATCCTGCGTTTCCAACGGATATGCAGGCACAGTTTGCTGCACTTAACGCAGTAGCCGAAGGTGTGGGGATCATTAAAGAAACGGTATTTGAAAACCGCTTTATGCACATGCAAGAGATGATTCGCATGGGTGCCAAAATCACCATTGATGGCAACACTGCGATTATTGAAGGTGTAGAGCGCTTGCAAGGCGCACCTGTGATGGCAACCGACTTACGTGCATCAGCAAGTTTGGTGATTGCTGCGCTGGTAGCCTCAAAAGATACCTTGATTGACCGAATTTATCACATTGACCGTGGTTACGAATGTATCGAAGAAAAGCTTCAGTCTCTTGGAGCTGTGATCAAACGTGTACCGGGTTAAGAGTTGAAGATGATTATGAAACAGCAGCTAACCATTGCCCTGTCTAAGGGGCGAATCTTAAAAGAAACACTGCCGTTACTTGAACGTGCGGGTATCGTGCCTGCTGAAGATATTTTTAGCAGTCGTAAACTGATTTTTGATACCAACCACGACAATATTAAGCTTGTGGTGATTCGCGCGACAGACGTACCGACTTACGTTGAGTACGGTGGTGCCGATATGGGTATCGCAGGTAAAGACGTATTGCTTGAACATGGCGCTAAAGGCCTTTACGAGGTGTTAGACCTTAACATTTCGAAATGTAAGCTGATGGTGGCTGCGCTTAAAGACGCGCCTGAAGTACAAGGTCGAATGAAGGTTGCGAGTAAATTTGTCAAAGTGACTCGTGACTACTTTGCAGCCCAAGGTCGTCAGGTTGATATCATCAAGCTTTACGGTGCTATGGAGCTTGCGCCGATCATGGGCTTGGCCGATCGCATCGTGGATATCGTTGATACAGGTAATACGCTGCGTGCTAACGGCCTAGAGCCAACTGAATTTATTGCGGATATTAGTTCTCGCCTAGTTGTTGGCCAAGCTTCTATGAAGATGAAGCATGCGCTGATCCAACCGATTCTAGAACAGCTAAAAGAGGCGGTAATTGAGCGAGATGCGGGAGCACAAAATGGGTAATGTCTCTATTCGTAAACTGAACGCAAGTGATGCTGACTTTAACACTCAGCTAGATGCTTTGTTGGCATGGGAAGCGGTTTCTGACGATCGCGTAAACCAAGTGGTTAACGAAGTATTGCATCGTGTGCGTGCCGAGGGCGATGCCGCTGTGCTGGACTACACTAAGCAGTTTGACCGCTTAGATGTGGCTACAATGGCTGAGCTAGAAATGTCTCAAGAACGCCTTCAGCAGGCGCTCGCGGGGCTGCCTGATACTCAGCGTCAAGCGCTTGAGACCGCAGCGAAGCGCGTTGAAGCTTATCACCAACATCAGTTGGGTAAGTCTTGGCAGTTTACGGAAGAAGACGGCACCATGTTGGGCCAAAAAGTCACGCCAATGGACCGAGTGGGTTTGTATGTACCGGGCGGTAAAGCGGCTTACCCATCGTCGGTTTTAATGAATGCCATGCCTGCAAAGGTTGCTGGCGTTAAAGAGATCGTGATGGTTGTGCCTACGCCGGGTGGCGAGGTTAACGAACTCGTACTTGCCGCTGCAGCTTTGGCGGGTGTGGATCGTGTCTTTTGTATTGGTGGTGCGCAAGCCGTTGCGGCTTTGGCATATGGTACAGAGACTGTGCCTAAGGTCGATAAAATTGTAGGCCCAGGCAACATTTACGTTGCGACGGCCAAGCGTGCGGTATTTGGTACCGTGGGTATCGATATGATTGCAGGTCCATCAGAAATTTTGGTGGTGTGTGATGGTCAAACGAACCCTGATTGGGTGGCGATGGACTTGTTCTCGCAAGCCGAGCACGATGAAGACGCTCAGTCGATTTTGATCTCACCTGATGCGGACTTTATTGAAGCTGTAGATGCGAGCATTCAAAAGCTCTTAGGTGAAATGGAGCGCAAAGGCATTATTGAGGTATCACTTCGTGAGCGTGCTGCGCTTATTAAAGTGGACTCAATGGATCAAGCATTGGCCCTTTCAAACCGTATTGCGCCTGAGCACTTGGAGTTATCGGTAGAAGACCCAGAGGCTTTGCTTCCAAAAATTACTCACGCTGGTGCGATTTTTATGGGTCGTTACACCGCTGAGGCCTTGGGTGATTACTGTGCTGGTCCGAACCACGTATTACCAACTTCCGGTACCGCTCGCTTCTCGTCACCTTTGGGTGTGTACGACTTTCAGAAGCGCTCATCGTTGATTATGTTCTCGCCAGAGGGCGCATCTGAGATGGGTAAAGTGGCGTCTGTGTTGGCCCGTGGCGAAAGCCTAACCGCTCACGCTCGTTCTGCAGAGTATCGTATTTTGGACGATAAATAAGTCGAGTCGCTAAGCCTAAGTTAGCGAGTACTGACTTAAAAGAAAGCCTGCTCAGTGTAAAACTGCGCAGGCTTTTTTATGTTTATGGGGTGGCAGTGGGTAATAAAGGCCAGCGAACGCAGGAGTTTAGTTACTCGCTTAACTATCGTTCCCTTTTGGGCGCTCAGTAATTTCGATAGACAGTGTCATACGCTCGTTATTACGTAAGAGCTCAAGCACCACGGTCTCGCCGGGCTTTAGGCGGGCAATTTGGTCCATGGCTTCGCGACGAGCAAAGGTGGCTTGGCCGTTAATGCGGCTGATAATGTCGCCTGCTTGTACTCCAGCCAGTGCCGCAGGGCTGCCATTAAATACACCGGCCACAATGAGCCCACGGGTTTGTTGCACGTTAAAGGATTCGGCGAGTTTGTGGGTTAGCTCTTGTGCCTCGATGCCCAGCCAGCCACGAATCACGCGGCCGTAAAGAATCATGTTTTGGGTCACTTGCTTAACGATATTTGAGGGAATGGCAAAGCCCAAACCTTGGTAACTGCCGGACTTGGTAAAGATGGCCGTATTGATGCCCATGAGCTCACCACGGGCGTTAATCAAAGCACCACCAGAGTTGCCTGGGTTAATAGCAGCGTCTGTCTGGATAAAGTTTTCATAGGTGTTAAGCCCTAACGAGTTGCGGCCAACCGCGCTGACAATGCCCATGGTCATGGCTTGGCCAACCCCGTAAGGGTTACCAATCGCAAAGGCGACATCGCCTGTTTGCACCGTGTCTGAGTTTGCTAAGGTAATGCTGGGTAAGTTATTTAGCTCGACATGTAATACGGCTAGGTCGGTTTCTGGGTCTGTGCCTACAAGGTTAGCGACTGACTCGCGACCGTCTTGTAAGGCAACGATGATGCTATCGGCGTTTGCAATAACATGGTGGTTGGTGGCGATATAACCTTGTGGGCTTACGATTACACCTGAGCCAAGGCTCGATTGAATACGGCGCTGATTATTTTCGCTTGGGTGGTCGTAATAACGCTGCATCATTGGGTCTTGGTGCAGCGGATTAGGGGTATTGGTAATTTGCTTGTGGCTGTAAATATTGACCACGGCCGGAGCGGCGTTATCAAAGGCGCTGGCGTAGGAGACGGGGCCTTCGTTAAGGGTATTGTTGCGTTTTAAGGGGGTGGCGGTCTCGATAAACTCAACTAACTGGCCGGGCTGCCCAAAAAGGTTGGGAAACTGTTTTAGAATAACAATGGCAGCTAAAATACCGGTCAGAATCGGCCAGAGCAAAAAAGCAAATTTGCGCATTAAGGCAATCCAGTTAATTGATTTAACGTTGCGTGCAAAGCAACACCACAAAATTGAAAAGCTTGGCAATACAAGATGCTGAGCGGCGGAGATTTAAATCCATGTCTGTTGACCGAGCCACACTGTTGGCCTACCTCGATAATTACCTTAAAACCAGCCAATTTAGAGATTATGCGCCAAATGGCCTGCAAGTAGAAGGGCGACAAGAAATTAAGAAGATTGTTTCGGGGGTTACTGCTTGTCAGGCGTTGCTTGATAAAGCTGTGAGCCTTAAGGCTGATGCTGTGTTGGTGCACCATGGTTACTTTTGGAAAGGAGAAGCGCCCGCATTGGTGGGGGCAAAATATCGCCGTATTCGCACCTTAATTCAACACGATATTAATTTATTGGGTTATCACTTGCCGCTGGACGCGCACGAACAAGTCGGTAATAACGCACAGTTAGCCGAGCGCTTGGATATTGATTTAACGGGCCCTTTGGTACCTGAAGATCGAGGTAATGTCGCGGTGCGAGGACGCCTGCGTGAACCGCTGAGCGCGCAAGTATTTGCGGATAAGGTGGCCGATGCCCTTGGGCGAAAGCCAACCCTTGTGCAAGCCGGTGAGCATTTAATTGAAACTATTGCAGTGTGTACTGGCGGTGCTCAAGGCTATATTCAAGGCGCGATTGATGCGGGTGTGGATGCTTATATCTCAGGTGAAATTTCTGAGCATACCACTCATAGTGCACGCGAAGGCGGTGTGCATTATATTGCAGCAGGCCACCATGCAACGGAGCGCTATGGTGTTCAGGCGCTGGGTACCCATCTAGCAGAGGTGTTTGATATTGAGCACCAGTTTATCGATATCGATAACCCGGCTTAAAGATGAGCGAATGAGGTGGGGCTGCCACAATAGCAATGCAGCTGTGCATGCATATGTGTAAGAGTATTAAAAAGCGCTTACGAAAGGTAAGCGCTGTTTGTAACAAGCAAAGTGGTTAAGCGTCGCTTGAACGACGGCTTGGTGTATCAACAGCGTCAGCCACGACTGGCTCTTCGGGTTTTTGCTCGCCCTTAAGGCCAAAGGTTTCTGACAAGGTGCCTTCTTGGTCAGAGCCTTTTGGTGCGTAATCACGAGGCTGTTCGACCGGTGACTCTTCGTTTGCTTTGGTTTCTTGCTCTTTTTGCTCGAGTGCGGCCACGTTTTCTGCTTGGTGCTCAATCGTTGGATTGATCGCTGTCGCCAGAATGTCAGTGACGCGCTCATTTTCGCACAAGGCTGCAGAGCTTTTAGCAAGGTGCTGATGCACGTTGCGGTAGCTTTCTGTCAAGTTGCCCACAAGGTGCGCGGTTTCTTCAAAGTTATCTGACACTTGCTGTTTGTAGGCAGCAAACTCGCGCTTAGTTTCTTCAAGTTGATCGACAAGTTCCATTTGTTTTTGGCTGCCGCTACCGCTGCGACCGATCAGGTAACCCATCAGTGCGCCGCCCAACATCGCAACAACCGCGATAATCCATATTGTACTTTCTTCCACGTGCTGCTCCTATAACTGCGTGTCGTGTCTAAAATTTTACCTTGTAACCATGCTTTTTGAGCATCTTCTTAGAATATCGCAAAGGCCTTTTAAAGCCTACTCTTAAGCGAAGAATGTTCTGTTAAGTTGACGCCGTTTGCCTCGATATACGACTAATGTCCCCTATATCCTTGGGGTAAGCTTGCGGTAGAAGCTATTTCATTGTGGTGATTTTTAATAGTCTACGAATGATGCAATGTGGAAGGGTGCGCGATAACCCGTGAGGCCTCGCGTATTGCGACCGGATAAAAATAAAAGATAACTCATTAGGAGTGTTTGCATGTTTAACGCCCTGGTACTAAACCAACACGACAAACAAACAACGGCCGAAGTAAAAGCTTTAACGACAGATGACCTGCCTGAAGGTGAGGTGTTGGTTCGCGTTGCTTACTCTTCACTTAACTTTAAAGACGGCTTAGCCGTGACAGGAACAGGCAAAATTATTCGCCAGTTTCCGATGGTGCCGGGTATCGACTTTTGTGGTGTTGTGGAAACTAGCTCGGACCCTCGTTATCAATCCGGAGACGAAGTGGTTTTGACTGGGTGGGGCGTTGGCGAAAATCATTGGGGTGGTTTTTCTCAATATGCACGTGTAAGCGCTGATTGGCTTGTGCCTAAACCCAAGGACTTATCGCTGTCGCAAACAATGGCGGTGGGCACGGCGGGCTTAACTGCCATGCTGTGTGTGATGGCCCTTGAGGATGCGGGGTTAAAAACTGGCGATGAGGTGGTGATTACCGGTGCAGCTGGTGGCGTTGGAAGTGTTGCCGTTCAGCTGTTATCTAAACTCGGCTTTAAAGTTTCGGCGGTGAGTGGCCGTGCTGAATTAACCGATTACCTCCTCGCACTGGGTGCTGATGAAGTCATTGGTCGAGATGCGGTTAGTGAGCCTTCGCGCCCTTTAGAAAAGCAGCGATGGAAAGGTGCGGTTGATACTGTGGGCGGTCAGATATTGGCTAATGTCTTGGCCCAAATCGAGTATTCAGGCGCGGTTGCTGCCTGTGGTTTGGCTGCGGACTTTAAACTACCCACAACGGTCATGCCGTTTATTTTACGTAATGTGCGCTTGCAGGGTGTGGATTCAGTCAGCTGTCCTTTTGAGCGACGTACCCAAGCTTGGCAACGCTTAGCCGAGCTGCTGCCTGAGTCTTTCTTTGCGCTCGCGTCAGAGACCATCGCCCTTGAGCAGGTGCCAGAGTATGCGGCCAAAATCGTTCAGGGGCAGGTAAAAGGGCGGGTGTTGGTTTCACTATAAGCTCGCTTAAATATACAGGCCGCTAAAGTACAGGCAGCTAAAGTACAGGCAGCTAAAGTACAGCAGCTAGAAGGCTATGTGCTAAACAGGCTGGCTGTGATTGTTAGATTAGTCGGGTAACATACGGGGTAATTTATTACGATTGATTAATGAGCTACCCGTGACCTTTCGACGTTTGCTAAAAGCTGCTTTATTCGCAGGATATATCGCTAGCTTGCCTTTTGCACAGGCGCAGCCTGTTGATGCTTCATCTGTGTCTTTGCGTCAGTCCCTTGGGCTGTCGCAACCCGCCCAACGTGTCGTCAGCCTCGCGCCTCATATGACCGAAAACCTCTTTGCTATCGGTGCCGGTGCACAAGTCGTTGGGGTTTCGTCCTTCAGTGATTTTCCAGAGCAAGCCCAAGGGCTCCCTAAGGTCGGCGATGCTAATCAGGTTAACCTTGAAGCCATTATTGCTTTGCGTCCAGATGTGGTGGTTGCCTGGGACTTTGGCGGTGCGATGACCTATGCGCAGCGCTTGGCTGAGTTTGGTATTCCGGTTTGGACAGATACACCCGAGACGCTATCAAGCATTGGTGACTCGCTTCGGGCGCTGGGCCAAATTACAGGGCACGAGGCCTTAGCTAATCAGCAAGCCGATGCGTTGGCTCGGTCCCTTGCGAGTTTGTCTGAAACATATCGAACCAAAGCGCCGATAAAGGTGTTTTTTGAGATTTGGTCGAAGCCTTTGATGACGGCCAACCATCAGCAAATTGTTAGTCAACTCATTGACCTTTGCGGTGGCAAAAACGTATTTGCCGATTTAAAAGACGTTGCACCTCAGATCTCGCAAGAAGCGGTGATTAATGCAGCGCCTGACGTGATTTTGATGGAGGATACGCAACTGGTGTCATCAACGGCACGATGGCAGCCTTGGAAGGTGATTCCCGCAGTTCAAAATGGCCATATCTACGGCTTAAATGCTGATGTGATACATCGCCCCACTCCTCGTATCCTAGAGGGCGCAGAGGCTATGTGCCGTCAACTTGATAGGGTTAGGCAGAATTAGAGAGTCGGTGGAGTTGGGGGTTTGTTCAGAAAGGAGCAAGAGGCTCTGCCGTTCACTCGGGCAAAGCCACTTTCATAGGGTTTTATCCCATAAGGGTTATTCGGTTAGCCCTTTTACAAAGGACTTGGTGCCGTCCCATGCTTTTTTGCTGGCTTCAGAAACTCGGTCTGCCGCTTCTGCAGTTTCACAAGCTGCACGCTTAGCTGTGCATTTGGATTGGCAGCCAGCATTCGCTGCTTTGTCTGAGAAGTGGCTAACTTCGCATTTTGTGTTACATAAGGTGTGTTCTACTTCGCAGTTGGCCTGTGCATTAAAAGACAATAGCGAGAGAGCAAGAGAAAAAAATAAAACGCGCATAAAACCTCCGTTCGTGAGCCCTCAGTATATCCTTGCTTATTGGCTTGAATCTACTTGCAACACACAAAGGCTCAGCGTTAAGTAGGATAAAAAGCCCGAATGGATGATGCCACAGGATGAATCTATGAACCGCCCCCCACAAGCTGTGAATGAACTCGCAAGCGCGCTCTTGCGCAATAAAACAAACCAACGAATGATGATTGCGCTGGTAGGGGCACCGGGCTCGGGTAAGTCGCGTTTGGCCGAATTTTTGAAAACGGCGTTTAGAGTGCAAGGTGCTCCAGCTGAGATATTGCCGATGGACGGCTTTCACTATGATGACAGTGTGCTTAAAGAGCGAGGGCGCTTAGCTTATAAAGGTGCACCCGACACCTTTGATGTGGCGGGGCTTAGGTCTCTACTGATGCGTATTAAGGCTCGTGAAGAGGGTGTGGCGGTGCCTGTATTTGACCGAGCGCTAGAAATATCGCGTGCGGCCGCAAGGGTGATTAGCGCAGAGGTTGAAGTGGTAATTGTTGAGGGTAACTACTTGTTAAGTACGCAGCCCCCTTGGAGTGAGTTGGCTGCGTGTTTTGATGCCACACTCATGCTTGAGGTGAGTGAGGACATACTTCATCAGCGTCTTTGTGAGCGCTGGCGGGGCTATGGCTTAGAGGAAGCAGAGGTTTTGCGCAAAGTCGAAACCAATGATCTACCCAATGGGCATTATGTGATGCAAACCCTGAGTTTAGTGGACTATCGACTCGATACGAGCTATCAGCGGGTGGAGTAGAAATAGCCGTTACTGGGTTTGAGCGCTTACTCACCCGTACCTTTCGGAGCGGATGCTTTCCAAAACACCTCGTCGTGCCCAGTCGCGACGGTAATAGCGCGCGCGAGTACAAACAAAAGGTCTGACAAGCGGTTTACATAGGCAACGAGGTGCGGATTAATCTCTTCAGCGTCCGCCAGCTCAATCACTCGGCGTTCTGCTCGGCGACAAATACTGCGTGCCAAATGGCAAGATGCACCTGCACGACCACCGGCAGGAAGAATAAACTCCTTAAGTGGTGGTAAGTCTTGATTTAGGGTATCTAGCGAGGCCTCAAGGCGCTTAGTTTGATGCTCGCCCATCACAATATAATCGTCTTTGGCGACGGCAATTTCGCCACCTAAGTCGAACAAGTCGTGTTGCACTTGTGATAAAAGCGTTAGAAAGGCATCGTGGCCTGTGAGCTCAGCCTGCAACAAACCAATACTCGAGTTTAACTCGTCGATGGTGCCAAGGGCTTCAATGCGAGGGTGCGTTTTTTTTACACGCGAGCCGTTGGCAAGGCCAGTGGTGCCTTTGTCGCCGGTGCGGGTGTAAATACGTGTGAGTCGGTCTGCCATTATCTTTCCTTTATGAGTCTAGGAGCGACAGCTAAATGAAAGCTAAACAGCATGCAGCCCACCAGTGACTGCATGCTTGGAGCAAGCTTAAAGATTAGAAGCTGTGGCTTAGGCTAATGCTTGCCGCAAACGGTGTCGCATTGTAAAGGTTTGCGTTCCAGCTATCGTAGTTAAGGTAGTAGTCGCGGTCAAAAAGGTTGTCGACACGAGCAGACAGGGTCCAGTCGTCAGCGATCTCTTTTTTAGCGAATAAGTTTACGATGGCGAAACCAGGCAGAGAGTGGCTGTTACTCGCGTTGGTAAACACACCCTTTTGAGCCACTAGCTCAGTACCCAAGTTCCAGTCTAGAGCGGTGTAAGCCGAGATCAACTTCGCGCTGGCTTCTGGACGGTAAACAAGGGCTTTGCCGTTGTCGTCACGCTCGGCTGACATTAGGTCGACTACAAGCGAGTGATTGGTGTTGCCGTAGTCGTAATCAATGCTTGCTTCTAGGCCTTTAATGGTTGCTTCGTTTACGTTAGCGCCGCCAGAAATGAGGTCAGTTGCTTGGCTGTAGTAGGCTGAAATAGTCCAAGGGTAACGCTCGCCACCCGAAAGGCTTACATCGGTCGTACGTAGCTTCTCTGGCAGAAGGTCGGGGTTACCGTAGCCTGGCCAGTAAAGCTCGTTGTAGGTTGGCGCGCGAAAAGCTGTACCGTGAGAGGCATGCAGGCGCAAGGTTTCGCTCAACGCATAAGACGCGCCCAAGCTCCACGTATTGTTGTAACCAAACTGACTATCGCTGTCACGACGCACGCTGGCTTCAGTGGTTAGGTTATCGAGTTGCTTGGTGCCTTTTGCAAATACACCGTAACGCTCGCGATTTTTCACGTCGTAGTTGGTGTCACTTTCGCTTACGTCATCGCCATCGTAGTCGAGGCCCAGCGCCAATTGAGTGCTGCTGTTGAGCTGTAAACGACTAATTACGCTAGCGTGCTCGTTCTCAGTTACAAAGTCGCTGCCGTTTTCTTTGGTGGTTCCGTTGCCAAAGTTCGTTGTTTTATCGCGACTAATGCCTAACGAAACTTTAGTTTCAGCTGTTTCTGTACGGTGAATTAGATCTACACCATGGGCCAAGTTATCAAAGGCTGACTCATTGTTTCCAGATGCATCGTACTCCGTATGACCAACCCAAATCGCAGAGTTTAGGTTAACAGTGAGGGAATCTGTTAGCGTGTGAGACAGTTTGCCTTGCAAGCTGGTATTGCGGTAGCCGTCGTCGTCAGACTCGCTGTCTTGTAATACGTCAAAGCCTTCGGTGCTTTCTACTGAGCCGCTGATGCTGTAGCGCGTACGCTCGCTTAATGCGCTTGCCCAGCTCGCGTTCAACGATTGGCTGTTTTGCGTGCCCACGGTGAGTGTGACTTGACCTGCGCCTTCGTCGCTTGGCTGGCGCGTGATAATTTGAATGACGCCACCCATAGCGTCGGCACCGTACATTGTTGAGCCTGGGCCGCGAACATATTCAATGCGTTCGATAAGCTCGACTGGGAAAAGGTTTAGCGCAGTGCCACCACTGGTAGCGGAGTTAATGCGTTGGCCGTCTACCAAAACAAGAATTTGGTTGTTGGCGTTACCGCGGATAAATAGGCTGGTTTGTTGGCCTTCGCCGCCTGATGCTTTAAGTGCAATACTGGGTAACAAAGACAGCGCTTGAGTAACAGACTGAACGTTGCGCTCGTCAAGCTCTTCACGGGTAATAACCGTTACTGGAGCAATGGTATCGGTCACATTTTGTTCAAAACGGTCGGCCGTTACAATCACGGTTTCGAGGCGAGTTGATGTGTCAGAAAAGGCTTGAGTAGAGGCGGCCGCAATCGCAAGGCCTAGCGCGGCAGGGCGCAGGGAATTTTTAGCTAGAGTCATGGTGTGTTTTCTCTTAAGACACGCCCACCGCGGTCTTGTGTGAATGGCTTATAGGCCGGTCTCCGGACTTGGCTTACCTTAATGTTGTAAACCTTACCGTTGCGGGGGCAGTGTTGGCTTTGTGCGATGACGCACCAACTTCCCGATTATCCTCAACCCTGCTTTTGCTTTGAATGGCTGGCTGCTTTTTGCGCATATTTGCGGTTTAAAAGCGGCCAACAGCGTCAAAACGAGGGGATAAAAAGGCACCTATAAAACTGGAGCGCAAATTTTAGAGGGGCCAGTGGGGCAGTGCAAATGAAAAGCGGTCAGCTTGGCTTGAGCTGGGCTCATTGTTTGGTGTCTTCGAGGTGCTTTACTTGTTCAAATAACGACTGATTTTGCGGGCAGTCGATGTTAAGCAAACGTGCTTGCGCTAATAAGTAACCTGTCATGACATCCACCTCCGTTGGCCGCTTATGCAATACGTCTTGATACATAGAGGAGTAATTAGCACCTGTGGCTATAGCCACCTCCACTGCTCGGTCAAATAGAGGGGCTTTAAATTGTGAGTCAAATAACGACAGTTTTAAGCCATGGGCCACGGCCTCGACTTCTTCGCAAACGGTGCGCATTTGCTTGGTTAACTCGGGCTGCTCGGCGAGTTGGCCGTTGCGTACCTGATTAATCGCGGTGAGAGGGTTAATGGCACAATTAATGGCGAGCTTTCGCCAGAGCACCGTTCCTATATTTGTGACTGCCTTGCAGGGCAAGCTGATGCCTTGAGCATCGAAGGGGAGTTGTGGCGGGCTATCATCGCCATCGCTGGTGATTGAGTGATTTTTATTAAGAGAGAGTTTCCCAAATGTGGTTAACCCAATACCAGCCTCTACAACTTGGAAGCGTGCTGGACACCAAGCACCGTTGGTTGTTGATGCCGCCCAAAAACGGCAGTTTTTAGGTAAGTGGGGCGCTAGTTGTTCTAGCACCTGTTGCTGAGGCCCAAGGCCATTGATCATTACAACAATATTTTTTGCGTTCGATAAAAGCGGTTTTAGCGGCAGCACTGCCGATAGCGCATCAAAGGCTTTGGTGGTAATCAGTAGGTTTTCGATTTCACTGGGCTGAATTTGATCGGTGGTGGCCGCGGCGACGGTGAGTGTTTCGTGAGGTGTCGCGTTGGCGTCGCATAAACTAATATGGCCCGGCCAATTGGCGCGATGGGTTTCTTTCAGGATAAGCGTCGTGTGTAAACCAGCTCGGGTGAGGTGAGCGGCCCACAGGCAGCCTATTGCGCCTGCACCTAAAAGATGCCAAGTTTGTGGCGAGGTCATATGTATCAATTACCTATTTACTAGATCTACTCGATGCTTTGATGGCCTCGGGCACTTTGGCGCAAGGTTGAGGCGATTTGCTGGATGAAAATTCTATCGTCTTTATATAGACTTCGGCCATTCATTTATTTAAGGAGGCGCGCATGCCATCGTTTGATATTGTGTCTGAGTTAGACAACCATGAAGTCAACAATGCCGTTGATCAGGCTAATCGCGAAATTCAAAACCGTTATGACTTTAAAGGTGTTGAAGCAAGCTTTGAGTTCGCTGACGACACGGTTGTGATGCACGCTGAGGTGGACTTTCAACTACAGCAAATGCTCGAAGTGCTTCGTTCTAAGTTTACAGCCCGTAAGCTAGACGTGCGTTGCATGGAAATAAAAGACCCTGAAACGGCGAACCTAAAAGCTAAGCAAGCTATCGTATTAAAGCAGGGCATTGACCAAGCACTGGCCAAAAAAATTGGCAAAATGATCAAAGAAGATAAAAAGCTTAAGGTGCAAACCCAAGTTCAAGGTGAGCAAGTACGCGTGACCGGTAAAAAGCGTGATGACTTGCAAGCAGTCATGGCGAAGTTGCGTGAGGCAGATATTGAAGTGCCTTTGCAGTTTAATAACTTTCGCGATTAATCGCCGATTGGCAGCCACTTTGATGGCTGTTTAATTTAAAGCAAGATAAGGAAGGTAACTCAGTGCAAGCTCAGTCTAATTCATGGAAAGCGGCCCTTGATGCAGCTCTTACTCGCCCTGTTTGGGTCATGCTATTGCTGGGCTTTTCGGCCGGTATCCCTATCTTGCTTATCTTCTCGTCATTGTCGATTTGGCTACGAGAAGCCGATGTCTCGCGCTCTGCGATTACCTTTTTTAGCTGGGCTGCGTTGGGCTACTCGTTTAAGTTTGTTTGGGCGCCCTTAGTGGATCAGCTGCCGTTGCCTGTGCTCACACGGGTGCTGGGTCGCCGCCGCTCTTGGTTGCTACTCTCTCAATTGGCCGTAGTGGGGGCTATTTTTGCGATGGGCAGCGTCGACCCTGCTTCAGGTGAGTCTGCCTTAACAGCCATGGCACTGGCGGCGGTTGCCTTAGGTTTTTCGTCGGCCACGCAAGATATTGTTATTGATGCTTATCGTATCGAAGCGGCAGATAAACGCATTCAAGGCATGCTCTCGTCGACTTATATTGGCGGTTACCGGTTAGCGATGTTGGTGTCGGGTGCGGGTGCTCTTTACCTTGCTGCTTACTTTGGTTCTTCGGGCGAAGCGTATGACTATTCTGCGTGGCAAAAAACCTATTGGCTAATGGCTGCGGCCATGTCCGTTGGTATTGTGACGACCCTGTGTATTAGCGAGCCCGAAGGCAGCCAAGCGCGCCACGAGTATAGCTCTGGCGATTATCTTCGCTTTTTATTGTTGTTCGCTTTGGTGGTGTTGAGCTTTATTTTTGCTTATAGCCAACTATCGGCGGGGCTGGCTTATTTAAAAGCGGCATTTGACACGGTGATGTCTGGGCCATTTATGGGTTTTGTTGCTGAGGTCAGCCGCTTACTTTTGGCGCTAGCAGCAGCTGCAGTTGCTGCGACCTTGCTGGTTAAAGCCAATATTGCTAACCGGGAGATGGTTAAGGGGACCTATGTCGCGCCAGTGCAGGACTTCTTTAATCGCTTTGGTATAAAAACCGCACTCGTTCTTTTGTTGCTGGTATGTACTTATCGCGTGTCGGACATTGTATTGGGTGTAATGTCCAATGTGTTCTATTTAGACATGGGGTACGAAAAAACCGATATTGCGGCGGCCGTAAAAACCTTTGGTTTGTTTATGACCTTATTAGGCGGTTTTGGTGGCGGTATACTGGCAATGCGCTTTGGCGTGGTAAACATGCTGCTAGTAGGCGGTATTTTAGCGGCAGGTACTAATCTGCTGTTTATTTGGCTCACCCTTGCAGAGCCTTCCTTCGTTGCCCTTTATACGGTGGTTGCAGCCGATAACCTGTCGGCGGGGCTCGCCAGCGCAGCGTTTATTGCCTACCTTGCCAGCCTAACGAATATTCAGTTTACCGCGGTTCAATATGCCATTTTTAGCTCAATCATGACACTGTTTCCAAAGGTGCTTGGTGGCTACTCGGGTACGATTGTAGACAGCTTAGGTTATGTCGGCTTCTTTATTATGACGACGCTGCTGGGTTTACCTGTTTTACTCTTGATTCTTTACGCGCGCCGCTACGTCGACGAATAAATGGGTGGCCGCAAACCTCTCCACACCTCTTTTTTACCTTTCTATTTGGTGTTAGTTCAAAATCGTTAGAGCGGCTGTCGTCGCTCTTTATTGGTTTAATGCCTTCCAATATCACTGCGTCCGGGCTTTATGTGCTGGGCATATATGCCTGTTGTTGCCGCCTAAATTGCTCTTTTTCCTTGAGTAGGCCGCTAAAAGTTACATGTATTTGTAGTTTTTCTGCTTTGTAACCGTTTTGGTGCCCACTTTGGCTCGCTTGCACTTTAATGGTGTATTTTATTTACATGTTATTGCAATTGAGTCGCATTTAGGCTTTTTGAGTCGTTATCCCTGCTGATAAACCTGCAAAAGCCTTAGCCTTTATGGGCCTAAATTATAAAAGTGTTTAAAAAATACATTTTTGGCAAGCTGCTTGCTAATCCTAGATAAGACCTATTGATTAAATGGTTATTTCGCCACTTATCTTAGAGAGCAAGCCATGGATACCAGCGTTCAAATACAGGAGCCAACCACTTCGCTAAGCCAAGCGCAGCCCATCGTAGTCGTGGGCGCTGGGCCTGCCGGTTTTCGCTTTTGCGAAGAATTTTTTGCGCGTGAAACCAAGGTGCCTGTGGTGCTGGTGGGGAATGAGCCATATCAGCCTTACGACCGTGTGCGCTTGTCTGTGTTGTTATCAGGAGGAGCTAACCCCTCTGACTTGCAGTTTCCACTCGATCGACTCAGTGCGAACGAAAGCTTCACCTATCGCGAAGGCAACGTAACGGCAATCAACACCGAGACGTCTTCTATCAGCTTTAGTGACGGTTCTGAGCTGGTGTTCCAGAAACTCGTTTTGGCAACGGGCTCTCGTGCTCACGTTCCCAATGTCGCTGGTATCGACCTAGAAGGCGTTTACACCTTCCGTAATATGCGTGATACCGAACGCCTAAAAGCCCGTGGTGCACGAAGCCACCGTTTAGTCGTGGTAGGAGGTGGTCTTCTCGGTATCGAAGCTGCCAAAGCTATGAGCCAAGGCAACACTCAGGTGACCTTGGTTCAGCAGGCGAGCCGCTTAATGAATCGCCAGCTAGATAGCGAAGCAGCGGCCTTGGTTGAGCAACATGTGACTGACTCAGGTATCGATGTAGTACTTAACTCGGGTGTACGTGTCATAGAAGGCCGAGGTGGCCGTGTTGAAGGTGTAAAGCTTCGTGATGGCACAGAAATTAGCTGTGATACCGTATTGATCGCAGCAGGTATCCGCCCAAATTTAGAACTAGCGCGAAGCGCTTGGTTAAAAGTTGGCAAAGGGATTCGCGTTGATGATCAGTTAATGACATCAGACCGCTCGATTTTTGCTATTGGTGAGTGTGCTGAACACCAAGGACAGGTTTACGGCCTTGTGGCACCGGGGCTTGAGCAAGCTTCTGTGGCTGCGTCTGTGATTAGCCAACAGCAGGGTCAATATTTAGGCTCCATGTCCGTCTCTCGATTAAAAGTCATGGATCAGACCGTCTTTAGTATGGGCGAGCTATCACTCGAGGAAGAGGGGCGTCACCCTCATACACGAGTTTACACTTGGCGCACCCCAAGCAAAGGCATTTACCGTAAGCTTATTGTTAATCGCGGTCAGCTTGTCGGTGCTATGGCGATCGGTGACTGGGCCGAAATTCCTCGCATTCAAGAGCTTATTACCCACAAACGTCGCTTAAGTGTATTGCAGGCGCTGCGCTTTTCGCTCACGGGTAAAGTATGGGCAGGTGATGCGGCGCAAAACCCAAATGCGTGGCCTGAAGATGCCATTATTTGTAACTGTAATCAGGTAAGTCGCGGGCAGCTCACAGCTTACTTTCAAGGCGATGCGACACCCGAAGTCGCTCAATTCGCAGCCCGAGCCGGCACGACATGTGGCACATGTAAGCCCTTACTCGCGCAAATGTCGGCGAAACCACTGGATAAAGAGCCACTCGCTGCACCGGCGTTACTGGTCAGCCTAATGGCGCTGATTCTTGCCTTATTTTGGTGGATGTCTACTCCCCTTACCGTGTCCGACTCGGTTCAAACCCCCGGCCTATTAGAGCCCATTTGGAACGATGGTTTTTTTAAGCAAGTCACAGGCTTCAGCTTACTTGGCCTAACTGCCATTGGCCTTCTTATGTCTTTGCGCAAACGAATTAAGTTATTTAGCTGGGGTGGATTTGCCGGTTGGCGTTTGGTGCATATTGCGCTTTCTGTTCTTAGCCTTGTTGTGCTGGTGGCGCATACCGGACTGAACATGGGGGAAAACCTCAATTTTTGGCTGCTAACAAACTTTTTATTACTCGCATTGTTAGGTGGCATTGTGGGCGCGGTGATTGCGCAACAGCATCGCTTGGGCCTCAACGCGGGAGCAAAAGTACGTCAATGGAGCTTTTGGGGGCATCTGCTACTGTCGTGGCCGCTGCCGGCGCTTCTTAGCTTCCATGTGTTAAGCGTGTATTACTTTTAGAGGTTCGTTGTGAAGTCAAAAATAACTTGGGCGCTATGGGCTGTTTTATCACTGGTTGCCGCTGGCCTGCTTGGTAACGAGATGTTTTTTGAGCGCGAAAAGCCACACTTTATCGTGGGTGAAGCGTCTCATGGACATTACCCAATAGAGATGGCTTGTGATGCTTGTCATACCGAAGCGTTTGGCGGCACAGAGCTAATCCACGATGCGTGTGTCGGCTGCCACCAAGAAGAGCTTAATGAGGTGAATGACTCTCACCCAATTAAAAAGTTTACCAACCCACGTAATGCCGACCGCGTGAAAATTTTAGATGCGCGGAACTGTGTGACTTGTCACAAAGAGCACCAGCTTGAGCAGACAGGTGATTACGGTGTCACCTTGCCAGAGGACTACTGCTTCCGCTGCCACGAAGATATTGCCGAAGAGCGACCAAGCCATGAAGGCATGGGCTTTGAAACCTGTGCCAGTGCAGGCTGCCACAACTATCACGACAACTTATCGCTTTATGAAGACTTTTTAACCAAGCATGCCAATGCGCCAATGATTAAAACGTTGGCAACGGTGCTAGAGCCGAATCACCAAGAGACCTTAGAGCGCAAGCCTGCGGTGACTCAAGCTGATGCGCCAGCCACTTACGCCAACGATGAAATTGAGGCGCACTGGTTAGCAAGCAGCCATGCACAGGCGGGTATCAGCTGCAGTGGATGTCACGAGCAAAGCGGTGAATGGCAGCAAGACCCTGGTGTTGAGACATGTGCAAGCTGCCATACCAAAGAGTCTGAGGGTTTCCTTAAGGGCAAGCACGGTATGCGCTTAGACCAAGGTTTGTCGCCTATGCATCCGGGTATGGCGCGACTGGATTTTAAAGATGATGCCGACCAGAGCGGACTCGATTGTGCTAGCTGTCACGATCCCCATCAGCCAAACCTGAAAGAAGCGGCTGTCGAGGCCTGCGCGAGCTGCCACAACGATGAACACAGCCAAAACTATTTTGATAGCCCGCACTTTGCATTGTGGCAAAAAGAGCTAAGCGGTGAGGCTGAAGAAAATACAGGTGTTGCTTGTGCAACCTGTCATATGCCTGCGGTGGCGAATAAGTTTAACCCTAACAAGGTGCATATCGAGCACAACCAAAGCTTGTACTTGCGACCTAACGAAAAAATGATTCGCCCCGTATGCCTTAGCTGTCATTCATTGGAATTTAGTATCGATGCACTGGCGGATGAAGCCTTAATTAAGAACAACTTTAACGGCCAACCGAGTGTCCATGTCCGTTCGATAGAAATGGCGTTGGATCGGCTGAAGTAACAACAGATTACCCTTATAAAACTGGAGATGAGCGCAATGTTTAAAAAAGCAATGATCGCAGCAGCTGTTGTTTCAGCCGCTGTTACTATGACAGGCTGTATGGAAGAAGAGAAGGCAGTAGGTATCGCACCTGAGCTTTACACTGACTCTTTGTTTGCGGTAATGAACGCAGACCGTGCAAACTACACTAAGCTAATCGTCGCGCGTTTAGGGCCTAAAGGTGCCGATGCTATTTCGCCAAACGAGCACTGGCAAGACATGGCGGATGGCGCGCCGCTACCCGCTCAAATGTTCCGTGCAGGCGCTGAAGCAGTCGCAGAAGTCACCGACGAATTCACCTACTCTTTGCAGTCTATCTGGCCAATCAACAGCCAAAACGCACCACGCACGCCAATGGAAAAAGAAGGCCTTGAGTACATCGCTGCTAACCCAGGCAAAAACTTCTACGGCACTGAGAAGCTAGGTGATACCTCTTACTTCACCGCGGTATACGCAGACGTTGCGGTATCTGCCGCATGTACAACCTGTCACAACGAACACAAAGATAGCCCACGTACAGACTTCAAAATTGGTGAAGTGATGGGTGGTGTTGTTATTCGCGTTCCTGTAGAAGGTTAATGCCGATGAAGACAGTGAAAGGTGTTGCAGGTTTAATCGTTGCTTCCTTGATGCTGTCTGGTTGCGGAGAGGAGTCAGAAGGTGGAGACTCTTCTTCGCTCTCGCCCGAGCTGCTACAGGGTAAAGCACATGTAGAAAGCATTTGCATTGCATGCCACGGGCAAGGACTCAACGGAGCCCCCATTTTAGGTAACAAAAAAATGTGGGGTAAACGTATCGTTCAGGGTGAGGATACACTGGTCAGCCATGCAGCTAACGGCTTTGGGCTGATGCCTGCACGGGGTGGAAGTGACTTGAACGACGATGAAATTAGACAGGCTGTGCGTTACATGATGCACCTGGTGTCTGACAACAAATGACAAAATGAGCACCAAATTTAAGGAGAAACAACAATGACAACTTTATACGAAAAACTTGGTGGTGAAGCCGCAGTTGATGCAGCAGTCGATATTTTTTACCGCAAAGTGCTACTTGATGACCGTATTAACCAGTTCTTTGAAGGTGTTGATATGGATGCTCAAATTGCTAAGCAAAAGAGCTTTTTAACTATGGTATTTGGCGGCCCTAACGCCTACGCCGGCAAAGACATGCGCGAAGCACACAAAGGCATGAACCTAACCGACGAGCACGTAGATGCAGTTGTTGAGCACCTAGGTGGTACTTTGGCTGAGCTAGGTGTGTCTGACGAGTTGATCGGTGAAGTGGCTGCGATTGCTAACAGCGTTCGTGGCGATGTGAAAAACGACTAAGAACGACCCTAAGGACGATGTAATGACACGAGTCACCTTCCAAGATCAAACCGTTGATGTTCAACAGGACCAAACGCTCCTTGATGCGTTGCTTGATGCAGGGTTTGAGATTCCGAACAGTTGTCGGGCTGGCACTTGCCAAAGTTGTTTAATGCAAGTGGTGGAAGGTGAGGTGCCTGCGTTGGCGCAAAAAGGACTTAAACCAGCGCAAGTCGTCCAAAATTATTTCTTCCCTTGTCGAACCTACCCAGAAACCGACCTTGTGGTTGCGAGTAACCCTGAAGTGAGTGAAGCCACTGGTGTGGTTACAGCCAAAGACATGCTGAACCACAATGTATTGCGCTTGTGGTTAAAAGCCGACATCGAGTTTCAGCCAGGGCAGTTTGTTGAGCTTAAGCGGGCCGACGGCGTCGCTCGGGCCTACTCCATTGCAAATACGCCTAATAACGACAACCTTCTAGAATTTCATGTCAGGGTGTATGAACAGGGTGTATTTAGTCGTTGGCTAGCGGATGAGTGTGAGATAGGAGCGCCCTTGAGGCTTATGGGCCCGATGGGAGAGTGCTTTTATGTTGCAGATGAGGCAAGTAATGATGCGCCTATGTTACTTGCTGGCACCGGTACGGGCTTAGCACCGCTGTTAGGCATCGCCAAAGATGCACTTGCAAAAGGGCATTGTGGAGACATTAAGCTATTTGTGGGAGCGAAAGACCCAAGTAGTTTATATGGAATAGCCGAGCTTGAAGCCTTGGCGCAAGCTTACCCTCATTTTACTTATACACCTGTTGTACTTGAGGCATCAGAAAGCGATGGCGCTTATGTGATGGGCGATATTAATGCCGTGATTGCAGAGCGTGTATCAGACTGTAAGGGCTATAAAGTGTTTTTGTGTGGCTCTGAACAACGTGTTAATAAACTCCGTCGAGACTGTTTTATGAGAGGCGCCTCAATGAAAGATATTAGCTGTGATGCCTTTACGCCTAAAGCCTAGGGCAGCTAAGCCAAGGTTAGTGGCCGCAACTTAAAGCTTAAGTAGAGGCTCAAGTGGCTCCAACGGTCGCTAAAATAAAAAAGCCAGCTGATATGCTGGCTTTCTTTGTATTGGTCTTCTTATCGCTGATGCTAAATTGAATGCTAGTTAGAAGACAACTGATAGGTTAGCAAACGGGCCAGAAGCTGAAGCCTCAGCAGTAATATCATCTTCTTCGACATTTAGCTGGAATTTGCGGTAACCCAACGAGACTTCAAGATCCAGTACAGCAGGGACTAAGGACTTCGAGTAACCCACACGACCTGTGGTGTCAGTGATGCTGTTACCGTCGATCGCTAAGCCGTTAATCGCGCCATCAACAAAGAAGCCTGTGCCGGGTAGGTTAAAGCGCGCACTTGCGTATCCCATCGGAAGTACAAAGTCCAAATCAACCGTTTTAGAGTTACTGCTGTTATTGGTTTCGGTCACCATGACTTCGCCATCGAATACGCGAAAGGTTAAACCGAAGTCGATATCAACTGCCAGCTCAGGAAGACCATAAAAAACCGTAAAGTCGGTGTGAGCTAAATCAACCTGAGTTGTGACGTCTGTATTGCTCGAAAAAGTTTTACCGTCGATGGTAAAGTCAGACGATAGTGTGCTTGAGGCTTTTGTATCGAGTTGAGTACTGGTGATCTTTAGGTTTGGGATCACAGGTACTGGGTGCTCTAAAGAGACGTATGCGGTAGTGGAGGTGCTACTGTCCAAACCCAAGTCATCAACAGAAGTGTTTGAACTGCCTAGGTCGCCGTCATAATTTGCTGACCACGCATAACCACCGACGTCTAGATCAACGAGCGGTGCTGCAATGGCTGGTGTAGCCACAAAAGAGATCAGTAAGCTGCTGGCTAGTAGAGTCTTTCGCATCTTTGTTAGCTTCCTAGGTTAAATTTTTCCATACGTTGTTTGCGCGGGGCCGCTGGGCAAAGGTCCTTTGCCTCTTACCTCGATAACTTGAGGTAGGGTCGTGCTATGAATCTTTGTCATGCGTCAAAGCGGTTGATTACATCAATTAACGGCTTATTTGCCTGTTAATTACGTAAGCTGAGCTGTCTCCGTTCAGTAACCGCAAATGAGTAGAGCCTTAAGCCTGACGTTAAAATAAGCTGTCTAAGCCCTTTAAGACGTTTACAAAGGCTTGTCAAAAATAGACTCGTCACTTTTTTGACATAACAGAATGATTATACGCTTTTTTGGCGCGGGGTTCGCTAAAGAATAGTGTAATAAGTAATAATTTCTAGGAATAAATACCAAAAAGTGCAGCTTTTTTGTCGCTTTGGGGTGTGTCGGGCCGATGTAAGGTGGTACGAGTAAGAGGAGCGGTGTGGCAAGCATGGCCTGTTAGCACCGCTCCTTTGGTTTGCCTTAGCGTTTTGCCAAGGCATTGAGCGAGTGTTAGATGCGCAGAGCACCATCCACTTCGATGCAGCGACCGTTTACATAGTCATTTTCAAAAATAAACGATGCTGT
This sequence comes from Pontibacterium sp., assembly GCA_049603715.1. GTDB lineage: Bacteria > Pseudomonadota > Gammaproteobacteria > Pseudomonadales > Balneatricaceae > Pontibacterium. The sequence goes on along the minus strand of JBMYSW010000004.1, from coordinate 126,793 downwards.
TTTCGCGATTTCTTCAGGCTTGCCTAGGCGTTTGGCTGGAATACCAGCGGCAATCTTTTCAAGCGCTTCTGGCTTCATGCTCATTACCATTTCGGTGCCAATGTAGCCCGGAGCAATAGATGCTGCGCGGATACCGTAGCGTGCCAGCTCTTTTGCCCATGTCACAGCCATTGCCTCAGCACCTGCTTTGGTTGCTGTGTAGTTGGTTTGGCCCATGTTGCCAGAGCGAGAGATGGAAGAAATGTTAATGATGCAACCTTGTACGCCAAGTTCGATCATTTTTACGGCCGCTTCACGGGCACAAAGGAAGGTGCCTGTAAGGTTAACGTCCATAACAAGATTCCAGTTTTCGAGGGACATTTTTGAGACGACTTTACCGTCTTTTGCTTTAACAAAAAGTCCATCGCGGGTGATACCCGCATTGTTAATTAGGCCGCTGACGGTGCCAAAGTCTTCTACCACCTTATCAAACAAGCCTTCTACGTCGCTTTCATCCGAGATGTTGCAAACATAGCCCTTGGCTTCAACACCAAGTTCAGCACACATAGCCGCTGTTTCGTTAAGCGCCTCTTCGCTTAAGTCTGCTAGTGCTAATTTTGCGCCCTTAGACGCCAACTCCAGCGCCATCGCGCGGCCAAGTCCACGGCCGCCACCTGTAATTACGATTACTTTATCTGTCAGTACCATGTGTGGTTACCTTCGATGATTAACATTAGTTCATTATTATTGTGCATTGCGTCATGTCTCGCTTTTAAAAGTATATCGCTTTTGCAGCATTGTCCACTTGGCTTTTGGTTAAATGGCTTTAAAATCGCTGATTTTGTTTGTAAATGTTTGTTAAAGTTGCTTTTTGCGTTCGCTAAATGGTTGATCTAAAAGTTGATTTAGCAAATGCGAAAAAGTCATGGCCGCGACAAAAAAAATCGTAAATAAACTGTCTCAAAATAGCCGCTAAGAGCCGGATTACAGGGTCAACACCACTTTAGTTGAAGGCGGGAATATACTTTGTAAAGGTTTGTGAAGAATGGTTGAAATTGCGTTGCTGGCCCCAACTAATTTGGGGTATGAGTCGCTGTCCCAAGAGGATAAGTGAAAACCAATAGAGGAAAATCAATGCCTATTTTAATGTTGTTTTTTGTGATTGTGCCTATCATCGAAATTACGGTTCTGATCAGTGTTGGTGGAATGATTGGCGTATGGAGCACCGTTGGCTTGGTTTTGCTCTCTGCTTTTATTGGCGTAAACATGTTGCGCTATCAGGGGGTCGCTACCCTTGCTACCGCCCGAGCGCGTATGCAGAACGGTGAGCTGCCAGCGCAGGAAATGCTAGAAGGCATTTTACTGGCAGTGGGTGGTGCGCTCCTTATCACTCCTGGGTTTGTTACAGACATTATGGGCTTTTGCTGTTTAATTCCTTTTAGCCGCCGTGCAATGGTAGGCTTTATAAAAAAGCGTACCCAAGTAGTGGGTGGTGCGCAGTTTAACGGGTCTCAGCAAGGCTTTTATCACCACGACTACCGCAATACATCGTCAACCGCGAGCGATGGTGATGTGGTGGACGCCGAATATGTCGACTTAGACGCAAAAAAAGTTGATACAGATAAATAGAATTTTTTTTCAATTTTCACGTTGAAAAAAACAGATCATCCCCCATTAATTGAGTCACACACAGCGGCCCACTGTGCAGGGCACTTGCTGTGGCGTTGTCTAATTGATGAACCCTGTTTTTTCGATCAAACAAGATCAGGAGAATACTAAAAATGAAAATTCGTCCGCTTCACGACCGTGTAGTCATCCGTCGCAGCGAAGAAGAAGCTACGACAGCTGGTGGTATCTTGTTGCCAGGCGCGGCTGCTGAAAAACCAAATCAAGGCGAAGTGCTTGCTGTTGGTGAGGGTCGAGTACAAAAAGACGGCTCTTTTCAAGCGCTAAGCGTTAAAGTTGGCGATAAGGTGGTCTTTGGCCCTTACGCTGGTTCTAACACGATCAAAATCGATGGCGAAGAGCTATTGATTGTGAGTGAGTCTGAGATTTTTGGTGTGCTAGAAGCCTAATTGGCTTTGGACGCAAAGGATTTTAATTAACTGCGCATAGGCGCATTTAATCGGAAAAAGGTTTTAAAAAATGGCTAAAGAAGTACGTTTTGGTAACGACGCACGTCAACGCATGTTGGAAGGTGTGAACATTCTTGCAGATGCAGTAAAAACAACACTAGGTCCAAAAGGCCGCAACGTTGTTTTAGATAAATCATTTGGTGCACCCACCGTAACTAAAGACGGTGTATCTGTGGCTAAAGAAATCGAACTAGAAGATAAGTTCGAGAACATGGGCGCGCAAATGGTTAAAGAAGTTGCGTCACAAGCAAACGATGTTGCGGGTGACGGTACAACCACTGCGACTGTTCTAGCTCAAGCAATTGTTAACGAAGGCCTTAAGTCTGTTGCAGCGGGTATGAACCCAATGGACCTTAAGCGCGGTATCGATCAAGCAGCAGCGGCTGTTGTAGAGCAGCTTAAAGCGATGGCTGTGCCATGTGCTGACTCTAAAGCGATTGCGCAAGTAGGTACTATCTCTGCGAACTCTGACGCGCAAGTAGGCGAAATCATCGCTGAAGCGATGGGTAAAGTAGGCAAAGAAGGCGTAATCACCGTTGAAGAAGGCTCTGGCCTAGAAAACGAACTTGCTGTTGTAGAAGGTATGCAGTTCGACCGTGGTTACCTATCACCTTACTTTGTGACTAACCAAGAAAACATGTCTGTAGAGCTTGAGCAGCCATTCATTTTGTTGGTAGACAAAAAGATCACCAACATCCGTGATTTGTTGCCGACACTAGAGCAGGTAGCTAAGTCATCTCGTCCACTATTGATCATTGCTGAAGATGTTGAAGGCGAAGCCTTGGCTACTTTGGTTGTGAACAACATGCGCGGTATCGTGAAAGTGGCTGCAGTTAAGGCACCTGGTTTTGGCGATCGTCGTAAGGCGATGCTAGAAGACATCGCTGTATTGAGCGGTGGTACTGTGGTTTCTGAAGAAATTGGCCTAACGCTAGAAGGTGTAACGCTAGAAACACTAGGTCAAGCGAAGCGCGTTAACATCACTAAAGAAAACACGACCATCGTTGATGGTGTGGGTGCTGCAGACAAAATTGAGAGCCGTGTTGCTCAAATTCGCGCGCAAATCGAAGAAACCTCTTCTGATTACGACCGTGAAAAGCTTCAAGAGCGTGTTGCTAAACTTGCGGGCGGCGTAGCTGTTATCAAGGTTGGTGCGGCAACTGAAGTTGAAATGAAAGAGAAAAAAGCACGTGTTGAAGATGCATTGCACGCAACTCGCGCAGCGGTAGAAGAGGGCGTGGTACCTGGTGGTGGTACTGCACTTATTCGTGCGCTAGATGCGGTTAAAGACCTTAAAGGTGCAAACCATGATCAAACCGTAGGTATCGAGCTTGCTTTCCGTGCACTCGAAGCGCCACTTCGTCAAATCGTTGCAAACTGCGGCGAAGAAGGTTCTGTTATCGTTGCTAACATTCGTGAGAAGGGCGAAGGTAACTTTGGTTACAACGCCGCTACTGGCGAATACGGCGACATGCTAGAAATGGGTATCCTTGACCCAGCTAAAGTAACTCGCTCTGCGCTGCAAGCAGCAGCGTCTGTTGCTGGTTTGATGATCACGACTGAAGCAATGATCGCAGACAAGCCAAGCGAAGGCGGCCCTGCAATGCCTGATATGGGCGGCATGGGCGGCATGGGTGGTATGGGCGGCATGATGTAATCATCATGACGGCCTGAGCTAGATTCGAACGGGTCTAGCTCGACTTTACCCTAGCCTCTTAATCGCTAGGTTCAAAACCCTAATTCAGGAGGCTGAGTTGGGGTTTTGTTTTTTAGAGGGGGGTAAGTTCGGTGGTAAAACACTACGGCGAAGAGCCAAAATGGTACTCTATTTGCTTTTATACCTCAGATGGATTTAGCCAAGGCTTTTTTGGTGTGGGTAAAGCTGTTAGGGTTGCGGTTAGATAACGATAAGTCTGTTGTAGAGTTGAATGGAAACCTTATGAGTCGAGACGATTTTGATATTCCTGACTTTGGCCCAGCTGAAATGGATGAGCGGCCGAAACAACCGGGTGGCCGTAAAACCAGTCGCCAAAAGCCAAGTAAAAGCGAGCCTCGCCAAGGTGGCGGTGCAGGTACCGCTGTATTGATCTTTGCTCTGTTTCTAGCCTGTGGTGGCTTGGGTTACATGGCCTTTATGCAACACCAGCAGTCAGCAGCCTTATCCATGACCGTTCAAAAGCTACAAACACAAGTGACGGCTTTACAGGACTCGCTGAGCATGGCTGAGTCGGAAGCGCAAAACTCAGGTAGTAGCTTACAAGCCCAGCTTGCGAGCCTGAACAACCAAGTGAAAAGCAAAAATAAGCAGCTGGACTCAGAGATCGCTAAACTCTGGACGGTGGCTTATCAGCGTAACAAACCTGCCATTGAAGCCTTGCAAGCAAAGCTCGACACCTTGTCATCGCAAAGCGAAGAGCTGGATAAAAAGATCACCTCTGTCTCTGGTGGTATCTCATCTTTGTATGAGCGTATTGATGCAGCAACTGTGGCTGAATCTGATGCGCGCTCGGAAGACATCAAAAAAATTCGCACCGAAATCGCCTCGCTTCAAACCTCTTTTGTCTTAACTGAAGAGACCGTCAACGAAGCCAATCGCCAACTGCAAGCGCAGCAGCGAGAGTTGGTAGATCGCGTTAACGCCTTGGCCTTGTCGTCTGATACGGCTGAGCTGGAGCGTCGTGTTAAAACCTCTGAGCAAGCGATTAAGTCTATCGATAATACCCGACGCGAAGTGAACAACACGCTTATTCAGCTAAAATCTCGGGTAAACAGCTTGCAGCTGAAAGTTGAAAAAATCAGCCCTTAACCTAATGCGGGTGTAGTGCTCTACGCCCGCAGTGATTTAAATAACCCTAGGATTTTATTGTTTAATGGAGATTCGAGCGTTTTTTGCGCTAACACTGCCTGAAGTCGTGGTCAGAAGTTTAGCTGACCATGCAGACACCCTGTGTCAATATGATGTCAATACAGAAGTCCTTTGGGTCGACTCAGATACTTACCACCTTACCTTAAGCTTTTTGGGCGATATTCGTTTAGATCAAGTGGATGAACTTGAGGCGATTACCCGAGAGGCACTAAAAACCGTAAGCTCGTTTCAAGTGGAGCTTAACGACACGCTTTATTACAGCGTTAGTGATCGCCTGTCATTAGTGGCCGCTCAACCAGCACCATGCCCACCGCTCAGCCAATTACACGACATTATGGTTGAAGTGGGTCGCCAAGTGGGAGTCGAGCAGCAAGATACACGCTACAAGCCACACATAACCCTTGGTCGACTTGAAGGGCGATTGAACCAACACAGCTTTAAAGCACCACAAAAGTGGCCTGAGCTTTCATTGCTAAGCTTGGCAGATTCGGTGGTTTTATTTCAGAGTAAGCCAGGTCAGTCGGGCTCGGTTTACACTCCGCTATTTGACGTGCCCCTAGAAGACTTAGGCTAGCCGTTAGACCTAGCCCTCATACTTTTGCTGCAGCGCAAATTTACCGCTAACTCGTGTATAATGTGCGAGCAAAATTCAAAAAGAACAATCGGTCGCCTGCCTGAGGGCGCCCGTTTGAATAATAAGTGCGGTATCGCACACCAAACTACATAGAGCCTCGGAGAGTCTTTGAATGACTGTTATTCGCCAAGACGATGTGATCAGCAGCGTTGCTGATGCACTGCAGTTTATCTCTTACTACCACCCAGTAGACTTTGTTAAAGGTCTTCATGAAGCGTACCTAAAAGAAGAAAACCCTGCGGCAAAAGACGCAATGGCTCAGATCTTGATCAACTCACGGATGTGTGCCGAAGGTAAGCGTCCTATCTGTCAAGACACAGGTATTGTGACGGTATTTGTCAAAGTAGGTATGGATGTTCAGTGGGACGCTGACATGAGCCTCACTGACATGATCAACGAAGGTGTGCGTCGCGCTTACAACCACCCAGATAACGTTTTACGTGCTTCTATCCTAGACGATCCTGCAGGCGCACGTAAAAACACCAAAGACAACACGCCAGCGGTTATTCACTACGAAGTGGTAGAAGGCGGCGAAGTTGATATTCAGGTAGCGGCGAAGGGCGGCGGCTCTGAAAACAAATCTAAGATGGTGATGTTAAACCCATCTGACAGCATTGTTGATTGGATTGTTAAAACCGTACCAACTATGGGTGCGGGCTGGTGTCCGCCGGGCATGCTAGGTATTGGTATTGGTGGCACGGCTGAAAAGGCTGCTGTTATGGCCAAAGAATCCCTAATGGACCCAATCGATATTCACGAACTACGTGAGCGCGGCCCACAAAACCGTGTTGAAGAGCTTCGCCTAGAACTCATGGACGCAGTTAACAAATTGGGTATTGGTGCTCAAGGCCTAGGTGGCTTGACTACGGTTCTTGATATCAAAATCAAAGATTACCCAACCCACGCGGCGTCTTTGCCTGTTTGCATGATTCCAAACTGTGCTGCGACTCGTCACGCCCACTTCACACTTGATGGCAGTGGCCCAGCTCAGCTAACGCCTCCAAGCCTAGACGAATGGCCAGACATTACCTTTGAAGTAGGTGAGTCTACTCGTCGTGTAAACCTAGACGAAATCACGCCAGAAGACGTAAAAGACTGGAAAGTAGGCGAAACCGTATTGCTAAACGGCAAAATGCTAACTGGCCGTGACGCTGCTCACAAGCGTATGATAGGCATGTTGGATAACGGCGAAGAGCTACCAGTTGATTTGAAAGGCCGCTTTATCTACTACGTAGGCCCAGTAGACCCAGTACGTGAAGAAGTGGTTGGCCCTGCAGGCCCAACAACCTCTACCCGTATGGATAAGTTTACGCGTCAAATCCTCGAAACCACTGGTTTGCTGGGCATGATTGGTAAGTCTGAGCGTGGCCCAATCGCATTGGATGCGATTCGCGACAGCCAAGCGGTTTACCTCATGGCCGTAGGTGGCGCAGCTTACCTTGTGTCTAAAGCGATTACTGATGCTAAGGTTGTTGCCTTCCCAGAACTGGGTATGGAAGCGATCTACGAGTTTGAAGTAAAAGACATGCCGGTAACGGTTGCAGTAGATGTCAACGGGGAGTCAGTTCACAACACTGGCCCAGCGAAGTGGAAAGACATTATCGCTAAGCAGGTTTAAATGCATAACTTGCTAATTTAGCTAAAACCACTACAAAAAAGCTCAGAATACGTCAGTATCTGGGCTTTTTTATTGAGCGTTCAAAAATGCTGACTATGCTATTAGGTATCACTAAATGATCTGGCAATGCGTTGCAAGGAGAATGACATGAGCCTATCAATTATGGGTGTCCATCACATCGCAATTATTGTGTCTGACTACGCCACGTCTAAAGACTTTTATACACGTATACTCGGCGGTGTTGTAATTAACGAGACCTTTCGAGAAGCGCGTAACTCTTGGAAGTTAGACCTAGCAATGGCTGACGGGGTTCAGTTAGAGCTTTTTACCTTCGATGACGCGCCCAAGCGTCCGTCTTACCCAGAGGCTCAGGGGTTAAGGCACTTATCTTTTCGTGTGGCCGATATTGATGCTGCGCGTTCGGTGCTGGTGTGCCAAGGTATTCCTGTGGAGCCGATTCGCCAAGATGAGCTCACACAAAAACGCTTTATGTTTTTTCAGGACCCCGATGGCTTGCCACTCGAGCTTTACGAGGCATAAAGTGAACTAGCCCCGACTTAAATAGCGCCGATACGCGCTATTTTCTTGCCTCTCTCCACAAGTGATCTTCCCTCCAAGTCCTGTCGTAACGAAGTAGACATTGTGACTCTAGCCAGTGAGGAAAGATCGTGGCGTCTCTCCAGCCCTCTTCAAACACCTATCCCAAGCTTTGGTTTTTAGCTAATGCGCTCGGCTTTCAATTAGTTTGGTGGCTGAGTGTGCTTGGCCAAGGTCAATGGACCCTGATTGTATTGGCAATATTGGGCTTTCATTTACTTCTGGTCTTTGACCAAACTAAAGAAGCCAAGGTCCTGCTTTCGGTTACAGCCCTAGGTGTAGTCACCGACAGTACGCTTACCTTAATTGGGCTTTTTGAGTTTAACGAGGGAACAGAAAGCATCATTCCCGTCTGGTTAATATTTTTGTGGCTTGGTTTTGCCGCCTCGTTAAACCATAGTTTATCGATGTTTCATCGTAATCCTTGGCTGGCAGCCATTGCTGGCGGTGTGTTTGGCAGCTTGAGCTACCTTGCGGCGATGCGCCTTGGTGCGGTGAGTTTTCCCGCGGGTGTTATGGTCACCGGACTAGTGTTACTCGTGGTCTGGGCTGTCTTGTTTCCTCTGTGCTTGTGGCTGGCTCGATGGGTATCAGACGAAGACACTCCGCTGATTAATACGCCCGCCACGTCTCGTCGGCACTAATTAAAACAGAATGGCAATAAAGGACTTAGGTGATTTATGAAGCAGACTGACAAACGAATAGGGAAGTGGTTTTGTGCCAGTTTTATATGTGGTTGTTTGAGCCTTGTTTCTTTGGGTGTTCAAGCAGCTAGTCCTTTGGTAACGGTGGGCGAAGCTCGATTTAGTGTGCTTTGGTTTGATGTATATGACGCCAAGCTGAGTACGCAAACGGGGCGCTTTGAAGGCGTAACAGCACCTATCAAGTTAGAACTCACCTACTTAAGAAAGATTTCGAAAGCAGAGCTAGTGGAGCAAACCGAAAAGCAGTGGAAGCGATTGGGCTTTCCTTCTGAGCAATATCAGCCTTGGTTAGCTGTGCTAACCCAAGTGTGGCCTGATGTGAACAAAGGCGATCGTTTAGCGTTTAGCTTCCCAAGCGCGGGGCAAAGCGGCTTTACCTTTAATGATGAAGCCCTCATAGCCCCTGAGGGCGTCAATTTAGATGACGACTTCGCTCGCGCTTTTTTATTGATTTGGCTGTCAGAAGAAACGCCCAATCCAGATTTTTTTCAACAACTTACTGGGCAGGTAAAAAATTAGCATGGTTAAACCAGAATCCATTCAATCTATTCCCTCGTTTCTCTCGTGGCTTCGTCCTTTAGTTGTTGCTGCTTGTGCGCTTTTTATCAGCGCCTGCAGCGTTAACCCAGAAGACTATGCTGGCCAAACCCCTGCACTGGAGCTGCCGCAGTTTTTTAATGGTCCACTTAAAGCTTATGGTGTAGTTGAAGGGCCAACCGGCAAAGTGACACGCCGGTTTACGGCGCACCTAGAAGGGCGGTGGCAAGGTGACCAAGGCGTGCTAGATGAACACTTTGTGTTTGACGATGGCGAAGAGAGCTATCGCTGCTGGCGTATCACCAAGGATGGAAATCGTTATATTGGCACGGCAGGTGATGTGGTTGGCCAAGCCAGCGGTGAGGTGGTGGGTAATAGTCTTAACTGGCAATACTATTTAACTGTACCAGTAGATGGGGAGCCGTGGACTTTTTATTTGGACGACTGGCTACATCTTATTACCGAAGACCATTTGATTAATCGAACCGCGATGAAAAAGTGGGGTGTCACTGTGGCCGAGCTGAGTTTGTACATAGGCAAGGTAGACCAAAGTCAGCAGCGTGATTTACGGTCAAGCTGCCAGTTATAGGCTATAGTAAACCTCGTTCTTTTGGTTTTATTGGCGGATCGAGGGGTGCTTATGCATCGTTTAGCTATTCTCCTTTTTGTCTTAGCGCTTAGTGCCTGCAGTACCCAGCAGCCCAAGCAAGCAGTCAGCGACGCGCAGTACACACGTATCGCGAGTCAAAGCTCTCTTGGGCGTGGCTTTTTAGCGCACAACGAAAAGTGGCAGGGTACGCCTTATCAATGGGGTGGCCAGAGTCGTTCGGGTGTTGATTGTTCGGCCTATGTTCAACAAGCTTACGCAAGCGTAGCAGGGCTATCGCTACCAAGAACCACAGGCCAGCAGCGTCGTGTGGGGCAAGCTGTTTCCATGCAGCAAGTACGCCCCGGCGATCTCATCTTTTTTGACACCCGCTCTGACGCTGCAAAGCAATACCAGCTGCATGTAGGTGTGTATGTGGGCGAGGGCGCATTTAGCCATGCATCTGTCTCTCGAGGGGTGACCGTCTCGTCGTTATCAAACCCTTATTGGCAGTCGCGCCTACTCGAAGCCCGTAGAGTGATACGCTAAGTCAATTTGTAACGAAAAGCGGTAAAAATGTCGCTAATTGGGCGATTTTTTTCTTTGAGAATGAGAAAAGCTGAACTACAATTCGCCAAAATTTAATTGTGATTTGCAACAGTAGCTAGAGCAAAAAAGAAGCTAAGCGGTTAGGCCGTTTAGCTTTTTGTTTTTCTTTGGCTTAGTTTGCTTTAGTCGGAGAACGCAGGCATTGGCACCTAAAGGTAAAATCAAACTTCAAGGGTTTAACAACCTCACCAAAAGCTTAAGCTTTTGTATTTACGATATTTGCTACGCAAAAACGCCGGAGCAAAAAGCAGAGTACATCGAGTATATCGATGAGCAATATAATGCGGATCGTTTGACGGAAATCCTGACTGAAGTTTGCGATATTATTGGTGCGAATATCCTCAACGTAGCGCGACAAGATTACGACCCACAGGGTGCCAGCGTAACTATTTTGGTATCTGAAGAGCCAATTAAAGACTCTGAGCGCGTCGACAAAACTGAAAAGCCAGGACCATTACCTGACTCTGTGGTTGCTCACCTCGATAAGAGCCACATTTGTGTTCACACTTACCCGGAGAGTCACCCTGACGATGGTATTTGTACATTCCGTGCAGATATTGAGGTTTCTACTTGTGGTGTTATTTCACCGCTTAAAGCGCTGAACTACCTTATCCACAAACTCGAGTCGGACATTGTTACCATCGATTATCGCGTACGCGGATTTACCCGTGACGTACATGGTGTAAAGCATTACATCGACCATGACATTAACTCGATCCAGAACTTCTTTGGCCCTGATATTAAAGACCAGTATCAGATGTTGGATGTGAACGTTTTCCAAGAGAACATCTTTCACACCAAGATGAAGCTCAACAGCTTTAACCTTGAGCAGTACCTGTTTGGTACGTCTATTCAAGAGTTAACAGGTAATGAGGTGAAGGAAATCTCTGAGCGTCTTTACAAAGAGATGAACGAGATCTTTTACGCGCGAAACATGCCTGATATGCCAAATGTTGCGCCGCAGTAATACGCACACAAAACAGCCCGCTTAATAGCCGTTGATGTGGGTGGTGTATGTGATAGAAAGAGGAGGTGTCTCGGTGATAGAGACACCTCTTTTTGTTTATGGGACTTTTTTGATAGTTGTGCTGATAGGTACTTTTTGCTGAAGCCTAACTTGGCTCGATTGACGAAAGCACTTTTGCCCATAATTGCCCTACAGTAGAGAGTAGCAACTTATATCTGCTTGCTACAGTGGGCTGTTAACTTAGCCCGCAGCTGCCGATAAGGATTTTATCGCTGCTTTTTCGCGCTTGCGCTTTGCTGCTAGGTACTTAGGTGTAAGGCCAATATCCTCGTAGATAGGCTCGCCGTCTTCAACGCGGATGACCTTTGGGCCCGGTTGGTATGGCATGGTTTGCTCAACCTCTTGCAGTACGGTACTTAGAAGTGAGCTGATCAGTGCTTCTTTTTCGATGTTAAAGACTTCACACAAGGCCTCAAGGCGCATGTTATCGTCTTTGGAGATGGGGACATTAATGTCGGTGAGTTTAGCTTGTTGACGAGCGTGTGACTCTAGCTCTGAGAGTAGTTCTGAGATCGCTGGGTTTGCCATGTTGCAACTCCTGTCTCGGTGAGTGAATTCTCTTTCAGTGTAGGCCAGTGATTGATAAATATCACTTAATGGCCAAGTATTTTTTTAGTATTTCATACATAAGTGCTGCACTGCAACAAAAGTAGCAAAATCGCGATGGCGTTTTCGTCCTATTTAGCGGGTGAGTCTCGCGGGCTATAAGTACGCTGCTTGCATGTGCAAGGGCATATAAAAGGGCTTATAAAAGATAGATAGGTGTTTTAATGGCAAAAATTGAGGTGTTAGTCGGTTCGACTTACGGCAACGCAGAAGAGGCCGCACTGGCATGTGCAGATGTACTAGCAGCGCAGCATACCGTCGAGGTGCATAAGCAGGCCAACTTAACTGAGTTAGCTGCTAAAGATTTTGATGTACTACTGGTGTGTACAGCGACCATTGGTATGGGTGAGTTTCCCGATAACTTGGCCGACTTTTATCAGCAATTGACCGAGGCGTCACCGTCATGGGCCGGTAAAGCCTACGGTGTGATTGCCTTGGGTGACAGCGGTTATGATGACTTTGCCAATGCGGGTATTTTGATGGACGAGCGCTTGAGCGAGTTAGGCCTCATGCGCGTAGGGGAGGTGTGTTACATCGATGCGTGTGATAGCCCAGACGCAGTGGAACCCGTGCTCGACTGGCTCCAAAACTGGCAACCCGACCTTGAGCAGTACTTAGCCTAAGCGCTGAGGTCGAGTTGTTTGGGCTCGTTGCAAGGGGTCCTAAAGTTACTTCTTAAGGAAGCCCTTCCTCTGCAAAAACGGCATCATATGTGGGCGAGCTTCTTTTACTAGCATGCCTGATACTTGCTCGCTCCACGTCATTTCTTTGTTACCACCCGTTCGGGTCGCGTAGTATTCGCGAACGTGTTGGTCGTATTCAGCGATCACCGCTTCGTCGTTGCTGTCGTCGTAGGTGTTATGCTTGAGCACAACAGACAGAGGTAAACGGGGCTTAACCTCGGGGTCTTGGTCTGGGTAGCCCAAGCACAAGCCAAACACAGGGTATACCAACTCTGGTAGTTTAAGCGCTTCGGCCACCTCTTCGATTTTGTTACGCAAACCGCCAATGTATACACAGCCCAAACCGAGGGATTCAGCGGCGATCACCACGTTTTGAGAGAATAAGCCGCAGTCTAAAGAGGCGGTTAAAAACTGCTCGGTGTAACCCGACATCATTGTCTGTTCGTGCATATCGCAGGCCATTTGGTGGCGCTTCATATCGGCACAAAATACCAAGAAGCGAGGGGCAGCACCCACATATGCTTGCCCGCCCGAACACGCCATAAGGGTCTCGCGAATTTCAGGATCGTCTACTTGCACTACCGTACATGCCTGAATAAAGCTTGAGGTGGCCGCGTGTTGGCCTGCTAGCACCACTTCGTCCATCACGGCTTGTGGCACCGGCTGGTCGGTAAATTTGCGAATAGACCGGTGAGACTTTAATAGCGTAATGACTTCGTTCATGGTGCAACCTCTCTAAATCAATGGCAAAAATCAACATACTGGGATCAGTCGTTTATCGGCCCAAAAACCTACGCGCCGGCCGAAAGCCCAGAAAGTGTTATAAGCGTTCGTTGTTTGCAAAACAAGCTGATAAACTAGCAGGCTTAATAAAACTTTAGCGGTATAAGGGTTAATGGAATGGAACGTCGTTATCGGTTAACACTGTCTTGCCCCGATCGAGTGGGGATTGTGGCCATGGTCAGTAACTTTATTTCTAGCCATGGTGGCTCAATTGCCGATGCCAACCAGCACTCAGACCCGTCAACGGGTACGTTTTTTATGCGTGTCGAGATCAGTGCTCACAGCATTGGTTATGACCTTGAGCAACTTAAAACCGCTTTTACGCCTATCGCCCAGTCGTTTAACATGGACTGGCAGCTGGGTGACTCAAACAAGCCTAAGCGCGTGGTACTCATGGTGAGCAAAGAAAGTCACTGTTTGGCCGACTTGCTATACCGTTACCACACGGGCGAGCTCGACTGTGAAATCCCGTGTGTGATCTCTAACCACGATGACTTGCGCAGTATGGTTGAGTGGCATGGTATTCCGTACCACCATGTACCTGTAGACCCTAGCGACAAAACACCACACTTTAACAAAGTGAGTGAGTTGATTAAGTCGCACGAAGCCGATGCCGTGGTACTTGCTCGTTACATGCAAATTTTGCCGCAAGACGTATGCGATGCTTACCGCCAGCGTATCATTAATATTCACCACAGCTTCTTGCCGTCATTTGCAGGCGCGAAGCCGTATCACCAAGCGCACGAGCGCGGTGTGAAGTTGATTGGCGCAACCTGTCACTATGTTACCGAAGACCTAGACGCGGGCCCTATTATCGACCAAGACGTTATTCGAATCAGCCATCAGGACTTGCCAGAAGATATGGTACGTTTAGGGCGCGATGTTGAAAAAACCGTGCTAGCCCGTGGTTTGCGTTGGCACCTGCAAGACCGAATTTTAGTTTGCGGAAATAAAACCGTCGTCTTTAATTAAGTTATGCGCTTTTACAACAGAGCCTGAGTTTGGCTCTGTTGGCCTTTTTACTTTGCCTTTTGTACTTTGCCCTTTGTACTACCTTGCTGGAAACGCCTGTGCACAAGCCTTACTCAGAACCGCCGCTGATGGTGTCGCCCGAACTTGCTAAACAATACGGTTTAGAAGAGGCGCTGCTTTTAGGGGTTTACCTAAATTTGCTCAACTACGTGGGTCAATCAACAGGTGCGCAGGGTGTGCACATGTTGCTCACACGCAGCCAGTGGCTCAAGTTGGTAAGCTTTTGGGATGAGGCCAAGTTAGCAGAGGTCACGCGTAAGCTGGTGGAGCAGCGTGTGCTGACGGTGGAGTATCGCGGTAATGAAGTATACGTGCGTCACGAATTTGCCAGCTTAGCGCCTACGGAGGCGCAAGAGCCTGTGCGCAGTTTGCCGGTGCGAGAAACACCACCAAGTATGCCAAGCAAGCGCTTTGGCCCAATGCGAACGGGCAAAGACGAGCTGCAGCAAATTTTTGAGCAAACCGAAATTGAAAAACAGCAGCGTCACCCCATGACACTGGAGTGGCAACCGTCGCCGCAGTTCTATCAACTGCTAAAACGATTTAACATTGATCCACAGTTTGCCAACGAGCAGCTAGACGAGTTTACGCTTTACTGGTCGTCTCGTGACCGCAAAGAAACCAACTGGGACCAAAGGTTTTTAAGTTGGGTTAAAAAAGCCGACGCCTACAAACAAGACAGCCTCGGACGACAAGGCCATTCAGAAAACCACTCGAGTGCATCAGGTCAACATTATGAAAACGCCCGCAGAGATTCTCGCGAAAACCGAAAACGGGTTACCCAAGCCATCATGGACATCAAGGACACCGACTGGTAACGCCCAAATAAGGGAAGAGCAAGCCGACTACCGCAACCAAGAGCAAGGCTCGCGCAGCCAAATTCCGCAGCATACCAAAGCCCTTGTGAACATGATTTTCGCTCGCTTCCTGGCGATTTATGGTCACAAATTTCGCAGCTGTTTTGAAAGCCAAGACGAGCTCATCCTCGCAAAACGCGAATGGGCGCTGAGCTTGGTTGATTACAGCGAATCACAAATGGTTGCAGCTATTAACGCCTGTAAAGAAAAGTGCGAATGGATGCCCACCATCGCCGAGTTCCTTCGCGAAATTAAACAAGCGCAAATGCCCGCTGGCCTGCCAGATGTTTACACGGCCTATCAAGAAGCCTGTATGCATGGTAACCGCCCTAATCAGCATAACTGGAGCCATGAAGTGGTTTATCATGCGGGTAAAAGTGTCGGCTGGTTTGACTTGCTGAGCTCGCCACAGTCTGAGGTGCTGCCTCGCTTTACCTATGCCTATGAACGTGCCTGCGAGCGTCTTGTATCTGGCGAAGGGTTTGACGAGCCAGTGGTGCAAGCGCTCACCGATCGTTCTGATGCATCCAGCATGACCGCCATGTTGGCATGGGCGCAAGCCAACGGCTTAACAAAAGACCAAGGTGCCCAGCTGCTCTTTTACCAAACAAAACCCGTGGGCACGGATATTCGCTCGCGGCTGTATCACAAGGCCCAAGCACAAGCCAAAGCCTTGGGTGTTGACCTACCCGCGCTGCACCAAAACCTCAGCTAGTTTGCTGGCCTTTCATCTGGTCTGAATATCTAAAACCGCCCACTTTGGGCGTTTTTTTTGCCTGTACTCTCGTTCCGGCAATGTCATACCTGCCCATAGCTCACACATCACATAGCCAACACACCAAAAGTCTTGGCTTGAGGATGATGAAAATATAAAAACATCGGCAAAAAAATTATATTTTTTGCATCCAAACGTCTGACTCCCAGCGTCTTTAAAGAAGTAACTCAATTAAATTGAAAGGAGAAAGACATGAATACATTTTTAGGTGCAGTCGCTGTTGTGGCAAGTTTAAGTGTGGCGAGCTTTGATGTGTCTGCCGACCATCATGGCGGCGTACTTACAGACAAAGCAGGCATGACCTTGTACACCTTTGATAAAGACAAGCAGGGCAAATCTACCTGTTATGGTGGTTGTGCTAAAAAGTGGCCTCCTTACCTCGTAGGTTCGGCAAAAATGGCTAAGAAAGGTTGGGCAACCACCATGCGTACAGATGGCAGCATGCAGTGGACCTATAACGGCCAGCCTCTCTATACTTGGGTGGGTGATCAAGCACCTGGCGATAAAACAGGCGACGGTGTGGGTGGTGTTTGGCACATCGCTAAAAAAGGTTCAGCTAAACCTCAAGCCGCAAAAAGCAGTTACGGCTACTAACAAGAACAAACACTGATGTTTACGCCCTAATCCACGATTAGGGCGAAATTTAGGGGATCTTGTGTCTGATTCAGAGTGGTTACAGCATATTGATGCGCTGGTCTATCGCATTCAAAAGCAGGAGCACATTGCCTTAGAGCTGCTTTACGATGAAAGTGCGGCACGCGTTTATGCCATTTTATTTCGTGTTCTTAAGTCGTCTTCAGAATCTGAAGATGCGCTACAGGACGTTTTTATCAAAGTTTGGCAACAGGCGAATAAGTTTCAGGGAAAGGGCAGCGCCTGGGGATGGATTTGCGTATTGGCGCGCCACCTTGCCCTTGATCGTTTACGACAGCTCCAGCGGGCACCTAATCATTCTGCAGATGCCCCCAGCGATGAGGAATTGTTTGCGCAAATTGATCAAAGCCAGCAACTTACCGACCGCCATTGGCTTGGCCAGTGCTTAAAAAAAGTAAAGCCTCAAACACGACAAGCCATTTTACTCAGCTATATCGAAGGCTACAGCCACGGCGAGATTAGCCTTCGCCTAAACACGCCACTCGGTACCGTGAAAGCATGGATACGGCGCGGCATGGAGGAGTTAAAACAATGTCTCGCTCCTTAAGATATCAAAACCCAACAATCATTAATCATTTGGCTAGCCAGTATGTCAGCGGTGATATGACCCCGCGGGTACGCCAGCGAGTTGATCGGCTGATGCTCGAAATTCCAGCAGTGGCGGAGTCAATCGGGCAGTGGCAGGACGCCTTTTCGGAACTACACGAACACCTCGACTCACCAGCGTTTACAAAGCAGCAACAGGCTAAGGTTTGGGCGCGAATTAACGCCAAAACACAGTTGCAAGGTAATAAACCAACAGTGTCCGGCCTCGCACGTGTGAGGGCGTGGATAAACCAGCGCTGGTGGGCAAGCTTCTCGTTAGGGGCCGCCAGCGTCGCGATGGTTTTACTTACAATCCCCTTTGTATTACAGCAAACACCGCAATCGACGCTCAGCCCAGCCTATGTGGCCAGCATGTCGCCTGTTGATGCAAAGGGAACCACACTTGCGCCCGTTTATGTGGTGTCGGTCTACAAAGGTGACGATGGACAGCGGCCACAGCTGGTGACCCAGTGGGTGAAAAACATGGCCGAAGAGGAGATAGCCAAGCAAGCAAAAGGACAGGTGTTACACCTGTGGTCAGAAGATAAAGAAACTCAAACGTTGCGTTATCTAGGTACACAACCTAAAGCCAATGAACCACTTACGCTGGACAAAGCGGCATGGCAAGCCATTGTAAAGAGTCACCGCCTTTTAGTAACGAACAGCGCGTCGATTCAAAGCACAAAAACTCCTTTGTTTACGGGGCTTTGCCTTCAGTTACAAAGTTGGAAAGCGTAACGAACGGCAGAGCTTGGGCTTTCCCCAAGCTCTGCTAGGCCCCTAGCCGTAAGCAATGGCGGGTAGTTTTAAAACCAGCGCTGGCCAAGCTACTAGCACTAATAAAGCTATTAGCTGTAGGATGATAAAGGGCACTACGCCTTTGTAGATATCAGTGATTTTGACATTAGGGGGGCAAACACCTTTTAAGTAGAACAGTGCAAACCCCACGGGTGGTGTTAAAAACGATGTTTGTAGAGCCATAGCAACAAGCATGACAAACCACACCAGTTCAGGGTTATCGACGACACCGTAGCCGTTGACCTCAATGCCCAGAGCCGAGATCACTGGAGCGACCAGCGGTAAAATGATTAGTGTTATTTCTATCCAATCTAAAAAGAACCCAAGAATAAAAATAATCGCCAAAATAATAAAGATTATCCCATAGTCGCCAAAAGGCAGCCCCGTTAAAAACGACTCTATCAGTTCGTCGCCACCTAGTTCCCTTAGCACTAACGCAAAACAAGTCGCACCAATAAAAATGGCGAAGATATACGCCGTTGTATTCATGGTGCTGGCTATTACCTCTTTTAAAATACTGAGGTTGAGCTTTTTGTTGTATGCAGCCAAAAGGGTAGCGCCAAAAGCCCCGACACCTGACGCTTCGGTTGGCGTGGCAAAGCCTGCAAAAATAGACCCCAATACCACAAGGATAAGAAGCAGTGTTGGCAAAACAGCTTTGAGCACGTTAACAATAATCGAAAGATCAACGGGTTGCGCATTTTGTGGTACGGGCGCGAGCTCAGGTTTCACAAACCCAAGGGTTAAGATGTAACCGATGTAAAGCGTCCCTAGCAACATCCCTGGCACAACGGCACCCATAAAAAGGTCACCTACGGATAAGCCTAGTTGGTCGGCCATAATCACCAACATAATACTGGGTGGGATGAGAATGCCCAGCGTTCCTGCCGAGGCGACGGTGCCTAAAGCGAGCGGCATAGAGTAGCCTTGTTTTGTCATTGATGGCAGCGACATAACGGCCAATAGGACAACCGACGCGCCAATGATCCCCGTAGAAGCAGCTAAAATGATGCCGATTGCAGTGACAGTAATCGCCAGTCCACCCCTGACCCGTCCAAATAACGCTTGCATGGCGTGCATCAGTTTTTCGGCAACACCAGACTTATCAAGCATTAAGCCCATAAATATAAACATGGGAAGGGCAACTAAAATCCAGTTGTCCATGATTTTCCACAAGCGGTTTACCACCAGCCCTAAGGTGGTGTAGTCGAGGCCAGTAAAGGTATCTAGATAAATATCCGATAGGTAGGCAACTCCCGCGAAAATCACGCCAACGCCCCCTAAAACCCAAGCCACAGGGAACCCTGTAAAGAGCAAAGCAATAAAGGATACGAACATGGCGATGACAAGGATTTCGTTCATTTCCATGAGTGAGCCCCCCGCATGAGTTGTTCGAGGTCACGCAGTAGCCGTGATACAAAAGACAACGCCAATAGCGCAAATGTTACGGGAATGACGCTCTTAATTAACCAGCGCCAGGATAGACCTGAAGGGGCATCAGAGGACTCATTGGTGCGCCATGCATCGTACACAAAGTCTAGACTGTGAAAAAACACCACAGCCAAAAACGGCATCACTAAAAAGAGAATGCCCAAAACTTCGATGCAGCATTTTGTGCGTTGAGAAAAGCGACCATAGAATAGGTCGACGCGAATGTGAGAGTCAGTGGTTTGCGCATAGGCGAGACCGAACATAACCCCGACGGCGTAGAGGTGCCATTGAAGCTCTTCAAGCGCGATCAGACCGCTTGAAAAGCCCTTACGTAACACAACCTGCAGCATGATCACGAGCATCAAAGCAACGTAAACCCATGCGACGGTGAGAGTGATTTTTTGGATAAGGCGGTCGATTGCCTCTGAGATAGGGGTAAAGGTCCCTTGAGAGTGTTCCATGAGCTATGCAACCTAAAAGCGAGTGGACTCCAAACTGCGTAGAAAGCGGGCCAAGGGCCTGCAGCCTACGCGAGTCATAACGGCAAAAAAGGCCTATTTACGAGGTAAAAAGGCGTTTGCCTCCCAAAGGTCATAGCCTTCACGGAACGTGCTTAGGTCATCCCAAACCTTTTTGAAAAAAGCATCGTTGGATGACTTATCGGCAGCCACTTCGTCCCATGCGCCTTCAAAGGTATCTAGCATGCTTTGGCTCCAGTAACGGATTTCAACGCCTTTGCTTTGTGCTTCTGCCATTACAGGGAACTGCATTGCTTCACCTTCGGCAATGGAGTTTGTGATAGAAGCTTTACACGTGGTTTCGACAATGGCTTTTTGAGCGTCAGACATGTCCTTCCATGTGTCTTTATTAACGAGCAGTTCGAAGATGGTGGCCTGTTGATGCCAGCCTGGGAAGTAGTTGTATTTAACAATTTTATTGAAGCCAAGAATGGTATCGATGGCTGGTTGCGAAAACTCGGTAGCGTCGATGGCTCCTTTTTCGAGCGCACCAAAAATCTCACCGCCCGGTAGGCCTACGGTATTGGCACCCAGCTTTTCCATCACGGAACCGCCCAAGCCAAAGAATCGCATCGTAATGCCTTTTAGGTCTTCAGGGCTCTCAATGGGTTTTTTAAACCAGCCTGACGTCTCGGGTGATAAAATGGCACACGGGATGACTTTGACGTTATAACCCCCTTGGTCATACATTTCTTGATACAGAGAAAGCCCGTTACCGTAATAGAGCCACGCCATATACTCACCTGCTTCTGGGCCAAACGGTACAGCCGAAAAGAGTGCAGCAGCTGGCATTTTTCCTTGCCAATAGCCGGCGGTGGCGTATCCGGAATTAACCTTGCCAGATGAAACGGCATCGAGAATCTCGGGGGGGCTAACGAGCTTACCCGGTTCGTATATTTTCATCCGCATTTTTCCATCGCTTACGAGCTTTAACTGCTCAGAAACCCACACAATCGTAGTGCCTAAGGCAGGAAGGTGCGTTGGAAAGGCTACGGGAGTTTTTAGTAGTAGTTTATCTGCGGCAAGCGCATGTTGTGTGCTAGTCAGTGCTGTGCCGGTCAATGCGGCTGTCATGAGCATGTATTTTATTTTTTTCATATGAGCTCCTCAGGTTAGTCACTAAAATATCCATGCAAAGGCGTAGTGACTGACCGCCTCTGCGACTCCTTGAAAAAAGCGGGTTAGTACATCGCTAAAAAGGTTTTACGGACCAGCTGGCGCAGAGCTATTGAGAGGTGAGGCGGCTGGGGTAGGGAAATACAGGAATTAAAGGAGATATGGTCGAACTCAACAAAGCGAGGCTGCGCTTGCTTAAGTGCATATAGGTGTTTCATATCATCCTCCAAAGGCCTATTTGCCGACGCAAAAGGCTAGCTTGCTGCTTATCCGTGACAGCTTTTTTTGTTGTTGAGGGTACAGATAGCAGAAACCGTGCCTGTGTGTCTAAACAACTGAAATCGTGAGGTATATGTCGCAGTTGAGTCGTTATTGAGCGGTAATCGTGAGTGATGTGTATAGAAAATTGGACATTACCTGTTTGGCTACTAATACAGATGTTGTGCCAGTCGCCCGACACTAGTGATTGCCGGGCATGAAGTGTGAGGTTAGCCAAAGGCCATCCTTTAGCATGAGGTTTTGTTTAGAGCCCTTTGGTTTTGGGTTTAGCTGCTAATATGAAAAGGCGAGGAGCAGCAACTGCTCGTCTTTACATAGGAGGTACCAGCGTATGGGTCGTCTGGTCTCAGCAAGTCATGTTTCTATAAAAATAGCGAGTTTATTGGTGGCTACGTGGGTAGCTACGGGGTGTGATCAACAAGGTGATAGAGAGGCGTCGGTAACAGAGGCGTTCGAAGCGGCAGGTGCCTTGGTACCTAATACCCCTTATGCTGTGTGGCCTTCGTCTCGCAAAATTACTGCCCAGGCCTTGGGGGATTTATTAAAGCAGGATGAGGATGCGGCAAACGCTTTTTGTCAGCAAGATGCTAACCAGCCAACGGGGTACGGCCAGCACTTTTCGTTGGTATCGACACCCAGCCTCGATAGGGCTGAGGTGGCTGTGCATTATGGTTTGGACCCTAATTTACCCATTCTATTTGGTCCAACGGGTAAGCTGTTAGCGCCCCACTTGGGCGACTTTTTGGCACAAAAGGGGCAGGTTGACCCCAATAACCCCGCAGGTCGAAACGCAATTAAGCTCACCTTTTCCAGTCAAGGCCGCTTTGCTGGCTACTGCGAGGACAATAACGGCTACACCAATGTGGTGAATGTTGTTGATGAAGCAGGCGAGCTCACCACTTTTACCACCTCATGCCAGCAACCTGCGGTGGTGGTGTGTATGTCGGTGCGTTAAGTAGAATGGGCTTTATGTAAAGGGCTCAGCATCGCGCTTGGACGTATATTCGGCAGTAAAGGAACTACTTTGACAATTACTTATAAATTTCTAAGCAACGGAGCGGCGGACCTAGAGTATTTAGATTCGTTGCTCCTTCTTGCAGAGCGCGCTAAAGCTGGCGGCGCATCACCTTGGCTTTATCCTGCGGCGAACGACTTCTATCAAAATAACCTCAAAGGGCATACGGCCAATGTGGCTGCTTTTGATGGAGATATGATGGTTGGATACGGTGCATTGAGACACTTGGTGAACTGGCCTGATTACCTTGGGGAGCCGCTGTTCCTACCCGGTCAATGTGGGCTTATGTTGGTCAACCTAGTTGACCCAGCTTATAGAGGGCGGGGAGTCGGTACGGAACTGGCAAGGCTGCGTTTGGAATTTGCAAAAAGTCTGGGGTGGCAGCATTTGTACGTTACGGTGCACCCGGCTAATAAAGCGAGTGTTCGAGTATTGGAAGGGCTGGGCTTTGAGACACTTGATGAGCGTGAAATTTTTACTGAAAAACTACTGCGACGGATAATGTATATGAGCTTATCGCAGTAGTTAACGTTTAGGAGTAAGCGCTTACAGCTCAGGAGTTAATGAGTGTTTGGACGACTGCTCCGCTGCTATGTAAGCTTTCGCTAGCTTTTCTACTTGGTGAGGTACCTTTAATTGCTGTTGGGTTGCTGCACAGTAGAGTACGAGGCTAATCAAGGTGTCATATGCGTGTAACTCTGGCTTATCGGCCATTTTTACAATCATTTGCCAAACCGTGGTGCTAAAGGGGTGCTCTAGTCCCGGTAGTCCATTGATATCAAAAGCTTTTAGGTTACCGTTGCGATCCATTCGGCAATCTATACGAGTGAACTCAGACACATCAACGGCGTGGCAGGCTGGTATAACAACGCGCTCGATCTTTTCAAGCATCTCTGGTTCATCGACAACGCGTAACCACTTGCCATCGTTCCAGTCGCGTTGACGGATGTCGTAGTCTAAGACTGCGCCGGGGTCCTCGTAAATCTCTGTATCGTAGTATGTTGCTAGCACGGTTGGTGTTTCTGGTGTCATAAAGACAGCAACCGTAATGTCTTGTCCGGGCAAGTACTCTTCAATCATGACAGGGAAGCCATACTGTTTGCCGACATCACTCACCTGTTGTTCAAGCTGTTCGGCTGAGTACACTACAGAGCGCTGGCTAACACCTTTACTGCTGGAGAGGGCGTTGGGTTTTACAAAGAGAGGAAACTCTAGTCCTTGGGTTTGAGTTAGCTCGCTGAGTTGTGGTAAGTCTGATGTCTCAACTGCGAGGAAGCTAGGAATCGCCACGCCATGTTGTTGTAATTTATATTGGCAAGTATCCTTGAGCATCACGGTTTTGAGGGAGTGCGCCTTGTTGCCAATCATGGGCAGCCCTTGCTCCTCAATACGATCTGCAATCCATGCAGTTTCGCTCGAACCTTCTGCTATCGCTACCTCATAGGCGTTCGGCCAAAGTGTCCAATTTTCTAAACGAAGCGATGTTAGGGTGCTCTCGAGCTCCTCGAGGGTACTGACCTCAACGGCTTTCGTCATGATTCCCAGGCGATTTAGTGACTCGATGGTTGCTTGCTGGCTTTCTGGGTCTGTTGTCCAACCCATTGACCAAAATCCTTTGCTGTTGATTATTGCAATCTTCATAAACTATTCCTTTCTTATGACTACAAGAGGCGCGGAGTATAGCTTAGATTTTTGCAGGAACCGACAGAATGAAGGGGGCAAAGCGACTGCATGAGAACAATTTCTTATACTTAATTTCACTGTTAGCTAAAGCGAAAAGAAGTGTGTAAAGCTAGGCAGTCGGCTTTTATTTGTATTGGTAGTATCGGCTACCACGTCCTGCGTGGTAGCCGATACATATGCATTCCCACGGGGGTGTGGGAGCGAGAGGAAGGCTTAGTGCCCCTTAGCAATACCGTCGCCAAACATCTCGCCGATGGCGGTGGTAAGGGCTTCGCTGCGATTTGGGTTGCGGAAGCTATGGAGTACCAAGGCGCGTAGGTCTGGCATAAACATTAAGTCGGCCAAAATGCGAGAAAAGCCGGCTTGGCCTGATTCGCCTTTTGCGAGAGCTTCTAAAAACGCGAGTAGGGTATCAGGGAAGCGCAGGCTGTCGACGTAGCGCGTTGCAACCGTCACCAGTACTTCGGCTTTGGTGCCAAAAGGAGTGCTCAGCACCTTGGTCAGTAGTTGGTTTTTGAGCGCTTGGTCTTGGCCGTTAGAAAGGCCGCGTAGCAAGGCGGCGATAACCGCTGAGTCGGTGTCGCTATCGGCGAGGTAGCTTTCTAGGCGCTGGTTTAGCGCGCTCATGCACTCGTTGCTAGGCTGTGCGTGCTCAAGGCATACACAGGTTGGGGTAAGTACTGGTAGCGGAAGATTAGCAATGGCTTCGGTTAACAGTGCCTCGTTACGCCCCTCGTCCAAGCGGGTAACAAAGTCGGCGATGCCTTGCAGGCTGAGGCTTTGCCATGTGTCGCTTTGTAAGTCCCCTTTTAGGTAGTTTAAAACCTCGGGGTAGGCGGCGCTGGCCTCTAAACCAATTTGCTGGTTAGCAATGGCGTGAAAAGCGGCCATTTTTTCTTGATCGGGCTTAAAAACAAAGGGGTTGTCTTTAAGGGCGTCTTGGTTTTCGGTGAGGTCGCCTTGGGCAAACTGAATGTTTTGCAACAAGCGGTTCATAATGTCGTCGCGTGCAGCCTGTACCAAAAAGCCTTGCTCATCTAATGGAAGCTTTAAAAACCAAACGGCGTTTTGGCTTTTGTTTTTTGGGTTCCACAGCAGTAACGCGATCCATGCCTGATGAAGATAAGGCAGTGGGTAAGGGGTGTGGCCTTGTTCGATTTTAAAGAACTGCTGGCTGGTAATCTTTTCAATGCGGCGGCCCATGTCGAGGATGCGCAGCTGCACACCCGAGCCTTTTAAAAAGTTAACAATTGAATGTTCGTTTGACATGGTGATCTCGGCTTATCGCGTTAGGGGCCTGTTAGTGTCGCAACGTGATGGCGTCATCAAGGGCTTGAATGTGTTGCAATAAGGGGAGTAGCTTACTGCTGCCGCCTTTAAGGGCTTCTTCTGCCATAGGGTAAATACTGCACTCAGTTGGCAGTGGATGGCCGCGCACGATCAGGGCTTCAAAGCGCGGCAGCATAACCCACTGCACCCACTCTGTAAACTCGAGGGTATCGATGCAAAACGGCTCGGTGCTTTCGAGTGCTTGCGTTGAGGGAGCCTTTGTTTGCCAAATATCAGCTTGCTTTAAATCTTCTGCAATATCGGCAAGTAGGGATAAAACGGTTTCTTCTCTGGTCACGGGTTTACTGTCCACGGGCTTGCTTTAATGTATCGGCGATCAAAAAGGCCAGTTCTAGTGCTTGCTCGCCATTAAGTCGAGGGTCGCAATAGGTATGGTAGCGATCGCCTAAATCTTGTTCGGTAATTTGAAATGCGCCGCCCACACACTCGGTCACGTTTTGTCCGGTCATTTCAAAGTGTACGCCGCCTGCGTAACTGCCTTCGGCTTGATGTACCTGAAAGAAGTGCTTCATCTCTTTTAAAATGTCATCCACCTTGCGGGTTTTATAGCCGTTATCGGCCTTAACCGTGTTGCCGTGCATGGGGTCGCAGCACCACACCACTGATAAGCCTGCTTGCTCTACAGCGCGCGCCAGAGGTGGTAGTTTTTCAGCGAGTTTATCAGGGCCCATGCGCGTAATAAGGGTGAGTCGACCGGGGTCGTTCTGCGGGTTTAGGCACTCAATTAATTTGAGTAGGTCACTCGGTGTGGTTGAGGGCCCAATCTTGACGCCGATAGGGTTGTGTATTCCACGAAAATACTCGACGTGAGCATGGTCAAGCTGGCGAGTACGTTCTCCAATCCAAAGCATATGTGCCGCACAGTTATACCAATGGCCCGTGAGGCTGTCTTGGCGAGTGAGTGCTTGTTCATAACCTAGTAGCAGTGCTTCGTGACTGGTGTATACGTGGGTTTCGTTAAGGTGCGGCGTGGTGTTTGGGTCAATGCCACAGGCCTTCATAAAACCGAGGCTATGGTTAATTGCGCTGGCGAGGGTCGCATATTTTTCGCCAAGCGGGCTTTGCTGCACAAAGTCGAGGTTCCAAGCATTTACTTCGCTGAGGTTAGCGAGGCCGCCCGAGGCAAAGGCGCGCATCAGGTTTAGGGTTGCTGATGCTTGGTGGTAAGCCTTGAGAAGGCGCTCTGGGTCTGGGGTGCGGGCCTCGGCTGTAAACGCAATGTCGTTAACGATATCACCGCGATAGCTTGGTAACTGAATACCGTTTTGCTCTTCAAAGTCGCTGGAGCGGGGTTTGGCAAACTGCCCTGCCATACGGCCAATTTTGACGACAGGGCATTGGCCAGCAAAGGTTAAGGTGACTGCCATTTGCAGCAAAACCTTAAACGTATCGCGAATTTTGTTGGCGTTAAATTCGTTAAAGCTCTCGGCGCAGTCGCCCCCTTGCAATAAAAACGACTGGCGATTGGCAACATTGGCGAGTTGCTGGCGCAACTGTCGCGCTTCTCCGGCAAACACGAGCGGAGGTAGGGCTGCAAGCTGAGCTTCAACGTTGGTGAGTTTTGCTAAGTCTGGGTATTGAGGCTGTTGTGCAATGGCTTTGGTACGCCAGCTATCAGGAGTCCACAGGGTCATAAGAGGTGCCTCGCGCGATTAACGATAAAACGCTGGCCGCTGCGACCTAAGGGGTTAGACCGCTTTAATGCCAGTGAGGGTTCTAAAGCAGGTTTCTTTGGCGGTATTTAAAAAGTCTACCATAAAATCGGCGCTGCGCTGGTCTTCGCGGATGGCAGCGTAAAGTGTGCACCATACGCCTTTGTCGCCAAGGGACTTAACGGCAATGTAGTCACGCTCGCGGTATTCGTGTAACGCCCAGTTAGGCAGTGCGGACACGCCTCGGCCACTGGCTACTAGCTGCATGATCATAATGGTCAGTTCGGCGGTACGAATGCTCGCAGGCTCGATATCGGCAGGCTCTAAAAAGCGCTTAAAGATGTCGAGGCGCTCGGGCTCTACGGGGTAGGTAATCACCACTTCGTTAGCCAAGTCTTCAGGCTGAACATAGCGCTTGCTGGCAAGGCTGTGCTGTTTGCTGATCGCCAACATAGACTCATACGAGAAGAGCGGAATATAAGTGATGCCAGTGCGTGGCTCAGGGTCGCTTGTAATCACAAGGTCGAGGTCGCCACGGGCGAGCGCAGGTAACGGCTGAAAACTAAAGCCGCTTGAAAGGTCTAGCTCCACTTCGGGCCAATTTTGGCGGAAGTGGTCGATGGTTGGCATAAGCCAATCAAAGCAGCTATGGCACTCGATACACAGGTTAAGGCGACCGGTTTGGCCTCCTGCCAAGCGGGCGATATCACGCTCGGCGTTGCGGATCATGGGCAACACTTCGTCGGCAAGCTCAAGCAATCGCTGCCCCGCGCTGGTAAAGCAGATTGGCTTTGTTTTGCGGATAAACAAGGAGCAGTCGAGGCGGTCTTCCAAATCTTTGATTTGGTGTGACAAGGCGGATTGCGTCAGGTGAATGCGCTCGGCGGCCTCCACAAGGCTGCCTGCATCGCGCAAAGCAGATAATGTTTTTAGATGACGAAGTTCAATCATACATTCTGCCCTTTGGGTGAGTTAGCCTAGGGAGCGGCACAAAAACTGGCTTAAAGTGTAGCATTAGATGGCGGCTCGGATAAACGTGCCGCCAAGTTATTCGCCATTAAGCGGATTGAGGTAGGCCTACCATCAGGTATTCCAACAAGGCTTTTTGTGCGTGAAGGCGGTTTTCGGCTTCGTCGAACACAACAGAGCGAGGGTCTTCCATCATCTCTGCACTTACTTCTTCGCCACGGTGTGCTGGCAGGCAGTGCATAAAGACAGCGTCTTTATCGGCAAGGTCCATCAGCTCAGGCGTTACCTGAAAACCTTTGAACTTAGTGATGCGCTCGTCTTGCTCGCTTTCTTGGCCCATGGATGCCCATACGTCGGTTGCCACTAGGTGGCTGCCCTTCACGGCGTCTTCTGGTGAGGTGAAGAGCTGTACGCGATCGCCTAACTTGTCGAGCATGCTTTGTGCTGGCTCAAAACCTTCTGGGCAGGCTACGTTCAATTTAAAGTCAAATTGAATAGCGGCGTTCATGTAGGAATGACACATGTTGTTGCCATCGCCAACCCAAGTGACGGTTTTACCTTTGATGCTGCCACGGTGCTCGCGAAAGGCTTGCATGTCTGCCAGCAGCTGGCAAGGGTGAAAGTCGTCCGTTAGGGCGTTGATAACAGGGACACTCGAGTGGGCAGCAAACTCTTCGACGGTTTTGTGGTCAAAGGTGCGAATCATAACCACATCGACCATGCTCGAAATCACTTTCGCACTATCGGAAATGGGTTCGCCTCGGCCTAGTTGAGTATCGCGAGGTGACAAAAACATTGCGTGGCCGCCAAATTGCGCCATACCCGACTCGAAAGACACGCGAGTACGGGTGGAGGCTTTTTCAAAGATCATAGCCATGACTTTGTTTTGAAGCGGTGCGTAAATTTTGCCACTGCGCTGCATAGCTTTTAGCTCGCTGGCGCGGTCGATAATAGCGTCTAGGTCCTGAGCACTAATGTCCTCTAGGGTAAGAAAGTGTTTAACAGTCATGTAATTATCTCGCAGCTCGATACCTTTCGAGTGCCTTTTTAGTTATCCAGTAGGTGATTATTTGCGAGGCTTGGCTCGGTCGTCGCCGCAGTAAACTTTAATGAGCTTAGCGACAGTGTTAACCAGCAAGTCTGCTTGAGTGTCAGACATAATCAATGGAGGCAGCATGCGAATCACTTTGCCACCGCCTGTTACGTTAAGAAGCACACCTTTTACTTTGGCTAAAACTGCAAGCTCAGTGCCTGCTTCGTTTAGCTCAATGGCGATCATAAGGCCTTTGCCACGCACTTCTTTGATGTAGTCTGCGCCTTCTAGCTGCTCTTTAAAACCATTAATAATGCGGTCGCCCAGCTCGGCAGCGCGCTCGCATAGGTTTTCTTCTTTAATGGTGTCCACAACGGCTTGCGCAGCGGCACAGGCAAGAGGGTTACCACCAAAGGTGGAACCGTGAGAGCCTGGTGCAAAAACAGATGCTGCTTTGCCACGTGCAAGGCAAGCACCGATAGGTACGCCATTGCCCAAACCTTTAGCCGTTGTTACAACGTCTGGCAGGATATTGGTGTGTTGGTAAGCAAAGAACTTACCTGTACGGCCGTTACCTGTTTGTACTTCGTCGAGCATTAACAGCATATCGTGCTCGTCACAGATGGCGCGCAGCTCAGTGATGTAGTCATCGCTTGGGATGGCAACACCGGCTTCACCTTGAATCGGCTCAACCATAACAGCGACAACATTTGCGTTGCTGCTTGCAATGTTACGAACCGCTTCAAGGTCGTTGTACGGTGCGCGAACAAAACCGCTCACTAAAGGCTCGAAACCTGCTTGTGCAGAACGATTCCCTGTGGCGCTAAGGGTTGCCAAGGTACGGCCATGGAAAGCGTTTTCCATAACAATAATGGCAGGGTTATCAATCGACTTGGAGTGGCCGTATTTGCGAGCAATTTTGATTGCGGCCTCGTTTGCTTCAGCACCGGAGTTACCAAAGAAAACATTATCCATGCCCGACAGCTCAGTAAGGTCTGCTGCCAGCTGTTTTTGTGCGCTGATGGTGTAAAGGTTAGAGGTGTGCAACAAGGCAGATGACTGAGTCACAATGGCCTCGGTCACTGCAGGGTGAGCGTGGCCCAAACCACACACAGCAATACCGCTGAGTGCATCAAGGTACTTATTACCGTCAGTGTCGTATAGCCATGCGCCATCGCCATATTCAAAGGCAACTGCCAAGCTATTATAGGTATTCATGATCGGCTCGACCGACATACAAAACTCTCCCATACAACGCAAAAAGGCAGCTTTGAGCTGCCATAAGCGATCGATTTTAGTAACTGTCGCGACTGAGCGCAACTAATGACGTAAATGTTTTGGCTATTTTTTGATGGCTTAACAAAAAACGAAGGTGTCCTTTCATATCCGCTTATCCTTAAATTGTCCGTAAACGGTCGCTATCCCTTCGCTGCGTGGCGCATACATGGCTTTTGGGGCCGCTGGGGTAGGGACGCTCTTGTCCAAAAGTGCTAGTGGTTGAACCAAACCTAAGAAAAATTCTTATAAAAGGATCATTTGTCTTAGGTATAACTGCTCAAATGGCTAATTTCCAGTATTTACAGGATTTTTTTACTAAAAGTTGAGCTTAAAATTTTCTTATTAGCTCACGCCAAAACGTGCTTAGCGCGTCAGCTTTTATTGCAGTTGGTGTTTTGCGAAATAGAGAAGCGAAGGAAAGACGTGCCTGAGTACTCGCTTTACTGGGTGTTGTTCGAAAAGTTGGCGATCAGGGGTTTTAACTGGTAAATCTGCCCCCATTATCCCTGCAAGAATATAGAGCACTGTCATTCACACAGAGTCGCTAACATAGAGCGGTGATGTAAGGCAGATTGCCATGGTGTTGGCGCAGAATAGCCGATGCAAAGATTATAGTGATTCGCTATTAAGCTGATAGCTAAAACCTAATATACAGCCTGCACCCTATGTGGTCGCATACGTGATACCATAATGGCTAACAGCTAAGGGCTTCACAGGTTGCAGCTCGCGTAAATAATTCATTTAATGCTGGCGTTAAGCCATTGATAGATAAAACAAAGGTAGACTCATGAGCGTTATCGATACCATCAAGACTCAGATCGAAGAAAACTCAATCTTGCTATACATGAAGGGTACACCGCGTTTCCCTCAGTGTGGCTTTTCATCTCGTGCATCTGAGGCGCTTATGAACTGTGGCGAGCGCTTTGCGTTTGTTAACATTCTAGAAAACCCAGAAATTCGTTCAGAGTTGCCAAAATACGCAAACTGGCCAACCTTCCCACAACTATGGGTTGAAGGTGAGTTGATTGGTGGCTGTGACATTATTTGCGAAATGGCAGCGAGCGGTGAGCTAGAAACGCTGATTAAAGAAACAGCGGCTAAAAACAGCGATGAAGAAGCTGACGCGTAATTAAATTTTAGTGGCCGAAGGGGAGCCCTCTTTGGCCATGGTTGTGTAGTAGGGCGACAGAGTGTCGTCAATTTATATAAAAACCCTTGCTAATATCCAAAACGGAGAAACACACAATGGGCGTACTTGTAGGTAAAAAAGCACCTGATTTTACAGCAGCAGCGGTACTTGGTAGCGGTGAAATCGTAGACAGCTTCAACCTAACAGAAGCAATCAGCGGTAAATACGGTCTAGTATTCTTTTACCCACTAGACTTCACTTTCGTTTGTCCTTCTGAGCTTATCGCACTAGACAAGCGTATGGCTGCGTTTGAAGAACTAGGTGTTGAGGTAATCGGTGTTTCTATCGACTCTCAGTTTACTCACAACGCATGGCGTAACACTTCAGTAAACGAAGGTGGTATTGGTCCAGTTAAATACACCCTAGTTGCTGACGTTAAACACGAAATCTGCCAAGCATACGACGTTGAAGCTGACGCTGGTGTTGCTTTCCGTGGCGCTTTCATCATCGATAAAGAAGGTAACGTTCGCTCACAAATCGTTAACGACCTTCCACTAGGCCGTAACATGGACGAGCTTATCCGTCTTGTTGAAGCACTTCAGTTCCACGAAGAGCACGGCGAAGTTTGCCCAGCTGGCTGGAACAAAGGCGACAAAGGTATGACTGCATCTCCAGACGGTGTTGCTTCATACTTGTCTGAGTCTGCTGACAACCTATAAGTTTAGGAAGCTTTCCTAATATCAAAAAGCCAGCGCCTGAGCTGGCTTTTTTTATGACTAAAATAAGAGGCCAACCATGTCATTTACTGTTTACTTGTCGGGTGAGATTCACACCGACTGGCGTGAGCAAATTAAACAAGGCGCTGCAGCCAAGCAGCTACCCATTGAGTTTACTTCGGCCGTGACCGACCACGATGCCAGTGATGCGGCGGGCGATATCTTGGGTGATGAAGATCAGGCGTTTTGGCGCGACCATAAGTCTGCCAAAGTGAATGCTATTCGTACTAAAACGCTACTGGAGCGCTGCGATGTGGCTGTGGTGCGATTTGGTGATAAGTACAAGCAGTGGAACGCCGCTTTTGAGGCGGGCTATTGTGCAGCGATGGAAACGCCTTACATCACCTTACACGACGAAGCGCTTATCCACCCATTAAAAGAAGTGGATGCGGCAGCTATGGCATGGGCGCAAACGCCTGAGCAAGTGGTTGAGGTATTGGCTTACGTATGTCGCCAAGACTAAGCGTTTGCTTAGAATCACTATGAGTGAGAAGTTGCTAAGAGTTTAGCGAGAGTGTTCACCGCTTGTTTTTTTGACAAACGGTGAATCTTTATGGTGAATGACTAGTCGACATTAGCGCCAAACAAGCTGGCAAACGACTCGTCGTCTTCTTCACCATCTGTCCAGCCGCCCAAGTTCTTCCACTGATTAACGATGTTACAAAACAGCTCTGCGGTTTTGAGAGTGTCATACAGTGCGGAGTGGGCTTCTTTGCCATCAAAGTCGATACCTGCCACGCCACACGCTTTTGCAAGCACTGTTTGGCCATACGCGAGGCCTGCCAAAGTAGCGGTGTCAAAACTAGAAAACGGGTGGAAAGGGTTTCGTTTGGCTTCACAGCGTGCTGCCGCGGCGTTGATAAAGCCGTGGTCGAAAGCCGCATTGTGGCCAACCAGCACGGCGCGTTTGCAGTCGTGAGCTTTTAAGGCTTTGCGAATGGGCTTAAAAATGCCCTCAAGTGCCTCAGTTTCCGACACGGCGTTGCGCTCTGGGTCATTTGGGTCGATGCCCGTAAAGTCGAGGGCAGACTGCTCAAGGTTGGCACCCTCAAAAGGGGCGACATTAAATGAGTAGGACTCATCAATCAGCAGGTAACCGTTCTCGTCCATGGTAATGGTGGCAGCAGCCACTTCTAACAGCGCGTCGGTCTGGGCATTAAAGCCAGCAGTTTCTACGTCGATGACAACAGGCAAGTAGCCGCGAAAGCGACTGGCGATCGGGTGTTTAAATGCTGGGGGCTGGCTCAAGTGATACCCTTAATATGGTTACTGTTTTGTTGTGGCCTATTCTAACAGGCTAAAAACCACATTGCTAAGTCAAGTTTGGCGCTCAACAGGCGCTGCAAGGCCTAAGGGCTGAAGAGCCGCTTGCCTTGGCCGATATAAGATGACTGAGGTAGGCTTGCGAAGCGCCAGCATCGGCGAGAGTATTTATATTCGCTGGCGCAAGCTTTGTGGTAGCCTTCAAACAAGAGTTTTATTTTGACGACTGGGTTGAGCAGCATGTTTTGTAAGTGGTGGTTAAAACACTTGGGTTTGGTGTGGTTTGTAATGGTCGGGGCGAGTGCTCAGGCGGCCAACTACGCAGCGCAAATCGAAGAGTCTAATTGGCAGCTGGACGCCTCTATTTTTACCTGTCAGTTGCGCCAGAGTATTCCGCTCTTTGGTGAGGGAGTATTTGAACATGAGGCGGGCGAAGACGTATATTTTTTGCTGCAACCGACAGAAAAAGAGCACTTTAAAGACGGTGCCTTTTTAGTGTCCGAAGCACCACCTTGGCGACCTGATATCAACCCGCGCAGTGTGGGCTTGGTCAATAGCCATGCGCAAGGCGAACTTAAAGTAAACCCAACCTACACTCGCGAAATGCTCGCGGCATTGCATTCAGGCTTAATGCCTACCTTTACGGCAGAAGGCTGGTACGGTACGCCTCAGCCTCTACGGGTTTCGCTTTCGGCGGTTAACTTTCGCGAAGTCTACGTCGAATATGTGAACTGTGTATCCCAGCTCTTGCCGGTGAACTATCGCCAAGTG
This sequence comes from Pontibacterium sp., assembly GCA_049603715.1. Classification (GTDB taxonomy): domain Bacteria; phylum Pseudomonadota; class Gammaproteobacteria; order Pseudomonadales; family Balneatricaceae; genus Pontibacterium. The sequence continues at coordinate 92,465 of JBMYSW010000004.1, read as the reverse complement.
GCGCGTACGGCTGTGCTGTTCCCTCCGGCAGAATTTCGTTTATCAGACACAACCAAAGCACGCCTAGACCTTATCGCGCTTTATGTTCAAAACGACCCTAAGGTAACGGCGATTTATGTTGATGGTCACAGTGACTCCGGCGGTCGACGTTTGGCAAACCGCGACTTATCGCAAAAGCGTGCCGAAATGGTAACGGAATACTTGTCGCAAAAAGGAATTAACACCGAAATGATCACCACGCGATTTCATGGCGAACGCTACCCTGTGGTGCCCAACAACACCGCCGAAAACCGCGCCCGTAACCGCCGGGTAACCATCAGGCTTGAAAAACTTTAAGTACTTTTAGCTACATGTGAGCCGTATGTGAGCTGTTTTTAGGTGGCAGAGTGGTCAAATCGCCGGCTTAGTCTGCTTTTAAGCAAAAGTTTTGCTAGATATTCCCCTTTAAGACATAAAGTTTTGATATAATTCCTCCCCTGTTTTTTCAGCGAAGGCGGTGCGCTCGTGTCATGCCGCTAGCTAAGCCCTGGTTGGAGCAAAGAATGTCAGAAATTAAGAAGGTGGTTTTAGCCTACTCAGGTGGTCTAGATACCTCGGTTATCGTTCGTTGGTTGCAAGACGAATACAATGCAGAAGTGGTAACTTTCACTGCAGACTTAGGTCAAGGTGAAGAGGTTGAGCCAGCACGTGCAAAAGCAGAAGCCTTGGGTGTAAAAGAAATTTACATCGAAGACCTTCGCGAAGAATTTGTTCGTGACTTCGTGTTCCCTATGTTCCGTGCAAACACCATTTACGAAGGTGAGTACCTATTGGGTACATCTATCGCACGTCCACTGATTGCAAAACGCTTGGTTGAAATCGCAAACGAAACCAATGCTGATGCTATTTCTCACGGTGCAACCGGTAAAGGTAACGACCAAGTTCGTTTTGAGCTAGGTGCATACGCGCTTAAGCCAGGTGTTCACGTGATCGCGCCATGGCGTGAGTGGGACCTAAACTCCCGTGAAAAGCTTATGCAATACTGTGAAGACCACAACATCGAAGTGGACTTCGCGAAAAACAAGAAGAAGTCTCCTTACTCAATGGACGCTAACTTGCTACACATCTCTTACGAGGGTGGCATTTTGGAAGAGCCTTGGGCAGAAGCTGAAGAAGACATGTGGCGTTGGACTGTTTCTCCAGAAACAGCACCAGACAAGCCAACATACCTTGAGCTAACCTACGAAAAAGGTGACATTGTTGCGATTAACGGCGAAGCAATGACGCCTGCAACTGTGCTTACATACCTAAACAAAATTGGTGGCGAAAACGGCGTAGGTCGTTTGGATATCGTAGAAAACCGCTTCGTTGGCATGAAGTCACGCGGTTGTTACGAAACTCCAGGGGGCACCATCATGTTGAAGGCGCACCGTGCAATCGAGTCTATCACCCTAGACCGTGAAGCAGCGCACCTTAAAGATGAGCTAATGCCTCGTTACGCTAAAGTCATCTACAACGGCTTCTGGTGGTCAGAAGAGCGTAAGATGCTTCAGCAAATGATCGATTACTCACAGCGCAACGTGAACGGTGAAGTACGCGTTAAGCTTTACAAAGGCTCTGTTGAAGTTGTGGGCCGTCGTTCAGAAGACTCGCTATTTGACGAGAGCATTGCAACGTTTGAAGACGATGCGGGCTCTTACGATCAGAAAGATGCAGCTGGCTTTATCAAGCTAAACGCACTTCGCATGCGTATCGCTGCGAGCAAAGGTCGTAGCTTCTTAGACGAAGAATAAAATCACATCTATCGGTCTATATATACATAGGTCGATATATAAAAACGGCGATAAGGTAACCCTTGTCGCCGTTTTTTTTGCCTGTTTTTTACCCCTGCGGGCAATTCCTTACTGGTGGCCCCGCTAAGCTAAAGCGGTCACCTTTATTAATCGTACATAGCATGAGCTCAGCGACCTTACAAAAGGCGCGATAAATATGGCAATATGGATACTTCCTCCCTGAAATGAAAAGTCAGCCTGTTGGCTGTCTTAATGTCAGTTTGTTTGATGTGGCGCTGATAAATGTCGAATCTCGTTTCGTGCAATACGAAGAGTTACGAAAAAAGAGGGGGGTACCACCATAATGAGATTTCATTAGTGCTCTAATATCTCATATCGAATACGATAATCAGAACGAAATCTCATACGTACTGCTACTCAACAGCTTCTTTGTCCCTGTCTATACCTATAAAACAAACTTCAGTATTGATGTAAGAGTCTGAGTTTTATGAATGCAGTGATGCCATCTTTGGTGATCATAGATTCTAGCCCGTGCAGGATTGATACAGAGAGTATTAGCACCGGATTCATATGCCCACTCATCATTATGATCGTTACCAATAAACCAAACTTCGTTAGGACTAAAGCCTTCATCGTCACAAATCTCAAAGATAAAATCACGTTTGCCTTCAAAGTCGTGGACTGTTCCGATGATCTCAACTAACTTGAGGTCATTGTCATAACGAAAACGATTCATACTCGTACCAGAAAAAGAATCCCACAGGCTTTCCCCCAGAACTTCTTTTACTACTGTACATATTGATCCAGAAACCAAATAGATCTTTATTCCCTGCTTGAGCAGTACGTTAAAAGTTTCTTGAACATCCTCAATCAAAGTAAAAGACTTTGCTATTTGTCTAACTTGATCTGAGCACAATCCTTTATCTCTAAACTTATTGAGCGTTATCGCGCACCACTCTTCATGGGATATTTCACCTTTGGAAAACTGCCGATGATAGTTGTAGCACTCTTGAGTGTCATAACCTAACTCAGTCCAGATCTTCTCCCAAGTATTAAATCCCTCAAGTGGGACAGTTAAAGTACCATCAAAGTCGAAACAAACAGCTTTTGTCTTAAGAGTCATTCCTCTAAAGTTTTGTTGTCCATCAGAGCTATTTTTTGCACGATATTTATTTTGGTGAAACATTCTAATATCCTCACCAGCAATATCGTCCTGATGGGAAATAACTAAAGCATAAGGATGCAGACCAAAAAATTCCTCTAGTTTTTTAACATTTCTATATTGAGTTTTTCGCATCCTTGTATGCAGGGGGTCTCCTGGTGTTGGCTCGATGAAAGTTTCATATCGGTAAACTTCCCTTTTGGCGAGACCAGTACTCCTAACTACTTGCTCAACAGACAATCTTCTCTCAACACGGAGATTATGAAGCAAAAAACAATTAATGATCACTTGCTCACTTGGTTTAATCGCGACATTCATCGGTTGCGCTCCTTCAATCGTATAGATGAGCCTTAACAACAATCTTATAGCACTATTGCATGTCACTACTACCGACAAATATGTCAATTGTCACTGCGTTTCTCTTGAAGACAAAAGTCATCTAAAAAGCTTTCTTGTCACAAGCTTTATTAAAACGTCTGTCTGGATAAAATGAAGGTGTACTTGTGAAGTTACGACCCGTAAACCCTTGAACACGGAGCCGGCCATGAGCACTAACAAAGAAGACCAGAAGCCACCAATAGTCCTCTTTTCTATTAAGAGTGACGGGAGTATCTACGCACACGCTAGCTTCCTACAAAAGGTCGCAAAGTGGTTACTTATTCCAATTGGAGCTATTGCCTTATCGATCCTTACCAAACCGGACGTACTTCATGAGTTTGCCCACCGGTCAAACTCTATTGAAGAAAGAGATGCTGGTGTAGGTAAACACAGAGCCTTTGACCTATCCCCCAAAAAAAATAAACCATGACCTCGATGAGATTTCCATTTGATGTAATGGGATGGAAGTCTCTATATGAAGAAGCGTTATACCGTAAAACAGATCATTAAGGCCATCAAAGAACACGAAGTGGGAGCCAAGGATGACGATATTTGCCGAGACCTTTGGATTTCTTTAGGTGTTTTCTATAACTGGCGAAGCAGGTAGGCGGGTCTTGAGTGAGGCAAATGGAGTTAAAAAGGTGACAGATTTATTTTCTTAAGATTTTTTCGAAGAGCGACTAGAAGAGCGCTTATAAGCAGAGTCCATGCAGGAAGCCACGGCAAAGAGTGCCCCCCCCCACACACACAAGAGACGACAGCCCGCACACCCGTCGTTTGCCACCCTCTCCCTCATATCCTGTTTGCTTGGCGTGTTTGTTTCGTTAGCGAGAGGAGTTATCGCTATCAGCCCAAATTGAGCGACGAAAGCACTGAGGTTACCAGCCGAAGGGTTGTGCGAACGACCACACAAAGTCATTTTGCCCTTAGTCTGGTTAATCATTGCTCAAGGCTAAACTAGGTGACTAGCTTAGATTGATGAGTCGCCTTGATAGTTGAGTCACTTTGATAGGTGAATAAATTAGAAGGCTTTTTCTGCCTTTCGCTACGGCTTTTGCGAAATCTGTGCTAGCTTTTAAGTATTCCTTATCACTAGACACGCCATGCAAATCAAATACTCCGACAAGTCTGTATTGGTTGTAGAGCACAACCAAGAGTCGCTTTCTTTGCTTAAGCACACCCTTAACCTACTGGGTTTTACTCAGGTTCTTTCTGCGTCTTCTGTAAACATGGCGTTGAGCCTGATGCGTTCTATGCCGTTCGATTTATGCATTGCCGGTTATGACTTGGCGAAAGACGAAAAGGTTGGTTTGCAGCTCTTGCAAGAGGCGCGCGAAGAAGGGGTGTTTAGTCACCAAGGCTTGTTTTTGCTGGTGCTCGACCCTGCGCGCGCGAGTTTACTTAAGAGTGCTTTAGTTTTTGCGCCGGACTCTTACGTCACCTTGCCATTGGAGCCACCTAAGCTGCGCAATCGCCTTGATAAGCTGTGGCGAGTGAAGCTAGTGACGGCGCAAATCGAGCAACTGCGTGACCAAAAAGACTTTGGCAAAGCCGCTCGGGCCTGTGACTTGGTGGCTAAGCGCTACCCCGGTTTGCAAGTCTACCTAGATCGCCTTAAGGGCATTACACTGCTGCAAGCCAAGCGCACCGAAGAAGCAAAAAGTGTATTTTTGGGGCTTTCGCAACGGCCTAACCTTACTTGGGCAGTGGTGGGTGCTGGCATCGCGCTTTATGACCAAGGCGAATACCCTGCGAGTCAAAAAGCACTTCAGCAAGTGGTTGATCGTCAGCAAATGGGTGTTGAAGTGTTCTTTTGGTTGGCCAAAGCGCTGCAAGCTCAAGGGCTGAATAAACAAGCCCTTAACCTACTGCGTAAAGCGGTTATGCTACAGCCGAGCATCGCACTGTTACAAAAAGCCCTTGCCGAGACCGCTGAGCAAAATCAACAATGGCGATTGGCGCTCGAGGCGTATCAAAAGGGCTTGGCTTATTCTCGCTATTCTGTGTTTCAGCACCCAGACCTTTATTTGGCAGTAATCTATGCCATGGGGCAACTGTTTGAGGGGCAGGATGTCGCCAAGTGGCGACAAGTTGAACAAGAAATCCTCACTCTAAGTGAGTCCTTGTTGCAGGACTACGAAGGTGATGAGCAGGTCGCCTTGTCGGCCAAGCTGATGGCTGTAGAGGCATTTAAAGCGGCAAACGCGGTGGAAAAGTCGGTTGTACGCGCACGTGATGCATGGTCGATGTTTAGCCAGCTGACTAACGAAAAGCAATGTGAATGGCTGCCGACAATAGAGCAGGTGCTCACGGAGCCCGAGAGTCGCTTAAAAGTAGAAAAGCGTCGGGCGGAGTTAGTGAGCGAAAGTGAGCATTTACCTGATTGGTTTGCCTTGTGGCTCACGGGCTTGTCTGCACTTAAATCGGGTGATTTGCAAAAAGCCTATTTGCACCTGCGTAAAAGTGCCAAAGCCCTACCGGAGCACAGTGGCTTAAGTCTGCAATGGATTGATGCAGGCTTGGGGTTGCTGGAGTCGGGTAGAACCAAACAGCTTTCTTTACTGCACGATTGTGAAAAGCAGCTATTTAGCCTCTCGTATGCGGGAATGAACCAAAAGCAAAAAACCGATTTTGGCGAGTTGCAGCAGCGCTGTGCCAAACTGCGAAGTCATCTTCAGCCCTCGTAAACGACTTGCGAGTGGCCTGTGTGCCCAGTGAATGGCGGATAAATCCCGCCGAGCGCCTATTCAGTCCCTCGTTAAATTGCATTCATTCTTGTGGGTATATAAAATCCTGCCTCCCTACTAATCCAAAACCTCGTTCTTTTGGGGTATGTCGGTCGGCAAACATATGAAAGCACATAAAATTTCTCATGCATCAGTACCCATGCGTAACGTTGGGCCTATTTACATCAGTGGCCCTGTTTTAGACGAAAAGGTAACTGTGCCGCTTGCTACCTACGAAACGCCGCTTTGGCACTCGGTTGGCCGTGGCGCACGAGTGTCTACTTTATGTGACGAGGGGATTCGTACCACTATTATTGACGAGCGCATGACCCGCTCTATTTTGCTTGAAGCCGACAATGCCACCGAAGCGATGTTGGCTCTAGAAAAGATCAAGGCTCGTCGCGACGACCTTCAAACAGTGGTGTCTACATCAAGCCGTTTTGCCAAGCTAATCGACATGCACTCGCAGGTGGTAGGTAACCTTATTTACTTGCGTTTAGAGTTCACCACAGGGGACGCCTCGGGCCACAATATGGTGACCAACGCGGCCGATAAAATCATTCCTTGGATCTTGTCGGAATACCCACAGCTTCGCTATTCATCTATTTCGGCTAACTACTGCTCGGATAAAAAAGCCACGGCTGTAAACGGTATTTTGGGTCGTGGTAAATACGCGGTGGCCGAAATTGTTATTCCTCGCGACTTGGTTGCACGTCGTTTAAAAAGCACGCCCGAGAAGATTGTTGACCTTAACATCAAAAAGAACCTTATCGGTACGATGATCGCAGGTGGCCTTCGCAGCGCGAATGCCCACTATGCCAATATGCTTCTGGCTTTTTACCTTGCTACGGGCCAAGACGCTGCCAATATCATTGAAGGCAGCCAAGGTGTAGTACACGCCGAGGTGCGCGAAGGTGATCTTTACTTCTCGTGTACCGTACCAAATCTTATTATGGGTACGGTGGGTAACGGCAAAGGCCTCGACTTTGTCGAGAAGAACTTAGAAGCCCTAGGCTGTAAGGCAGACCGTGACCCAGGTGAAAACTCTCGTCGCCTTGCGGCTATTTGTGCGGCCACTGTTTTGTGTGGTGAATTATCGCTTTTGGCTGCGCAAACCAACCCCGGCGAGCTAATGGAAGCGCACATTGCGTTAGAGCGGTAAATGACAGATCTAACCAACAACCGAAAAATCGAGCACATTCGTGCGATTGAGCGCGACCCGCATACCGATCGCGATGCGCGATATTTTGACCGTATTCAGCTGACTCACCGCGCACTGCCTGAGCTGGCACTCGGTGATATTGATGCCAGTGTCTCGTTTTTAGGTAAGTCGTTGAGCTTTCCTTTGTTAATTTCGTCGATGACCGGTGGGGATCATGCACTGGTTGAGCAAATTAACCGTCGTTTGGCCGAAGCAGCACAAGCCACAGGTGTCGCTATGGCTGTGGGCTCACAGCGAGTGATGTTCACTCACCCAAAGGCAAAAGAAAGCTTTACCCTGCGTGACCTTGCGCCCGATGTGCCGCTGATTGGTAATATCGGTGCGGTACAGCTTAATTACGGCTTGGGTGTCGAGCATGCGCAAGCCGCAGTGGAGTGTTTAGGTGCTCAAGGGCTTTATTTACACCTAAACCCGCTGCAAGAGGCTGTTCAACCAGAAGGGGATACTGATTTTTCTGGTTTAGGTGATAAAATTGCCCACTTGGTCAAGTCGCTGTCGGTTCCTGTGTTGTTAAAAGAAGTCGGCTCTGGCTTGTCGCCTGCGGATATCGAGCTTGGTTTACAAGCGGGAGTGCGTCATTTTGATGTGGCGGGCTCAGGCGGTACTTCTTGGAGTCGTATTGAGCACCACCGCCGTGATGATGCCAGTAATTTGGGCTTAACTTTTCAAGATTGGGGGATTCCTACCCCTGTGGCGCTAGCAAACGCTGAGCCTTACCTGTCGCAAGCCACCTTCATTGCCAGTGGCGGCTTAAGAGATGGGATTGATATGGTGAAGTCTGTTATACTCGGCGCCTCTTTGTGTGGTTTAGCTGCACCTCTGTTAAAACCAGCAATGGAGTCGACTGAGGCAGTCATTCACGAAATTGAACGGATTCGCAGAGAATTTTTAACAGCCATGTTTCTGCTGGGTGTGCCTGATGTAGCTTCTTTACAAGGTAACCGCACACTCATTCTTGATGGATATTGAGGATCGAGACGCTTTATGTCAGTTGGTATTGACGAGATTAGCTTTTACACAGCGAACTTCTATTTGGATTTACGTACTCTCGCTAAAGTACAAGAAACAGATCCTGAAAAGTATTACACGGGTATCGGCCAAGAAAAAATGAGTATGGCCGCGCCAGACGAAGATGTTGTGACCATGGCGGCCAATGCCGCTTATCCGCTAATCGAGCGCGTAGGCACTGATGCTGTAAGTACCCTTATGTTTGCAACTGAGACCGGCATTGACCAGTCAAAGGCGGCAGGCATCTACGTTCATAAGTTACTAAACTTGGGCAGCAACTGCCGTGTGGTTGAGCTTAAGCAAGCGTGTTACAGCGCCACTGCGGCTATTCAAATGGCGTGTGCTTTAGTGGCTCGCCAGCCTGAAAAGAAAGTGTTGGTTATTGCCTCTGACGTGGCCCGTTACGACTTGGATACTGCTGGTGAAGCGACCCAAGGTTGTGGTGCTGTGGCGATGTTAATTACCGCCAAGCCACGTTTGCTAGAAATTGACCCAGAAGTGGGTAACCACACCGAAGATGTGATGGACTTCTGGCGTCCAAACTACCGCTCAACCGCATTGGTTGACGGCAAGTACTCAACCAAAATCTACCTTAAGTCACTTAAAAAAGCGTGGGAGAACTTCCGCGAAGTGAGCTCTTTGGCGTTTAACGATTTTGGCTATTTTTGCTACCACCTGCCTTTCAGCCGCATGGCCGAAAAGGCACATACGCACCTTTCGCGTGTTAACAAAGCGGGCTTAACCGCAGAGCAGGTGGGCGAACAAGTTGAAGATACCCTGCACTACAACCGTATTATTGGTAACAGCTATACGGCTTCGATTTACATCAGCCTGACCTCGTTACTCGAAAACTGCCGTGAAAACTTGGGCGGCAAAAAAATCGGTTTCTTTAGTTACGGCAGTGGTTGTGTATCTGAGTTTTTCTCGGGCACAGTTGTGGCAGGTTACGAAAAGTTTTTGCACCGCGAGCTGCACCAAAGCATGTTAAGCGCGCGCAAAGAAGTATCTTTTGAAGAGTATCTTGCACTTTACAAGCACACTGTACCAACCGATGGCCTTGTTCATAGCTTTGCCAACAAAACCACGGGCAAGTTCCGTTTAGCGGGTATTCACGAGCATAAACGTGAATACGTAGCTGTCTAATGCAGGCAGCTGCGCCCGGTAAGGTTATCCTTACAGGCGAGCACTCGGTGGTATATGGCAAGCCCGCCGTAGCCATGGCGATTGATGCTCATGTCTCGGCGCGCTTAGTTCCCGCCCCACAAGGCCACGACTGGTCGGTTAAGCTGGTGGGGCGTAAGGCTTGGCGCTTTACTGCTGCTGAGCTCCCTGCACTTATTCTTGATATTGACCAACGCTTTGATCGCTTTTTAGCAAACGATCTGAGTATCCGCTCGGTTTTACCATCGCCCGAGGCACTGTTAATTTACTCCCTTGCACAGGGCGCGCGCGAATCCTTGCAAACGCCTTTAGCGTCGCTGACCGCGTTATTTGAACGTTTACCTCCCCACACTTTAACGACACATTCGACCATTCATGCCGGTGGCGGTATGGGCTCCTCTGCGGCAGCCATTGCGGCAGCGGTGCGTTTGGGCGAAGCCCTCGCTGAGCAAACCTTAAGTGTTGAAGAACGTATGGAAAGGGTGGGTTATTGCGAACGACTTCAGCATGGTCGCGGCAGTAAAATCGATGCCTCGGCCGTGAGTTTTGGCGGCAAAGTGGTTTTGCAAAACGGTATTCCTACGCCGCAATCGATACCCAATTTGTCGCAAGGCTGGTATTTGGTGAATACGGGCCGAGCCAAAGTATCAACCGGCGAGTGTGTATCCTATGTACGCGAGCACCACGGTAGCAGCGATATCTGGGCTGAGTTTGAAAATGTCTCCCAAGGCTTTTTAACTGACCTTGCAATGGCGCAATTACCCTTAGCGCGCATCAAAGAAAACCATCGTTTATTGCAGCGCTTGGGTGTGGTGCCCAAGCAAGTAGCCCGCTTTATTGAGCTGGTGGAGCTTAATGGTGGCGCTGCAAAAGTGAGTGGCTCGGGCGCACACAAAGGCCAAAATGCAGGCCTTGTATTGGTATGCCAGCCAGATATGGGTGTGTTACAGCGATTGTGTAAGCGCTTTGGTTATAAAGTTTGGCCCTTAAAGGAAGACCCCCATGGCGCAAGACTGCTTAGTCACTAATACCCCTGGCACGATCAAGGCATCTGCCCCTGGCAACTTAATGTTAATGGGCGAACATGCCGTGCTAAAAGGCCATCGCGCCCTAGCTTGCGCTGTGGATAAACGTATTTTTGTGACATTAACCCCTCGTGCTGACCGTAAAGTAACCGTTGATTCAGCATTGGCGAATTACCAAAGTACGCTAGATGAATTGGCTGACTGTGCCGAACTTGGTTTTATGGTGGCTGTTATGCGTAACTTTGCGCCACAGCTACCCGCAGGTTTTGACTTAACTGTTACCTCTGAATTTTCTCATACCGTCGGTCTTGGGTCCTCTGCGGCCGTTACCGCAGCAACGGTTGCGGCTTTAATGGCTTACGCAGGTGAGTCGACACCGCTGAGTAAAAGCGCGGTGTTTGACCAAGCCCTAGCGGTGGTTCATAAAGTTCAAGGGGGCCGAGGCTCGGGCACCGACTTGGCGGCCACCATTTACGGTGGTGTGGTGGGCTATACCCAAACTCCACGTCAGGTGACCAGTTATCCTAAGGTGCCAGCAGTTCGTTTACATTACGTGGGCTACAAAATGAAAACCCCCGATGTCATCGCCAAAGTAGAAGCGGCTAGTGCGCCTTATCCACAGTTTTACAGCGGGCTCTATGAGTTAATGCATCAAGCAAGCATGGCGGCGGAGCAAGCCGTAGAGCAAGCTGATTGGGCCGTGCTAGGCCATTGGATGAATGTTTACCAAGGTTTGCTTGATACTCTTGGAGTTAACGACGGCAACCTATCCGAGATGATTTATAACCTGCGCCAACAAGCGAGCACCTTAGGCTCTAAAATCTCTGGCTCAGGCTTGGGTGACTGTGTGCTCTCGGTCATTGACGATCAAAACACTGTTGAGCCGCTGGCTCATTACGAAGAAATTTCAGTAGCTATATCCCCGCAAGGAGTGATGTGTGAGTTTATCTAAAGCCGATGTTGTTGGCCGTTTTTTAACCCCAGAGATGTTAGCGGGCAAGGCCCAAGGTGAGCGAGGGGAGGCGTATGCCCCCAGTAATATCGCCCTTAGTAAATATTGGGGAAAGCGTGATAAACCACTTAACTTGCCGGTAAACGGCAGTATTTCGGTGTCTTTGGCCCACTTGGGTACACATACCACCATTACTGAGTCGGCCACAGGTACAGATTGTGTGACTTTAAACGGCCAAGTGCTCGACTTAAACGAAAGCTTTGCCAAAAAAGTGTTGGCGTATGTGGCACTGTTTCGTCGCAATGGCACACAACCCTTGCTGATTGAAACCACAAATACTATTCCTACGGCTGCGGGGCTGGCCTCATCGGCTTCTGGCTTTGCTGCCCTTACCTTGGCCTTAGCGCGCTTTTACAAGCTAGAACTTGATGCTTCTGTGCTGTCGGCTTTTGCTCGTATGGGCAGTGGCAGCGCTTCGCGTTCGCTGTATCACGGTTTTGTTGAATGGCAAAAAGGCGAGCAAGCGGACGGCTTAGATAGCTGTGCGCATCGTTACGATATGGAGTGGCCCGAGCTGCGTGTTGGCTTAGTGAAGGTGTCTGTTGCGCAAAAGCCAGTCAACTCTGGCGATGGTATGACCCTGACCCGCGATACCTCGGTACTTTACGAAAGCTGGCCAAAACAGGCAGAGCAAGACCTCGTCACTATTCGCAACGCCATTAAAGCTAAAGACTTTGAGACCATGGGGAGCTGCGCTGAGCACAATGCTTTGGCGATGCACGCGACCATGGTGTCTTCGTGGCCACCGCTGTTGTACTGGCAGCCCGAAACCGTTGCAGCCATGCACAAGGTTTGGCAATTGCGCGCCGACGGTGTGCCCGTTTACCTCACCATTGATGCAGGCCCAAACGTGAAGCTATTGTTCGAAGAGTCCGCGCAAAGCGATATTTTGGCTGCACTGGGCGACATTGAAGTCATTACGCCGTTTGCTGCCGATGTGCCACCTGTGGGCGTGTAAGGCATATGAAGGCATATAAGGCATAGTTGCCAATCTCTGAATTAGGGGGTTAACCGTGGCGGTGATGGAAGGTGTGTTATTAACCCGTGACCAGCGCGATGTGCGTGGTCAAATCCAGCTTAGCTATTGGTTAAAAACGGCTAACGGCCCCGAACGTGTGGTGATTGAGCGCAAAGAAGCCGTCTTTTTTGTGCCGCAAAGCCACGAAGCCGAAGTCGAGTCGCGGCTTTACCACTTACGTGGCTGGCGACTAGAGCCGCTACCGCTTAAAACCTTTGACCAAACCCCAGTATTAGCGCTCTACACCGACACGCTTAAAACCCAGCGTGCGGTGATTAAAGCGCTAGAAGAAGCCGGGGTGCCACTCCACGAAGAAGATATTCGCCCAGCCGACCGCTATTTAATGGAGCGGTTTATCTTTAGTGGCGCGGCCTACGACCCTGACCAGCCTAACCGTGGCCTCACGCCTTCGTCTGTTGACGTGCCCATTCAAGCCCTTTCGCTCGATATCGAAACCACGTTACGTAACCCACAGCTCTTGTCAGTTGGGCTCTACGCTCAATCGGTGAGGGTGAGCGAGCGTCAATACCACAAGGTACTGATGATTCGCAGCCAAGGTAGCCAGCCACAAGACACCTCAGAGCTTTCGTATTTGGAGTATGTGGATAACGAGTACGAGCTACTTACTCGACTGCAGGACGAAATCAACAAACTCGACCCTGATATGCTCATCGGCTGGAATGTTATTGGCTTTGATATGCGTGTATTAGCGCAGCGAGCCAAAGCCTTGGGGCACCCTTTTGCGATCGCTCGTGACGGCACCGGCTTACGTCTGCATCAATCGGGGCAAGGCCAAACCTTTGCACGAATTACCGGACGTTTGGTGGTGGATGGAATTGATGCCCTTAAAGGGGCGACTTTTCATTTCGATCGCTACGGCCTTGAGTTTGTCGCGCAAACCTTTTTAGGCCATGGCAAAGCCATTGATAAAGTAGAAGATCGCGGCGAGCGTATTCAGCAGCTGTATCGCGAAGAGCCCGTAGCGCTGGCTAAGTACAACCTCGAAGACTGTCGCTTGGTATGGCAAATTTTTGAGAAAGCTGACCTTATTAACTACTTGCAAGAGCGGGCGCGCTTAACCGGTTTAAGCCTAGACAAGGTTGGGGGCTCAGCCGCCGCATTTGATTATGTGTATCTGCCGCCTATGCATCGTGCGGGCTATGTCGCACCTGTATTTGCCTCAGGCGCTGATGGTCTTGATGCACCCGGTGGCTTTGTTATGGAGTCGCAACCTGGGCTGTTTAACCATGTGTTAGTGCTCGACTTTAAAAGCCTGTACCCCAGTATTATTCGAAGCTTTCGCATTGACCCTGTGGGCTTGGCCGAAGGTACTAAAAGTGATGCCGATGAGGCCAACCTTGTACCCGGCTTTAATCATGCGATTTTTGACCGTGATAAAGCCTTGCTTCCCAAAATGATCGAAGACCTTTGGGCGGCACGAGACAGAGCCAAAGCCAAAAACAACGAAGCACTCTCGCGCGCCATTAAAATCATTATGAACTCCTTTTATGGGGTGTTGGGTTCAAATGTCTGCCGCTTTTACGATCAGCGCTTGTCGAGTTCTATCACCTTGCGTGGCCACGAAATACTCAATAAAACCAAGCAAGCCATTGAGGAAACCTTTGGCTTTAAGGTGATTTACGGCGACACCGATTCGGTGTTTGTGTGGCTTGGTGACGACTTTGACGAAGAAAAGGTAGACGCCCAAGGTAAGGCCTTGGCGGTATACCTTAACGACTGGTGGCAGCAACAACTTGATAGCCGTTTTGGCTTGCCGTGCGCACTAGAACTTGAATACGAAACTCATTACCGACGTTTTTTAATGCCGACGATTCGCGACAGCGACAAAGGCAGTAAAAAGCGTTATGCGGGCGTTAAACGCAGCCCAAGTGGTGATGAAAAGCTGGTATTTAAAGGGCTTGAAAACGTTCGCACCGATTGGACGCCGCTGGCGCGTAGCTTTCAAGAGCAGTTGTATTCGCGGGTATTTTACGATCAGCCGTGGCAACAGCTGGTGCAAGATACCGTCGATGGCATTAATCGTGGCCAATGCGACGACCAGTTAGTTTATCGAAAACGCTTAAGGCGCGACCTCGACACCTACACCAAAAATCGACCACCACAGGTACAGGCTGCGCTTAAACTGCAAGCCTATTGGCAGAAGCTTGGTCGCCCGCAAGCCATAACCGCAGGCGAAACCATCGCTTATGTGATGACCACGAAAGGGGCTGAGCCCGTAGAGAATATTTGCTCGCCCTTGGACTACCAACACTATATCGACAAACAAATTAAGCCCGTGGCTGACAGTATTTTAGGCTTTTTAGGCGAGCGTTTTGACGATCTTGTGGCTCCACAAATTAAGCTGTTTTAACGGCTTATTGGGTGGCTTATTTCGTCGATTGTGTTGGGTAGGGGAGAGAGCAAAAAAACGCCTTCTAGGGGATAGAAGGCGCAAAAAGGAAGGACCTATACAGATCCAAGAAAAGAGCCGAGCAAAGAGTTAAGAAAAGAAAGTGTGATGCTACTGGTCGTTAATCAGCAAAATCACCAACTCTTTGGGGCCATGGGCGCCCATCTGCAAGCGCTGCTCAATGTCGGCGCTACGCGAAGGGCCAGTAATCATATTGACCGTGCGTGGCATCTCCTTACCAAAAGCATCCCTAATAAGCTGCCAAGCTTGTTCGTAATAGCCGACAATTTGCGAGGTGCGCAGTACCACTAAATGCAGGTCGGGCAAAAAGTTAAGGGTAGTCGGGCTTTCGCCCCGCGAATGCAGCATCAAGGTGCCGGTTTCGGCGATGCCTGCAAATGCCAAGGTGAGACTGGCGCGATCACCCACTTGCGTGACTCGTTGTTGTACCGATAGCTCCGGCGTGATAGACCAATCCAGTTGGGCAAGTTCTGAGTCACTGGCACTAACCAGCTCAGTAATGCCTTGTTGGGCTAAACGTTGGCCAATGTGTTCGGCAAGGTTGTCATTGGGTGTTAGTTCAATAATTTCGGCACTGGCTTCTAATGCCATGGCTTTAAAGACCGAGCACTGGTGCTCCGCATCGCCCTGGCCCCGCGCAGGAATGGTCGCGCAAGGGTGTTCGTTTAGGCGTTTGGCAACCGCAGCACGTTGCTCTGCCGTAGCTTCTTGACGACCTAAGCCCTTACGAATTTTGCTAAAAATGGCGGCTTTACTCATGATTTTGCCTCCTTTTTTTGTTTTTCTTTTTGCTGCTCTTTGTACAGCTCCATAAAGGTTTTGCCTTCGGGAGCTGGCATATCTCGGGTGGCAGTCCAAGCATCGGCAAAAGGCAGCTTGCTAATGTAACCTGTGTCTTTTGCTTGCCACTTGAGCAGGCGTTGACCGATTTTTGCGCCTAGGCGATAGAGCGTGGGGCGTTTTGCTAAAAAGGCCCAAGCGCCAATGCCGTAACGAGCGGTATTCGGTGTTAGGTGCTGCTCAAACTCGTTTTCACGCCAGTGCCGCATCAGCTTGGGCAGTGGGATTTTAACGGGGCACACAGATTCGCATTTACCACAAAAGGTAGAGGCATTTGGCAGGTGGCCCGCTTTATCAATACCAATCATTTTGGGGGTGAGT
The DNA here is from genome assembly GCA_049603715.1 of Pontibacterium sp. GTDB lineage: Bacteria > Pseudomonadota > Gammaproteobacteria > Pseudomonadales > Balneatricaceae > Pontibacterium. Next base: position 76,389 of record JBMYSW010000004.1, on the reverse strand, counting down.
ACCGAGCCCATTGGGCCAGGGTACACCCAGCCATACGCATGACCGCCCACCGCACTGTATACCGGGCAGTGGTTCATACATGCCGAGCAGCGAATACAGCGCAGCATTTCTTGAAACTCGCTACCGAGCATGTCGCTACGGCCGTTATCGACTAACACCACATGATAGTTTTTGGGGCCGTCTTGGTCATCACTGCGTTTTGGACCGGTGGACAGGGTGTTGTACACGGTAAATTCTTGCCCTGTGGCCGAGCGAGCTAAGAGTCGCAAAAATAGACTCATGTCTTCGAGTGTCGGCACGACCTTTTCAATTGAGGCGATAACAACGTGTGTCTCAGGCAGGGTTTGGGTTAAGTCGCCGTTGCCCTCGTTGGTGACAATAATGGACGAACCGGTTTCGGCGACCAAAAAGTTAGCGCCCGTAATACCAACATCGGCAGCAACAAAGTGATCGCGCAATACTTCGCGAGCCTCTTGCATCAAATGAGCAGGGTCGCTGGAGCGCGGCTTTTTATGGTGTTCGCTAAAGGCATCCGAGACATCATCTAAGTTGAGGTGAATGGCCGGTGCAATAATGTGGCTCGGGTGGTCTTCGCGTAGCTGCAAAATATATTCGCCAAGATCGGTTTCAACCGGTGTGACACCGTTGGCCTCAAGATATTCGTTGAGGTTGACTTCCTCGGATACCATCGATTTGCCCTTGGTGACGGTCTTCGCATCTACCGAGCGGCAAATATCTAAAATGGTTTTTTGCGCATCGGCCGAGGTGCTGCACCAGTGTACGTGGCCGCCTTGCTTCACTACGTTTTGCTCGAAGGTTTCGAGGTAAAGGTCGAGGTGCTCTAAAATGTGGTTTTTAAGATGCTTGGCTTCTTCGCGTAGTGCTTCAAACTCTGGCATGCGCTCAACCGCAGTGGCACGCTTAACCGGAAAGCCAGCTTTAAGGTTGCCAAGGGCTTTTTGCAGACCAACGTCGTGCAGCGCAATACGGGCATTGTCTTTAAATTCGGGGCTATGAATATCCATACTAACTCCTAGCGCTGGCTCTCGGTTTTGGTGATGGCAGGCACGGCTAATTGGTCGGCTAAAATCTCGACAATATGGCGCGTTTCAATTTGCTCACCCTGGCGATTTACCTTGCCCGCAATATTGAGCAAGCAACCTAAGTCGCCGCCAACAAGGGTATCGGCCATGGTGTTTAGGCTGTTTTCTACCTTATTCGAGACCATACGGTCAGAAATCTCGGGATACTTCACACAAAAGGTGCCGCCAAAGCCACAGCAGGTTTCGGCTTCGTCCATTTCGGTTACGTCCACATCACATACGGACTTGAGTAGCTCACGAGGCTGTTGCTTAATGCCGAGCTGACGTAAACCTGAGCAAGAGTCGTGATAAGTCACACGCTTGTTGTAGCTGACTTTGGGAAGTTCAGCCTTTAGCTCATCAACTAAAAATTGGGTGATCTCAAACGAGCGTGCTTTTAAATCTTGTGCGCGACGGTGCCAAGGGTCTGTCTCATCAAACAGGTCTACATAGTAGTGCAACATACCCACGCATGAGCCAGAGGGGCCTACAACGTATTCATAGCCATCAAAGGCTTCAATGGTATTTTTAGCGATGGCTTTCGCGTTGGCCTTATCGCCTGAGTTAAAAGCCGGTTGGCCGCAGCAAGTTTGGTTTTCGGGGACTTCTACGTCGCAGCCTGCCGCTTCAAGCAGAGCGAGGGTGCTAAAGCCGATATTTGGGCGATACACATCGGCAAGGCAGGTGACAAAAAGTGCAACCTTGGGTTTGGATGAGATAGATGGCATGGATTGGCTCACATTTATTATTTTGGTGGTCGTTGGCGACCGTTTATTTTTAAGTCAATGTAGCAATAGGCGGTTAAATCATAGGTCTTTTTGTGTGAAACTGGTCTGACCAAATGGTCTTAGCTGTGTTACGGCAGGCATCGCTTCGAGGTACCTGTGGGCCTGTTTTCAGCTCAGGGCCCTTTTATCGGAGTGCTTTAGGAGGAGTTTTAGTCGGTGGACACCCAAACGTTAGTGAATCAATTGCTGATGGCGATTGGCGACGGAACATGGTTGCCAGAGCAAAAGTGCCCTTCGGAGCGTAAGCTGGCCGAGCAATATGCGTGTGCCCGCAGTGTAGCCAGGGAGGCGCTGGTGGCGCTGGAGACTATGGGGTTTATCACGCGCTCTGCTGCAAGGGCAGGGCGCTTTGCTAACTTGCTCCAGCAAGGTACTGAAAGCACGGCGGTGCCGTCGTTAACCAGTGATAAAGCAGAAACGCTTAAGTCGTTGCTTACAGCACGCCGTTTGCTTGAATCGCAAGCGGCGTTTTATGCTGCAACACGAGGAAACGACGACGATCGCTTAAAGCTAACGGAAGCCTACTTGGCGATGACCGAGCCAAAAACTCGGCAAACCCCTTTGCGCCGAGCGAAGGCTGACTTGGCTTTTCATATGCATATTGCACATATGAGCCATAACCTGTTTGTGGTGTCGTTTTCTCAAACCTTTTACACCCGCTATTTTAATGCCATTTACGAAGTGCTATCTCAGTACCTTAGCCGAGAAGGGCGGTTTCCTGATGGCATTGCCGCGCAACATTACGAGCTTTACCAAGCGATTCTGCAAGGTGATGGTGAGCGAGCGCAGGGGATAGCGGCGGCTCATATTAGCCACACCGAGGCGATATTTGCTCGCCTAATACGCGCGGCCTAGCATTTACGGCAGCCTAACAGCCGTGGTTGTGTGAATCTTTGGATTATCTTGCGTTTTATAGGGGCTTTGCCTCGTTTTTGCGTGTTTTGTGCGCTAAGATACGCCTCCAAAATTTTTTGTTTGTCTTGTTAACAAGTGGCCTGTCGTAGGGGTCACCACTGAAAAGTTATAGGAACGTCATGCCTGTTATTACTTTGCCTGATGGAAGTCAGCGCGCGTTTGATGCCCCAGTTACTGTCTTTGATGTTGCAGCCGATATTGGTACCGGCCTTGCAAAAGCAGCCCTTGCCGGAAAGGTTGCGGGTGAGCTGGTGGATACCAGCTACTTAATTGAGTCTGATACCGATTTAGCAATTGTAACAGCCCGTGATGACGAAGGCCTCGAAGTGATTCGTCACTCTTGTGCCCACCTTATGGCCATGGCCGTACAAGAACTTTTCCCTGGCGCGCAAGTGACTATCGGCCCTGTGATTGAGCACGGCTTTTACTACGACTTCGCGTACGAGCGTGCCTTTACGCCTGAAGATCTAGAAAAAATCGAAAAGCGTATGCTTGAGCTGTCTAAGCAAAACTTGCCGGTAAGCCGCTCTTTGATGAGCCGCGACGAAGCCGTAGACATGTTCAAAGGCATGGGCGAAGACTACAAAGTACAAATTCTTGAGTCGATTCCTGCAGAGCAAGACTTGTCGTTCTACTCGCAAGGCGAATTTATCGACCTTTGCCGTGGCCCACACGTTCCTTCTACTGGCCACATCAAAGCTTTTAAATTGATGAAAGTAGCAGGCGCTTACTGGCGCGGCGACTCAAACAACGAAATGCTACAACGTATTTACGGTACCGCTTGGGGCGACAAAAAAGCCCTTAAAGCACACCTTAACCGCTTAGAAGAAGCGGAAAAGCGTGACCACCGTAAACTAGGTAAACAGCTTGACCTTTTCCACCTGCAAGAAGAAGCACCGGGTATGGTGTTTTGGCACGGTAACGGTTGGACACTTTACCAACAGGTTGAGCAGTACATGCGCGCAAAACAGCGTCGTCATGGCTACCAAGAAATTAAAACCCCGCAAGTGGTTGAACGTACCCTTTGGGAAAAGTCAGGCCACTGGGAAAAGTTCTCTGAGATGATGTTTACCACTCACTCAGAAAACAAAGACTTTGCTGTTAAACCAATGAACTGCCCTTGTCACATTCAGGTGTTTAACCAAGGTCTGCGCTCTTACCGTGACTTGCCTTACCGCTTGGCCGAGTTTGGTTCGTGTCACCGGAATGAGCCGTCTGGCTCGCTACACGGCATTATGCGTGTACGTGGCTTTGTTCAAGACGATGCCCATATCTTCTGTGCCGAAAAAGATATCCAGTCTGAAGTAGCTGCGTTTATCGACTTCTTGCACGAAGTGTACAACGACTTTGGCTTTACCAATGTCATTTACAAACTGTCCACTCGCCCAGAAAAACGTGTGGGTTCAGACGAAGTTTGGGATAAAGCTGAAAAAGCGTTGGCCGATGCACTTGATGCAGCGGGCCTAGACTGGGAAGAGCTACCGGGTGAAGGTGCCTTCTACGGTCCTAAGATCGAGTTCTCATTAAAAGACTGTCTTGATCGTGTATGGCAATGTGGCACCATCCAAGTTGACTTCTCTATGCCGGGTCGCTTAGGTGCACAGTTTGTAAACGAAGAAGGTGAGAAAGAAACGCCGGTGATGTTGCACCGTGCGATCCTTGGTTCGTTTGAACGTTTCTTGGGTATTTTGATTGAACATCATGCCGGTGCATTACCTGCATGGTTGGCGCCAAACCAAGTTTCTGTGATGAATATCACCGATAAACAGGCCGATTACTGCCGCGAAGTGGTCGAACGTTTAGAAAATGAGGGATTTAGAGCCCAGTCAGACTTGAGAAATGAGAAGATCGGCTTTAAAATTCGCGAGCATACATTACAGAAGGTACCTTTCCTTCTTGTCATCGGTGATAAAGAGGTCGAATCCGGCTCTGTTGCGGTACGTACTCGCAAGGGAGATAACCTAGGAACCCTCTCACTTGATGAATTTATTGCCCATTTGCGACAAACGGTCGAATCAAAAGGGTAAGTTTTATAACTCATTAGGAGAAGCAGCCATCAGGCGTGATAATAAAAGGGGTGCGCGTCGCGAACAGCGCCCAATGATCAATGATAATATTCGTGCACGTGAATGTCGTTTAATCGGCCCAGACGGGACGCAAATCGGTATCGTGCCCTTTAAAGACGCACTTGAGGCTGCTCAAGACGCGGGTTTGGACTTGGTACAAATCGCTGATTCTGATCCTATTGTATGTAAGGTGATGGATTACGGTAAGCATGTTTACGAACAGAAGAAACAAGCTGCCGAAGCGAAAAAGAAACAGCACCAAATCCAAGTGAAAGAAGTGAAATTCCGTCCTAACACGGAACAAGGGGATTATCAGGTAAAACTACGCAACCTGGTACGTTTCCTTGAAGCTGGTGACAAGGCTAAGGTAACACTACGTTACCGCGGTCGTGAGATGGCCCACCAGGAGCTGGGTATGCAGCTAATGAAGCGAGTTGAAGAAGACTTGATCGAATTAGGTACTGTAGAACAGCGTCCAAAAATGGAAGGCCGTCAATTGACTATGGTTATTGCACCGAAAAAGAAAAAGTAACTCTTAGAAGTCGGCCAGCGCGAGGTATCCCTGCGGGGTAGCAGCGTTGGCTTTCTTTGTTTGAAAGAGCGAAAGATAACTAACGAATGCGTGGAGATTTACAATGCCTAAAATGAAATCAGTAAGTGGAGCGGCTAAACGCTTCCGTAAAACTGCTAATGGCTTCAAGCACAAGCAGTCCTTCACTAGTCACATTCTGACTAAAAAGTCGAGCAAGCGTAAGCGTCAATTGCGTCCAATGATGCAAGTACACGCTGCGGACCAAGCGCTTATCAAGCGTATGTTGCCGTACATCTAATCGATTTTTTTAAGAATTTGAAATAAAGGAAGGGTTGTCATGGCTCGAGTAAAACGTGGTGTGATCGCACGCCGTCGTCATAAAAAAGTTCTAAAACTTGCTAAAGGTTACTACGGTGCACGTAGTCGTGTATTCCGCGTAGCTAAGCAAGCTGTCATCAAAGCTGGTCAATATGCATACCGTGACCGTCGTCAGCGTAAGCGTCAATTCCGCGCATTGTGGATTGCACGTATCAACGCTGCTGCGCGCATCAACGGCATGTCTTACAGCCGTTTCATCGCTGGCTTGAAAAAAGCTAACATCGAAATCGACCGTAAAGTATTGGCTGACTTGGCTGTATACGAGCAGGCTGCATTTGCTGCTGTGGTAGAAAAAGCGAAAGCTGCTCTAGCATAAGCACACCTGCCTCTCATAGGTCTGATTGTTGAAACGGGGGAAGGGTGTGAGCTCTTCCCCTGTTTTTTTATGGCACATTGCCAAATCTCTTCGAGTCTTCAGAAAAGCGTTTAACCGCCATTTGGCAGCACTTTTCTGAAGATTCATAAAAATTCTGACCCCTCGGTTGGCTGTGTTTACGGTTATTTATAGACGTAAACAAGCCCAGAGCGCGGCAACCATTTGAGTTACGAGTTGGAGCCTAAAATGGAACATATTGAAAGCCTTTTGGCGCAAGCCCTCAGCGCGGTAGACGCAGCTGAATCCCCACAAGCACTTGACCAAGTGCGGGTCGATTTTTTGGGCAAAAAAGGCCAATTGAGCCAATTGCGTAAAGGCCTAGGTAAACTATCTGCAGAAGAACGCCCAGCAGCGGGTGCCCGTATTAACGAAGTGATTCAAACCGTCACTCAAAAGCTTAACGAGCGCCGTGAAGGTTTTGAAACCGCTGCCCTAGAAGCCAAACTTGCAGAAGAAACCATCGACGTAACCTTGCCGGGTCGTGGTGAGCCACTGGGCGGTTTGCACCCTGTCACTAAAACCATGGCCCGTATCGAAGCCTTTTTTGCGGGGGTAGGTTACAGCGTGGCAGAAGGCCCAGAAATTGAGGACGACTACCACAACTTCGAAGCCCTCAATATTCCATCGCATCACCCTGCACGTGCGATGCACGATACCTTCTACTTTGATGCACAAACTTTGCTACGTACCCACACTTCGGGTGTGCAAATTCGTACCATGGAAGTGCAAAAGCCACCTGTGCGTATTATTTGCCCAGGCCGTGTGTACCGTTGCGACTACGACCAAACTCACTCGCCAATGTTCCACCAAGTAGAAGGCTTGATTGTGGATAAAAACATCAGTTTTGCTGACCTTAAAGGCACGCTTGAGCAGTTTTTACGCGAGTTCTTTGAAGACGACGTACGCGTTCGTTTCCGTCCATCTTACTTCCCATTCACTGAGCCTTCGATTGAAGTGGATATCGACCGTGGTGATGGCAAATGGCTAGAAGTATTGGGCTGTGGCATGGTGCATCCAAAGGTATTTGAGTCGGTAGGTATCGACCCAGAAGAATACACAGGCTTTGCATTTGGTATGGGTGTTGAGCGCTTAGCGATGCTTCGCTACGGCGTAAACGACTTGCGCTTGTTCTTTGAAAACGATTTGCGCTTCTTGCGCCAGTTTTCGTAAGCCAGGCTTACCCCGTTTATTTGACAGCGTTCAACAACAGAATTCTTAAGGTTAGACAATGAAATTCAGCGAAAATTGGTTACGCGAACTGGTTAACCCTGCAGCCGACACCCAAGAACTTGCCCACCAAGTGACCATGGCCGGTCTTGAAGTCGACGAAATTGAAGCCGTAGCAAAAGACTTTAGCGGCGTGATTGTGGGCGAAATTTTAACCGCCGAGCAACACCCAAATGCCGACAAACTACAGGTTTGTACCGTAAGCAACGGTACAGAAACCGTACAAGTGGTTTGTGGCGCGCCTAACGCCCGTGCTGGCCTAAAAACAGCCTTCGCGCAAGTGGGTGCAGTGCTCCCAACACCAGACGGCGAAAGCTTTAAGATCAAAAAAGCAAAACTTCGCCAAGTTGAGTCTTTTGGTATGTTGTGTGCCGAAGACGAGCTAGGTCTATCTGAAGACCACGGCGGCATTATGGAACTGGCTGAAGATGCGCCTGTGGGCACAGATCTTCGTGAGTACCTAGACCTTAACGACATGATTATCGACGTAGACCTTACGCCAAACCGCGCAGACTGCCTAAGCGTGAGCGGTATTGCCCGTGAAGTAGGTGTGTTGTTTAAAGCACCGGTAAGCTACGTTGAGACCGCCGAAGTGGCGAGCACCATTGAAGACACCTTCCCAGTGACTGTAGAAGCGCCTCAGGGCTGCCCACGTTACCTCGGTCGTGTGATTCGTAACATCGATGCCAGCGCTGAAACACCGCGTTGGATGGTCGAGAAGCTACGCCGTGCAGGTGTGCGCTCTATCGACCCAGTGGTTGATGTTACCAACTATGTTCTACAAGAGCTTGGCCAACCAATGCATGCCTTCGACCTTGATACCCTTAACGGTGGCATCATTGTTCGCATGGCAAAGAAAGACGAAAAGCTCACCTTGCTCGACGGCCAAGAAGTCAGCTTAAACGCCGACACACTTGTTATTGCCGACGAGAACGGCCCAGTGGCTATGGCGGGTATTATGGGCGGTAAGCCAACCGGTGTGACCGAAAGCTCCAAACACATCTTCCTAGAAAGCGCCTTCTTTGACCGCATTACCATTGCAGGTAAAGCGCGTAACTACGGCTTGCACACAGACTCATCTCACCGCTTTGAGCGTGGTGTTGACTGGCAATTACAGCAGCGTGCTATGGATCGCGCGACTCAACTACTCGTTGACATCGTAGGTGGCGAAGTAGGCCCAGTGACTCAAGTAGCCAGCGAAGATAACCTTCCAAGCCAAGCGGCGGTTAAACTGCGTCATGCACGCGTGACCAGCATGCTTGCGTTTGAAATGCCAGCGGCTGAAATCGAAGAGATTTTGACTCGCTTAGGTATGACGGTGACTGCAGCAGGCGAAGGCGAGTGGTTGGTTGATGTGCCTTCTTACCGCTTTGATATTTCAATTGAAGTGGATTTGATTGAAGAGCTAGCGCGTGTATACGGCTACAACAACTTGCCTTCTAAGGTGCCTGTGGCTGCTATGCCGCTTAAGCCAATCGTGGAAGCAAACGTATCTATCCACACGGTGCGTGATTCTTTGGTGTCTTTGGGCTACCAAGAAGCCGTGACCTACAGCTTTATCGAGAAAGGCTTGGCTGCCAAGTTTGACGACAAGCACGAAGCGAAGCCACTCGCTAACCCAATCTCTGCCGAAATGGCGGTGATGCGTACTACCATTTGGCCGGGCTTGGTTAAAGCGGTTCAGTACAACCAAAACCGCCAGCAAAGCCGTGTTCGTCTGTTTGAAACGGGCCAGCGTTTCTTGGCAGAAGGTGATGAGCTTATCCAAGAAAACGTACTTGCGGGTGTGGTTAGCGGTTTGCGTTTACCTGAAGGTTGGGCTGCCGGTAACGAGCAAGTAGATTTCTTTGATGCAAAATCTGATGTAGAGACTATTCTAAACTTAGGTGGTGATGCTGAGGCGTTCCGTTTTGTAGCTGACCGCCACGTAGCCTTGCACCCAGGTCAAACGGCTCGCATTGAAAAGAACGGTGAAACCGTAGGTTACATCGGTGCGTTACACCCAAGCCTTGCAAAAGACCTTGGTGTTAAAGGTAACATCTTCTTGTTTGAGCTAAGCCTTAAAGCGGTGCTTGAGGGTAAACTACCTAAGTACCAAAGCTTGTCTAAGTTCCCTGAGTCACGTCGTGACTTGGCATTGATCGTAGACGAAGCAGTGAGCTTTGATGCGATCAAAGATATTGCGGTTCAAAATGCGGGTGAGTACTTAAACGACATTGTGTTGTTTGATGTTTACCAGGGCCAAGGTATTGAAACAGGACGAAAAAGTCTTGCATTGGGCTTGACCTGGCAGCATCCATCACGCACTCTTAATGATGAAGAAATAACCAACGCGATTGATGCAGTCGTCTCTTGCCTAAAAGATACACTAGGGGCGGCCTTGCGGGATTAAACCTAAAGGTGGTTGTAATGGGCTCGTTAACAAAAGCAGATATGGCCGAGCGCCTATTTGAAGATTTAGGATTAAATAAACGCGAAGCCAAAGACATGGTTGAGTCGTTTTTTGATGAAATTCGCGAAAGCCTTGCATGTAACGAGCAGGTTAAGCTGTCGGGCTTTGGTAACTTTGACTTACGAGACAAAGCCCAGCGCCCAGGCCGCAACCCAAAAACAGGCGAAGAAGTTGCTATTTCTGCACGCAGGGTAGTGACTTTTCGACCGGGTCAAAAGCTAAAAGATCGTGTTGAAGCCTATGCAGGAAGTGTCGACGACTGACGACAAGCAAATTCCTAACAAGCGTTACTTTACTATTGGTGAAGTAGCGCAGTTATGCGACCTAAAAACTCACGTGCTTCGTTATTGGGAGCAGGAGTTTTCTCAAATTAAGCCCATCAAACGAAACAACCGTCGTTATTATCAACGGCAAGATGTTTTGTTAATTCGGCAAATCCAAAGCTTGTTGCACGAGCAGCGTTTTACCATTGAAGGTGCCCGCCAGTTTTTAAGTGGCGACGTTAACCAAGATGACGCCAGTCAGCGTAAACAGCTGGTAAAACAAGTGATTTTTGAGTTAGAAGAAATCCTCTCAACCCTAAAGCAATAGCGCCCTAGTATGTGCAGAATAGGGTGTGGAGCTGACCAAATAAGCAAACTAAAAAGCTTCACTAATTCAAAGTCTTAGGGTAATATCACCCACCTAAATTTAGTGGCATTCGCCCACTAGATCACACAGTCGGGATGTAGCGCAGCTTGGTAGCGCACTTGCATGGGGTGCAAGGGGTCGGAGGTTCAAATCCTCTCATCCCGACCATTTAGTCTTATAAATCAACAACTTACAGCTTGTTATTTTTAGGTAAAATTCCAAAGGCAAAATAAAGGCAAAATAAAGGCAAAACCTTAAATTGCCTCTACTTCAATCCAACGAATTTCTTCGTGGCCTGAATCGTAGTTTTTAGTCATGATTTCAGACGCGTGACCAGCCAGTTGCTGAGGGTCTAAGCCTTTGTCTTTGTACTGCTTGATACCTAGCGCTCGAATCTCGTGGAACGTAGGGCGCTCTGCCGACGGCATATCGCTTAACACCTTATCGGTGATCTTTTTAAACTGGCGCGAAACCATTTCTGGTTTAATTTGTGTCCAGTGATCCATCGTTTCTCGCTTAACAATCTTCTCTGGTCGCCTGTGAATGATAAAAGGGCTGGCTACATTGTCTCGACAACGGCGTAGGACTTGGCCTAGCTTGTCGCCAACCTTGATTTTTAGATAACCAGAGTCATGCTTTTTTGTTTTCTGCTGAACAACATAAAGGTGGCCGTCTTTAATGTTTTCAAAGCGCATTAGCGTAATGTCTTCGCGTCGCTGCAGTGTGATTAGAGCGATATCCATGGCGTTTTTTAACCATGTGGGCGCTTCGGCATATATAAGATCGAATTGCTCTTTGGTAAGGCGTTTGCGTGCCTTCTTCTCTACGCGTTTAAGGGTTAGCTCTGCTGGGTTGTCTTGGCATAACCCGCGTGACATAGCCACTTTAAAAACATCAACAGCCACTTGGCGAAGCTGATTAGAGACGCGAGGCGTTTGCTTTTCCAGCAATGAAGAGATCATGTGTAAGTTCACTTCTTCTATCGCTGTACTACCAAAGGCCTCGACCAGCTGCTTGAATCGCAAATAGTAAAGGTCGAGCGTTGATTTGCTGTATTCGCGCTCGGGCAAGATGTTCTCTTTCATCCAGTCTATATGCGACTCAAATGTGGCGGCACCCAGAACGGCAGACACTAGGTCGTCTTGAACCATGAGTATGCTGTTAAGCTGCTTAGCGCTGGCGATTGCTCGGCCTTTGTCGCTACCCATGCCGTGAAGTTTTCCGGTTTGCGGGTGTCGATACCGATAGCTCTTGCCGTTGTTGTGCGAGTAGAGGTTTGGCGGCAACGATGTGTTGCCTTTCTTTCGTGGTCTTGGGCTCATGATGCTAGCAATACTTGGTCAACTAATGGGTTACCGGTTGTCTGTTCCACTTTAGCGACATTGACGTAGTAATTGCCGCCAATGACTTCGCCGGGTAGTTCGCCGTTATCAATCCAGCGACGAACGGTCGAGCGAGAAGGGGCAGAGCCTTCTTCAAAATACTTGTTTCTATAAGCGCTTACTTTCATTAACTTTTTTTGAGTAGCCATTTTAAGTCCCGTTTCATATTTGGTTTAGCGGTTGTCCAAGCCGCAGGATATACGTCAGTGTGACGTGTTTAATTGCGTCAGTGTGACGCATACTTCTGTGTTATGTGTCAAAACGCTCGCTTCGCACCACGAGTTCTTCTTTAAGCTCTTCAACTTCTTCTAGCAGATTATTTCTCTCAGTTTTTAGCCGAGAAATTGTAGTCAATAACGATGGCCAAGTTTGGGGTTTTGGTAGCATTTCAATCGGTAAACGCCTAGCAACATCATCTATATCTATCCAAAAATGAGTACCAGTTTCTTCTTTCTTGAATTCTTTTTCGTTAATTACAGACTCATCCGCTGCTACTGAGAGTCTAGCTAAAGCTCTAGCTAGTTCGTCTGGCGTGTAATTTCTCACATCCCGTACAATTTGATTAAGCTTCCCCTCAAAATAGCTTACATCTAAGCCGTACTCGTTTTTCATGATTCACCTTTAAAATCAGTTAGCTGCACATAACAAACGCAAATCCAGCGGATGCCCGCTGTTTGCGGCGGTTATAACACTGTGAAGGTTTGTAGTTGATCGTGCTCATGATAAAAAACTTCGCAATCATGCTCTTCTGCAAACTCGACAGCGTCTTCTCTAGTTTCAAAACAGTTTACATTATTTCTAAAAGCATTTTGGTAGCTACCAGCGTGAGCAATGCGCCACTTATTTTGTATGTACCTAATAACTACAGGAGTGTCTCGCTCGCCTTCGGCATCCATAATGCCAAATTCAATTTCGTCCACCATTATTCCACCTCTTTCGTTATAACAACGCAGTCAAAACGACGGCGTTCACTTCGTTCACTTGCGTTTTACCGCAGGGGTTATATTTGTTTTACCAATTTGATTTCTGCATTGGTGATTGTGTAGCTCTCGTAATCTGCAACCGCCTCTTGTGCTGTTTTGTAGAAGCAGCAAGAGTTGTATTTCCCAGTCTTAATTGAAAGCCAGTTAAAACCAGCGATTTCGTAATCACCCTCTTTTTTTAGACAGGGAACAAGCAAGTATCCATCATGGCAATCTGGCTTGCGCGAAGCAATTATTGGTCGGCTATAGTCGATGCTTTCTTGTTTTGTGTACCACATATAAAACTCTCCAAAATCTAACAGCACGCCAACGCGCTGCTTTAAGGATTAGATTTCCATATAAAGTTTTAATAATTCATTTTCGTCAAGTTTTTTAAGTTCTTCCTTTTTCCATTCCCAGTTAAGGTTGTGCTGGTTTCCTGTAAATTCAGCAAGGCCCGACTTTTCAGCTTCGATGGCCCTTTCCATACTTCCACAACCTTTCCCATAAATAGCATCGACAATCATATCTTTCAGTTCATGTGTTTTTCGAGCCGCTTCAAAGGCCTCAGCGAAAGGCTTAATCGCTCGCTCAAGCTCACCAACTTCGTCGAGCAAATTGTTTCGCTGAGTTTTAAGCTGAGTAATTGCAGACAATAACGACGACCAGCTTTGTGTTTTTGGCAGCATTTCAATCGGCAGGCGTCGCGCAACATCACCTACCCAAAAATGATCATCGGAATTTTTAATACCATTAATGGCATCAATTAATCCGCTAACATTTCCACTTTTAACACCTAGCTTATTAGCCACGGCTTCAATGATTTCGCTCATTTGGTCCGTAGCATCTTGAAGATAATGAAGGCGCTTTAATACTGCGTCTTCGTCCATTTCCACACCACTGTGGGCAATAGGGTGACCATCAATTCGACGGCCTTTTTTATATCGCTCGCTCATAAAAACCTCTAAATCTGGCCCCCTCATTAGTGAGGGTGGCAATATTTCAGTTAACCGTTGGTGCCATACAAGATAGTGGCATACTGGATGCCAACCCCCGCTAGTGCTACAAAATAAACACCGCCCCAAATATCTTTGCGCAGCACACCGATAGTTGCTGCAACCCCTGAAAGGAAGAAGGCTGTAATAGTAAAAACCAAGGCCATCACCATGGTTTAAGCGACCATCATCCACTTAAGGACTTTGGAAAGGTTCTCGCCGCTAAACTGCTCGCCTTTCTCCATTCGGCATAATGTGCTGTGAGATATTCCGATCTCCTCCGCCAATTCCTTCTGCGTCACATCACCCATTTGTCGATAGCGTTTTAAAAGCAATCCGATTCGTTTCATTTTTCACCTAACTTTGTGTACACGTATTTACCGCAGATGCTTACTTTGGCATCAATAATCTTCTGGTCGCGTTTATTTCCGCGATGAATCTCCCAGTCGGTTTCGTGTTTGCGGTAACCTTGCTTTTCTAGTTCTCGCCTTTCTTTACGTGCTTTGAGTGCTTTTCGAGTTCTGTCTGTAACTCTCATATTTAACTCACTCTAAAACTGTTAATTAAGCACTGGCACCTTGCCATTTAGTTTTTGCCAATTCCCTTCTGCGATTTTAGTAATGGCCTTTTCTACTTCTCGCCATTCGTTTTCTGTTAATGGTTTGTTTTTACTTCTTCGGGTGCTGCATAAACTAGAAGAGTGGCGAGCAACGTTATTCCAATCGGTATTAAAGTGCTTACCGTTAAATAGCGTAATTAAAAAGGCTTCATCTTTATTAAGAGAAATAAGCTCTAGCTTTTGCACTAATAGCGGCACGCCGTCTTGGTCTAGTCTTACGAGCATTGGGGCGGTCACGCTTTTAATGGCTTTAGCGCGAAAGCTTTCGCTTGTGATCCAGTGGAAAAAGGTAATTAGGAATAGAATCATCTTGGCTTCCTTTGTTGGTTCGCTATTAAGGCCTTTCGACCCGACCAAGTGATACTTGATCCAGTGTTGCCACAGGCTGCGACTGCCTTTAAAGCATGCAGGAAATTACGAGCCTAAAGCGAATTTACCGATACGCACCGGCGTGTCATCCAACGCATTGGTTAGCGTATCTTTAAACTCTAAGGCAATGTCTTCGTTCTGTTTTTCGAGGCGGATAATGCGAAGTGTGAGCATTGGCTTTTCACCACCTGTTGCCACACTTAGGCGAAGCTCAAATTCACGCTCTTTTAAGCCTTCGTATGGAACACACTTGAAAAAGAACTTTGAGGGTTGGCGCTCTGCCATTTGCGCTTCTACTTGCTCCATAGCGCTGCGTGTAGAGCTAAAGTCGCTGTCGCTATGGGTTGACTGAGCGCTGGCTTTAATCGTGATACGTCGAATAGCAGCAATTGCCTTTGTCATTGGTAGGAGTTGGCCGTCTTGGTCGTGAGAGGTAATGAAATCACGCCAGTCTTCTAGCCACTCTGCTAGTGTTTTTTGAGCTACTTTACAGCCATTCATGCTAAGCAGCTCTTTGAATGCGCTTGTTTTAGAGAGGCATAGCACGGCTTTATGATCACCATGCCCAGGGTTTAAAACATCGCCCAGGTTGAAAAACGTTGTGGCCGTCATCCCTTCCATATCAACAAAGCATTCTTTGCATTCTTGCTCTAGCACGTAAGCAGCGTATTCAGCAATGACAGAGGTTGTCATGGTGCCACGGAATCGAACGCGGCCAGCTTGAAATTGCTCAAGGCTTTCGATGGAAACTGAGCTAGGCACTGCTGCGGCCGGAACGAATGTGTCTTGCAGTTGGTCGCTAACATGCTTTACTTCTTCGCTGCGCTTTAGCTCTTTAATTGCTGATTGATCAAATGACATAGTGTTTTTGTCCTTGTTTGCAGGTTGAGGGCATTACTTAAATTCAAACTGAGTTTGTTCTTGTGGAAACAGGGTTAGCTTGCCACCACGGTTAACATGAAGAGGGGTATGCGTCGTGTCCTCTTCGCTGCTTTTGCCTTTTTCAGTGGGCTTTACAAAGGCAATTTTGTGAGCCATTTCAACTTGGCTACTCTCACCAATGCGCTTAATGTCAAAGGTAAGAGTGACCTTGCCCGGCTTGCCACTTAGCACAACGCCAAGTGCCACATCAGAGAGTGAGCGCCCAATTTTTTGAGCGAACACGCCGCCGTCTAAATCAGGGAAAAGGTCTTCGATGTTGGTGATAGTGCTTTCTGTACTCATTTTTAACGTCCCGTTCTTGGTTAAGTTATGCCGCGATAGCTGCGGCTTCTAGCGCTTCTGTCCAGCCAGACCAGTTGTCCACACCGGCGGCTTTAAGTGCGTGAAGCAGTTCGCTATCTTGGCGAAGTTGTTCGTACTCACTCATTGGAATAGTGATATGTTCGTGCGCTGCATCTAAAGTGGCTACCGCTTCAAAGCGGGGGGTGCTTTGGGTTTTAGCGACCGCCGCTGCTTCTGGTTGTGGCGCTGCTGCTTTTACTGGCTGCTCTTGCTGTGCTTGCTGTGCTTGCGCTACTTGCTCTTGGCGCACTCGCTCAGCTTCTTTGTAGTCAGCAATGCGGCTGCGTACCTCTGCGCGAAGGTGCGAGGCATCTAGTAGAACGAGCGTGGTTTTGTCAGAGAATAAGAAGTCAAACTCGTCTGCCTCTGTTTGGTACATGGCAATAGAGTCAGCGACTTTTGACGCCATTTGCGTAACGCTAATTTTGGCGGTGGCCAATGCGTCATCAATGGCCGATTCCAAGCTGGCGACTGTTTTCTTACCTTTGATAGCGCCGGCAAAGTCAGCATCTGCAGAGGGTAGGTTGATAGGAAAACCAGCCAAGGCTTCTAGCTGCTTTTCGTGCTCTACCATAAACTCGCTTACTGCTTTCTTTGCAGAGAGGATTAATTGGGTGCGAATCTGCTCTTTACGCTCTTTGGTTAGCTTGTTAAGGGCCAAGCGCTTGGTGCGCATTTGGCTTTTAATTTCGTCGAGGGTTTTGAATAACTCTTCAATGCTCGCTGTTTGCGCCAAGGCTTGCTCTTTAACGACGTCCAAGCGCTTTTCTGTTTTGGTGAAAAGTTTGATGGTTTCGTCGGCATCCACAAAGTCTTGGTCGGTGACCAGTTCTGTTTTGACTGCTTGAATGCGTGCTGTTGCGGCCTCCTTAAACTCGATAAGATTGCTGCTGCGCACTTCGCCTACCAGATCGACCGATAGGGTAGGTAGCTCTTGCTGCGGGGCAGGCATGAGCACTGGCTTTACTTCACGCGGCGCAAAGTCTTTTAGGTCGGCTTCAAACTGGGCCCAGCCTGCAAGTAGCTGATCTTCATCGTCTGTGCTTAGACTCACCCAGCGGTGATAGGTGCCTTCTTCGGTGCCGTCGGTCACCATGTAAAGGCATTGCTCTGCACGGCTAACAACAAGCTGGTGAGCGACTTGCCAGTAGTCTTCCATTGGCATTTCGTCTTGCTTAATCGACTCGATTTTCTTGGCGTTAGACTGCTTGCATTCCCAGATGATATTGCTAAGCATGGTGCAACCATCAAAGCTGGCGAGCATGTTGCGGTCTTCGTCTAAACCCACAATAGGGTAGAGCTCCTCGCCAATGATCTTTTCAGCGATAGGGCGCGCCATGGCTTCAACTTCATGGCCTTTGTCGAGCACATACTTTTGGAACCAGTCGCTAAACTCTTGCTCTGTACCGGTGGCTTTCATTTCAAGCAGCTTATTACGGCTTACATTTGAAGAGCACGACATCATGATGCTGGCTTCTGACGCGGTAAGGTGGTTTTTGCGAGCGGCTTTCCATTCTGCGGTGCCTTGTTGTAGTTCTAACGTTTTCATCATGCCGCTAGCTCCTTAATTGCTTTAATTTGCGGTGGGCTGAGTCTGGCGCGTGAGCCAACCATGGTAATAATGTGCTCGGGTGAGCTTTTGCCTTCTTCGATCATTTCTTTCCACTTGGGCAAGTTGTCTTGAAAGGCGTCGTCAGAATAGAGCGGCAATAGCGGCTCGACTGTGGATGCTGCCGCTTGCGTTGTCTCGACTGTGGTGTCTGAGCCTTGCGATGTAACGTCTTTGATGCGTTCTGCCTCATCTGGGTCAACAATGCCCGACAAACCAAACGCGTAACGTGCGCACTGGATAGCCGCTTTATGGCGAAGCATGCGTGCTGGCCACTTCTTCCAAGGATCAGAGGTGCCTTTACACTCGTCTAAGTATTCGGTGACCTCTGTTTGTCGAGTACGGTCTTTGCGGTAAATACGGCAGGTAATAGCCGACAAGTTACCATTGGCATCAAGCGTGTCTTCGAACTCCATGCCGTCAAACTGAGGGTGTTGGTTAATGATGCGTAACCAACCATCAATCGACACGATAGGCTGAATTGCGCCACGGTTAGCAAAGGCGTAAATCTCTTTGCTAAGCGGGTTTAAGCCGTACTCGTTGGCAATCACCAAGAAGGTTACAAATTCTTCATGGCTTGGCTGTTGGCCGCCTGGCTTCGCTTTCATTAGCGTGTTCATAACAATGCTTTGCATTTCTTCTTGCTTAACGCTAAGACGAGAAGCCATAACTTCGATTGGCGACGCGTTTGGTTGTGATAACTGTCCCATGTTGTCCCCCCTAAGCTGCTTGCTTAATGATGCTCTTGAGCTCTTCGAGCTCGTTAAGCAGGTCTACGACTTGTTGTGGTGTCGCGTTGTTTTCACGAATGTCGTACTTCTTGCTGAACATAAGGCCTGCATCCATATCCAGCATGATTTGCAGGTCCACGAGTTCATGAAAGGCGTGCTCTAGCACTGGGGCTGTGTCCAGCAGCCACCAAATGCTTGGTACCTCGTTTGCTGCAACCGAAACCTCTGCAAGCTTGCGCAGTGTTTCGCGCTTTAGTTGCTTGCGCTGCTTGCCAATTTCGGAAAACTTGAGCTTGAGTTTTGGCCCGATCAGCTTGCAAAGGTCGTCAATACTGATCGCTTCCATTCTGTTGTCCCGTTTCAAAACAGCTCTCCTAGACATTAGTGTTTTGAATAAATTCACGTATCTCTTGCGCTACCTGCTCGCTATGAGTTGAGCCAAGTGTTTCGCGTAGAGCGGCGTGAATTGATTTGATTTTTTTAGTGCTACGAATCCACTGGCCAGCACTGTCGCGTCTGTAAACAAAACCATGAGCGCCCACTTTAAAGTGGTGTCCATCGACCACGGCAACGTCTTTAATTACTTTGCAGACTTGACGCATAGCTAAGCGATCTTTGTCATTGGATCGACCGACTCATATAGCATTTGGTCGGCAATGGCTTGGCAGTGAATGGCGCAGTAATACACAATCGCCGCCTTGGTGAGCATGCGGTGAAGCACTTCAAAGCGCTTTATGCCTTTGCCGTAGACAATGCTTTCGCTGGCTGCCATGTATGCCTGAGTAAGCACATCGGCTGGATGCTGCGCCTTGTCTAGCTTAAGACTGTCTGCTTCGCGCTGTTCATCATCGGCAAAGCCTTTGTCATTCATAAGCAAGACTTTTACAGCCTCGTTGTCGATATCCATGATGAACTCTTGGCAGCTCAGCGTGCTGACTGGGCCCGTTTCTTTTGACCAAACACGCTCTTGCTTAAACACCTTGTTCGCAATATCCAACACGGTGTCTTCCATTAATTCGCCAGAAAAAAGCTTAACCATTGCTCACCGCCTTGAGCGTTTGCTTTTGCTCTTCTTTAATGCGCAAAAAGATTTCTTCACGGTGAACGGCAACGTTCTTATCCGCATCGACACCAATGCGCACTTGGTTACCTTTGACGCCAAGCACCTTCACTGAGGCTTGGTTATCGCCAATTACAATGGTTTCACCGATGCGTCGTGTAAGAATTAGCATGTTGATACTCCTTGTTTGTTTGGTTTTATCTGCTCAAATTGTTCAATAAATATAAGTTAACTTATATATCTAGTCAATAAGTAAACTTATATTTTTATTTAGCCTTATGTAATGCGCTATTTGGTAGACGAAAAAAAACCCGCACATGGCGGGCTTTCAGGTATTGAGAAGGCTTAGTCTAAGCAGGGGTCGTAACCAAAGATGCTAGATAAGAAGTGGATCGTCGCGTTGGTTTCTAGGTAGCGTGGATTACAGTCTACATGCACCGGAATCCCTAGGCCAAACAAGGCTGCAACCACCGCCACTCCTGCTATTGCTTTGATTTTGCTCATGGCGATTAGCAGCCGCGATAGTGGCCCTTTACGTAGGTACCATCTTTTCTATAGTAGCCGTTAATCCATTGGCACTTGTTTATAGTTGGCGCTTCTATTTGTTGTGTAGTTACTGCTGTTGCTGTGGTGGCAACCCCCGAAACAGCGAGTGATACTAGAAGTGCAGACAGTAATTTCTTCATTGTTAGCTTCCTTTTGGTTGATTGCTCTTATTTGCTTTTGGGTGATTTTTGTTTTTGGGATACACCATTTGAGGCAATACCAATTACTGAGACTCCAAAGTCAAGAATTCCACAGCATCTCTGATAGCGAGCCACTTTAAAGGTATTGAGCTTTGCGGTTTGTCATCAAATGTCTCGGACTTGTTGTATATCCAATTAGCTAGTTTGCCATTTTTAACCATTTCTGAAAGTCGCTCAAAGCGAGTGCCGATAGTTCGCTCCTCGTTGATGCGCCAGTCTAATGATGGCGCATCCACAGTCCATGTGCTTTTTGCAACTCGGGAAAGTTGGCTTTTGGTGACCGCTATCTGGCCACGAATGCCACCGGAGCTTTCGTGGCCGAACATCTCTGTTGAAGAGCTGCTGGCGATAGAAAACCCATCGATATCAGTTAGTGTGTAGTTGATGGTGATTGGATATGTGTAATTTGGTGATGTATTAGCAAGTTCTGCAAACCAACCAATAATGAACTTTTCGTTATCTTCTTCTGCGATGAACTTGTAGCCATAACGCAGCATTACAAATGGATAAGCGTCTTCGTTGCTATCAATATCTGCAAGGTGGTTCCACTTCCAGTCGCTAAGCCGATCGATATCGTACTTTAGTTTTTGTGCGTCCAGTTCAGCTTGCTTGCTGGCGACTAAGTGGTTTGTTGTTGGATCCGTTGCGTAAATTAGTACACCAGTCAGTATTGCTACTGAAAAGCAAAGTAATAAAGCGGCTATTGCAAATTGAAGTGGTCGCAGCATAACTATTCTCTCCCTAAATTTATGCGTTTCAATGACTTATTACATCTTTGGTTACGTTTTTTTATAACACTAAAGTAGATTACAAGCTTCCCATTATCACTTTGACTGCCCTACCTATAATTCTAAGCTGCTCAAAGTTGTGATGAGATATTACCTCATCCTGATATGCCGGATTCGACTTGTTGTCTGAACTAATGATCCAAGCCCCATCCATGCGTTTAATGAGTCGTTTTACTCGAAGCTCACTATCCACAGCTATAGCATAGATGTTGCCGGATGTTGGAGTTCTGTCTTCGGTATTTACCAAAATAGCGTCGCCGTCTTGGAGTCGTGGCACCATAGAATCGCCTTTTACCGTTACAGCAGCTAACGCATGTTTGCTAAACCTGTTCTCGAGAATCCATTCGGTGGAAATGGGTATCCACTCTTCAACTTGCTCTGTGTCTATATGTTTGCCGTTACCTGCTGCCAATTCTACGTCTAAAAATGGAATATTAGTGTAGTTCTCAGGAGCTGGCTGAGATTGACTTACCCCTTGCTGTAGCCATTCTGCCGAACAATTGAGCGTTGTTGCTAGTTCGGTGATTTTTCGTGTGGCCAGAGATTTCCCTGATGTCAGATTGTGGATTGCTACTTGTGACATCCCCGTTCGCTCAGCGACCTCGCGCTGCGACAATCCCAGCTCACTCATTCGTAGCTTTAATCTATTAGCAAGAGACACGTTCTCAACCACCATTAACAAACCAATAAGAAATCTTATATTTCTTGGCCAAAAATTGAAAATAACTTTAAGTATTGACTTAGTGATAAGTTAAGTTATTATTTTTAAGTCAATTACAGATATCGAGATTGAAAAATGAAGAAAAGCACAGTTATAGAGTATTTCGGCTCTCAGTATCGGTTAGCTAAAGCTTTGACTGATGCTGGTTTTCCTATAAGTCAGCCAGCTGTTTCTAGTTGGCCTGATGAAATTCCTGAAAAGCGCGCATACCAGCTCGAGAGAATTACTAAGGGCGCTCTCAAATTTCAACCTCCCGAAAAAGCAGCATAGGAAATCACACCATGGCTAAAAAAACGGAAGCAGTTACTACTCATTTGTCTCATGAGCAACGCGAGCAAATTGCTCGAATCGCTAAGATCGAGGGCTTTGGTTCTACCTCTGAATATCTTCGCCACTTGGCGCAAGCCGCTATTGAAGAAAAGCGAGTTGCGTTTACCACTCTAAGCAGCATCTTCTCTGATGACGAGGGTTCTAATAGTTCTGTGAGTTCTCATGCCTCTCAGTTTTTACGCGGTGTGTTTCCTGAGTTTCCTGAAATGACTGATACGCAATTGCACTAGGTTCCTCCACCCTGGCTGTATGCCATTCCCTCGCAGACTGTTCCCACTGCGGGGGCTTTTTTAAGTGCATTACGGTGTGCTTAACAAAGCCGATGACCAAAGGAGTAAGCAATGACACTGCAAGATGTGAAACAAGCGGTATTGAGTTTGTTGGATGAAGAAGGAAAGCCGTTGACTGCAGAGGTGATTGCCTCTCGTTTAGCGGCTTCGACCAGCGCTGAAAAGCTTAACCAAGCGCTTCGTCGTTTGATTGAGTGCAATAAGGTAAGCCGTAGCACGGACGACGGTAAGCCTGTGTTTTCTGTGGTGCCTGCATGAAGTTAAGAGGAATACGGGTTGCGGGTTTACTGGGAGCGCTTGATAGCTTAATGGCGTTTCCTTCTGGGTCTTCTTTTTCTCACTCGTTTGTGAAGGGCCCAGCGCCCCGAGGTGGTTGGCCTGTTGTGTTGTATAGCACTAGCAAATATAGGCCACACCAAGGCAAGCAAGAGAGATTACGCCGTCGAGCTCATGTTATGACGGCTTTGAGTCGCTTTTAGCGGCTTACTGTGCCCGTAGCTCAATTGGATAGAGCATCGGTCTTCTACACCGTAGGTTGTGGGTTCGAGTCCCACCGGGCACGCCATTAATTCTGTTTAGTGTCTTTTGGGGATGCTAACCAGAGTTAACAGGAGATTAACAGAAAGGTGGCCCTCGTCTTGGACGAGACGAGAGCCGTTTTGGAACGGGACTGTCCCTCAACCCCAAGTAGTAAAAGCCTAAATCATTGGTGTGGACGCACCTCATTAGGCTTCTCTTTCAAGGAGTAGTTGTATTATGGCAAAGCGCGTTACCACTCACAAGATAACTGTGAGTTCCCTCAGTTCTCTAAGTTCTGGGGGTGTGCATGAATAAGCACGAGTTAGAAGCATTAAAGAATGAGTACCTGACGCACGAGGCGCGTGTGTTGTACTTGATGTGTATTCGTCCTCACATGGACTATGCAAGCGGCATTTGTGGCCGTAAGCGTAAAGTGAGCTATCAGATGTTTAAAGAGCATCTTGAGGTTCACCGCCGACCGGGTTCTAAAATTCCAGCGTTTATCCCTACCTTAAAGCAGTTGCGCGGCTATGTTGATGAGCTTGTGCATGCTGGCCTTATTTCCAAGCTAGATAAGCTAAAGCGTACCGATCCATTAGTGTTTCGGTGTCTTTTAGCTACTACAGATTTAGTCCGTCCTTCTGAGGAAGGGCAGGAGAAGGGCAAACAACGTGGGCAAAAGCAAGGGCAATACAATCCCCAACAAAATCAAGAAGTTAGCTTATTTGATGTAGATAAGGTAAGGCATAGGCAACACCTTGAGGAAGGGCATACCTCCGTTACTTCCGATATATCTACTACATCTATGGCGCGTGTATCTTTCCCAATGCAGTTAGAGTGGCGACCTTCGGATGAGGTTGTGGATCGCTTACGCATGGCTGGGTTTAACCCTGATCACATCAAACCAGACGATAAGAAACTCATGCTGTTTGAGTTTACGAATTACTGGTTAACACAAAACCGCACGCTCACTCAGGCGGAGTGGGATCATAAGTTTGTTCAGCATGTTATCAAGTTAGCGAGACGCGGCCATGAAAAACCTCAATCAACTCGTACCCCAGCAAGTTCAGCGTTTTCAGAGCGAGAGGGCGTTGCCCGACGACTCTCAGACCTCGACGATGATTTCACTCAGTAAAGACGAAATACGCCAAGTGAACTCTTTTTTTTCGATGATCAAAACCATCTATGGTCGCCAGTTTGATAGCCAATTTAGCGATGAGAGTACGTTGAAACGAGCCAAGCGTTTGTGGACCAAAGAGATTTTAGCGTTAAGCGATGAGTCACGCGCTAAGGGTTTTGAGGAGTTAAAGCAGCTAAAGATAGCGAATGACAAAGAATATCAATGGCCTGATGTAGCCAAGGTGATTGGTCTTTGTCGAGCTAGCCGACCTAGTGCACACCACTTGTTTCTACCAGAGCCTGAAAAGGTGGTAACCGAAGAGGATATGAACCGTGGTCGTAAGGCACTGGCTGGCATCAAAGCAGGGTTGGGTATGTCATGAGCCAATCAGTAGAGATTGTGATTAAAGACTTAAGCGAGCGCTATGACCGCATGGGTTATGCGTGGAACGTGGTTGGCAAGGCCTTAGCTGCAGGCGAAGTGCTAGTTACTCTTTCTCGACCTAAGCGTAGCCTTGATCAAAACGCAAAGCTTTGGGCGATGCTGAGTGATGTTTCGCGCTGTGTTGAGTGGTATGGCCGTAAGCTGTCTAACGAGGACTGGAAGCATGTGTTTACTGCCGCTCTCAAGCAGCAAGAGGCGGTGCCAGGTATCAACGGTGGTTTTGTTGTGTTGGGGCAATCTACACGAGCAATGAGAAAGCGAGAGTTTGCTGACCTTATTGAGCTGATTTACGCCTTTGGCTCTGAGCACAATGTAGTTTGGTCCGAACGCTCTCAAGCGGTTTGCGATGAATACAGACAGTGGATGGAACAACAGGAGGGGCGTGCAGCATGAAATATGGAAGTGTTTGCAGCGGGATTGAAGCGGCAAGTGTTGCGTGGAGTGGGTTGGGTTGGAAAGCCACTTGGTACTCAGAAATCGAAAAATTTCCCTCCGAAGTTTTGGCGCAGCGTTGGCCCAGTGTTGAAAATTTGGGAGATATGACGCGCCTCTCGCCTGCAGTTATGCGAGGGGAAGTTGAGGCTCCAGATATTCTTGTTGGCGGAACGCCTTGCCAAGCTTTTTCTGTTGCTGGTATGAGAGAGGGGCTAGATGACCCTCGTGGAGAGTTAACAATCAAATTCGTGGGTTTAGCTAATGCAATTGACATTACTAGAAGAGCCGAAGGAAAGCTCGCATCAATCATTGTCTGGGAAAACGTCCCAGGCATCTTATCAGACAAAGAAAACGCCTTCGGATGCTTTCTTGGTGCGCTTGTTGGGGAAGACTGCGAATTGCAGCCAACAGGGAAACGCTGGTCGAACGCTGGTTGTGTGTATGGACCCGAAAGAGCAGCCGCTTGGCGGATTCTTGACGCCCAATATTTCGGAGTGGCCCAACGACGCAGACGTGTGTTTGTTGTCGCAAGTGCTAGAAAAGGGTTTGACCCCGGAGCGGTACTATTTGAGTCAGAAAGCGTGCGCAGGGATACTCCGCCGAGCCGAGAAGCGTCGACGATCGTTGCCGCCCTCACTGCACGAGGCGTTGGAGTGTGCGGCGCAGATGACAACCAAGCTCAGGCAGGGCACATAATAGTGACCGGCTACCGCATGCTTTCTCTAGGAGAGTACGCCGTAGATGAAACGTCATCAACCATGAAAGCCAGAGACTATAAAGATGCCACTGACTTAGTGACTTGCTTCGAGTCTCGCCAAGATCCAATTATTTATGGCGAGATTTCTGGGCCGTGCAATGCAAGTGCTCCTCAAAGCAGTGCTGTGTTATTGCAGCCTTCTCTAGCTTCAGGGGGGGGTAAAATGGTTCGACGGTTGATGCCTGTTGAATGTGAACGCCTACAAGGCTTTCCCGACAATTACACGAGGATCAAATGGAGAGGAAAGGGAATAGATCAGTGCCCTGATGGTCCTCGATACAAAGCGATAGGTAATTCCATGGCAGTTCCTGTTATGCAATGGATAGGGGAGCGAATAGACCGATATTTGAAGGCGGTAAGATCATGACCAACTACGAACGCGAGTGGCTGAGCGACTTGGTGAGTCTTGGTTGCGTTGTTTGTCGCAACCTTGGCTACGGTGATTCGCCAGCCGAAGTACATCATGTGCGGTTTGAGGCGGGTGTAGGGCAACGCTCTGATCATACAAGCGCCTTGCCTTTGTGTCCTGAGCACCACCGTCTTGGTGGCCACGGTGTCGCTTTTCATGCAGGGCCAAAGGTTTGGCAGCAGCAGTACGGCACGGAACGAGAGCTGTTAGAGCAAGTTAGGGATGAGGTGTATCAGCTTCGCTTAACGATCATTGGCAGAACGCCATCAATAGAAACCCAGTGTAGAGAAATGTAGAGGTGAATCAGTGGTAGCAATACATAAGAACAACCTCATTCCTGTTCGCTATAACGTGGTCCCAGTACCTAAACCAAGACAGACACAGCGGGATCGCTGGGCACAACGTCCGTGTGTTGTCCGTTATCGTGAGTTTAAAGACCAAGTACGCGAAGCGGGTCTAACGGTGCCTAACAGTGGTTGCCGCATGGTGTTTGTTTTACCTATGCCAAAGAGCTGGACGAAGAAAAAGCGCGACGCCATGCGTGGCAAACCTCATCAACAAAAGCCAGACACCGATAACATGATTAAAGCGGTGCTTGATGCCGTGCACGTTGAAGATAGCCAGATTTATCATGTTGAAGGTTTGAAGTTTTGGGGCGACGAGGGCGCAATTATCTTGCAGCCGGTGCATGTGGCAACTCATTTAGACGGTAACTTTGTGATGTGGAGAGCAGCATGAGATTGATTTCAGCAAGACAGGCTTGGCATGACTGTATGTTCAGACCTCACCGTTCAGCCGAAGCGCTGCTTGCTGAGCACTGTGAGCTGGGTGCTCGTGTGCAATACTCAAGCAAGCTAAACACTAATCATGTGGTGGCTAACAACATACAGAGCGGCATTATTCTCTCTGCGATTGACCGACTAACACCACCGCTTCGGCTTTGGGGTAACTGGCTGTATGCACCCGAGGACTTTGTGAGTGACACGGATGAAGAAGCGCTTTGGAAAATGTTTGCCGTATTGGTTGGTGTAGACGATGAAGAAAGCGAGCTTTGGTATCTGACGCATGCGGCTATGCGTTGCTATCAAGAACGGGCGCGCTCTCGACCCAAAGGCGTGTGTGTGTACCAAAAGCCTGCGCAAATACGTGACTGGTTGTTTGAGTACCATGGCGTCAACATCGAATCACGTCGTTGGAAGCGTCGCTACGGTGTGTTTTGGGATAAGCTTTTAAGCATTATGGATGACTTGGATAGACGAGCATTAAGCCCGGTGGCGAGCGCCTTGGATAAAATGCTGGATGAGCCTGCATGCTATGTTACGTGGGGTGATCATTTGGTGGTGATGTAAAAAGAAAGCGGCCCAGTGGCCGCTTTTTTATTGTTCTAGCTCTCGAATGACTGCTACTAGCTTTATTCCCACATAAGAATTTTTCTTATATTGAGCTCAGGTGCTTGACAGCCTTGGCCCGTTTTGAAAAGATTTTCCCATACTACCGTCACTGCGTTATCGCACTGGCGGTTTTTTCGTTTATGGGGGTCGCTAATGTCTAGTCTAATTGAGTTGGACGATGACCCGATGGTTGGTAAGTCGGTGTTTGTGGCTGATTTATCGGAAGTTGTAGAGATTATTTCTGCTCACGGTGAGTTTGTTTGGCGAGACGCAGACGTTTATGTTTGCGCATGCGGTGAGTCGTTTGCCGCCGTGCCAGCGTGGCAGATAAAAGGTGTAATGCAGTAATTGAACCGGCCGAGTGCCGGTTTTTTTATGGGCGAGGGTTTGTTGTGATTGAGCATGATACGCAGAGTCGGCAGAGACAGCAGGGGTGGCATATTGATAAGTCGGTTTCGATTTCACAGGTGCTCACTGTTGCGATTGTGCTCGTTAGCTGTTTGACGTTTTTTTCGGGCATGGATAAGCGTATTGATATTAATACGCAGGCGATTGAGCAGAACAAAACTAACATCGACAAGCAGGAAGATCGTGTCACAAAAAGTTTGGATTCGATCAATTCTAAACTGGATCAACTAAGCAATATGTTGATCAAGGGGCGATAAATGCCGGGTTTCAAGTGGACACCAAAGCGAGAGTTGTTTTGTGCTGAATATCTCGCGTGTGACTTGAATGCCACTAGGGCCGCTATTGAAGCTGGCTATGCAAAAAAGAACGCGGATAAGGAAGCGTCGCGTTTAATGCAGTTCCCCGAAATACTGCAACGGATAGCTGAGCTAAAGGCTGAGCGAATTGAGCGCACTAAGATTGATGCTGATTATGTGCTGAATCAAGCCGTTAAGCTTCATGAGCGCTGTATGCAAGAGGTGAGCCCTAAGACGGATCGAAAAGGCGACGCTATACGCGACGATGAAGGCAACCCAGTATTTGAGTTTAATGCCGCCGGTGCGGCTAAGGCGTTAGAGTTAGTTGGCAAGCATGTAGATGTTCAGGCATTCAAGGAGAAAGTGGAGCATGAGGCTGGTCAATCACTAGCGCAATTGCTCGCACAGGCTGCTGACGAATGAGCGCGTTAGCTGAAATCATCGTCGCGGAAAAGTATCTGCGAATGTATGACGCCAAAGAGCTAACAGACGAAAAGGACGTTATTAAGGCGTTGTCGCTCAAGTGGTTTCGCTTGAATGCGCTTTATCGAATTAAAGACAAGAACGGCAAGGTTGTTCGCTTTAGAGCCAATAGCGCGCAACGACAGTTCTACAGCAATCGCCATATTCTCGATATCATCTTGAAGGCCCGACAGTTGGGTATGACCACCTTTAAGATGATAGACAGCCTAGACAGCTGCCTTTTTGTCGATAACTTCTCTGCGGGTTGTATCGCTCACACGCTAGAAGATGCGAAAGATATTTATCGTAACAAGATTCGTTTTGCATACGAAAAAATCAGCTCCTATTGGAAGAATATCTTTAGGCTGATTGGCCTTAAATTGCCAGTACCGATAGCTGACAAAGACCAAGGTTATGTGTTCGATAACGGCTCTAGCATTCGAGTAAGCACGTCATACCGTGGTGGCACGCTGCAGGACTTGCATGTGTCGGAGTTCGGCAAGATATGCCGCAAGTACCCAGATAAGGCTAAAGAGATCGTAACGGGTGCCTTTGAGGCGGTAGGCCTAGACAATCGAATTACGATAGAGAGTACAGCAGAAGGTCGAGAAGGTTACTTCTTTGACTACTGCCAAACGGCCCAGAATCTAGCGGATTCAGGTAAGAGCCTGACCGAGCTTGATTTTAAGTTCCATTTTTTCCCGTGGTTTGATGACCCTAGTTACAAACTATCGGCAGAAGGGGTGGCGATCCCCTCATATCTAACTGAATACTTTGATGGTTTAGAAGCCAATTTAGATATTGAGTTGTCGTTAGAGCAAAGAGCTTGGTACGCAAAAAAAGCAGAAAAGCTTTTGGATGATATGAAGCGGGAGTACCCCAGTACCCCGGACGAAGCCTTTGCCCAAAGCGCTGACGGTGCTTACTACCTCAAGCAAATGCGCTTTCTTCGCAAGAATAAACGGATTACTACAAGCCTTTCTTATAACCCGCAGTACCCAGTTATCACCGCTTGGGACTTGGGTATGAATGACGCCATGTCGATTTGGTTTGCTCAAGTCGTTGGGCGAGAGATACGCGTAATTGACTACTTGGAAGACTCTGGCGAGGGCATTGAGTTCTACGCTAATGAGCTCAACAAGAAGCCTTATAACTACAGCCACCATTTTGGCCCACACGATTTAAGTGTTAGGGAATTGGGCGCTAACGGAAAAACACGGCAAGAGGACTTCGCCAAGTATGGCATCAAGTTCGAGATTGTGCCGCGTGTTAGCAATCAGATGGAAGGTATCAACGCCGTTCGGCAATTTTTACCCGAATGTTGGTTTGATGAAGAGAGTTGTGCGCGTGGTATCGACTGCCTAGACAACTATCGGAAAGAGTGGGATGAGCGGTTGGGTGTTTATAAAGAAAGGCCGCGACACGACTGGGCTTCGCATGGCGCTAAGGCGTTTGAGACGTTAGCTCGCTCAGATATTTTTGCTGTTATTGATGCTTCTAATGTGCTGCCGCAGCGCAGCGTTAAGGCATCACGCACTACTTGGAGAGGCTTTACCTAATGGCCCTGTTACAAATTAAAAGCAACGCGCAAATTGATGAAGAGGCTGCACAAGTAACGCTACAGCAAGAGCGCCTTATTGCTCGACAGCAGTATGAGCAGTCTATTGCAGGGCAAATTAATCGAGACTGGGAGCGTGCAAAACAGGCTAAGCGCGACGTAGAAGAGCGCATGTTGGATTGTTTACGTCGTCGTAAGGGCGAGTATTCGCAAGAAAAGTTGGCGGAGATTCGCGAAACAGGCGGTTCTGAAATCTATATGCAGCTTACAGCCACGAAATGCCGTGCTGCTTTCAGTTGGATTCGTGACGTACTGATGCCAACGAATGAGAAGCCGTGGGGGTTGGAGCCGACACCGATTGCTGAAGTGCCACCCTTTGTTATGCAGGCGTTAGTGCAAGAAATCCAAATGGCTGCTCAAGCCGCTGTAGATCAGGGCCAGAATGTTGATATTCGTGAATTGGCCATGGGCGCTGCAGAGGAAATTAAAGAGCGCGCCAATACAGCAGCTAAAGAAGCTGCAGAAAAAATGGAACTCACAATAGAGGATCAACTGGCGGAAGGTGGTTGGATTGATGCCTTAGAGCAGTTTATCGACGACTTTGTAACGTTTCCTAGTGCCATTCTTAAAGCACCGGTACTCAAGCGAAAATCAGTATTGAGTTGGGCCGATGGATGGCAACCAGTAAAGACATATGAAGTGCTGCCGCATGTGGAGCGTATTTCACCCTTTGATTTTTACCCCAGCCAAGATGCCACCACGCCTGATGATGCCGCATTTTTGTTTGAGCGAGCACGATTTAGCCGATCCGACATTCAAGCTATGCGAGGAGTGCCAGGTTACAGCGAAGAGGCTATTGAGGAAGTGCTACGAGAGCACGGTCAAGGTGGCTTAAAAAGCTGGCTATGGACAGACTCAGAACGAGCTCACATTGAAGACCGTGGCCATGAGTGGTTATCGTCTGATGCCAGCATAGATGGTCTGATTTATAGCGGTTCGACCATGGGCTTGTCGTTGCTGCAGTGGGGAGCGCCAGCTGATGAAATCGACCCGTTAGCTGAGTACGAGATTGAAGCTATTTTAATTGGTCGCCATGTTGTTCGCCTTGTTGTGAACGAAGACCCATTAGAGCGTCGGCCCTATAGCGTAGCCAGTTATCACAGCATACCCGGTGCTTTTTGGGGGCAGTCGCCACCCGAGCTCATGGCCGATATTCAAGATACCTGCAATGCCACAGCACGAGCGCTCATCAATAACATGGCGGCCGCGTCTGGGCCCATGGTTGAAGTGAACTATGACCGACTGGCGCCGGGTGAAGACGGCGAGAGCATTTACCCTTGGCGACTATTCCAAACTAAGTCGTCGCAAGCGTCGGGCAATAACCCTGCTATTCGTTTCTATCAGCCAGCTATGCACAGTGCTGAGCTATTCGGTGTTTACGAGAAGTTTGAGCAGAAGGCTGACGAAGTAACCAACATTCCACGCTATATGTACGGTAGCCAGAATGTAGGTGGCGCTGGTGCTACGGCGTCGGGCTTGTCGATGCTTATGGAGTCGGCAAACAAGGGCATTAAGGCAGCTATTGGTCATATTGATAAAGGCGTTATTCGTCGAGTTATCGAAGGCTTTTGGATGTACAACATGCTCTACAACCCAGACCGCAGCATTAAAGGTGACTGTAAGGTTAGGGCAAGAGGCTCCTCTGCAATGCTCATGCGTGAACGAACGCAAATGATGCGTAACGAGTTTTTACAAGCGACGGCTAATCCGATGGATCAACAGCTTGTTGGCCTTAAAAACCGAGCTCGTTTGCTGTCTACCATTGCCTCACAGCTTGATATTAACGAGTGGGATAACTTGGAAGAAGCAGCAGAGCAAGCAGGCCAAGCGAACATGCAAAACGGCCAGATAGCCGAGGTAATGCAGAAGCTTGAGCAGCTTGAAATGCAAGCCAAGATTGAAGAGCGCAAAGCAAAAGCCCAAAAGCTACTGGCTGAGGTAGACACCCAACCCGCTGAAAAACAAAAGATTCTTGCAGAAATAGA
This sequence comes from Pontibacterium sp., assembly GCA_049603715.1. Lineage (GTDB taxonomy): Bacteria > Pseudomonadota > Gammaproteobacteria > Pseudomonadales > Balneatricaceae > Pontibacterium. The sequence continues at coordinate 44,213 of JBMYSW010000004.1, read as the reverse complement.
CGCAATTATCGCCAACATGGGAGCACCTGTTCATGATCAAACCCAACAAACAGCAGTACGCGGCATTAGCGGCCGTAGCCCGGTCACCGGACTTAGAGGACTTCCGCTCGCTGCTATTGGCGGTAGCTGAGGACGAAACAAACAAACTTAAAGACCAGATCGAATTTGGTGATATGCGCCATCAACAGGGACGAGCGCACATGATCGACGAGTTGTTGGAGTACATCGACTCCTCACCAGACCATGTAAGAAGCCACTAAGCATTACACAGGTATCAAATTAAAACGCCAGCCATCGAGCTGGCGTTTTTGTGTGGTACTTGGCTCGCCTGATCAGCGAATCCCAAAAACCGAAACCGTGAACCCCGCAGAACGCGACTCACAAAAAGAGGCAACTATGTTACCAAGAGCAGTTCAAGACGCAGCAAAACTTGCTGAATCTATCCAATCCCAGTTAGCGAATCCATCTAACGATACTCGCGTTGAAGAAACCCAACCGCTTGAATCAGCACAGGAAAGCACTCAGCCCACAGCTGAACCCGCAAAGCCTGCCGACGAGAGCAATAAACCGTCTCAGACCTATCAGCAACCCAATGAAGACCAAGACGCCTCGTACTGGCGTCACCGATTTGAGGTTGTACAAGGTAAGTACAACGCCGAAGTGCCGGCGCTACGTGAACGCGTCAAAACGCTAGAAGAGCAGTTGGCAAGCAGTGCGCCAGCTAATCAACAGCATGCCGCAGAACGAGCAGCCGAAGCTATTAGCGATTTGTCACAAACCGATATTGACGAGTACGGACCTGAATTAATCGCCCTAATTGAGAAAGTAGCCGGTGCTAAAACACAGCTACTAAGCACCCAGGTGTCAAAAGCCAACCAAGAACTTGAGCAAATGCGTGAAGAAAAAGCGCAGGACGCCCAAGCCCGTTTTTGGATGGAATTGCGCCAAAACGTGCCAAACCTCGATGCCATTAATTCGTCCACCGAGTTTCTGAAATGGCTGGATGGCGTGGACCCTAAGTCGGGCTCACAGCGTCAAGCGCTCCTGAACAGTGCCCAGCAACGCTTAGATGCGCGAAGCATCACAGCAATCTTCAAAGAATTTGAATCACTGGCAGCTACGCCGCAGCGCAATAACCAACACTTGCAACAACCTCATCAGTCTCGCTCTAGCGACAATCCGATGGGGGAGCGCACGTTTACGCGCGAGCAAGTAACGCAGTTTTATAAGGATGCCGCGTTGGGTAAGTACACAGATGAACAAAAAGCTGCCTTGGATAAAGAGATTTTCGAGGCACAAAAGGGCGGTCGTATTATCTAAACCGCCTTGTGCCTCTAGCGAGGTACAACAATGGCAGGTCCAGCACGTTCTAGCGGTTACGCTAACTACAGTTCTTCAAGTGCGTCAGGTTTCATTCCAGAATATTGGTCGGGCAAACTCATCGAAAAGATGTATCCGGCCACGGTGTTTGGTGATATTGCAAACACCGACTATGAAGGTGAAATCAAGAATCAGGGCGATACGGTAAAAATCCGTACAGCTCCGAATATTACGATTCGTGATTATGAAATCGGGCAAGACTTGGTGTACGAAACACCAACCAGTGACTTGGTTGAGCTGCAAATCAACAAAGCCAAGTATTTTGGCTTCCAAGTAGCAAGTGTAGACGCGTATCAATCTGATCTCGATCTGATGAATAGCTTCTCAGAGGATGCCGGTGAGCAAATGGCAGTTGCTATTGATCGCTCTATTTTGGGTGTCGCTTACGCGGAAGCTGCCGCAGATAACGCAGGCGCGACAGCAGGCGCGAAAAGCGGTTCATACAACATGGGCGCAGCCGGTGCCCCTGTGTTGCTTACTAAAGACAACATTATCGACTTTATTGTTGATACGGGTTCTGTGCTTTATGAGCAAGATATGCCGGGTACAGATCGCAAGATTGTTTTACCTGTTTGGGCGTGTGGTTTGATTAAGAAGTCTGAAATCAAAGACGCGTCTATTTCAGGTGACGGCACATCGGTTATGCGTAACGGCCGTATTGGCATGATCGACAACTACACGGTGTATTCGTCTAACAACTTGTCTACCGTTACGGATAGCGGCAAGCAGGTCACCAACGCCATGTTCTGTCATAAAAAAGCGCTTACGTTCGCTGCTCAAATGACAGAGATGGATGAAATTCCGCATCCAACTCGATTTGGTCGATTGGTGCGTGGCCTGAATGTCTACGGCAGCAAGGTGATTGACAAAAAAGCGATGGGTCACGCCTATATCGCCAAAGGCTAAACAGTAACAAGCACAATAAAGGCTGCTCCTATGGGGTGGCCTTTTTTATTGGAGTTTTTATGTCTGACACGAACATCACGATTGAGGCCATTAACGCGGCCGAAGATAACGACGCGCTTATTGAGCTGGCTAAAGAGCTTTTCCCAGACTTTGAGCTAAGCAAGCGACGCAATGTCGAAACGAATCGAAAGGTTTTGCTGGATGAAGTTAAGCTTCAAGAACAGCAAGAAGCAGCAGGTGAAGTTGAAAACAACACGATTATCACCAAAACAGACGACGGCGGTATTAAGGTAAAGCCTCGACTGCTTAAAAACAAAGAGACAGGCGCTACCTTTGTTTATACCGAAGCACTAGCCAAGCTTGGCCACATGGTAGAAGTTGACTAATGGCCAGCGTAAAAGATGTGGTGAGCCGAGCGCGCACCATATTGAACGATGAGCAGCTAACACGCTGGTCTAATGATGAGCTGTTGGGCTGGCTAAACGAAGCATATGCCGTGCTTGTTCAAGCGGCCCCCAGTGCCTGCAGTGTTAACCAATCTCTATCCTTGGTGGCTGGCGCCAAGCAGTCATTACCCCAAGGCGGGTTGCGTTTGCTTGATGTGATTCGCAACTTGCACAGCCAGTCTAACTTGCGTGGCATTAGCGTTATTAGCCGCTCAGATTTAAACGCAGCGCGACCTAATTGGTATGCCGAAGAGCAAGAGCTAAGCATTGAAAACTTTGTTTTTGATGAGCTCGATCCTACGCACTTCTACGTTTACCCCCCTGCACAAGAAGGGGCAGAAGTAGAAGCCATCTTTTTGAAACAGCCCAGCTTGCACGAGGGTGATTACGAAACCGTCAAAGATGATTTGTTAGTGGTTAATCACTCTCTAGCCCCTGCTATTACTGACTACATTCTTTTTAGAGCGTTTTCTAAGGATGCCGACCACGTAGCCAATGCTAACCGTGCTGCGTTGCATGCGAATGCTTTTTCTACGGCGGTGGGCACAGGCTTTCAACTAGACCTTTCAACCAGTCCAAATAGCGGGAACAGCTAATGACGTTAGACGATTTGATTGATTGGGTTGCGCCAGAAGTTGCCGGTGCCATGAAGGCTACCATTCGCTCGCAGTTAGTTTTAACCATGCGAGAGCTTTGTGATAACGCGAACGTGTGGCTTGAGCGCATTGATGTTTATGTGCCCAAAGGCCTGCAAGAAGCTGAGCTAGACGCACCCGAAAATGGCGAAGTATTGCGTGTGGTGAGTGTCGATAACATGCGAGAAGGCGACTATGAGCAGCCCGTGCCGCATGCTATTCGGTTTGCGCAAAAGGCCACAGAAGCACGCCGTCATAGTGTGAGCGTTGCGTGTCGGCCTGTTTTAACTGCTAAGGAGTTGCCGACAGCATTAGAGCGTTGGGCAGAGGCGCTTATGTTTGGTGCTTTGTACCGCTTAATGCGTATGCCAGATCAAAAATGGTCTAACCCCGCGTTGTCGTCACACTACCAAACACTCTATTTTGCTCAGCAATCAGAAGCGGCTCGCTTAGGTAATGTTGGCCATCATAAAGCAGTACGCCAAGTTAAGCGGAGGCCGTTTGTATGAGTTTAACCACCTATCGCTTAACCGCTGAGTTTTTAAGACCTAATGGTACCGCCATTACTGGCGCGTTGGTTACGGTTGCGCTGAATAAAAACGATGTATCACCGTTAGAAGGGCAGGTATCAAAAACGACGTTTTCTGGTGAGACGGACGAGCAAGGCATTGTTAGCTTTGATGTGTGGCCAAATAGCGAAGGCACACACGGCAGCCAATACCGCGTAAAAGCCGTGGACCAAGAAACGGGCATTAAGCTGGTTGACACCATGGTGACCATGCCAGCGTATGACTGCGCATTGCGCGACATTATGCAAACGCCAGCCCCGACCCCTGTTGCCTATGATGAAGCCAGCATTGCCGCTATTCAGGAGTCGAGAACACAAGCGGTTGCAGCAAGTAGCACTGCTACACAGGCTGCAGCGCAAGCAGAGACAGACCGATTAGCAGCAGAAGCAGCAGCAACGCAAGCCACAAGCGCACAGCAAGGCGCAAGCGCTTCACTGGAACAAACACAAGCGGATGCGTTAAGCGCAGCACAGAGCAAAACAGAGGCGGTTACTGCAGCAGGTGTTGCAACGCAGGCAGCCACAGCAACCGGTGAAGACTACGCAGCCATTCAGGTTTTGGCGACTCAAGTAGAAAGCCAAGCGCAAGCAACCGACACCAAAGCAAGCGAGGCGAGTAACGCGGCAGTGCAGGCTAAGGCGTCGGAAGTTAAAGCCAGCGAACAAGCAGCCAAAGCCGATAGCCTAAGTAAAACCGCCGAAAGGGCGGCTATTTCGTCTCAGTCCTGGGCGACTCAATCAGCGACTGCCCGAGTTGCAACGAATGATGCCAAAGAGCGCGCAGAGGAAGCGGCTACGCGTGCTGAATCAGCAGAGAATCAAGCCTTTAATTATCGCCAAAACATCGAAGCAGTGGCTGCAGATGCAGAGCAAACAAAGCAAGAAGCTAGTGACTTGGTTGATGAAGCTGAGGCGATTCGAGCGGAGCTGCATTTATCAAACGCAGCGCATACCGAAGCCATGGCCGAAACACTGCAAGCTTCGCAAGCGGCGGCAGATGCGTCCGAACAAAGCGCCAATGAGTCGCAAAGCCATGCAGAGAGCGCCAGCCTAAGTGCAAGTCAATCTGGCCAGAGCGCCACACAAGCAGCTCAGTCGAATACTGCAGCACAGGCCGCCGCGCAGCAAACCGCCGAGGACGTTGTAACAACAGCGGCCAATGTTCAGGCCAGTGCCGATAACGCCACGACAGCGACACAGCAACGCCAGCTAGCCGATACCGCTGCAGCAACGGCAGAGCAAAAGCGAGTTGAAGCCGAAGCGAGCGCCGTAGCAGCGGCTCAAAGCGAAGCGAATGCGGCAGCGTCGGCAACAGAGCTCGCGGCTACGGTAGATAAAGTGGATCAGTCTACGTTGCTGCAAATGCAGCTCACGGCCTCAAAAATCTTTAATCAATCTTTGATCGTTAAATTTCACGCGTAGGACAGACAATGACGATGACAACAGAAGAACAGCTCGACCAGTTGAATAAAAATACGGATCGTCTTACGGACGAGGTGTTGACAGTAAAATCTGTCGCGAAAACAAGTGCAGACCAAGCTAAATTAGATGCGGATCGTGCTACGGCTGCACAAAGCCAGCTGTCTAATGAGCTCGCCTTATGTGAAGCGGCGCGTGATGATGCGCAGGCCGCAGCGGAGCTGGCTGAGGCCATCAAGCTGGGTGATGAGGATTATGTAGCCGCTGCAGTTAGCGGTCTCGTTGGCAGTTACTCAAATGCTGTTGCGTTGAAGTTTAGCGATGAGCATTGGCGAGCAAACGCTCATCGTTTCGGCTGGCCAACTGATGTGTTGGCTATCGCAACTCAGCGCGGTGTTTTTCTGCATGATGTGACTAAAACAACGACGCCACTGTGGTATGAAAAATTACCAACAACTGTTGTGACTGCTGGCGCAAAAGCGGCGTGGGCGATGCCTAGTGGTGTTGTATGTACTTCGTTGGCGTTCGCTGGCTCAAAATTGGTGATCGGTTTGAGTAATGAGTCTCAGTCCATGGCTGGCGCATTGATTGTGGATTTCGCCGAAAAATCGCAGCGTCGTATCGCTCGATACAGCGGTGCTGGCGGCTTTGTGCGTTCGTTGGGTGATGATGCAGAGCTGCAGTTTGATGGTTTAGTGTTACCACGCGACGCGCGCGTTAGCTCAATGTTGGCGTTTTTTGAGGATGTGCCGCCCATTTCGGCACTGACAAAAATGCCTGAGCCGACGATTGCCATCGGTCATGAAGGCGGTGTAGATGTGCTGCTCAGCTCGGGCGAGTTAGAGCCATATTACGAGTCTACGCATTCATTTAATGCTGCGCACTCTTTGAGTACAGACGGGGTTTGCTTATCGTGGATTCAGGCAAACGCGTGGAGCTCAGAAACTTCTGGCACTGGCCTGCCTTATGCGAGTGTTGTAGTTCCATTAAACGAGCTTGGCGGAGGTGGTACCAGCTCGCTTAAAACAACGAATTGGTATTTTGATACGGCTTATCGTGTTAACTCTAACGGTTACGCGCTTAGCGGAGGCCAATTATCTGAATCGCATTTAATGTCGTTGATGTCTACTCGAACAACTATGATGCTCGCTCGCGGTGCTCATTTGCGTAATCAAAAATATGTAGGTGCGGCGCGATTACAACAGGCTGATCATGAAATCGTATCTGTATTAGATCAAAGCTTTTCTACACCATTTTTGTTTCACGACACGCGCTTTGCAGTCATGTGTGACGGTGTAGAGGGTGTTTTGGATGGTCAGGCATGCATTACAAACGGTAAATTCGAGGGCGTTGCCGGTTGGACCAGTGTGGCAAATGGCGGGCAGATAACATTTTCGGAAGATGGGGTGCGTCTCGAAAAAACATCATCCTCGACGGGTAATGCGCGACACACGCAGGATATTACTATTCCTGCGAATCAGGAGTGGTTGATTGCGTTTCGAGTCGCCGCCACGGGCGGTAATGGTCAGCTTCAGTTGGAGCTTGACGGCGATATACTGTACGAGTTTAGTGCTGCAGTTGGTTATCACTCGATTTTGCTGACGGGCGATGGCACATCAAAAACGCTGTCATTAGTTTGTGGTGGTTCGGCGCTCGATGGTACGTATGTGGACGTATCATGGATTGCAGACGGTCGTGCAGTGCGTGATCGAAGCGGCTATGAGAACCACGCGTTTGTAGTTGGCGCGTTAAATCGGAGTAAGCCAGCGGGAAGTGATTTGGTGGCGTATTCTGACTTTACGCCAGAGAATCGACTGCTGTTTTCCAACGATGGTTTTGTGCAGGCTGACCGGGACTGGTGCATCAGTTTTTGTAGTAATAGCAAAACAGACAATTTGTATATTGGTCAATGTGGTGCTGATCAGGCATACAATGTCGAGAATCGAGCAGGTTTATTGATCGGTATTACGGGTGCTGTGGGTGCTCGAACAATCAGTGTGCGATATTTCAATGGCAACGTTACGGGTCACTCTGGTCGCCATGTAAGCGCCTCATGGCCAGAAAATTCAGAGTTCAAAGCGGTGTCTCTCGTGAAGCGCGGCGATGATATGGAAATTTGGATTGATGGACTATTGGCTGGCGTTGGTTCTGGCTGGTCGCAAGCCTTTGAACCAGCTTATGATTTGTTATCTATTTCGCAAAGCTCCGGCCGAGCTGTTGTGCCATTCGCTGCGGCTCAATCTGCGCCGCTAGAGAATCAAATTCGTGACGCTCACCTTGATATGCTTGCGAAGCTCAAAAAGCCCAGCTTTTTGACAGCAGGCGTGCGCGCAACAAGCTACGATAAGGCTCGTGATCAGGCATGGATTGCATGTGCACCAGACAAGCTACATCGACTCGTTGATAATGCTGCGGCGTTTGAGGAGACGGTTGTGGCTGATTCCTCAATCGGTGCTATTGCTGATATGGCTGTGTCTGATGGCATTGTTGCGTTAGCCGGCGCGTCGGGCGTATGGATTAGCAAGCCAGCTAAGAACCTGCGCGAAACAAAAGTCATCAAAGGCAAGTCAATCAAGCCATTTGACTTAGGCGAAGGCGATAGCGTTGAAGTAGATTTTTATCTGCCGATTGGCTGGAAACCAGTGCGTGTGTATGTCGATGGTGTGCGCCGTAAAAAAGGCGCGCAAGACGATTGGCTGCCAATGTTTGATGGTTACCGCTGGTTTATTCGTTTCGATGTGGCCCCAGGTGCTTTCGATATTGAGTGTGATGCTGAGGAAATATAAATGGTCAATTTAATCACTGACAAAAAGGCATGGTCCAAAAACCAAATTCGCAAGCGCAGCGAGGCTCACATCGAGCAAATTCAAACACACGGTGATGAGAAATTTATCAACCGTGTGTGCGATGCTGATCTTGCTGATATTCGTCCATTGACGGACGGTGAGCGCGCGTATCGTGACGATGTGTATCTGCCGCGTGCTGTAGCGGCGGGTGCAATTGCTGAGCAAATGTATGCCGATAACGAGAAGTTAAAGGTGGTGCTTGCTAATGAGCAGGCACTGCGCGATTACGTGCGTTGTGCAGCTGTGCTTGCTAGCGACTATGCGCCAGCTGAAACGATTGAAGTCGAGCTGGGCAATACGATTGCCAATCCTGCGTACACTGAGCTCGTGGAAACGCATGGTGAGAAGTTGGCAGTTGTCGAGTCGCTAACGAATGAGGACTGGCAGCTACTGGCTCAGCGCGCAGCAGGTGCGGCTATCGACGATGAGCAAGAGCTGCATGTGGCGGTTGTTAGTGTTGTGCCAACAATAGCGGCGCTCACTCAGTATGTCGAGGGCTTGGCGCTGGCAAGCGTTGATGGTCGCATGACATTGGCTAACGCTAAAGCCGATGTATTAGCGCAGCTGATACCGCCAGAGCCAGAGGTGTTAGATGCTTAAATTCAAACAAACGTTTAAAGGGTCGCTTATTGCGGCCCTTTTTTTTGCCTTGGTGGGCTGCCTTACGGTTCCGGTAGAAACGTCTGAACCGTCTCGAAATAAGGCAGCTGAGTCGTTTTGTGCTCGCAACCCTGAGAGTGTCTTATGTTAGAAGATTCAATGCGTGAAGTGTTTGATCGGGTAGACGCCTGCTTTGTATGGCAGCGCGATGAGAAGACTTTTGGTGTGCGTGATTTTTGGCAGCCTTTCACTGATGAGGTTAGGGCAGGTTTGACGGTTCGCCGTGACTGCGATGACTTCGCGCTAACGGTGCTTGTGCTGGGTGCTGAGGATTATGGCTGGGACTTGTCTCAAATGCGGGTTGTGCGTGTGCTAACGGATGATCGGCCGGCCACTGAAAAGCTTAATCACGCTATCGCCATCTACAAAGGTATGGTCTTCGACAACTTGAAGGGCACGCCTTACCCCGTCTCGTTATGCCCGTATCGTTTTTATGACTATAGCCCGTTGCCGCTTACGGATTGGCGTTTGTACATGGGTGGTAAGCGTTTTAATGAGATTGGTCGCTGGGAGTAGCTTATGAAAAAGCCTTATCTCTACAAACTCGAAAAAGACTATACATATCAAAACCTTATCTTTGATGGGGTGCTGTTCGAGAATGAATGGTGCTGCATTACGGGCGGCAAAATCACTGTGAAGGCTGGGTACGCGTGGGACGGTTGCACGCCTAAAGTTGATCTGTTGGGGCTTGTGACGCTGGGTGTGCCTGATGGGCGCTTGCACGAAGGTCGACCGATGACTTACTACGCTTCGCTTGTGCACGATGTGCTATGTCAATTTCGAGCGGATATTCCAAATATCAAACGCGACCATGCAACGTTTATTTTTGACGACATGCTAAACGAAGTGGGGTTTCCGCTAACGGTGCTTTATGTAACGGGGGTCGATTGGTTTAGCCCTCATGGCTTTAGAGGTGATGTTGATGAATAAGTATTCAGTTATATCAGCAAGGCGTTTATCTGAGTGTCATAGTGAGCTGCAGCTACTATTTCGCGTTGTATTAAAGCGCTATGACCATTCTGTTTACTGCGGCCATCGTGACGAAGCGACGCAGAATGAAGCCTACGAAAACAAAGATTCAAAGCTGCGGTGGCCTGATAGCAAGCATAACAGCATACCATCGAAAGCCATTGATGCTGGCCCGTATTTTTCTGATGTAGACCGCTGGGATGAAGATCAATGTCGCCACTTTGGCGGTTATGTGATGGGTGTTGCCGATATGTTATTTGAACAGGGTTTGATGACGTATCGAGTTCGCTGGGGCGGCGACTGGGATCAGGATAAAAACATTAAAGACCAAACCTTTAACGACTTGGTTCATTTTGAATTGGTGGAGGCCTAGTTATGGGTTTTTTCTCTCGAATGTTTAGCGGTGACAACTCAGCGGCAAAAGCCATAGATATGGTGAGAGATGCGGGTGATGCGCTGGTATTTACAGAAGAAGAAAAGCAAGCGGCTAACCAAAAGGTGTTGGATTGGGTGCTTGCATACATGCAGGCAACTAACGGCCAAAACATAGCGCGTCGATTTATAGCATTGGTGGTTGTGCTGGTGTGGGCATTGATGGCCATAACCATTGGGGTGCTAGCTGTTATTGCAGGCTATGCCGACAGCGAAGGTGCCTTAGCGGCATCCAAGAACTTAATGGAAGTGATGAGAGAGCTTGCGCTAGAACCAATAAATATCGTCCTAGCGTTTTACTTTTTGACGGCTTCTATTCGCTCATGGAAAAGCCCTAAATGACAGCCATTAATATTTCCAAGTTCTTTGGTGCGGCTTTGGGTGTTACCCCAAGACATATCCCAAATGGCTATGCTCAGTCGCTGCTAGACGTTGATGTGTCACTTGGCACACTGGCGCCAGCCAAAGGGCTAGGGTACACCGAAGAAGAAGCTGGCCTTGGTAGCCCTAAAACAATCCATAAGTATGCGTCTGGCCATTGGTTTGCGTGGTCGCAAGAAGTGAACGTTGTACGCTCGCCTTTAACCGATGACGCGTGGAAGCGAGTTTATTGGACTGGCCAAGGTGAGCCAAAGATGGGTGCCATTGATATGGTGACCGGCGGTGGCTCGCCCTATCCAAGCACTTGGTACTCGTTAGGCGTGCCAGCACCTGACGGCATTATTGGTGTGACAGGCCCAACGGGCGAAGAGCCATCAACCGCGGTAACCACTGTTTATGCGTGTGCTTTTGTGACTGGCTATGACGAAGTAGGCCCATTGAGCGATCCGTCGCAAGCTGTGACGCGGTGGGACGATGGCGGCGATGTCACACTGGCAATTCCTAGTGTTTCGGCAACCGGCCGTAACATTACCAAGGTGCGAATCTTCCGGTCTGAGGCGGGGGGTGATTATAACTATGTGGCCGATGTAGCTGCAGGTACAGCAACCTTTGTTGACAGTGTGCAAAGCGATGAGTTGTTAAGTCCTGCAGAGTCGATTGATTGGGACGTGCCGCCAGAAAACTTGCAAGGCTTAATCGCTGGCCCAGGTAATGCGCTGTATGGCTTTTTTGAGAACGTGCTTTGTGCCAGTGAAAGTGGCTACCCTCATGCGTGGCCCGTTGATTATCGGTTATCGTTTCAAAATGACATTGTGGCGATTGCTGAGTCTGCCGCTGGTATTGTGGTTGCAACGACGGGCATGCCTTGGTTGGTCACGGGTGCCTCACCTGCAGCCTTAGCACCGATTAAGCTAGAAACCCTTGAGCCGTGCGTTTCCAAACGCTCTATGGTTGATATGGGCGACTATGTGATCTATGCCTCACCCAATGGCCTTGTTGCCGTGGGCGCTTCGGGCGCTAGCCTCATTACAAAAGGCGTGCTTTCTCGTGAAGCATGGCAAACCTTCAACCCTGACACCATTCACGCCTACCGAGATAGAGAACGATACCTCGCATTTTATGACGGTGGCTGCTTTGCCTTTTCTGCCGACCTTGGCTTTGAACAGTTCTCTGAAAGCGCTGATGCCGCTTTCTATTCAGGCATGGATGATGTGCTTTATGTTCAGCAAAGTGGCGATAGCACCTATTTAAACTCGTGGAATGCTGGCGATACCAAAACACTAACGTGGCGTAGTGGCATTTATGAAGTTCAGCCGGGCACCTCGTTTACGTGTGGCAAGGTGGTCGCTGAGGGGTATCCGCTGTACTTGACCGTGTACGCCGATGGGCAAGAAGCGTTTAATGTTACCGTGGGCAGTTCGCAAATGTTTCGTTTACCGTCAAATATCTTTGCGCGTGAATACGAGGTAATGGTGGCCAGTGGTTACGAGATATTCAGTATTCAGTTGGCGCAATCGCCGTCGGAGCTTGTGTAATGGCAAAGCGAAAGACTATTCCACCTGTACCGAGTCGTGACCCGCGTGACCGGCAGTTTTTTGAGGCGGTTAAAGAAGCGGTGGAGGTAGGCGGTGGGCACCGTGGTGATCCTTTTGATCGTTTCTTGTCGGTTCGAGACTTGGTGGATGCAAACGTCATTGCCATTGAAGGTAACGCGAGCCGCTATATTTCTAGCAGCCGAATGAAAGCGGTAGCCAATGAGGCAGATAGAGACTTAACCACGCCACCTGCCCCCACTGGCTTAACCGCATCAAGCGGTATCGGCATTGTCTTTTTAACATGGGATAACCCCGGCTATGGCAACCATGGCCATACGAATGTGTATCGAAGCAGCGAGGATAACTTTGCGAATGCAACGGTTATGTCGAACGTTGTCGGGCAAACATATGCCGACTATGTGCCATACGAGCTGATAGACGGAGAGACAAGAGGTTATTACTACTGGATTACTTCTGTATCAGAAGAGGGTGTAGAAGGCCCACCAAATGAAGCAAACGGTGTGTATCAAACCCCCAAGGCTGACCCTGAATACATGCTATCGGTATTAGAGGGGCGAGTGACTGAAAGCCAGTTACACAATGACCTGAATAGCCGCATTAATTTAATCGACGGGCCAGACTCCCTAGCAGGATCGGTAGCGGCACGAATTGCACAAGAGGCCACTGAGCGAACAGAAGCAGACGCCGCCACGGCGGAAACAGTGACCCAGCTAAGCACCAAGGTGAATGACAACACTGCAACGATAGAGCAGCACGCGTCCTCGATTGACGGGTTAGAAACCCAGTGGTCGGTAAAAATGGACGTAAACGGCTATGTCTCTGGCGTAGGCATGAATAACGACGGGGAAAGCAGCAGCTTTCAAATATTGGCGTCTAACTTTGCCGTCTATGACCCTGCTAACCCCACAAAAATGATTTTGGGGACGGTAGATGGTGTGGCCGTAATTGATGGTGCTTTTATCAAGTCTGCCACCATTCAAGATGCTGCCATTGGTAGCTTGTCGGTCGATAAGCTAGTAGGCAATAAAGCCAACTGGGTAGAGGCAAACATCAATACCTTAACTGCGGTACGCCTGCAATCAGATGATGGGAAAGTAGTTTTCGATTTAGCCAATAAGTATTTTTATATGGAGGTGTGAATGCAGTTTTTTAATGTGTTTGATTCCATGGTGATGGGTACATTGCCACTTGCCCCACAAGGCGGAGAAGCGTATTTAGTTTCTGGCGGTGAGTTTGTGCCAGCCGTTGATGGCTTTACGTTCTACGAAGACCACTCATTATGCGCCGAGGCAAAGCCTATGCTGACGATTCATGAGCGGCGTTATAAATGGGCGGTGCCTGATGAATACTTAGCTTCGCCACCACTAGAAGGTCGCCCGTTTATTCATGGTGTGATGGATTGCTACAGCGCTTTGCAAGATATGTATAAGCAAACCTACGGTGTTTCGCTTCCTGATATTGAGCGAGCGCCTAACTGGTGGCAGACGGGCCAAAACCTCTACTTAGATAACGCAGAGGAAAACGGCTTTAAGCCAGTTTTTAGCAAGGAGGTTAAACCGGGTATGGTGTTTGCCATGAAGGTGTTATCGCCAGTGGTGAATCATGTGGCGGTGTATATTGGTAATGGCTTGATTTATCACCATATGGCAGGAGGCGTAAGCAAAATTGAAGACCTTCGCTTAGCCCATCGCAAGTGGATCGACTCTATCTGGCAACATAACGAGGTGCAATAATGCCGCGTATTGTATACGGGCAGTATGCAGGCAAGCAGCAAGCGTTTGTACAAAAGTATGGCGGCGACGAGCGCTTGGGTGATGTGCACGCCAACATAGACGCCTTTAGCTTTCATTCTGATTTCTTGCCCTTTATGGAAATTGGTTTTGCTGACGGTGCCGTGACCTTACCGCAGCTTAATCCCACCTTTGTTTCTACGTCGGTTGGTAAAGATGATGTAACCAAGTCGGTTCCGGTAGAACATATCAATGAGTTTTTAGTGCCAGGTATTGTTTGTGATTCGCAGCAAGATTATGTGATTGGTTACGAGAAGGCCGGCGGTTCATTGATTGGTGGCGCGACCATGGTGCAGAAGGTTGGTGAATCTCATCGAACGGTATCTATTCGCCACTTGGGTAGTAGCTTGTATATTCGTGACCGAGGCATTACTGGGCGTGATACCTTGCCTGCCTTTACGCTGAACTATCGCATCCATGCGTTTCGTGTGGATGCTAGCTACAAAACTCACCCGGGCACACTGGCTGAGCTTAGACCGCAGCGGGTTATTTTTGCCGAAGGGCGGTTTGATAGTGACCGACGCTATTTATATAAAGACCCACCAAGCGATCAGCCAAAGATTGTTTTGCCAACACAAAAGACAGTTAATATGGAGGTGGTTGTTCATGATGGTACAACCTATCCTGAAAGATTAAGCGTTGGCTATCGGTTTAATGGCGCTTCGTTTTGGTACGGAATGGAGAGTAGCGCGCCAAGTGATCATCAAGGCGTGTCGGTGGGGGTGCTATGAGTTTAGAAATAGACACAGGCCGCATTGCTATTACCAATACCGATGGTAGCCTAAAACTAGACACCTCGATTAGACACCCTGTTGTGTTATCGAAAATAACAGGCAACGTTTGGATGACTAACTATCTTTGGGATTTGTACGGCAACGGTGGCACATCGTACCCACAGCAGTACCCTATAAGACGATCATATGAATACGAAATAGGACGCTTAGGTGAAGCGTATTCAAAGGTTCCTGACTTTATTATCTGCAAGGCAAATATTAGTGATGCGTTTGGCACTAGAGAGGTCACTATAGCAGGCAGTGATATTCTCACCATCGGCCCCGGCGCCCTTATCGCAAGACAAGGAACAACGGATTGGTGGGTTATGGAGGAGGCGTTTTGTGCTCTGATACACGTCTACTTGGATGGCACGACAGTTAAGCTAAAAATTGAGTTTTCTAGTTCTCACATTCGATACCCGCACGAAGGGAGCACAGAGATAAAAGCTTATGATTATTGGCTTAGAAAGCTTCCAATAGTATCGACTCAGCCCTATGGCAGCATGGGCGAGTGGCGAGAAAGGTTATACCGAGTAGACATTAACTATTCGGTGGTTGTTGGTAAATTTATGGGGTAGCAGATGCTTACAATTACAAGCACGTCTTACAATGTTCAAGCTAATCGTTCGGTGGTGACCGTTGAATTGTCGCAGCGCTTAACATCAAGCGTTATTCAGCTAGGTGGCCAGTATCGAGTCGAGCTTGAAGGCGAATTTAATCAGGCAAACGAAGACAGCCAAGCGCAACTAGAGCAAGTCCTAGAAGCGGCCGGTGTTGATGTAGGCTTTGTGTTGGCCTGATAGGTGCTTTTTTGGCCCGTTTTGTTACTATATTTCTAATCTCTATTCTTACGCCCAGCCATCGTGCTGGGCTTTTTCGTTTATAGGCCTTTGAAAATGGATGAACGCAGCTTTTTAAGTTGGGCGCTGCAGGGTGACGTGCGCGCCGTTGAAATGTGTGAGCTCCTTGGCAGCATGTCGCAAGTGATTGATGACTTAGTAGACAAGGACAAACCTGTCACTAACCACCAAGTTGTACGTGCTTTTTGGTCTGCCTTGATAGCGTTGCCAGCAAATACCTTTTACCGAGCAAACGAGCAGAGCTTGCGACCCATGCTGGCCGTGGCCCTGCAAGATTGGACGGATGCAACCAAATTAGAATCTATTGATAACCCTCATGCAAAGCACTTGGCGTTTGTTTTGCGCGACCAGCTAACCAGTATTGTGATTCAAAGTGCTGGGATTATTGGTGGCTATGACTGGATGCAAGAGGTGTCGATGAGGGCGCGTTTGAAGTTTCATAATGAGCTATTTGAGGACTATGTAGCTAAGTTGGGAGAAGTTCAAAATGAGCATGGGTGACAGCCAAGAAGTTGAAGAAAGCGAAGAGCAACGTGCATTAGCTCAGGTGGGTGCGGAGCAATGGAACTACGCCCAAGAGACGCTAGTGCCACTGCAGGATATGTACATCGAAAAAGTTAATCAGATGGACAGCCAAGCCAACAAAGACTTTCTTGAGGGTAAAACCAACATTGGTATGCAATCGGGTTTGGCAAGTGGCTTTGATCAAGTGGTGAGCGGTGCCAGTGGTGCAGGCTTAGACTTGAGCTCTGGCGCGCTTAAAGGCGGCTTGGTGGATTCGGCTTTGGGTAGCGCGCAGGTGGGCGGTGACACGGCAGCACGGGCGTTAACACAGCAAGATGAGCTCAAGGTTCAAGGGCTTCAAAACGTCGTCGCTATGGGCGCAGGGCAAGAAACACAAGCCATAGCTGGCTTGGCAGATTCGGCCTCACTCGCGCAAAGCACGGCCCGACAAAATGCCACAAACTCGTTTAATCGTCGTTCAGCCAACTTGCAAACACTGGGTACCATTGCCGGTGCTGGCACGTCTTACTATCAAAATCAGCCGACCATGAAACTTGGATCGACTACTCAAACCTCTGATAGCTATCAGTATGGGGTAACACCATGACCTATTTAGTTTATCCCTCTAAAGCTTATGCTGAAAACCAAGGTGCTTCTGCGCTACTAGGTGATATTAGCCGAGCCCAGTGGAACGACTGGAAAGCGCGTTTTTCAGGCACGGTAGATCAATTGGCCGACATTGCAGCAGACGAAAACCTACCTACAGTGTCGGCTAATCAGGCCATGGCGGCGGTAGGTAACAGTTTTGATAATGCCGAAAAGTCGCTGGGCTTAAAGCAGGCAGGTCTTGGCTTGTCGCTCGACGGCACAGAAAGCGAAGCGCAACGTCGTAAATTTGCATTAACCAAGGCGGCGACTCAAGTTGATGCAGCTAACCAAGCCAGAACGAGCACGCAGGATATGCAACAGGCGGTGCTTGCTGGCGATATGGGTGCGTATAGCGCACTCAATAATTAGGGAGGTGCACAATGGGTTATGGGTTGATGGGCATTAAAAGCCACATGGAAAACAACGGCTTAGGCGCACTAAAAACCGTGGCGCAAAACCAAGCGCAAGACAAGGCGTTGGCGCAAAATTTGGCGCAAGCAGAGCGCACTGAAAAAATGAGTGCGGTAGCAGGCGGTGCTGGCATGGGCATGATGGTCGGAGGGCCAGCTGGCGCAGTAGCTGGGGCCGCTATTGGTTTTTTGGCGAGTGAAATTTTTTAGGTGATGGTATGGCAGGTTTAGATACTCGTGGTGTTGTTGATGGCTTTATGCGCGGTTATGCGTTTATGGAAAACGTGGAAGACCGAAAGCTGCAGCGTGAACGGCAAGCAACGCTTGATAGCCAAAATGCAGAACGCTTTGAAATGGATAAGCAAAACCATAGACAGCAGCAACAATTAAACGGCTTGCGAATTGAAGATATTGGTATCCAGCGTGAGCGCCAAACGGTATTGGATGACCGAGCAGGTGAGCTTCACCAAATGGCTCAAGACAATCATGCTCAGCGCCAACAGCTGACGGGTTTGCAAATAGAAAATCAAGAACAGTCACTCGCAGCGCAGCAGCGCAACCAAGATGTTCAGCGCATTCGGCAAGGGTATCAAATGGCTTTGTATCGTGCGCAACAAACGCCGGGGCTTCCTTGGGAACAAGCTTTTGATGCAGGAACCCTTGCGTTATTCGATAAGCCTAGCTATCGCTATTTGCGACCGGACTATTTGGCAAGCCCAGAAACAGGCCAGTCTATCGAGCAGTTTAAGCGCTTAATGAACCCCGAAGACCCTGCCGCCATGCAAGACCCAGAAACGATTTCAGCGGCTAACTTCTTTTTGTCGCCTAGCATTAACACCGACAGAGAAGGCAAGCCGTTAGTTGGTCACCGTAATATTGTTGGCGTCGTGCCCGGTAAGAACCGTGGAACCGTGATCCCTGAATTAGAGCTAGAAGACGGCTCTCGCCACCCAATGACTCAGCGTCGTGCCAGCGAAGCCGAGGGTGACAATACGTTACTACAGCAAGAGGTTGGCCCTATTTTGCAAAAAGTGGCCGCTGCCGACCAGCTAAGAGGCGTAATGAAAGCCGTAGGCTGGCTGAATGATAGCCAAAAGCCTTACATCGAAACGTTTTACGATGAAAACGGGCAAGAGTACAAGGCACAGTACGATTACAACAATGGCCGTTGGGTGCGTATTGGTGGTAGCCGAGGCTTAAAAGGGGCGAACGGTAGTGATTACGAGATTATTAAAACCACGGATGATATGGGTAACGATGTGATTGCTGGTCGTTTTAATAAGCTAACCGGTGAGCTTGAGCCTTTGGATATAACAGGATTTAACCAAGGTAATAAACAACAAATCAATGACCCCAAGGCCGCGGCCCCAGTAATGTTTAGCGGCGATAAATCGAAACAGCAAGACAGTGACTTTGATTTGAAAGCCTTTGATCAAGAGGTTGTGAAATCAGGTGCGGGGCTTGCAATGGAAGAAGAGCCAAAACCTAAAAAGCGGATGACACCTGCAGAGAGGAATGCCGACGCTAAAGCATTTAAGGATGCTCGACGTTTGGCACTCAATTACATTCGCACAGATCAGCACGAGCGTGGCTACGCTGAGCGTAAAGCGGCTACGGCCGCGATTCAGCAATACATTCAGGAAGGCCGAACCCCTTGGCACCTAAAAGAAGCGCAAAAGCTTCTCTCTAAGCTGCAATAACGCGCAGCTGCACCCCTCCTTTATTTACACCATTTTTATGAGGTAGCTCGTGAATTACCTAGAGTCTTTGCGCGCCGAAAAACCAGAACTCAATAACTTTACTGATGATGCCATTATTGCCAACCTGCCCCAATATGACCCCGCTCGCTTTGGTGGCAAGTCGTTACAAGAGGTAAAAGCCCTAGCCCTGCAAGATAACAATGTGCTTGCCGACACTGGCCGCTTGATCGCCAGCGGTGCGGTAGAGGCGGTAGCCGACATTACCACAGGTGTCGAGCAGTTAACGGGCAATGATTGGCAAGTTGATGACAGTATTCGTAACTATGGCCAGAGCGTTTACCAAGGGGTAGACCCGCAATGGCGTAAAGAAATTAGCGAAGTCGGTTTTGAGGAAGGTAGCAATAACACCGTTAGCGGCCTTGTGGGTACTGGCCTAAAAGGCATTGGCTCTATGGCACCGTATGCAGCGGCAGCATTGGTGCCGGGTGGTGGAGCATTGGGTGCCGTAGCTAAAACGTCTGCGGTATCTGGCACCATGATCGGTGGTGGCACTTACCAGCAAACCAAAGAGGCGCTTGAGGCGGTATCTCGCAAAGAGCTTTCACAAAGCCCATTGTTTAGAGAGCTGTATAGCCGCACTCGCCAACAGTCGGCTTCACCCGAAGCGGCCTTTGAGCAAGCGCGAGCTCAAATGATTGAGACGTTAACGGATGACGCGTTTCAAGAAGGCTTAACCACTGGTGCTGTATCGGGTGCTATTTTAGGTCCAGCTATCTATAAGATGCTTCGTGGCGGTCAAGGCTTTAAAAAAGGCGTGACCCATGGCGCGATTACTGAGGGCGCGCAAGAAACCGTAGAGTCTGGTGCGCAAGCATTAAGCCGAGAAACCGCGTTAGCTGCAGCAACGGGCCAAGAGGTTGATTCTGGCAAAGTTGCGCGAGAAGCCGCGTTTGGTGGCTTAATGGGTGCCGGTGTCGGTGGAACGGTAGGTGGTGCGACTGGCTTGGTGATGCCAAAAGTAGAGCCAGCAAAACCCGCGACTAATACACCCGAAGCAAAAGCTGAGCAGCCAGCCCCAGCAGAACCTGAGCCAACACAAGCGGCACCTGATATCGCTAACGAGCCATTGCAAGGTGAGGAACCAGAAACCGTTATCGAACCCGTTGGCCGTGAAGGCATTGGTGAGATTGATAAGATGATCACCTCTGCTCGACAGTTAGGTTTTCATGATGAGGTGGTGCGACTTACCGTTGCCAAAAAGCATTTTGCAGATGCTGAGCTTTTGCGTGTGCAAGGCAACCACGAGAAGGCATCAAAAGCCGCGGCAAAAGGCAACGCCATTGTTCAAGATGTAATGGATCAGCCAGTGGAACAGCGCACTGATAGCAACCAAATGCCACAGCCGTATGACTTTACTAACGCATGGCAATCCCCCGAGCCCGTAAAATCTTCATCACAACAAGGACGAATTGTTGAGCAAGGCCCAGGACTAGGCATTACTGACCAAGAGTACCGGAAGACTATTTTTGGTGAAGAGCCTGAGTACGTTACAGCCGCAAGAGAGCAGCGAAAAGCCAACCACTTTGGTGCGCTCTATGGCCAAGAAGGGCAAGCCAATTTTACGCCTGACCCCGCATTAGAAGGCGAGCTCGTTAATGATGCAGAGTTACCTATTCGTAAGCCTGCAGGCGCTCAGCTAACCGACCAATCATTCAAACGCCTACCAAAAGGTACAGGCCAAATTGACCTTGGCCGAGATAAGCCAGAGCGAAAATTCGAGCCGGTGAGCTCACTGTATGAAGGTGTGGGGCGTAACATTGTTGAGCGACGTAAGCCAAAGCAGCCATTGCTTAACAGTAAGCCAAGTATTACCCCCGACGCCTATCGCCAAACGCTCGCTTTGTATCAAAAAGCGGTTCGCAAAAAAGTAAAAGACCTTGATGCGCCAGAGCTAAAAGCCATTGAAACGGTGCGCGCCGTTAAGCAAAAAGAGATGGTGGTATCTGAACAGCCAACAAATGCGCCTGCAGCAGTCGAAAAGCCTGTTTTGCAAAGCCGTTCTGTTAAGAACAAAAAGCAATACTACCGTGAGCCTGATCCAGATAAAGACGATTTGCTATCTGCTATTGCATTGGGTGGCGGCATTAATCGCAACCATGCGGAGGGCGTAGACCCTGCCGACTATACCCGCCGTGCTGGCGGAATCCGCTTTGTATTCCCTAAAACGTCTGGCCGCTCACTGGATGAAATGACCGAATACCTACGCCAGTTTAACTATGTTGATAGTGTAGAAGAGCTACAGGAAAAATTAGACCGTGCGCTACGAGGCGAAAAAGTATACGTTGCAGATAGCCAAGCTGAGCAAGACGAGCTACTGGCCGAGTATGAAGCGCGTATAGCCGAAGAAGCGCCCGAAGATAATATTGGCGACTATGACAAAGAAAGCACCAGTAATGAGCGTTGGGTGACGCTGGCGGCGGCTGAGGCATTGGACGCGGGTGTGCCTATGGATGTGGTAACCACTATACTGGATAACGAAAACGATGCGGCGGCTGCCGCCATGGAGTTAGAAAATGAAACAAACCGAGCCCGTGCGGCCTTATCGCAAAGAGCGAGTAATGAGAGCGCTGTCGAGGATTCTGAAACACAAGAAATCCCGTTCGACACAGAATCAAGACAACAAAGCGAAGAGCTCAGCGACGAAGAAATAGACGCGATTTTTGGTGCCCCCTCTGAGTCTGAGGACTCTCTTCTTAACAGCTATACCGAAGAAGAGCTAAGCCAAAAAGAGCAGGACTTAGCACAAGCTGAGCAAGAAGAAAGCGAAAACCAAAAGCGCGCTGAGCAAAAGCAAGCCTCTGAAAAGGATAAAAACGACTTTGTTTTAACCGGTTCAGACCTGCCAGCTGATCAGGCGAATGCTCGTGGGCAGAATGACTTGTTTGCCGACGACTCATCGGACAGCAAGAAGTCTGAAAACAAAGAAGAGTTATCAGTAGATGATAAGGACGCATCTATTGTTGAAACTGCAGACCTTGATCAAGCAAAAGACGCTGTTATTGAAGACTTTGGGGAAAAGCTTGGCGGAGCGAGAAAAGACCAAACGAGCAATGTCAGAGAAAAGCTAGATAACATGGATGACGAGGCCATAGCCAACACTACATTGAGTCAGTTGTGGCCAAAAAGTGAAATTGATGCCATTCAGGATATTGATGCCGCAGCCGTAGCGACGGTAGCCAGAGGCCTTATTCCTGCTAAGCCTCGTAAAGCCTACAGACTTAAACGTTGGGTTGAAACTGTACGTAGCGCTCAAGACTTGATTCGCATGTTGAGCGATGAGTTTGATGGAAACGCAAGCGAATTGATAGAGCGAATGCTTGATGGCAGAGTAGCCCTTCGGTCAATAGGCCAAAAAATGAAGCTGTTAACGCTCATTCAAAGAGAGCACTGGCCTAGGGTTGGCAAAGTTGAGCTGTTTGACGGAACGTACTACGAGAACAACAAGCCGATAAAAGGGGAATGGATTAACGTTGTTCTTGATAATCGCTCTTCTGTTTATCGAGGCGCTAAATCGGTTGAAGATATTGCTGATAAGGTTGCAAGCCAACTTAGTGACACTGAGAAGTCTAGCGCCGGCAAGCGTGCTTTAAAGTTTGAGATACGGCTAAGAACCCTGACTGGGCAATACTTTATCCATAAAAAAGGCGATAAAGAACGTACCTCTCTTAAAGAGTTTGACGAACTGAGTGCTGCTCGATCATACCTAAGAGATCATAACGACCTGTTAGTAAAAGCTTGGGATAGAGTAAAAGACAAAAACAACGTTAAAAAAGCCGACACAAGAAGCAAAGAAGAGAGAGCAAGAGTAGGTGAAGACTACCGCAAAGGAAAGGACGTAACACCGACTGAGTTCTCTGATGCGTTTGGTTTTCGTGGAGTAGAGTTTGGTAATTGGGTTAAGCAGGGCAAAGGTGCGAAAGAGCGCCAGGGTATGCTTAATCAGACCTACGATGCACTCATGGACTTATCGGCTCTATTAGATATTCCTCCCACTGCTATTTCATTGGAAGGACGTTTAGGTATCGGTTTGGGGTCGCGTGGCCAAGGTGGTCGGGCCGCAGCTCATTATGAGCCAGAGCGTCTAGTTATTAACTTAACAAAGACACAGGGGGCTGGCTCTTTGGCGCATGAGTGGTTTCATGCGCTAGATAATTACTTCTCACTCAAGCGAGGCAAGAAAGAGTTTACGGGTGATAATAAAGAATACCGTGAGGGCAACTATATAACCTATAAGCCTGAGCCGATGATGAGAACTAAAGATAGCAACTATCCTCTTACTCTCAGCAAGAAAAAGCTCGAAAGCTACCGTGAACGCCACCCTGATAACCCTCTTTATTCTCCTGACAGATGGATCGAAGACCCAGACCATAAAGAAGGTGTTCGCCCAGTTATCGAAAAAGCTTTTGCAGAACTGGTAGAGGCGTTGGATAACTCGCCAATGACTTATAGATCAAGTGTGATTGATAAGAATAAAGTAGACGGTTATTGGTCGCAGATTATAGAGCGCGCAGCTCGTGCTTTTGAAAGCTACGTTATCGTTAAAATGGAAGCCAAAAATCAGCAGAATGATTTTTTAGCTAATGTTGTATCAGAAGAAGACTTTTTGCGTGATTCCGAGCGATATCCATACCTTAAACGCACTGAGTTAAAACCGGTAGAAGACGCTTTTGATAAGCTATTTGATAGCATTGAAAGTAAAGAGACAGAAGAGGGTACTGCACTATTTTCTCGCTCACCGTCCAGTAACACCCAACAATCGCTTTCGGTAAAAAATGTCAAAGACGCTACGCGCACAATCACCAAGCGCTTAAAACTTCGCGGTTTAAAAGTGAATATCGTGGCTTCTGAGCAAGACTTGCCCGAGTCGATTCAGCGACAAATCGCAGAAGATGGCGCGCATGGCCAAATTAAGGCGGCACACCACGACCAGCAAGTTTATCTAGTGGCTGACCGAATGCTTTCTGAGCAAGATGTAGAGGAGGCTGTTTTGCACGAAGGGGCTCACTATGGTGGCCGTGCTTTGTTTGGCAGTGAGTTTACCAATGCTTACCGCAAGCTTTACTCAAAGCTAGGCGGTACCGAAGGTATTCGCAGCAAAGCAAAAGCGGCCGGCTTTAATATGGATCATTACATCAAGACCGCAAATGACAAGCTAGAAGCTGGCGAATTTAGTGCGGCGAATCGCTCGCAGTTTTTGGTTGATGAGTTTTTGGCACACCTAAATCAGCAGCAAGCTAAAGCTAGTTTTAGTGAGCGAGTCATGCAAGCCATTAAGGCGTTTGTGGGTGCGGTTAGAGATATGCTACGCCAACGTGGTTTTAAGGTTATCACTGAGCTTAATGACGCTGACTTGGCGTATTTACTTCGCAGTATTAACCGAAGCTCTGAGGGTGACCATGCAGACGTTGCGCAGCCTCAGTTTATGCGGGTATCGGAAGACGAAAAGATGAACTTCTTTTTTGAGGACTTAGCCGATTCCTTTAATGATGATGCTGAAAATGCGCCAATGTTCTCTCGCACGGCAGAACACTTTGATGACTTGGACGCCAACCAAGAAGCCTACTTAAATAAGATTGGCCCTAAAGGCATTGTCGAAAGCACCAAGGAGCGCGTGGCAACGATTATGGATCGCTGGCGCCTCAAAGTACGCCAGCAGGTTGTTGACCGCTATGCACCGCTACATGAGGTTGACCAGAAGGCGAGGGGTAAGGACGTTGTAGAAGACTCCATTCAGGATAGTTCGTGGGTGTTGGCGCGTATGGCAAACGCGGCTGATGGTGCGTTGTCTGCCTTATTGAATAACGGCCGTATTCGTTATGACGAGGGTGTGATTGACTTACAGGAAGGTACCAAAGGTTTAATTGATACACTCAAAGCACTGGGCGATAGCGCCGAAATCGAGCGCTTTATGGGTTGGATTGCTGCTAATCGGGCGCAAAAGCTGGCTGATGAAGGCCGAGAAAACCTATTTACTGACGATGAGATTGCGGCAGGCATCAAGCTAAACCAAGGCGAAACCAAAAGCGGCGCAGATCGAGAAGCGCTTTATGATTCGGTGTTTGAAGGCTTTCAGCAACACCGAGACGACGTGCTGGCCATTGCTGATAAAGCAGGGTTGCTACGCAAGGCGCTGACAAATGACGAAGCGTTGCTTGTGATGGCTAGCGAAAATGGCTTAGGCAAGGAGCTCGCTGCCCGTTACCGTCGCCTTGATAAAGAGTTTGCCAAAGCGCAGGACGAATACGAGCAAGAAGAAGCAGCCAGCAAGCAAGGTGAGGTGCTTGAACAGCTGCAAGAGCTGCTAGCGACAAACCTTGATGACTTTGATGCACAGTTGGAAAGGCTAACCACCGATCAGCGAGAGCTATGGGCCAATGAGTTTTATGTGCCTTTTTACCGTATAGCCGAAGAGGAAGACGCTAAACCAAAAGGGCCGCGTGTAGCTTCTGGCTTGTCTCGACAAGAAGCATACAAGAAGCTTAAAGGTGGCACCGATAACCTAGATGATTTGCTAGGTAATACGCTGATGAACTTCAACCACCTTATCACTGCCTCAATGAGAAACATGGCTGCAGCGAAAGCGCTTGAAAATGCAGAACTTGCCGGTGTTGCTGAAATGACAACCGAAAGCGCAAGAGACGATAAGTCGTCTACCTTTGTGCTCAAAGATGGCCATAAAGTTTGGTATGACATTAGTGACCCATTGGTTTATCGGGCACTTATTTCTATGTCGGATTCTGTTATTAAGTTTCCTGGCATGAACTTAATGCGCCAGTTTAAGCGGGTGTTTACCAACTTCACCACAGCAAGCCCTCAGTTTATTGCCGCTAACTTTATTCGTGACACGCTGCAGGCCGCGGCGACCAGTGAGGTGTCGGGCAACGTTGCTAAGAACGCATGGCAAGGGGCTAAGGGCTATGGCTTATTCTCTAAAGAGAGTCGCACGCGTGCCAGAATGATGGCGTCTGGCGGTGCCTTTAGCTTTGGCCATGTGTACGGTAGTGATGCAGACACCATTAAGTTGCGTATTAATGGCGAGCTCAGAAAGGCAAGCATCATCAAAAACCCACTACAAGGGTTTAAGTTAATGCAGCAAGCATGGGATAAGTACCACGGCTTTAGTGACCGGGTAGAGAATATCAACCGTGCCGCTCTGTACGAGCAGAATATTGACAAGGGTAAGCTGTATGCGTCGTTTAAGGCGCGTGACCTAATGGACTTTAGCCAGCGAGGCATGAACCCTGCGGTGATGTTTTTGATTGATACGGTGCCGTTCTTGAATGCCCGTATTCAAGGCCTTGATAAGCTTTACCGTTCAGGTGCTCGACCATTGGCAACTATGGCCAAGGGCTCTTCGAGTGAAGCAGATAAGGCTGCAGCACTTAGGTTTGCAACGGTAACCGGTGCGCTCACCATGGCAACCATTGCGCTTTACCTTGCGAACCGTGAAGACGAAGACTATCAAGCATTAGAGGACTGGCAAAAAGATACGTATTGGTTCTTCAAAGTAGGGGACGAGGCGTTCACTATTCCTAAGCCGTTTGAGGTTGGGGCCATTGCCACGCTGGCTGAGCGAAGTATCGAGCAAATTGTTGATGACTCTGTTGATGCTGAATTGTTCTTGGAGCGGTTGGGCCACATGGTTTCTGATACATTCAGCTTCAATCCGATCCCGCAGATTTTTAGGCCGCTCACTGACGTAAAGGCAAATAAAGATAGCTTCACCGGGCGTGCCATTGAAAGCATGGGGATGGAGCGCTTATCGCCATCACTGCGCAGCCGGAACAGCACTGGTGCGATTGCAAACTGGGTATCGTACGGCTTGGAGAATACGTTGGGTGCTGCCTTTGGTAAGGATTCAATGCTTGTGGTAAGCCCAGTGCAGGTCGACTACATGATTCGCAACTACCTAGGCTGGCTTGGGGTGACTGCTTCAGCAACTATTGATACTGTTGCCAACGCAGCTCAAGGTGTCGAAAGCCCTTCGAAAGAATGGACTGAGTACCAGCCGATTCGCCGCTTCTACCGGGACACGTCTAAGCCTTTTTACACTCGCTACCAAACGGAATTTTATGAAAGCTTGCGAGAGGTAAATCGACTTTACTCCGATGTTCGGCAGCTTCAAAAGCTGGGCAAAACTGAGGAAGCGGTAGAGCTGGCTAGCAAAAACACAGACTTGCTCAGACGACGTAAGCTGCTGACCCAGACGCAAAGAAAGCTGTCGGCGATTAATGCTCGCATGCAGGCGATTGAACGGTCTAGCTTGTCGGGGGATATGAAACGTAAGCGGCTAGATATTCTGAGGCTGCAAAAGAATGAGTTAGTGGCACGGGTGTACCGACTTACCCAATAAGCCCACCAATTGCCAAGAGAACAAGAAGCGCCACGGGCAGAGCTGCTGCCACTATTAACACCATCTGGGGTGTTTGGTGGCGCAGCTTAAATTCGCCGCTCAGGTACACAATACAGTAGGATAATGCAAGGATGGTTAGAATTGCGGCTAACGTGTTTTCCATTTTAAGCTCCGATATGGTGTACTCTACAGGGAATAGAGGCAGTATCACACCAAGAGAGAAAGAGAGAAAGAGATCTGGAAGAACTCCGCTCCGAATGAGGCGGAGATAATACAATACATTGCTATGCGCAGCACCCAGGCAATTACTCGCTTCAGTGCTTCGGCGGCTACACTCTCCGTAAATTCCTTCTTCTAGAAAGTCGTCGTAGCTACTACCTATGTGTATGTTTTGCATCGCGCCTACCTCGTGGTGGCGTTGTGGGCTTAATCTCGGCACTTCCTAAAACGTTAATAGTTGTTGAGACTTATAGGTACTGCTCATCTGGTGAAGGGTACGTGCTGCCTTGGTTGTGCTGCTTTTGTGCATTCGCTCTAGCCAGCATTTCTTTGATCGTCTTAGCTGACCCAATTAGACTAAAACGGAAAACCTTAAATCTGTTGTTTTCCACAGGTATCGCTATACCAATCACGCTTGCAGATTTAACCAACTCATCAATCATGTCGAAATTGTTAAAATCTAAAATCGCCCCTTTAGTTGTATTCCCAAAACAGATTACAGCTAAGTGCCTAGCGCCGATGTCTGTATTAACTAATACAGGGTACTCTTGCCCAACTGTACAAGGCAGATCAACTCTCATTTTGTAATGGCATGTATTGCTGTCGAGGTAACAGAACTGCCCAAAAAACCTTCCTGCTTCAGTAGTCGTGGCAGCGAAGAACATGTTCTTGTTATCGCTATTTGACCATAACCATTTCGTGCTGGCTGCTTCTGCTGTAAGTGAAAGTAGAGACAGAAAGATTATGCAGTACATGATTCCTTTCATAAAGACTTAGTCCTTTGTTGGTGATAAATCTCTTAGCTCTTTGAAAAAGGCAGCGGCTTGTGGGGCTTAGGGAGCACCAACTCTCTAAGCCCCGAAACAGCATACTTTCACATGAAACTGACACGAATAATATTAGCATTGCAGAAGTTGGCCTGCCAGCTTTGGCACGCATGGAACTCATAGAACTGTTAGCCTCAACAGCGAGCTTCGCTTTGATACGCCTTAGAAAAGAAGTTGGTGCCTTCGGTCTGGAACAAGGAGATCAACTTTACGTTGAGCTAACTGAGCCGAGAATGGGGTGTGTAGCGATAACAGCCACTGGGTGTCTGGAGCGATTCAAAGGACAAACGGATTGTTTTGGTGCAGTGAAGAGGGCGAAATCAAACCTTATCTTTTGACTTCCAAATCGGGGCATTAATGGGGTACTTTTGATGCGCGTTCTTGCGCATCATTGCCACTGCAGTAGACCAAAATGAAGGCTAAAGCGACCAGTGAAAGGCCGCCGATAACTATATCGTTCATGCTCCAATTCCTGTGTAAAACTATGTGCTAAGTATTTGATTTATAATGGGTCAAATAGACCAAATAGGCACTCGTTAAAATGGGCGTTTATTCTTATAAATCAAAGGCTTGCGATCCATAAAAGCCTTACATGGGGTGCAAGGGGTCGGAGGTTCAAATCCTCTCATCCCGACCATATTTTTCAAAGATTTAGATTAATCGCCGTAGGGCGATTTTTTCGTTTTGGGGCTTTGATGGCTTTTGGTGGCTGTTCCGTGACCGCTTGAGACAAGCTTGTTGCGGCCTCAGTAACCTTCTAGCTTCTCTACATTGGTCGCATGCTTGGTAATCGGCTATCATCAGGGCAGGGAATGGGGCAGCAGTCGCCCGCCAAATGCTTAGGGTAGCCACTATGGATAAGAAAAAGCTCAGCGAAACGGACATTATTACCAAGTATATTCTGCCGTCGGTTAAGAAGGCTGGCTGGGACTCAATGACCCAGATTCGCCAAGAAGTACAACTCAAAGACGGCAAGGTGGTCGTACGTGGCCAAATGGCTGCTCGCCAAAAGGTAAAAGCCGCGGATATCGTTTTGTATCACAAGACAGGTATGCCTCTAGCGGTGATCGAAGCCAAAGCTAACAAGTTTGACCTTGGCAAAGGTATGCAACAGGCACTGGGCTATGCTGGGCTGTTGGAAGTGCCTTTTGTCTTTTCGAGCAACGGCGATGGCTTTTTATTTCACGACAAAACCAACACCGCACAGATAGAAACCGAAATCGCTTTAGAAGACTTTCCAACACCGGAGCAGCTATGGCTGAAGTTCGCGCAATGGAAAGGCTACGAAGCCGCTCAGCTACCTATCGTGACGCAAGACTATCACGATGATGGCTCAGGCAAAGCACCGCGTTACTACCAGCTGCAAGCGATTAACAAAACCGTTGAGGCTGTAGCCAAAGGCCAAGATCGTATATTGCTCGTAATGGCGACTGGAACAGGTAAAACCTACACTGCCTTTCAGATTATTTGGCGCTTATGGAAGGCGCGTGCGAAGAAGCGCATTCTGTTTTTGGCAGACCGTAACGTGCTTGTGGATCAAACCTTTATCAATGATTTTCAGCCGTTTGGCTCGGCAATGACCAAAGTAAAAAATCGTAAGGTTGACCCATCCTATGAAATCCATTTAGCGCTCTATCAAGCATTAACTGGCCCAGAAGAAGCGCAAAAAGCCTACAAGCAAGTAGACCCAGACTTCTTTGACCTGATTGTTATTGACGAATGTCACCGTGGCAGCGCATCAGAAGAAAGCGCTTGGCGAGAAATATTGGATTACTTTAGTGGTGCGACCCAAGTGGGCTTGACCGCGACGCCTAAAGAAACGGAAGACGTTTCTAACATCGAATACTTCGGCGACCCGATCTATACCTATTCACTCAAGCAAGGTATCGAAGATGGCTTCCTTGCGCCTTACAAAGTCATTCGTGTCGATATTGATATTGATGTTCAGGGTTGGCGCCCAAACAAAGATCAGGTTGATAAACATGGCCATGTTATTGAAGACCGCATATACAACCAGAAAGACTTTGACCGCTCTATCGTCATCGATGACCGAACACAGCTAGTTGCCGAAACAGTCACAAACTACTTAAAACGTACCGATCCTATGTCCAAGACCATCGTCTTCTGTAACGACATCGATCACGCAGAGCGCATGCGTCAGGCATTGGTGAACCTCAACCCCGAGCAGGTTACAAAGAACGAAAAGTATGTGATGCGTATTACTGGCGATGATGACGCGGGTAAGGCGCAACTAGATAACTTTATCAACCCGAAAAAAGCTTACCCAGTCATCGCAACAACCTCAGAACTAATGACCACGGGTGTCGACGCTAAAACCTGTAAGCTGGTGGTGCTAGATCAAGGCATTCAGTCGATGACCAAGTTTAAGCAGATTATTGGTCGTGGCACACGTATTGACGATAAATACGGTAAACTTTGGTTCGCCATTTTAGACTTTAAAAAAGCCGCTGAACTCTTTGCCGACCCACGTTTTGACGGTGAGCCAGAGCAAGTAAAAGTGGTATCCCCCAGTGACTTTGAAGATGAAGAGCTAATCGACACCATCATTGACGGTGACGATTACACAGTAGCTCCTGAGGAAGGCGCTGACTCAAATTCTATCCAAGACCCGCAGGGTGAGGAGTACCTGGGTGATTATCAAGGCCCATCAAATACGGGTGATTACAACCTGACAGATGATGACTGGAATGACGAGGACAAAGTTCGCAAGTTCCATGTCAAAGGTGTGAAGGTTAAAACCCTCGCTGAGCGTATCCAATACTACGATTCTGACGGCAAACTTGTCACAGAATCGTTTAAAGATTACACCCGTAAGACCATCCATAAGCAGTTCGCCAGCCTCGACGAGTTTGTTAAAAAATGGCAAGACGCCGATAAGAAGCAGGCCATTATCGAAGAGCTGGAAGAGCAGGGTGTAATTTGGGAAGTCTTAGAACAAGAAGTCGGTAAAGACCTCGACCCGTTCGATATGATTTGTCATATCGTATATGATCAGCCGCCTTTGACTCGCAAAGAGCGTGCGAACAACGTTAAAAAGCGCAACTACTTCACCAAGTTTGACGGTATTGCCCAAGAAGTCCTCAGTCGCTTATTGGACAAATACGCCGATGCGGGTGTGAACGAAATTGAAAATATCAATGTGCTAAAAGTTACACCCTTTGATGAGCTAGGCCGC
This sequence comes from Pontibacterium sp., assembly GCA_049603715.1. Classification (GTDB taxonomy): domain Bacteria; phylum Pseudomonadota; class Gammaproteobacteria; order Pseudomonadales; family Balneatricaceae; genus Pontibacterium. Next base: position 12,675 of record JBMYSW010000004.1, on the reverse strand, counting down.
CCTTTAGAAATCATCAAAAAAGGCTTTGGTAATAAAGAGGCCTACTTAGCCGCTGTTCACGATTTAGAAAACGAGCTATACCTGCCTAAATCCGCCTAATACAAAACATCTCAGCTGAGGAAATCTACCTCTTGGGCTGAGATGGCCTGACACTTACGTCACTTCAGAATTCAGTTTATAGAGAACCTTATGTCGATCAGTACCGTTATCAAATCCATTCAAGACATTATGCGAAAAGACGCCGGTGTAGACGGCGATGCCCAGCGCCTAGGCCAAATGTCTTGGCTGCTCTTCTTAAAAGTCTTTGATGCCCAAGAAGAAGAGCTGGAATTTGAACTAGACGACTACAAAGCGCCGATTCCCGAAAAGTACCTGTGGCGTAACTGGGCAGCCGACCCTGAAGGCATGACCGGTGAAGAGCTTTTAGACTTTGTAAACGATGACCTATTCCCGGATATGAAGTCGCTGAACGCGCCACGGGATTTAAACCCCCGTGGTTATGTCGTCAAAGAAGCCTTTAGCGATGCCTACAACTACATGAAAAACGGCACGCTACTGCGCCAAGTCATCAATAAACTGAATGAGATTGATTTTACCGACTCGCAAGAGCGTCACTTATTTGGTGATATCTACGAACAAATTTTGCGTGACTTACAAAGTGCCGGTAATGCCGGTGAGTTTTATACCCCACGGGCCGTGACCCAGTTTATTGTTAATCGCCTAAACCCAAAATTGGGCGAGAACATTATGGATCCTGCTGCCGGTACGGGTGGCTTTTTGGCCTGTAGTTTTGACCATGTAAAAAACAATTACGTAAAAACCACAGAAGACCACCAAACCCTGCAAAAGCAGATATACGGCGTAGAGAAGAAACAGCTGCCGCATTTGCTTTGTATCACCAATATGATGCTTCACGGCATCGAAGTGCCCTCACAAATTCGCCATGGCAACACGCTTAACAAGCCACTTTCGAGCTGGGACAGCGATATTGATGTGATCGCTACCAACCCACCCTTTGGCGGTACGGAAGAAGACGGTATCGAGAAGAACTTCCCAGCGGAGATGCAAACCCGTGAAACGGCAGATTTGTTCTTACAGCTCATCATTGAAGTGCTTCGCGGCAAGGGGCGAGCGGGGGTTGTACTGCCAGACGGTACCCTATTTGGCGAAGGCGTAAAAACCAAGATCAAAAAGCTATTAACCGAAGAATGTAACCTGCACACCATTGTGCGTTTACCCAATGGCGTGTTTAACCCCTACACTGGCATCAAAACCAATATTCTGTTCTTTACCAAAGGTCAGCCAACTAAAGAGGTGTGGTTTTACGAGCACCCGTACCCAGAAGGCGTAAAGAACTACAACAAATCCAAACCGATGAAGTTTGAAGAGTTTCAAACGGAAATCGATTGGTGGGGCAATGAAGAAGATGGCTTTGCTAGCCGCGTCGAAACCAAGCAAGCTTGGAAAGTGCCCATTGATGACATTATTGCCCGTAACTTTAACTTGGATATTAAAAACCCATACCAAGAAGAAGTGGAAGTCCATGACCCAGAAGAGCTACTGGCAAGCTACCAACAGCAGCAAACCGAGATCAGCGAACTGCGTGACCAGCTCAAAAGCATCTTAGGCGATGCGCTAATGAGCACGGCGAACAGCCAGCAAGGCGTCTCGGAAGAGGAGCGTGGTTAATGGCTAAGCTTCACTCTCTACAAAATGAAAATGTACAATCACTGATTACCCAACATATTGACCTTTGGACGGGGGCGGTCAAAGACAAATCCAGTGCCGGTCGAGGTGGTAGCAGTAAGCGAGAACTTTATGGCATAAAAAAACTGCGCGAGCTAATTTTAGAACTGGCAGTACGTGGCAAGCTGGTTGCACAAGATCCGAGTGAGGAAAGCGCTAGTGCTGGTTTAAATGCGTTTGCAGTAGAAAAGCAAAAAGCGATTGCCGAGAAAAAAATTAAGAAGGCTAAAACTAGCAAAATTTCTGAGATGCCCGAAGTTTCATTCGAAAGGCCAGTTGGTTGGGCGCTACCTTGCATAGAAAGCATCATTTTTAACAGCTCAGATCATATAGTTGATGGACCTTTTGGATCAAAGTTGAAGGCAACTGAGTATGTTGAATCAGGTGTCCCAATCATTCGAATTCAGAATGTTGATAGAAATATTTTTAAAAACAACGGACTACAGTATCTAACGCCTAAAAAGGCATCAGAGTTGAGTCGGCATGATTATGTTTCTGGCGATATAGTACTTAATAAATTAGGAGAGCCAACGGGCAAAGCTTGTATTGTTCCTGACTATATGGAAGCTGGTATTATTGTTGCCGATATCGTGCGTATCAGAATTGATTCTCCTCTAATACATCCACAGTTCTTAGTATTGGCTATTAATGCTCCTTTTGTTGCGGGGCAGTTTGATGGATTAGCGAAGGGGGTTACTCGGCAGCGCGTTAATTTGTCACAAGTGAGGGCTTTGCGTATACCTTTACCTCCCTTGGATGAACAACACCGCATCGTCGCCAAAGTCGATGAGCTAATGGCACTTTGCGATCAGCTAGAGCAACAAACCGAATCCAGCCTTGATGCCCACCAAACCTTGGTGCAAACCCTACTGGATACCCTGCTACAAAGCACCGATGCCGAAGAGTTAGAGCAAAACTGGCAACGCTTAAGCGCCCACTTTGATCTGCTATTTACCACCGAGCAAAGCATCGACCAGCTAAAACAAACCATCCTGCAACTCGCCGTGATGGGCAAACTTGTCCCCCAAGACCCCAACGACGAACCCGCGTCCGAACTACTCAAACGCATCGCCGCCGAAAAAGAAGAGCTGGTAAAGCAAAAGAAAATCAAAAAACCGAAAAAACTGCTAAAGATTAGCGAAGACGAAATGCCCTTTGAACTGCCGCAAGGATGGGAATGGTGCCGAATTGGAAATGTCACTGAACTAGAGAATGGAGATAGAAGTAAAAACTATCCAAATAAGTCTGTTTTAGTTGAATCAGGGATTCCATTTGTTAATGCTGGGCACCTTAAGGAAGGAAGGGTGTCCATTGATGATATGACTTTTATTAGCCGAGAGCGATTTGAAATGCTGCGTTCTGGCAAATTTAAAGAGGACGATATTTTATTCTGTTTACGTGGGTCGTTAGGTAAATCAGCTATTGTCAGTGATTTAAATGAGGGGGCTATTGCGTCATCGCTCATAATTGTGCGTTCAAGCGGGATGATAAAACCAGCGTTTTTAAGTATGTATTTTAATTCACCAATGTCTTTTTCGTTTGTCAGAAAATACGATAATGGGACTGCTCAACCAAACTTATCTGGCGCTGATCTAGCAAAATTTTTAGTTCCAACCCCCTCGATTAATGAACAACACCGCATCGTCGCCAAAGTCGACCAACTCATGACCCTCTGCGACCAACTAAAAGCCAAACTCGCCGACAGCAAAACCACCCAGCTAAACCTAACCGATGCCCTTGTGGATGGAGCAACTGCTTAATGTCGCCGTCTGGTCGAGAAACAAGAACACCGGAAGGCGGTGATCAGTTATCGTTATTCAACGATCCCGCGCAACAGGCCTCACCATCTAAGGCGAATGAGACTAAAATGGTGGATGCGCCACCTTTTAGTCGGCATATCGTCTATGTCGATGAAAGTGGCGACCACAACCTTCAAAGTATTGACCAGAGCTACCCCGTTTTTGTTCTCGCATTTTGTGTCTTCCATAAAACACATTACAGCGACGTGATTGTACCTGCGCTTGAGCGGTTTAAATTCAAGCACTTTGGACATGATCAAGTCGTGCTCCACGAAAACGAGATTCGACGCCGTAAGGGAATGTTTAATTTCTTTCAGGGGCGTGAGCATCAACAGTCCTTTATGAATGAGCTCACAGAGATTATCGAGTTCAGCAATTTTATTTTGATTAGTGCCGTGATTGATAAGCGCAGTCTGAGTAAGCAAGAAGCAACCGCTAATGCTTATCACGTTGCCTTGGGCCTGTGTATGGAAACCCTTTATGAGTTTTTAGAAGAAAAGGGGGAGCAAGCGTTAAAGACTCATATTGTGGTTGAGTGCCGAGGCCAAAAGGAAGATGCGGAGTTAGAGCTGGAGTTTCGCCGAATTTGTGACGGCAACAACCGCATGGGGATTCCGTTGCCTTTCGACATTTTATTTTCGGACAAAAAAGTGATGTCGTCGGGCTTACAGTTAGCGGACTTAGTTGCTCGACCTATAGGCTTAAAAACACTACGCCCCGAGCAAGACAATCGCGCTTTTGAGGAGTTAAAGAGAAAATTTTACTGTGAAGGCGGGCGCCAAGCAGCGGGTAAGGGCTATGAAGGGGCAGGTATGAAAATTTTCCCTGCGCTAAAAAGCGAAAAACCCCGATGATTCCACCGAGGTTATAGCGCCGACCGGGACTGCCCAATCCATTTACGTGCATTTTAGTAGTAATGTTTCAGTGTTTCAACACATAGATATCGCTCAGTGATACCTCATAAGCGTTAACAGCGATAATTCAACATTATTATTGAGCGTAAGCCGATCAAGAGCTATCTGAGAGTGCGATGCCTAGGTGCAACGATGGTTATATTCGGTCGTGGACGGTTACTTTATCGAATATATAGGTCAGTGAGGCCTGTAACAGGCGCTGTGACCTTGCAAACTAAGTTTTAGTTTACGCTAATAAATTGATTTGCTGAAAGTCGCTTTAGCGATGTAAACAGCAGACACGTAAAAGGGGAGACCGAACAAATGGCCTCCCCTTTTTTGTGCCCAGAGGGCTTTGATCTATGCTTCGCAGCTTCCTACCTACCCAAGCACACTAGCCCTTAGTAAAACCATCAGCCTATAATTGAGTGGTTAATCCAAAAACTAATAGGGGGCAGGTAAATGAAAGTGTGGTTAAAGGTGGTTACCTTGTGTTTTGCAGTGGCGTCTTCGTCGCTTTGGGCGCACGGAAAAATGACCACCACTGTGCCTGCCGACGGTTCCTCAGTTATCGAACCTCTAGAGCAACTAGAGCTGCACTTTAGTCGCGCGACCAAGCTTGTGAATGTAAAACTCACGTCCTTAACCGGTAAAAAAGTACCTGTATCAGTCAACCGTAGCTTAGGCGCACAAACCTTGTTTGAGCTATCGGTTCCCCCGCTAAGCGCTGGAAAGTATCAAGTCGAATGGAAAGGCCTAGGTGCCGATGGCCACGTGATGAAAGGCCGCTTTTCATTTGAGCAGCGCTAATAGTGTTTGGCCTAACTCGCCTAATGGGTCGTTGTGGCTTTACCGAGCGTAATAAAAATAATAAGACTCAATACCAACACATAAAGGGATGTACAAATGGACTTAAGCCAATGGGAAGCGGCGCAGCTTTTAATTAAAGCGCTGGTGTACTTTTCGATTTGTGCTTTGGCGGGCGGCGCTTGGTCGTTGTGCTGGAGTACAAAAGCACCGGAGTTGAACCGCTGGCTGAGCGGGTATCTGTGGCTTGGTGCGCTGCTTGGGCCTATTGCCAGTGGCGCTTACTTTTTTGTACAAATTGGCGCGCTACTAGAAGACGGTATTTGGGCGATGTTTGATGCCGATATGGTCGACTTTATGTGGCAAGAGGCCGCAGGCGCACAGCTTCGTTGGAGCCTAATTGGCTGGGGCCTCGCATTGGCTGGCCTATTGCTTTATCCCTTTGTTAAAAAAAGCTGCAAACCCTGTAAGTGGCTATTGGCCGGTTGGGGCAGCGCCTTGCTGGTTATTCTTTACGGTCATACGCTAACAGGGCATGCCGTGACCGAGCCTTGGTGGTTTAGGTTGGTGCTGATCGTGCATTTAGGGTTAGCAGCCTTGTGGTTTGGTGCCTTGCTGCCGCTTTGGTGTTTTTCTCATATACGGGGTGAAGCAGGGCATGGGTTAAAGGTGCAAAACTTATTGGAGAGTTTTGGTCGTCGTGCCAGTGTGTTTGTGCCTGTGCTGTTGCTGTGTGGTGCCGCTCTAAGCTGGCAGCTCACGGGTTGGCAGGGCGTATTTACCACCACCTATGGGCAAGTATTGTTGTACAAGGTGGCGTTTGTGATGGCGATTTTAGCCCTTGCCGCTTGGCACAAATGGGTGTTAGTGCCCGGTATTGTGGTGGACGGTACGGACACGATGAGTCGCTCGATTTTGGTGGAGGCGGCTGTCGCGTTGGCTATTTTAGTGGCGACCGCTTATTTGAGCACCTTTTTTAGTCCTCATTAACGCTTGAGTTTTCGCCGAAGTTTAAGCCGAAAAGCATTCATTACCGGCTTTTCCAGCTCCGTTTCCTTAGGCTTCGAGTCACTAATAGATTGCTCCTGCTTTTCCTAACACTTTTAGAGCAAATTGGTAGCGCCCGCCCTCCCCAAAAAAAGGCTGTGCGGCTTTAGGGGGGAGTAACCTGGCTCCGTCTCGAGAACAGCGACCTCTTCTTTAAACTCTGGCGGATACTGCTTGTAACCACGCGTTGGGCTCATGGCTGGCGCCTCTGGTTGAGAATAGTTTATCTCTTCTTGAGGTGTCTGGGCTATTCCAACAGAATAAACCGTCTTTTTAGGCGGTTTTTTTATGCATAACAGATGTTATAAAAATCGATTCTTGTCACAATAGCGCCACTCGCAAACACTAAACTGAAGGCTCTCCCCTTGGTGAAGGACGTGTGCGGTTTACGCTATTGTTAATCGGTGGGTGCAAGGAATATGCGGCCTTGGCCCCCATAGAAAGGATTGAATAAATGAGTAGTATCCACTTTGTTGGTGGTGAAAAGGGCGGTGTTGGTAAATCGGTCTTTTCGCGTCTGTTTTCTCAGTATTTTATTGATCAAGCTGAGTCGTTCGTTGCGTTTGACGCCGATGCCTCTCATGCCACGCTAAGCCGTTTTTACAGCGAATACGCAAAGCCAATCAACCTAGATGTGTTTGAAAGCGCTGACCAAATTATGGAAGCGGCGTTGGAAGACGAGTCGAGCGTATTGGTCGACCTTCCTGCACAAAGCGAACGTTTTCTTGATCACTGGATTGAAGAAAACGGCGTCATCGACATGTGTGAAGAGCTACAAGTGCCGTTTATCTACTGGTATGTCGTGGACGATGGCATGGACTCAGCGCGCTTGCTGGATCAGTTTTTAGCTAAGTACGCAGACAAAATTACCTGTGTTGTTGTTAAAAACCACGGCTGCGGCAAAAACTTTGAAACAGCCAATGCCGTGATCAAAAACTACGTTGATCAAGACGCGCCGGTTACTTTTGTTGACCTACCAGCACTCCACGCTGAGACCATGCGTAAAATCGACGCGCTCAGCTTTAGCTTTTGGGGTGCTGAGCACATTAAGAGTGGCGATGCGGGCAATTTGGGCCTTATGGAACGTCAGCGCACCAAAGTGTGGGTGAAAAAGTCCTACGGTATCTTTGAGAAGGTATTTAGTTCGCTGTAATGGCGAAGCTTATCTGGCCAAACCGTTTCTAGGCGGACCTTTTAGACTAATAAAAGCAGCTTCGGCTGCTTTTTTTGTGCTTGGAGTTTGGCGTGTGGTGTTTGTAAAAGCGGTATGGTGGCCTTATAACCCAAACTATGTGACTCTTATTGCATAAATCGTGATGAAGTATTTAGCTCTATGGCTTTAGTAGGCGTTGGCAAAGGTGAAGGAAGCGGGCATGACATCGGTGCAAAACGATAGCAAAAAAACAGTCTCCTTGGTGCTGGGTAGCGGCGGCGCCCGAGGGCTAGCGCACATCGGCGTGATTCGTTGGCTTATTGAAAACGGCTACGAGATCCGCTCTATATCAGGCTGCTCTATGGGGGCATTAGTGGGCGGTGTTTACGCCGCAGGCAAGCTAGACGAGTTTGAACAGTGGGTTCGCGCCATTAACCGACGTGATATGTTGACGTTGCTAGACTTGTCTTGGCAAGCCGGTGGCTTGGTTAAGGGTGACCGTATTATTGATACCTTGGTAGACCTTGTTGGCGACCAAAATATCGAAGACCTAGGTATGCAATACACCGCGGTCGCTGCGGATATCAATGAAGAAAAAGAGGTGTGGATTAATCGTGGCTCGCTGTTTGAGGCTATTCGCGCATCTATTTCGCTGCCGTTATTTTTTACCCCTGTGGTTAAAAACCAAATGACCTTGATTGATGGCGGCGTTTTAAACCCTGTGCCCATTGCGCCAACGTTTGGTGACGATACTGACCTAACAATTGCTGTGAACTTAGGCGCTACACCACCGCCCTCTGTGCCTAAGTCAGAAGTGGAGATCGACGAGTCAGAAGCGGAAGAAGCGGGCTTTCATCAAAAAATTGATCATTTTCTATCGTCACTCAAAGAGACCTTCTCTTTTGATGATGAACCGCAAGATCAACCCAAGCCATCGGAAGAGCGGGGCATGTATGAGGTGGCAAACCTCGCCTTTGATGCCATGCAAAGTACCATTGCTCGGCAAAAGCTAGCGGTTTACCCGCCCGATGTGGTGATTAATATTTCGCGGACAGCGTGTGGCATGCTGGAGTTTAACCGCGCATCGGAGATGATTGACTTGGGTTATGAACGCGCCAAAGCCAAGCTAGGTAACTAAAAGCACCGTCCATTTTGGTTAAAAAGCACTGTTTTGTGCGCCATTAGAGGGCGTTTTTAATGGTTTAGAGGTTTCTTATACGAATTATTTATGTGTACGTCAGAGGTGCCGATAGCCTTTTTTAGTAGCCCATTGCAAGTGAGCTGCGACAAGGAAGAGGCGATATCCCCCCTTTTTTAAATCGTCTTGTGAGTAAGAACGCTGAGAGTGAAGATGGTTTAATGATGAATACGCAGTATAAGAAAACCCTAGCGCAAATCCCTGAGTTTCAGAGCTATGCTGAGCAGCTGCATCAATTGACGCGGTTTTGGGATTCTATATCGACCGTAGGCGCGATTAACCAGGACATGCTAAAAGGCCAAGGTGGGCCCTTGTTGCGCTCAATGAAAACCACGCGTGATGAATTTACGCAATTACAAGGTCAGCTGCTCAGCTCTTTGGTCGATGAAACTGTTAGCAAAGTACAGAGTGAGCTATCGTTCTTTGCTCAAAACAACATCGATATCCTGATTCGAAACCTGTTTGAGCGCACCGCTGATGTGGGCTTTTTGGCCACCGATACCAGCGTGCGAGAGTTTTTAAGTCAGGGTGCGGATGACTTAGGCCGCAGTGCAATGAGTCAACGCTTGCGTGCCTATACGCGCAAGTACTCGGTTTATGACGAAATTATATTGCTTGATCGTCATGGCAAAATCGCTGCGCAACTAGACTCCGCGAGTAACAAAGCTGAGGCTGACTTTGACCTTGTGGAGCGGATTAATAAGTCAGAAAGCTACTTGGAGTTTTTTGGTCCGACTAGCCTCTATCCGACTCGTGTTGATAGCCATATCTTTGCCAGTAAAGTGGTTGCTTCCGATGGGAGTGAGGAAGTCATCGGTTATTTGGTCATGTTTTTCAGACTAGCTGATGAGCTGCAGCGAATTTACGCGAGCATGCTTTCATCGGATGATGAGGTAACCCTTGTTCTACTTGATGGTGATCGGGTTATCGCCAGCAGTGATTACAGTCTATTGAAGTATGGTGACCTTGTAGACAGTCAAGATGGCAGTGTTTCCACCCCGATTCAAATTCGTAATAAAGCCTATTTAAGCAATACGTTGGTAACGAATGGCTATCAAGGTTATGAAGGGCTGGGCTGGCGTGTACGAACGTTAGTGCCGACCAAAAATGCTTTGTCGGTTAAGCATCACCAAGATAAGTCAAAGGCGGTTTCTGATGAGTACCTCAGTAAGTTGGTGCTTTCGGAAAACTTAAAGCAGATTAATACCGAGTCGACGCGTATTAACCGCAAGTTGGGCATTGTGACCCTGAACGGTAAGTCTCTTGCGGTGCGCCTAGAGGCCCGCACCTTTATGCCGGTGCTTGAGAAGATTAAAGAGGTGGGTGAAGAGATTAACTCGGTGATTACCGATTCTATCAGCCAACTTAACTTAACGGCGTTTCATTCCGCACTGTCCAATTGTCGCCTCTATTCGTCGTTGGCCATCGATATTATGGATCGTAATTTATACGAGCGTGCCAACGATTGCCGCTGGTGGGCGATGATGCCCGAAATTGCTGCACATGTGCAGGTGATGGCCGAGCAAATTGATAACCAGCAGTCGCGAAAACGTATTACCAATATTCTGCAGTACATCAATGAGCTTTATACGGTTTACACCAACCTGATCGTCTTTGATAAAGAAGGGCGAGTGATGGCCTGTTCCAACCCAGACTTTGAGTTATCGCTAGTGGGGCAGCGTTTAACGGATACCTCATTTGTTAATTCCACCTTGATGATTAACGATGAGCAGAAATACGCTGTATCGCAGTTTAAGGACACGGTGCTGTACGACGGTAAACACACTTACCTTTACGGTGCGGCTATTCGTGCCAAGCAAGGTGGAGTCGTGGGTGGTATCGCGGTTGTCTTTGATGCGCTACCCGAGTTTGAGGATATGCTCAAAGCAGCTTTGCCGCGTGACGGCGAAGGTGAGCCGCTGGCCAATGCAGGCGGCTTATATGTGGGGCGCGACGGTATTGTGATTAGCTCGACGGACCCGCACTTTGCCGTGGGTAGCAAATTGGATTTACCCACCGAGATGCTGCGTTTAAAAGCAGGGAAAAGCTATGAGGGAATAATTGAGCTGGCGGGCTTGTCGATGCTAGCAGGCGCAACCCTTTCTAGTGGCTACCGTGAGTACAAAACTACCGGTGATTATCAAAATGATGTTATTTCGATTATCTTCTTAAAGGTGAATGAAAGTGTCTCGTAAATGGGAGTCTGACTAGGGTGTTAACTAAAAAGCAGGGTGGGGCCCTGCTTTTTAGTTTCTAGCGAGCTACTGGCGTACTAATAGTCAATACCGGGCAAAGGAGGCGGGGGCGCGTTGTCTTTACTTGTTTCGGCTTCATCTAAGTCTTTGGAAGCCTTCTTCTGCTCTTCAAGCTCATCGAGCTCTTGTACAAGCTGATGAAGGTGTGAGCGCACTTCGTAAAGCTGGCGGTCCACAACATGGTCAACATTCACTTTCCCTAAGCGTCCAAAAATATTGCGAAGCATGCCCACTGTCATCTTGATGCTTTGGTGAGGCTCAGCTGCAAGCACTTCATGTAACTCATAATCAATATCTGCTCGCTGGTAAGAGACTTTTGTATCGTCTATGAGGCGATTACAAACGGTTGAACTCACCTCTCCATGGCCTTTAATTGAGTTTAAGAATTGCGCTAGCTCTTTGATAATGGCTTTGGCTCTTAGTGCCAAGTGGGGAGTTGCAAAAAGCGTGATCGATCCTTCAGGGTGTGGCTCTGGCTCGTAGCTTTTCTTTTTACTGGCTTGTATGTCATCAAGTTGTTTTTTGATGGCAGCGTTATCCTCTAACTCTAGAGAAGCTTTGCATTGAAACTCCAAGTAGCGCGAGAGCACTTGGTGTAGCTCAGTGCTCATAAAGTGGCTCGGAATATTATCGAGTAGGTGCGAGCAGCGACGAATACTCGTGCGTAAGTGCATTATACGCATTTTGGTCGCTTTCTTTTTATCTTCCATCTGTTGAATGATGGAGGCTAAGATGACTAGTACGCCAACACCAAAGCCGATAAGCAATGCAATTTGAATCGGTGCCATAGAACTTTGTTGTGAACTCTCTCAATCGCCCACAGTAAAGGGGCAGGGTTAGCGGATTGAACTTATGAGGTTACCCCATCAAAAGTAGCTCAAAAGTTTATGATTTTACAAGATTTTTTAAAAAACACTTGACGCTTGAGCTGAACCTCATTAATATTTCGCTCGCATTGAACGACAGCGCTTTTAGCTAACGTTTAACGTCATGTCCCATTCGTCTAGTGGTCTAGGACACCGCCCTTTCACGGCGGTAACAGGGGTTCGAACCCCCTATGGGACGCCACCGCGGGAATAGCTCAGTTGGTAGAGCACAACCTTGCCAAGGTTGGGGTCGCGAGTTGCACAACCTTGCCAAGGTTGGGGTCGCGAGTTCGAGTCTCGTTTCCCGCTCCAAATTCCAGTGTTTATATCACTGCACACAGAATCCAGCCACAAGCTGGATTTTTTGTTTCTAGCGCTCTTCATTTTCTATCCTTCCTCTAGAGGCGCTCTAAAGCACAGCTTCTCTCTTATTATAATCCTTCTTTATATGCGTATAGGTATCGGCCGTTTAGAGGGCTTCATAAGTCGTTTGACTGCCTTTTTAGTCTAGTGCGTTCGGCGTTTTTGGTTTGCGATTAAGTTTATAACGAATGATCTGCAGCATGGGCCGATAGCGGGTAAAGGGGGCTAAGAGGGCGAGAGTAGAGATGTTTTGGAAGAGGGGAAGGCTGGGGAAATTGATTTCAAAGATTTTTTTGAAAAAAGGGGTTGACCGAAAGGCTAAGCCCTATTAATATACGCGCCTCCTCTGATGAGGAACTTAAAGCGGTTTGCTAAGTCGTTGTTTTATATGATTTAATAAGTTCTTTAAGTGGATTGTCCCATTCGTCTAGTGGTCTAGGACACCGCCCTTTCACGGCGGTAACAGGGGTTCGAACCCCCTATGGGACGCCATGCGGGAATAGCTCAGTTGGTAGAGCACAACCTTGCCAAGGTTGGGGTCGCGAGTT
>JBMYSW010000003.1:25774-222141 GCA_049603715.1 Pontibacterium sp. | reverse complement strand
CCTGCGCCTCTTCGGTCTTTACGCTCACAAAGCGCATGGAGGGGCGTGTTGCAGCCTCAGCAATGGCATCTGCATCAATAAAGTCGTTTTTGTTGGTTTTGACGTACGGCTTAACGTACTGCGGGGGTATGAGTCTTACGTCATGACCTAGCCGTTGACACTGTCGAGCAAACCAATGAGATCCGCCACATGACTCCATTGCAATTAATGTAGCTGGCGTGTTCGCTAAGTGTTCGAGTGCTTTCTCTCGCGAGAAACGCTTGCGATATTGTTCACGCCCTGATTCGTCGTGAGCAACAAGATGAAAGGAAGACTTGCCTAAATCGATTCCAATGACTTTAATACACATGACGGTTCGCCTCTTTGGTTTGGTTTCACCCTAAGCATAGCTTAGGGGTGAGGCGGACCATCTCATTAAGCCCCTAAATCAAATCGCTTTTAGGAACATAGTGCTGAATATAGTTAGGTAGCTTTGGCACTAACGATGAACGCATACGATGCCAAAACGCCGATAGCAATAATAAAACACCACCCATCATGCACCCTGTCAGCGCAAAGCTATAGCTCAAATCACCATATGCCTCGATAATCGATGAAATCGCATAAAGCACATACACCAATGACGACACCATAAAGGCTCGTCGATCGATCGCCAAGGATATCAACGTGACTACCGCATAAAAGCAGATAATCACCACCATCCCCACAAGCCCGTCGTTATGATCTAAAACGCCCAGCCAAGAAAACACGGGATGGATGATTAACGGTGCCGCAAGCAAGTGAAGCCAAAATGCCACATCAGACTGTCGAGTGGTTCGGGTAGTGTCGGCAGCATCCCAATACATCGCAAGCGCAAACACACCTAGCCCACACACAAATAACAAAGGCGACAACCACGGAATCAGCTGTGGCGTGATATCCGAATAAGCCCCAATTAATATCGACACACAAAGAACCACCACAACAGCCATACCCGCTGCAATGGTAATCGGCACCTTAAAGCGCAACCAATGCAGGTAAGTCGCTATCGCCGATAAGGCAGCCGCAAAGATATAGGTGCTTGGCGAGTTATCATTAGAGAACGAAGCCACAAACGCAAACGAAGACCCAACAAACGAAAGCAGTAAAACAATCGCGGGCAAAGCCATTTTGCGTTTGAGCACAAAAAATTCGGCGAGCAGCCAAGACAATACCGCACCACTCAACAGCCCCATACTCTCACTGCCAGTTACCGAATTAAAAAACCAAAGAGAAGACACCAGCAGCAACACACACGCAATCACAACAAAAATGTCGTTAAAGCCACTTACTAGCCTAAAGTTCTCTTCGTCTACCGAAGCCGTGCTTTTTTGCTCCGATATCGTCTTTTTAAACCGCTCGACCGACTCAGCCGAAAACACCCCAGCCTGCACCGCAGCGTTTAAATCTTCATCCGTATACATAACTATCCTTTGGTTAAACGTGACCGAGCCCTAAAAATAGCATCCTGCCTTTTTCTTCGCACTATCAACTTATGTCACTTTGGCTTCAGTCCTGACAAAGCGAAAGAGCCAAGCACCTGCGTTTTTGCAGGTCTTTACCCTAGCCTTTCCCGCATACCGTATCAGCAGGCTGAGCCTTGTGTGATAAGCTACACCCAACCCTAGGAGCACTCGCTATATGATTGAAAAACAAGACTTGCTAGCCATCGCCCGACAAAGAATGCCATTTGGCAAATACGAGGGCCGACTCATCGCCGACCTGCCCGAAGAGTACCTACTCTGGTTTAACCACAAAGGCTGGCCCGAAGGAAAGCTAGGACGCTTGTTGCAACTCGCCCTCGAGATTAAGGTAAATGGGCTCGATAAAATCATCGAACCATTAAAGTTGCCAGAAGAAGCGAGCGTTAAAAAGCCTAAGGTGCATCTTAGGTTTGATGGGGATCAATAACTCACTCGGGGCTAAATCAAGTTAAACGTCAGTGAACTGCCGCGAGTTACCCAACCTAGTCACCATAGATTAGCTTACTAAAAGCATCTCTCGCTTTATTCCTCTCGACTAGCGTCCAACTTCCTATGTCAACATCACCCCTTCGGCTATTCACTGGGGTAGCGGGCTTATCTAGGGTATATCGAATAGGATGAAGCTTTTGTGTTTTTAAAATCTGGTCAAACGCTCCCTGCTGAATAGCCTTTAATGTCAACGACGTATAAAACTCCGCCAAATCTTTGTAAGCACCGTACTGTAGGCTACTGGAGTCCAAGGTCATTGATACCGTTTTATGTTGAGGAAACGAAGGGAAAGCATGCAAGTGCTTATCAACATCAGAGCCAACCATAAACGCGCTTGCCTCGCAAGGAAGCTGCAACAACGCGTCCCGGCCACAAGACACCACTTGCTCCGAGTGCGTCTGTGTTCCCAAGTAATGCGCAAAATCAACGGCAGGTTTAATTAACCAGATACGCTGGACACTCTTGTCTTCGGCACAAGATGACGAATCTCGACTTGTAGACACACAACCTGTAAGAAACGGATAAGGCCAGGCATGCACAGGGTAGTGGTAAGATTTTCCTGCTTCAGACTCAGGCTGCTTCGGAAACCACAACTCATATTTCCCCCCAGCCATAGACCGCTCTGACACTGACTTACAAGGTAACGGCCAGCCACTCAAACTAGGCATGTGCAAGTAACGCCCATGTCTAATGGCTAGCTCATTCCGTAACAAACACAGATCACCCATCACACCTTTTCCATCCTGGGCATGGTCCGAAATAATAATATCCTTGAAGCCATCTAATACTAGCCTATAAGCCCCAAGGTTATCGGACGAGCCGCCGTCGATTAAGCGAATATAAGCGGGTTCGGAGTAAGCCAAATAGTCTAGGTAATAAAACGGAAAAGGCAGGAAAGAGCGAATATTTCGGCGCGATTGCGAAGCCTTGGGGTTATTAACATCAAGACCCCAGTTTAGGTTTAATAAGTGTTGCCCAATACCAGCAGCACCCTTCAACGGCTGTTTCAGCACCGTTTGGTTCGCATCAAAAAATGCGGCCGAAGCCGTCGCGGCCTCAAGTAAATCAACGCCCTGCGACTCCAAATCTAACGCACCGAACTCCCCCGACCCTTGCTTATAAGCAGTCATACTAAACGTATAACGCTCAATATCAGTTTTGTTTTTGTTTAACCACCCAAAAACACTTCTACTCGGTGCGACAGTCGCATTAAGCATCCATATCGGTGGCGCGTCATCATGGTTATATAATTTAGCTAAGTCTGAAAATTGAGGGCGGCTTGCAGGATCCAAGATAACCGACGGCGCCAGTAACTGATTGAGACTTGGCTTTAGTGCACAATTACTGTAGCCATCATCACAGTACTTGCTTTTATGGTTACGAGTTAAGACGTTTGAGTTGGTAGGATGCATGCCATAGGCAACTCCCATACCCTCTTGGTAAGCCTGCTTCGACGGACTCAGGTTTACAGGCCAGTCAAACAGTGTATTTGCTGTTAGGCTGAACGGCAGTGACAACCCCGTGCTGACCAACAAGCCTACAATAGTCGAAACACTTGATAAATCTTCGTTTATTTGGGTAAAGGTACACCCCTTCTCTAAAATATCTTGGCTACACCGCACATACTGCTGATCCAAATAAGGCTGAGCTTGCCCCCCTGAAGAAACAATAGCGCCTTCTTCATCACAAAAACGGCCACCAATCTGTTCTAGAACGTTTTTGCTAAAAAAAGGCTGGCTTTCACTTTCGCCCAAATAGCTTCGAGGAAGGCAGTCTTCAAAATAAGCTTTTGCTTTGTCTAAACTAAGGTCTCCATTTGCCTCATCCTCGATCAAGCGTGAAAAAAGAAAAAGCCCAGCATAACTACCTCCCGACACCGTCGATATTGCCTCCACCTTACCCAAAGCACCTTCCTTAACTACAGCCGAAAGTACCCCCATGGAAAAGGAAGCCGCTTTTGTCCCGCCCCCTGCCAAGGCTACGCCAACCCCCCTACTCTGTTGTTCTTGCTCTTCATTACCGGCTGGCTGCCAATAACTACTAGAATGAGTTGTAGCAATCGTAGATGCACAGCCGGATAGAAACATTAAGATGGATAGCGAAAACAAAACCCTAGAAAACATATTCATTTAAATTCCTTTTAGGTTGTCTATAGTCGGTGACGAGCCTTTGCTTGAACTCATATAAACCAGAAAACAACTGCTTCCAGTTCGAGGCTTGCTGAGCGCTAATTTCAATTTCTTCAACTACTTACGCTTGGATAACTCCTGGTTGCTCGGCGCGCCTGACCGCCGACCTGCGAAACTGCTCGGTGTAACGCTGATGTGTTTTTCGTGCCATGAGAGCACCTCCATATAGCGTTAATATAACTATACAAGGTGTCTACTATTCATGGGTAACTTGGGCAGGTAACGCCACTTCTTCAGCGCTAACAACAGGAATACGTCTTATCAAGACTGCTGTGTCTTTTTGTGAATTAATAGGTGGCAATGCATTGATTAATGGGTGACCTTCGTATTCATCAATCTCTGCGTCGATGTATTTCGCTGTTTCAAATACGGCCATGTGATTATCTCTTAAAAATCATCCAAGTCTGGGTAGTCGAATCCCTGATCAATTTCTTTGCCAGAGTTGATGGAAGTGACTGTTGCTGTTTCCTTGCTCTTAGGTGGTTTCGCAGACTCTCTGTTTTTTTGACGCTCTATTTCTCTTTCCTGATCTCGGTTATTACGAATACCACTTAGCCGTTTTGAGTTATTAGACGACTCCGAAGATTGCTGCCTCTTGTATGCAAGTTGAGTAATCATCTCAAGCTCCTTTTGAAGATCTGGGGCTTTATAATCCGATTCTTGCTGAGCTTCAGCGTAGGTAGACCTTGATTCTGTTCGAATCGACATTGCTTCTACTAGACTCATATCTTGATATCGACGACTTCGATTCTGTAATGAACATTGCCATACGCTATCGAACTTATTATCAGGTCTGACATATAGAACATTCGTATTTAACGGATCGTAAGCCACTTCTATGCTTTTTGGACGAGGTACTGATCTATTCTTGTGGAACCAGCCTAGCTCAACTGCTTCTGCGCAGGTGTAGTACATCCCTTTAAAACATATTCCTGAGGGCGATACCGTCGCCTTACTATGAGGCAGCATATTCACATAGGTTAACTTTGGATCAACCTCTCTCAAAACTCCCGTCCTATTTTTCACTCCCCATTGCCAGAGTCTTACAGGTATCGCAGGCAAATCTGTAGGCATGTCAGATTCAAAGTCATAGCCTTCTAAGGGGATAGATGTATTACGATTGATTTCAGAGATGATCACCATTTTTGTAAAATCATAGAGTGTTAGGTTTGCTGATAACTCTGTCCGCTTTCCTGCTTTTTTCTTTCCATTTACAGGCTCTACCTTTCCTTCCACATAAGGAAGGATTTCCACGTGCATCATATGGAATGACTTTTCAACGATGCCTTTATCATCGCCTCGATATGCTCTGGTATTGGATAACGTAATACCAAATCGATTTACTAAGATATCTCCGTGTTTCCCAAGCAATTCCCCACGGTCGGCTGTGATCGTTGCAGGCGTTCCAACGCTTGGCCAATCACTTTCAGTAATCTCTATGCCGAACTTGCGACAGTACTCAACTTTGTCACAGAACGCATGCGCAAGAGCGATTGATGCGGTTGCCCAAGAAGGGTTTTCTAGTCCTACATATAAGCCAACAGTCATGCGACTAAATACATCTTTGACTTTATATACGATTGGGCGACCTACGATCCTGTCTGGATCATACTCAGACACAAGGTGCAAGTCAGCAATGGTCGCATCAATTTCATAACGAGCTCCAGGTCCGAAGTTATTTGTAGCAGATGTACTATGGCTTGGTAGAACGTCTTTTGCGTATTGAATAGATGGAGTGCGAGCTTTAACAACAAGAGGCTTAGCGTAGTGCTTATTGTAAAAGTATCGAAACTGCCTCTCAGTCGGAAGATCTTCTTTTTTGATTTTGGGGTACTTTGATTTAAGGAAGCCATTAGCCTTCGTTCTAGCCGCTTTGAGGTCGACGTCCCCCTTCACCAGATAAAAGCCTTCGATTGCTAACCTGAAAAAATTCGCCACTTCCTCTGTTATTGGGACGCCTTCCCCAGGAGATGTAGTACGTTTACTACCAAGCTTTTGCGTCCCTACACGATCTTGTCCAGGAGCCCCACACTTTGAATAATCTGGAGCTAGGGCATCAGGAGTCATCCCTCTCTGCCAGTATCGACGCAGCTGCCGTGTAACGTATAGCCTAGGCTCATCCGTTACTTCTAAAACGGATTTAACCTTCTGATTTCTAAGCTTTTTATCGAACAAGGAAAAATAGTCTGTTAACAATAAAGATACCGAACGGTAAGCCCGATCTCTTATTTCTTCAGCTTTAGAGCCAACCTCTGGTGTTACTAACGTAATCGGATCAGGTATCGCTTCTAATGATAAACTTTCAAACTCATCAAGACCTACTCGGTATGGCCACGCCTTCTCATCATGAATATCGATAAGCATTAGGAAATCGACATATTCATAGACTACTCGAATCTGGGTTGGGTTATCCGAATGAGGATCGAGAAATACTTTGTTAAGATACATCAGACAATCCGCCTTTGATTGAATCTAGGCCAACAATCATAGAGACATCTGTTGCACGCCAATTTCTAAATACAATGTCTAAAGGAACATCAATCAAATTTGCAGCGGCAGCATTACGAATCACGCCAATATGAAAGCCTGCGCTACATTCATACTGATCATCCATAGCAGCACAAACTGTAGCGAGCTTCTTATCTGATCCTGATAACCGGCTTACTACAGTCGAAATATCCTCGAAGGACAGCTCTTCATATAGATCATGTGAATTCAGGCTAGCAGCATGAAGCCATTCAAGATTCTCTTTCACAATCGCTGGAATTTCTTGGTCTGTGAACAGCTTCCATTCATAGCCATGCTCTTCCCAATACAGTTTTTCAATTTGAAGCTTCTCAACAGTACGTAAGTTGTCTAAATCACTGGCGTACTTAACCGCTACAGCGATAGAAGGCTTGTTGTTCAGTTCAACCACAAGATCTGTGGTAACGACTTTTAGTTTGTTGCGTATTTGAGGGTGCTTAATTCCCAAACGAGAACAAATACTCAAGGAATCAGCTATAGGTAAAGGATATTGCTCTTTGATGTCGTAGGTAAGATGGAAACGGTCAAATACAAGGAAAGCGGAGAACTCAAGGCGAGATAGAAGATGATGGGCTCTAGAAGTGTTTCGACCTCGGATGCGATAGCTCTCACCAGTACTGCTTATTTCGTGGACTTTTATAAATGGCTCATAGCTTTTCCCTGAGCCAACGCCTCTGGTTTTTAATTTCTTTCCATCTTTAGGATCAAGCGGTTTATCTGCATCTAACATATCTAGCCTCCTGCTTATTTTTTGAGCATAGCAGGAGACTAAAAAATATCAAACATTATTGTAAAATATCAAACTTAATTGTTTTTTATCAAACTATAATGTCACCGCACAAAAAGCAACGATTTACTTGGCTGTTTATTCCACTGTTACCGACTTCGCCAAGTTACGTGGCTGGTCGACGTCGGTGCCTTTAAGTACGGCAACGTGGTACGACAACAACTGTAGTGGCACGGTGTAAACAATCGGCTCAAGAATGGTTGGCACTTTAGGCATTTTCATCACTTCAACGCCTTCTTCGCTTTCCATACCTAGGCTGTTGCCTGCAAATACAAACAACTCACCACCTCGGGCTTTTACTTCTTGTAGGTTAGCTTTGAGTTTGTCGAGCATTACGTTGTCTGGTGCAACGGTAATAACCGGCATCTCTTTGTCTACAAGGGCCAGTGGGCCGTGTTTTAGCTCACCCGCTGGGTAAGCTTCGGCGTGGATGTAAGAGATCTCTTTAAGCTTAAGCGCGCCTTCCATCGCCACTGGGAACAAGGTGCCACGACCTAGGAACAAGCTGTGGTTCTTCTCGGCAAAGGCAGCCGACATGTCGGCAATTTCAGCATCCATTTCAAGGGACGTTGCAATCAACTGAGGTAGCTTTTGCATCTCAGCGATAATCGCTTCTTCTTTTTCAGCCGAAAGGTTGTGACGACGACCCAAAGCGATAGTAGTAAGCAACAAAGCAACCAACTGAGTGGTGAAGGCTTTGGTCGAGGCCACACCAATTTCTGGGCCGGCGTTGGTCATTAACGCTAGGTCAGACTCACGTACCAAAGAGCTGCCCGGTACGTTACAGATGGTCAGACTGGCCAAGATTTTGTCTTTCACTTCGCGAAGGGCAGCCAAGGTGTCGGCGGTTTCGCCCGATTGCGAGATGCTAACGAACAGGGTTCCTTCTGGCATGACGACAGTGCGGTAACGGAACTCACTCGCTACTTCGACCATACATGGAATGCCCACCAAGTCTTCGATCCAGTATTTTGCGATCATACCAGCGTGGTAACTAGTACCACAGGCAATGATTTGTACTTGCTTCACTTGGTCAAAAATAGGCGCTGCTTCTGTACCAAACGCTTGTTCTAGTAGGCGACCGTTAGAAATACGGCCTTCCATGGTGGCACCTACCACCGCTGGTTGTTCGTAAATCTCTTTAAGCATGTAGTGCTTAAATTCGCCTTTATCGGCAGCGGTTACGCTGTGCTCGTAACGAGACACTTCACGCTCAGCAGGCTCAGAGTTTTTATCCCAAACCAGTACTTCTTCGCGAGTGATTTTTGCAAAGTCGCCTTCGTCTAGGAACATAAAGCGGTCAGTAACTGGCAAAAGAGCTAGCTGGTCAGACGCAATAAAGTTCTCACCAATACCTACACCAATCACCAATGGGCTACCTTGGCGCGCAGCAATTAGGCAGTCTGGATTGTTCTTTTCGATTACACCCAGTGCGAAAGCACCTTCTAGCTGAGCAACACTCGCGCGAACCGCTTCTAGCAGTTCAAGACCTTCGCTTAGCTGTAGATCAACCAAGTGGGCAATCACTTCGGTGTCTGTGTCAGACGTAAACTCATAGCCTTTGGCCATTAGCTCGTCTTTAAGCACTTGGAAGTTTTCAATAATACCGTTGTGTACCACGGCAACACGGCTACCCGACATATGTGGGTGCGCGTTTTTCTCAAGTGGCTTACCGTGAGTCGCCCAACGGGTGTGGGCAATACCTAAAGAACCAGGTAGTGGCGATTCGGCCAGTGCATCACCCAGTGATTGCACCTTGCCAATACGACGGCGGCGATCAAGGGTTTCGCCGTTCCATACACACATACCGGCAGAGTCATAACCGCGGTATTCAAGGCGACGAAGGCCTTCTAATAAAATTTCTGAGACTGGGCGAGCAGCAATGGCTCCAACAATTCCACACATGTTCTAGCTCTCCGTGCGCTTACTGGCCCGCCGGTTTTTTTACCGGGCGTTTCCAGTTATTAATGTTCTTTTGCTTGGCTCGTGCCACACTCAGCTGGCCGTCATCAACGGCCACTGTTAGCGTAGTTCCCGCACCAATCGTTGCTTGGGCACCCACCTTAACCGGTGCAACCAAAGCGGTGTTTGAGCCAATAAAGGCACCGTCACCAATTTCCGTAAGGTGTTTGTTCGCACCATCGTAGTTACATGTGATGGTACCTGCGCCAATGTTGACCCCTTCGCCGACAACCGCATCACCCACATAGCTGAGGTGATTTACCTTAGAGCCTTTACCAATCTTGGCTTTTTTGGTTTCAACAAAGTTGCCTACTTTGGCTTTAGTAGCAAGTTCTGTTCCCGGACGCAGACGCGCAAATGGACCGATATCACAGTCAGCCCCGACAACCGCATCTTCGATCACACTATTTGCTTTAATCACCGTACCTTCGCCAATGTGGGCATTGCGAATGACACAGTTAGATTCGATAACTACGTTGTCTTCCAGTGTCACATTACCTTCAAGAACAACGTTTACATCGATGAAAATATCATTGCCTTGTGTCACGGTACCGCGCACATCGACACGGGCAGGGTCAGCTAAGGTTGCACCATTGACCATCAACTTTTCAGCCTGCTGCGCTTGGTACCAACGTTCTAGCTCGGCCAGTTGCACACGATTGTTTACACCTTGCACTTCTTGCTCGGTATCTGGGTGAATCGCTTTAATCGCCATACCTTCGCTAGCGGCCATGGCAATAACGTCGGTTAGGTAGTACTCGCCTTGGGCGTTGTTTGAAGAAAGCTTAGGTAACCACTCATGCAGCTTGCTGCTTGGTACGCTCAAAATACCCGTGTTTACTTCGGTGATTTTGTGCTGCTCTGGCGTCGCGTCTTTGTGCTCAACAATCGCCACAACATTTTCGCTTTCGTCACGGACGATACGACCGTAACCCGTTGGGTCGTCAAGGTGCACCGTTAGCAAGCCAAAGTCGCCCGCCTGTGCAATCGCAACCAACTCCGCCATGGTTTTGGTTTGGGTGAGAGGCACATCGCCATAGAGCACTAACACCACACCGTCGTTGCCAATGGCAGGCATCGCCTGAGCGACTGCGTGGCCCGTGCCGAGCTGTTCTGCTTGTAGCGCAAAGGTTACCGCTTGGCCGTCTAGCAAAGCTTGTACACGCTCTGCGCCGTGTCCTACCACAACGTGTGCCTTCGCACCGTCGATCTGCTGCGCCGTATCAATCACGTGCTGCACCATGGCTTTGCCGCCCACAGGATGAAGAACTTTGGGAAGCTTAGATTTCATACGGCTGCCTTGGCCCGCAGCGAGGATCACAACATCAACAGACATGTAGGTTTCTTTCCTTAGGTTAAAGACCGCGCCTTAAAAGCATCTTTACTAGGCGGCGAGGTAAAAAATGTGTTAGTAAAATCACTTTAATTAATCCATAGTGTGTTGCCAATACACTATGTCATTAAAAAATTGACAAAATATTTTATGGATAACGAAATCTTTCAAGCATTGGGCCTCTCGGAACGCGAAGTGGCTATTTACAAGTCACTCTTGCGCTTAGGTCCAAGCGCTATTCGCACCGTGGCGACCCATGCGGGTTTTAACCGTGGTACCACCTACGAAACACTCAAAGACCTGCAAACTAAGGGTGTGGTCACCTATTTACCGAAAGGTGCACGTCGTGTCTTTGCTGCCCGTGACCCAGATGTACTCTTGTCTTTAGCCCAAGAACAAAAGCAAAAAGTGGATACGGCCATTGAGTCGTTAAAAAGCCGTGTGATACCAGAGCTGCATCACCTTAAGCCCGACTTTAACACGGCTAATGTGCAGTTTTATGAAGGCGACGCCGGAATTGAATGGGTACTCAAAGATATTTTAAGTATTGTCAGCCAAAGCACTGACAAAAATTACTGTGTTTTTTCGGCCAAACCCATACGGCCTTATCTCTACCGCCCCTTCCCTAACTTTACCAACCAGCGCATCCAAAAAAACATTGGTGTGCGAGTGATTGCGATTGGTGACGGCGGTGAAGACGCCCCCTTATCTGAGCGTAAGTGGATTAAAACCGAGGGTGCGGTGGATGCAGCTTATATCGCTATTTACCCACCCCGTTGTGCGATTATTTCCCTCGCGTCTGAAAACTACCCTACTGCGGTAGTGATCGACTCAAAAGAAGTCGCCGCCGCACAAAAGATTGTGTTTGATACCTTGTGGCAACTGCTTTAAGCGCAGTTACCTCAAATTTCAGGCGAAAAAAAAGCAGCCAACGGGCTGCTTTTTTATGTTCTGAGAACAGTATCGTAACTTAGCGGTTAAGCTTTTGACGAATTTGAGACAAAGCACGCAATTGCGCAGAAGCTTCAGCCAATTGCGATGCAGCGGCAGAGTAATCGAACTCAGCGCTTTTGTTCGCCATTGCTTGCTCAGCGTGTTGCTTTGCTTCCAACGCTGCAGCTTCATTTAGGTCATGAGCATGCAGTGCTGTATCAGCCAAGATAGTCACTTTATGAGGTTGAACCTCTAGAAAGCCACCAGAGATGTAAAATACATCTTCTTCGCCGCCCTGTTTACGAAACTCTACAGGGCCTGGTTTTAGTTCCGACAAAAGCGGAGCGTGACCTGGGGCAATACCCAAGTCACCCAGGCTACCTGTTACTGATACGAACTCAACGTCGCCAGAAAAGATCTGCTTTTCAGCGCTTACGATTTCGCAAAGAACAGTGTTAGCCATGTTTATTACCTCTTAAAGGTTTCCGCTTGGAGCTAATTACAGGCTCTTAGCTTTCTCGATTACTTCGTCAATGCCACCAACCATGTAGAAGGCTTGCTCTGGAAGTTCGTCGAACTCACCTTCCAAGATGCCTTTAAAGCCACGGATAGTGTCTTTTAGCGATACGTATTTACCAGGTGCACCGGTGAATACTTCTGCAACGAAGAATGGCTGAGACAAGAAACGCTGGATCTTACGAGCACGTACAACGATTTGCTTATCTTCTTCAGATAGCTCGTCCATACCCAAGATCGCGATGATGTCTTTAAGCTCTTTGTAACGCTGTAGAACGCCCTGTACTTGACGTGCAATGTCGTAGTGCTCTTGACCGATTACTAGTGGGTCAAGCTGACGAGACGTAGAGTCTAGTGGGTCTACCGCAGGGTAAATACCAAGCTCTGCAATTTGACGAGAAAGTACTACAGTCGCGTCCAAGTGAGAGAAGGTTGTCGCTGGTGATGGGTCAGTCAAGTCATCCGCAGGTACGTATACCGCTTGGATAGACGTGATAGAACCAGTACGTGTAGAGGTAATACGCTCTTGAAGTACACCCATCTCTTCAGCAAGAGTTGGCTGGTAACCTACCGCAGAAGGCATACGACCTAGAAGTGCCGATACCTCAGTACCCGCTAGGGTGTAACGGTAGATGTTGTCGACGAACAATAGTACGTCACGACCTTCATCACGGAATTTCTCAGCGATAGTAAGACCTGTTAGGGCAACACGTAGACGGTTACCTGGAGGCTCATTCATCTGGCCGTATACGAGAGCTACTTTATCCAATACGTTGGATTCTTTCATCTCGTAGTAGAAGTCGTTACCCTCACGAGTACGCTCACCTACACCTGCGAATACAGAGTAACCAGAGTGCTCGATCGCGATGTTACGGATAAGCTCCATCATGTTTACGGTTTTACCTACACCGGCACCACCGAACAGACCAACTTTACCACCTTTCGCGAACGGACATACAAGGTCGATTACCTTGATACCAGTTTCTAGAAGCTCTTCAGACGCTGCTTGTTCAGCGTAAGTAGGCGCTTTACGGTGAATAGGCATACGCTCTTCTTCACCTACAGGGCCAGCTTCGTCGATTGGGTTACCCAATACATCCATAATACGACCTAGAGTCGCTGTACCTACAGGTACAGATACAGGCGCGCCTGTGTTTACAACTTCTAGACCACGGCTCAAACCTTCGGTTTGACCCATTGCGATGCCACGTACAACACCGTCGCCCAGCTGTTGCTGAACTTCTAGTGTCAAGCCAGTTTTAGTAACTGTCAATGCATCGTAAATCTTCGGTACATTGTCACGTGGGAATTCCACGTCTACAACCGCACCGATAATCTGAACAATAGTTCCGCTACTCATGTTCGGATCCTCTAATTATTTGACCTGTTCGCCGCGTTATACCGCAGCAGCACCGCTTACAATTTCAGAAATTTCTTGAGTAATCGCCGCTTGACGAGCTTTGTTGTAGATCATTTGAAGCTCATCAATGAGATTACCAGCGTTATCTGTAGCGTTTTTCATCGCTAACATACGTGCTGCTTGTTCACAGGCATTGTTCTCAACCACCGCTTGGTAAACTTGTGACTCTACGTAGCGAACTAAAAGACTATCTAGTAGATCTTTAGCTTCTGGCTCGTAGATGTAGTCCCAATGGTGATCAAGACGTTGGTCGTCGTCTTCAGCCTTAAGTGGAAGGATTTGTTCGACGTTTGGTTTTTGCGTCATGGTGTTAACAAATTCGTTAGACACAACGTAGAGTTTGTCTAATTTGCCTTCATCATAAGCATCTAGCATAACCTTCACAGAGCCGATTAGATCAGCTACTTCTGGCGCGTCGCCCAACTGGCTTGTAGAAGCCACAAGGTTGCCACCGAAGTTTTTGAAGAAAGTCACAGCTTTAGAACCCAATGCACACACGTCGATTTCGACGTTTTGGCCCTGGAATTCCTTCATGCTTTTTAAGACAGCTTTAAAAACGTTTACGTTCAAACCACCGCACAAGCCACGGTCAGAGCTAACTACAATGTAGCCGACACGTTTAACGTCGCGCTCCTGCATGTACAAGTGTTTGTACTCAGGATTCGACTTAGCTAAGTGCTGAATCACTCCACGGATACTCTGCGAGTACGGGCGGGACGACTGCATGCGATCTTGGGCACGGCGCATTTTAGATGCAGCCACCATTTCCATGGCGCTGGTGATCTTACGCGTGCTGCCGATACTCGCAATTTGAGTCTTTATCTCTTTTCCGACTGCCATAGTTCCGCCTTCTTTACCTTAACTCAATGGGGAGCCCAAACAAGGTTTGGGCTACACCTTAGCGAGTCATTACCAAGTTTGCGTAGACTTGAACTTCTCGATACCTGCTTTGAACTGAGCAGCGATCTCGTTGTCGTAGCCGCCAGTTGCGTTTACTTTCTCCATTAGGTCAGCGTATTCGCTGTTGAAGAATGCAATAACTGCTGCTTCAAAATCCAAGATTTTGTTCAGTTCGATATCGTTCAAGAAGCCTTCGTTCGCAGCGTACAAGCTCAAGCCCATGTCTGCTACAGACATTGGCGAGTATTGTTTCTGCTTCATTAGCTCGGTAACTCGCTGACCATGCTCAAGCTGAGCACGAGTCGCGTCATCAAGGTCAGAAGCGAACTGAGCAAACGCTGCAAGCTCACGGTACTGAGCAAGTGCTAGACGTACACCGCCACCTAGCTTCTTGATGATCTTAGTTTGTGCCGCACCACCTACACGAGATACCGATAGACCTGCGTTGATCGCAGGACGGACACCCGAGTTGAACAAGCCAGTTTCTAGGAAGATCTGACCGTCTGTGATAGAGATTACGTTTGTTGGTACAAACGCAGATACGTCACCACCTTGAGTTTCGATGATTGGCAATGCAGTTAGGGAGCCAGTTTGGCCTTTAACTGCACCGTCAGTGAATTTTTCTACGTAGTCAGCGTTTACACGCGCAGCACGCTCAAGTAGACGAGAGTGAAGGTAGAAAACGTCACCAGGGTATGCTTCACGACCTGGAGGACGACGAAGTAGCAATGAGATTTGACGGTAAGCCCAAGCTTGTTTAGTCAAATCATCATATACGATCAGTGCGTCTTCACCGCGGTCACGGAAGTATTCGCCCATTGTACAACCAGCGTAAGGAGCCAAGAACTGCATTGCAGCTGGATCAGCCGCTGCAGCTGCGACAACAATGGTGTGCTCCAATGCGCCGTTTTCTTCTAGCTTACGTACAACGTTAGCGATAGTAGATTGCTTTTGACCTACAGCAACGTATACACAGGTAACGCCTGTGCCTTTTTGGTTGATGATAGCGTCAAGAGCGATCGCAGATTTACCTACCTGACGGTCACCGATGATCAACTCACGCTGACCACGACCGACTGGTACCATCGCGTCGATAGCTTTAAGACCTGTTTGTACAGGCTGGTCTACCGATTGACGCTCGATTACGCCAGGTGCGACTTTTTCTACTGCGTCTAGGCCAGTAGCTTCGATAGGACCTTTACCGTCGATTGGGTTACCCAATGCGTCTACTACGCGACCGCGTAGTTCAGGACCTACTGGTACTTCCAAGATGCGGCCAGTACAACGAGCCGTCATGCCTTCTACAAGACCTTGGTAGTCACCTAATACAACAGCACCCACAGAATCACGCTCAAGGTTAAGCGCCATACCGTAGATACCGCCAGGGAATTCAATCATTTCCCCGTACATTACGTCAGCGAGACCGTGGATCAAGATGATACCGTCAGATACGCTGACGATTGTGCCCTCGTTACGGGCTTCAGAAGATACATCAAGACTATCGATGCGTTTCTTCAGAATCTCGCTGATCTCAGATGGATTCAGTTGCTGCATGATTATTCCTCACACTCAAGCATTCATCGCTTCGGCTAGTTTCGCGATACGACCGCGAATCGAGCCATCAATCACTAGGTCGTCAGTACGAACCACAATACCGCCCAAGATAGACTTGTCGACGATAGAGGTTAGCGTTACTTCACGATCTAGCTTGGCGCTTAGCGCTTGAGCTAGTTTTTGTTGCTGCTGCTCGTCCAATTCAAATGCGGTCGTCACGTCGATATCGACAGACTTAAGCGCATTCGCCTTAAGCTGCTCAAACTGAGTAAAGATCTCAGGAATCAAGGTTAGTCGCTGGTTTTCAGCCAGCAAAAACACGAAGTTTTTGCCAGCTTCATCCATCTGCTCTTCGCAGACAAAAATCAGCGCTTCTGCTTTTTGACCGGCGGTCAAAGCAGGGTTGCTAAGAACAGCTTTCATGTGCTCGTCTTTTGCAACCGCAGTTGCTGTAGACAGCATTTCAGACCACTGTTCTAGCAGACCTTTATCCGATGCATACTCAAATGCAGCTTTTGTATAAGGGCGAGCGACTGTGTTGAGTTCAGCCATCATAAACCTCGCTTAAAGCTCAGTTGCCAACTTGTCGACGAGTTGCGCATGCGCTTTCTCATCAATAGAGGCTTCCAAGACTTTCTCAGCACCGGCAACGACCAGAGCGCCTAGTTGAGCACGTAGTGCTTCTTTTGCACGGCTAGTTTCTTGCTCGATTTCAGCAAGAGCGGCAGTTTTGCGACGAGTCGCTTCTTCTTCTGCCTTAACTTCAGCCTCTGCAACGATCTGGCTTGCCCGCTTGTTGGCTTGTTCAATGATGGCGGCTGCTTCTTCCTTCTTCTGACGTAACAAATCAGCGGCTTCTTCTTTAGCACGCTCAAGATCACGTTCAGCTTGATCAGCAGCGTCCAAACCTTCAGCGATTTTTGCTTTACGCTCAGCTAGTGCACCAGCGATTGGTGGCCAAACGTACTTCATGCAAAAGATCACAAAGATAAGGAATGCAATGCTCTGACCAATCAGAGTTAAGTTGATATTCACGCCATTACCCCTCGCGGTAGTTAATTAAGTAGTAAAATTAGTGACAAGATGTCGACTAGTGTCTACTTATGCAACCGCAAACATTAGGTACATGCCAAGACCAACACCAATCATAGGTACCGCGTCAACAAGACCCATTACGATGAAGAACTGACCACGTAGTAGTGGAAGTAGTTCTGGTTGACGAGCAGTACCTTCTAGGAATTTACCACCCAACATACCGATACCAACAGCCGCACCAATTGCAGCTAGACCCATCATCAAAGCAGAAGCTAGGAATACTAGCGCGTTAGCCATTTCCATTAGTTTTCTCCAACAAAGTTTTAATGTTAAAAAGTTTAAGTTCAGAAATTAAAAATCAGTTTTTATCTTACTAGGGCACTAAGATTAGTGGTCTTCGTGTGCCATAGCGAGGTAAACAATTGTTAGCACCATGAAGATAAACGCTTGCAAGGTGATAACGAGAATGTGGAAGATCGCCCAAGGTACAGACAATGCCCACTGCAACCAGAACGGTAGCAACGCGATCAAGATGAAGATCAATTCACCTGCGTACATGTTACCGAAGAGTCGAAGTGACAAAGATACTGGCTTAGCCAATAGACCAACTACTTCCAAGAACAAGTTAAACGGTAGGAACCATTTACCTAGTGGCTGGAACGAAAGCTCTTTTAGGAAGCCGCCCACGCCTTTAATCTTGATGCTGTAGTAGATGATCAATGCAAACACGCTAAGCGCCATACCAGCTGTGGCGTTTACATCAGTTGTAGGAACGATCTTCATGAAGTAAATGCCCATTTCGCTCGCAACGAATGGAATCCAGTCGATAGGCACAAGGTCCATCAAGTTCATGAGGAAGATCCACACAAAAATCACCAACGCCAAAGGCGCAATAACGGGATTTGAATGAGGGAAGATTCCTTTTACGTTTTCGTCAACAAATTCGACGATCACTTCAATTGCGTTTTGAGTATTACCCGGCACATCAGACGTCACCGATTTAGCAACTTTTCGGAACAACCAAAGGAAGAAGATACCAAGGCCAACAGACCATGCCATCGTATCCACATTGATCGCCCAAAAACCCATTTCAGCAGCTTCCTGAGCGCTGTGAGCAAAGCTCAAACCATTGGTAGGGTGGTTGCCAAACGTAAGGTTTGTCAAGTGGTGGGTTATATACTCTGAGGATGTAACGTTTTCACCAGCCATTCTCAGTTTCTCTCGTTCAAAGTTTCAGGAATCGGTCAAACAGTTTCATTTGTGCAAGCACATTAATCACTTGCATCAGTATGAAAGTGCTAAATAAGGAAAGGAGGCTTAGGGGTTTAACGTAAACAAAGGTTAAACCAAACAGGGTAATACAAATGCCCACTTTCCATATTTCACTGACATACAAGGTTGCCAACACGTGTTGCGCATTTTGTGACGCACAATCGCCTGACAGGGCGCGTTTTGCCGCGTAAGCGTTGGCAATGAGCCAAATGCCTCCACCAATGAGTGCGCTGTAACCCGCACTTAAGCTTATGAACGACAAGAGTAACGCGAATACTAAGGTGATCCCACTCTGCATAAGTAGAATGCGCTTAGTGCCCAAATGGGTGCGTTTACTGTGAATACCCACATTTATGGGGGCTTCGCCGTTAAAATTTTTATTCATACGCACCGCAATTTTGCTTATTTAATGAGCAGCGCCCAATAAAAGAGCTGATTTTTAAATAGCGAGCAGATTATATGGGCATCCGCGTTGCTAAACAACCTCACCCTCGGCCAATTGCACCATATAATGATCTTTTTATTGAGGCAGATGCTACTTTGGATCTAAGCAAGGTTTGTGCAATTTTTGCACGCCTAAAAAGCAATTAAATGCATTAAGTTCACGGCACCACTAGATAAGCTAAACCATTGCAAGAATAGCGCTATATCTAGTGGCTAATACAAAACTCAAGCCAACATCACTTCAAGTTACTTAAAATACTTTCAAGGGCTTCAGCCGAATCGTAGGCGATGGTGATCTTGCCTTTGCCTTGGCGATTACGACTAATGGACACAGGGGCAGACAAGCGCTGAGAGATAGCTTCTTCCCATTCGCCCAATACTGGGTCTTTGGGTGCACTCTTTTTAGCGCTGTTTTCGGGGTGTTTGGCTGCTTCAAGCTGTTTCCTTACAAAAGCCTCGGTTTGGCGCACCGAATACGCCTTCGCGACCACTTCCCGTGCGGTGGCGACTTGTTGTTCTGCTTCAAGTGGTAATAAAGCCCGCGCATGACCCATTTCAATGTCGCCATACTCAAGCATTTTGCGCACTTCGACTTGCAGGTTCATTAAACGCAGCAAGTTGGTCACGGCTGACCGTGATTTACCGACCGCATCGGCCACTTCTTGTTGCGTTAGCGAAAACTCTTCTTGTAGGCGCGATAGCGCAATGGCTTCTTCAATAGGGTTTAAGTTTTCGCGCTGAATGTTTTCGATCAGTGACATGGCGATAGCCGCTTCGTCTGTCACATGTTTGATGACCGCTGGAACTTTGGTCAGGCCCGCCATTTGGGCCGCACGCCAGCGGCGTTCACCGGCAATGATCTCGTACTGGTCGCTATCGATGGGGCGAATCACAATCGGCTGCATTACGCCTTGCGCTTTAATAGAGGCCGACAGCTCTTCTAGGGCTTGGGGCTCCATATCGCGACGCGGCTGGTAGCGACCTGGCGAAAGCAAATTAACATCAATTTCTGGAAAGGTATCGGCAGCTGTACCGTCGGCGGCCACACCCTTTGGCGTTGACTCAACCGGGCCCGCAGATGACAAAAGGGCATCAAGGCCCCGACCTAATCCTCGTTTTTTTGGCGGCATGTTAATTAAGCTTCCTGTAATCGTTTGGGCTGGCTCTGCTTGCTACGACGAATTAGCTCGCCAGCAAGGGATAAATAGGCCACCGCGCCACGTGAGTTTTTATCGTACTGCAATGCGGGCATACCGTGACTAGGCGCCTCGGCTAAGCGCACATTACGTGGGATGACGGTGCGGTATACGGTATCACCAAAGTGCTCTAAAAGGTGTTCAGATACATCACGGGTGAGGCTTGTGCGCGGGTCATACATGGTGCGCAAAATACCTTCGATCACCAAGTTGGGGTTGAGCCGCGCGTTAATTTTTTCTACGGTGCCCATCAATGCTGAGATGCCTTCAAGGGCATAGTATTCACACTGCATGGGGATAATGACACCGTCCGAGGCGCTCAGCGCGTTAACGGTGAGCAAGTTTAGCGACGGTGGGTTATCAATCAAAATAAAGTCGTACTCGTGCTCGACTTCGGCCAATGCCATTTTAAGTCGAAACTCGCGGCGCGGCAGTTGCAGTAACTCAACTTCTGCACCCGTCAGGTCACCATTGGCACCAATAAGGTCGTAACCAGCAGGCGTTTTTTTGATAATCGCTTCGCTGGCGGTGGCTTGGTCGATAAGAACATCGTAAGCCGACACTTCGAGGCTATGTTTTTCTACACCACTGCCCATGGTGGCATTGCCTTGCGGGTCAAGGTCGATCATCAGCACACGCTTTTTAGTCGCAGCGAGTGAGGCGGCCAAGTTAACGCAAGTAGTGGTTTTGCCAACACCACCTTTTTGGTTGGTAATGGTGAGTATTTTAGCCAAGGTTATGATCTCCCTAAGATCAATAGGTGTCGGGCACCTTCCGTGTTAGGCACCGTCAAGGCATGTGATGACTGCAAGCTAATGCCTTCGGGTAACGCTGCAAGTTCATCGTCAGGGTACAAACCTTTCATTGCAAGAAAAGTACCGTTCGGTGCACACAGCTGATGACTCCACTCTAGCATATCTTGAATGGAGGCAAAGGCGCGGCTAATGACTTGGTCGCAAGGTTCAATATCACACTGCTCAACACGCTGATGCAAAACCGTAAAGTTATCGAGGCCTAGCTCGGCTTTGACTTGGTTTTGAAAGCGCGTTTTTTTGCCATTGCTGTCTAGGCTATACACCGTTACTTCTGGACAACAAATGGCAATGGGAATACCCGGCAGGCCTGCACCACTGCCCACATCAATTAAACGAGGGCCTTTGATGTAAGGCAAGCAGCTTAAGCTGTCTAAAATATGGCGCGACACCATTTCTTTAGGGTCACGCACCGCCGTCAGGTTAAAGGCTTTATTCCATTTAATAAGCAGCTGATGATAAGCCGCCAATTTTGCAATGGCGTCGTCACTAAGCGACAAGCCCATGGTGTTAGCACCTTGAGCAATTTGTTGTTCAAATGTCATTAAGAGGCATCCGCGGGTTCGGGGTTAGCAACCGACGATTGCGATAGCTGCTTTTTCTTTAGGTAAACCAACAATAGCGATAAGGCCGCAGGGGTCATCCCCTGAATACGCGACGCTTGTGCGATGGTTTCTGGGCGCACGTTTTCGAGTTTGCTCTTTAGCTCGTTCGACAGTCCACCCACTTGGCCATAGTCAAAGTCGGCCGGTAGTGGTGTTTTTTCTTGTCGACGCAGAGTTTCAATCTCTTCTTTTTGGCGCTCAATGTAACCCGAATACTTAAACTGGATTTCTACCTGCATGGCCACCGCATCGTCAGATACGGCTTCGCCTTTAAGGCTTGCTACATCTTGGTAGCTTAGCTCTGGGCGCTTAACCAAGTCAGCCAAGCTGTATTCACGGCTCATTGGGCTCGTTAGCTTATCCACAAGTGCTTCAGATTCTGCGGTTTTTGGCTGAATCCAAGTGCTTTTAAAGCGCTGCGCTTCTTGCTCAATGGCTTCGCGCTTTTCACAGAATGCAGCCCAACGCTCATCGCCAACCAAGCCAAGCTCTCGGCCTTTTTCGGTGAGGCGTAAATCGGCGTTATCTTCGCGCAAAATAAGACGATATTCGGCACGGCTAGTAAACATGCGGTAAGGCTCAGAGGTGCCGAGTGTAATCAGGTCGTCAACCAATACACCAATGTAGGCCTCATCGCGACGTGGGTACCATTGCTCTTTATCCAAGGCGCGTCGTGCCGCGTTTAAACCTGCCAACAAACCTTGTGCAGCGGCTTCTTCGTAACCGGTAGTGCCGTTAATTTGGCCAGCAAAATACAAGCCGTTCATGCACTTGGTTTCAAGGGTGTGCTTTAAGTCCTGTGGATTAAAGTAATCGTACTCAATGGCATAACCCGGGCGAGTAATGTAGGCCTGTTCAAAACCTTTGATCGAACGCACCGCTGCCAGCTGAACATCAAACGGCAAACTGGTTGAGATGCCATTTGGGTATAATTCATGGGTAGTTAACCCTTCAGGCTCAACAAAAATCTGATGCTGATTTTTGTCGGCAAAGCGCATGATCTTATCTTCAATCGATGGGCAGTAACGCGGCCCCACACCTTCAATTACACCTGTGTACATAGGCGAGCGATCAAGACCTGAGCGCAAAATGTCGTGGGTCTGCTCATTGGTATAAGTAATGTAGCAGTTCACTTGCTCTGGGTGCTGGGATACGTTGCCCATGTAAGACATAACCGGTAACGGGGTATCACCTGGCTGAACCTGCATAGCAGAAAAGTCGACACTGCGCGCATCAATACGTGGGGGAGTACCGGTTTTTAAGCGGTCAACACGTAAAGGTAGTTCTCGCATACGGCGAGCTAAGGCGATAGACGGTGGATCACCGGCACGACCACCTGAGTGGTTTTCTAGGCCAACGTGGATAACTCCACCTAAAAAGGTACCTGCAGTTAAAACCACAGATTTAGCACGGAACTTAATGCCGGTTTGGGTAACTACCCCTTTAACAGTATCGCCTTCAACAATAAGGTCGTCTGCAGACTGTTGAAAAAT
Source organism: Pontibacterium sp. (assembly GCA_049603715.1). Lineage (GTDB taxonomy): Bacteria > Pseudomonadota > Gammaproteobacteria > Pseudomonadales > Balneatricaceae > Pontibacterium. Next base: position 199,173 of record JBMYSW010000003.1, on the reverse strand, counting down.
AGACAAGCCGTCTTGGTTTTCTAACATCTGACGAATGGCAGCTTTGTAAAGTGCGCGGTCAGCTTGGGCACGGGTAGCTCGAACCGCAGGGCCCTTACGTGAATTGAGTACACGAAACTGAATGCCGCCAAGGTCGGTAGCTTTAGCCATTGCACCATCAAGGGCGTCGACCTCTTTTACGAGGTGGCTTTTACCAATACCGCCAATCGCAGGGTTACACGACATTTGACCCAAGGTTTCTATGTTATGGGTAAGCAGTAAGGTTTTGGCGCCTACACGAGCAGAAGCCAAAGCGGCTTCTGTTCCGGCATGACCGCCGCCAATTACGATGACATCAAAATGATCGGGATAGTCCACAATCGCCCCCAATAAATAACAATTTGGTGGTTTGCAAAGCTCTTTGTCGTCAACGATGGCGTGATAACCAAATGGAGATATCTGGTTAAACAGCGTGGCGATCTTGAAGAGGTTTGATCTGTTCAAACTTGGTTTTGCAATGGCTGCAAAGCTTGAACCCTTTATTTGAGTTTTGGTTAGGCAAGAGACCTTACCTGTTTAACCAAAAAGTGGGGCGATTATACCTAGTTCGTTAGCTGAAATAAATGTACAAAATTTATACAAACAAATATTCATTCACTTTAAGGGCGTTAGCCCAGTAAAGAAGTAATAGTAATTCTTTAAATAGGTAGTATTTGTATTGTTAGAGCGCCGCGCTTTTTGTGATTAGATGTTAATTATTTATATAAAACAATAGCTTATGAGTATTTTGGTGTGTTGCTAACCTCATAACATCTCGGTTATAAGCGCGGTATGGCTTGTGTGTATATGGCCTAGTTATACCGTCCCTCAAGTTGTTATCAGCTTCTTCCCTAACTACACAAGTAAGCCGCACATTTTGATCACACCTTCTTGTGAATTTTTTCGATTATGCAGTTATACACTCGATACTGTGGGTAGTATGGGTAAAGAATGGGATTTAGTCGTGCTTACTCAAGTATAGCTGTTGGATAGAATTAAATGTGAATATCTTTGCTTTTGTGAATAAAGTTATCCAGTGTTTGGTGTTTTTATAAAAGTATTTATTAATCAAATGGTTATATAAACAATAACAAGGTTTTAAGTATTTTATACCGATTCTATTCACAGATTGGTTGGGAAGCTAGCAAGCAAGCCACGAAAATTTTTTAAGGTTTCGCCAAACATAGCCCTCAAAACGGCCAATATTTTTTCATGTGGATAAGTGCTGCTTGTACAAATAAAGCGGGGCGAGTGGTGGTTGAGGGTAGGTTTTGGATATAAAAAAGCCGTAACCTAAATTAGGCTACGGCTTTTAAAGGAAAGTCGCTGACGAAACTTTGCGGTGTTATTTGGCGAACTCGGCTAACAAAGCGGCTTGGGCGCTAAACGGGGTTTCGCCTTCAACAGGGGCTTTTTGAATATAGCTACCGTCTGACTGCATTTCCCAGCTTTGGGTGTTGTCTTGCATATAGTAGTCGAGCTCTCGCTTGATGCGCTGAGCGTTTTTACCAGACAACTGAAAGCCGGTTTCTACACGATTCAGCATGTTTCGCTCCATCCAGTCAGCACTGGCGGCAAAGACCTCAGGCGAGCCATCGTTGCCAAAGTAATACACCCGAGTGTGCTCTAAAAAACGCCCGATGATGGATACCACACGGATGTTTTCAGACAGTCCGACGATACCCGGCCTTAAGCGACACATACCGCGAATAACCAAGTCGACTTTGACACCTGCACGAGAGGCCGCATAAAGCTCGCGAATCAGCTTTGGCTCGGTTAAGCCGTTAACCTTAACCATAATATGCCCAGGCTTACCTGCACGTGCTAAGCGGGCTTCGCGCTGAATCGACTCCACCATTTTGGCATGTAGCGTAAAGGGAGCGTTGTAGAGCTTTTTCAGCTTTTGGATTTTGCCCATACCGGTGAGCTGCTGAAAGACTTTGTGTACGTCTTCACCAATGTCTTGATCGGCGGTGAGCAGGCTGTAGTCGGTGTAAAGACGTGCTGTGCCCGAGTGGTAGTTACCTGTGCCTAAATGAGCGTAGCGCACGAGGGCGTTGCCTTCTTCACGCACTACTAACACAGCTTTGGCGTGGCATTTGTAACCCACCACGCCGTAAACCACCAAGCAGCCGGCTTCTTGTAAGCGACTGGCCAGTGCGAGGTTACTCTCTTCATCAAAGCGCGCGCGTAGCTCAATGACCACGGTCACTTCTTTGCCGTTACGTGCGGCTTCTACCAAGGCGGCGACGATATCGGACTTAACACCCGTGCGATAAAGGGTCTGCTTAATGGCAACCACGTCAGGGTCGGTGGCGGCTTGTCGTAGCAGGTCCACCACGGGTGTAAACGACTGAAACGGGTGTAACAGCAGTTGGTCAGAATTTTTGAGTGCCTTAAAGATGTTCTTTTCGGCTTTGAGCTTATTAGGAATACCCGGCGAAAACGGTGCCCAGCGCAGCTCGGGGCGCTCAACTAAGTCGCGAACCGCCATCATACGCGTCAGGTTAACAGGGCCATCTACGCGGTAAGTTTGCGATTCGTTGAGAGAGTGCTCTTCTTGAATAAACTTTATGAGCTCTTCGGGGGTGCGCTGGTCAATTTCGAGCCGCACCGCATCACCGTATTTACGCGAATGCAGCTCGCCGCGTAGGGTGTTGGCCAGGTCTTCTATTTCTTCAAAGTCGAAGGTTAAGTCGGCGTTTCGGGTAATACGGAACTGGAAGCAGCCTTTTACCTTCATGCCCGGAAACAGTTCTTCGGCGTATTCGTGAATCACCGACGACAAGAAGATCATGTGGGTACCTTCGCCGCTAATATCCTCAGGCAAGGTAATTAAGCGTGGCAGCGACTTTGGCGCGGGAATAATCGCCATGCCGGTTTCTCGGCCAAAGGCGTCTTTACCGTCTAGCTCAACAATAAAGTTAAGGCTTTTGTTGATAAGGCGCGGGAATGGGTGAGATGGGTCCAACCCGATGGGGCTGGCAACCGGAACGACTTTCTCTTCAAAGAAGGATTTGATCCAAGCTTTTTGGGCTTTGGTCCACTCGCGACGACGCAAAAAATGAAGGCCTTCGGCCTCCATTTTAGGAAAGATAATTTCGTTAAGAATCTCGTACTGACGTTCTACTTGAGCGTGGCAAATTTCGCTGATGCGCGAGAGTACCTTTTCGGGGTACATGGCGTCAGGGCCAACGGCTTCGCGTTTGTATTTAAGTTGGTGCAGCAGTTCGGCAACGCGAATTTCAAAAAACTCGTCGAGGTTGCTCGAAAAAATCAGCAAAAACATCAAGCGCTCAAGTAAGGGGTAGGACTCGTCCAAGCCTTGCTCAAGTACACGGATATTAAATTGAAGGTGGCTTAGCTCGCGATTGATATACAGCGATGGGTCTTTTACATCATCGGGTACTTCTTCAACCGGGTCCGAAATCGCGACGTTTTCGCGCTTTTCGAGTAGCGCAGCATTGGCGGCCTCGGTGGCTTCTAGCTCAGCATCGGTGGCGAGCGCTTCTGGAGAGGGAGTTGAAGAGGTTTCCATGTACAGCGTCCTGCAAAATCAGAGGTTAAAACGCCCACACAGGTATAACGATGTTGGATGGTGGGCTTAAAAAGCCAGTGTACCCCATCAATATGAAGAAACGCCTACAAGGAGCTGGGTACAAACCCCTTGTAGGTTGTTGTTTTGGTTAATCTTAGCCGTTAAGCCACTGCGCAGCGCGCTTGGCAAAGTAAGTTAAGATGCCGTCGGTACCGGCGCGCTTGAATGCGATAAGTGACTCAAGGGTCACCGACTTTTCGTCGAGCCAGCCATTTTGGAAAGCGGCCATGTGCATGGCGTATTCGCCACTCACTTGGTAAGCAAAGGTCGGCACTTTCAGCTCGTCTTTTACACGACGAACAATATCGAGGTAAGGCATGCCCGGCTTAACCATCACCATATCGGCACCTTCTGCCAAGTCGAGCGCGACTTCGTGTAGTGCTTCGTCGCTGTTGGCTGGGTCCATTTGGTAATTAAACTTATTGCTTTTGCCTAGGTTGCCCGACGAGCCTACGGCGTCGCGGAAAGGCCCGTAATAGGCGCTCGCATACTTTGCAGAGTAAGCCATGATGCGGGTGTTCACAAAGGCTTGCGATTCCAGCTCTTCGCGAATACTACCAATGCGGCCGTCCATCATATCGCTGGGTGCCACAATGTCGGCGCCGGCTTCGGCGTGGGACAGCGCTTGGCGCACCAAGGTATCAACAGTGCGATCGTTTAGCACATAGCCGTTTTCATCAATGATGCCGTCTTGGCCGTGGGTGGTAAACGGGTCTAAGGCGACGTCGGTAATGATGCCGAGCTCTGGGCAAGCATCTTTAATGGCCTTAACGGCCCGCTGAGCAAGGCCGTCTGGGTTGTAGGCTTCTTCGGCAAACTCAGACTTAGCGGAGGCCGGTGTGACTGGAAACAGTGCAATGGCAGGAATGCCCAAAGCAACGAGTGTTTTGGCTTCTTTAACCATGAGGTCGATGGACATACGCTCAACGCCGGGCATAGAGGGAACCACCTCAGTCTCGCCCTGCCCTTCAATGACAAACATAGGATAAATCAGGTCGTCTGGCGTTAAGGTGTTTTCGCGCATCAGGCGACGGGAAAAGTCATTGGCGCGCATACGGCGCATGCGGGTTTCTGGAAAAAAGCGCTGGCTGTTAGTAAAACTCACAAAAAACCTCGTTGTGTTAATCGATTTGGCGTAGACAATGCAGTAAGTTGAGATTAACTGCCTAAGCTCGCTCTTAAATAGAGTAATATGGTTAGCATATGCCTAAATGACCCAAAAATCATGGGATTGCGCGCGGGTAAGTTTCAAAAATCGTGCCCGCTTGATCTCTGTAGCACTCAGGTGTCTGCATTTGCGTGATTTACTGGTAGGCTGGGCACAATCAAGCTAACGTGTTGGGTATTGCTTTCGGGCAACGCCGTCATACCTTACAGGATGTTGTTATGTTACGTGGTTTATTGTGCCGAGGAGTATTCGGCACCCTGTTAGCCCTATGTGCTAACGTCGCCTTTGCCTTCCCTCTCGTGATCGCTCAAGTGAGCGACCGGCCTAAAAAAGACTTTAAGCAGCTGCGGCCCATGGTGGAATACATGGCTCAGCAATTAGCTCCCTACGGTGTGACATCCGGCTCGGTCCGTTTATACGACAGCCTAGATAAACTCGTGGTGGCGGTGCGCTCTGGCGAGGTGCACTGGGTGACAGAAACAGGTTACAGTGCCGCGGTTTTGGTGCACGAAGCCAATGCAAGCCTATTGGCCCATAAATGGAAAGGTGGCAAGCAGAGCTACCAATCGGTGATTTACACCCACAAAGACTCGGGTGTAAAAACCATTAACGACCTTGTGGGCAAGGTGATGGCGTTTGAGCACAACACCTCGTTTAGTAGCTACTATTTGCCACGTAATGCACTCGAAAAAGAAGGTTTACGCTTTGCACCCTTGGTTAACCATCAAGCGCCCGTGCCTGAGGGGCAAGTGGGCTTTGTGTTCAGCCGCAACGAAAAGAACAACGCCTTGTGGACCGATAAGCAGCTGGTGGCGGCAGGCGTTTTAAACGACGGCGACTGGGAAAACCCCAAACGTGTACCGCCTGAGATTAAAAAGAATTTAAATGTCATTTATCGCAGCCCGTTATACCCTAGGGCGCTGGAGCTGGGGTCCCCAACCTTACCCGCTCCTCTTGCAACGGCGCTTTCGCAAGCTTTGCTGTCGCTAAATGAAGAGAATGCAAAAAAATTGCTTAAAGCCTACGAAAAAACAACAAAATTTCAGGCAATTGGTGAAGACGTCCCTTCACTTTTGTCGGATATCTATACATCAAGTAGGAGCTGGTAGTGCTATCGCAAAACCTTTCGACGCGATATGGCATGGTATTAGCGCTTATTACAGGGATTGTGGGCGTTTGCCTGCTAGGCATCGGGTTATATCAATTTGACCGCTTTGTAAGCTACTCGGTAGAAGAAAGCCAAGAGCAGCTGCAACAAGTGTTAAACGCACAGTTAGAGCGCGATGCGCGTTTGGTGGCCAAAACCGTGGCCTCAGGCCTCGACTTGCCTGTGTATGCGCAAGACTTTAGCGATATTCGAGAAAGGTTAGAGTCACTAAAGGCTTATGGTCGTGTCAGCTATATCTATATTTACGACACCCAAGGCAAAATCATTCATGACGGCTCTCAAACCGTTGCGCTTTATAATAAATCGGTTGCTGATTACCTTCCCAACGGCCTATCGCCTACCCTCGACGAAGGGCTGGTGCGAATGGGGTCGGATATTCATATTGTTCAGCCAATCATATCGGGTGGTGTCGCATTTGCGGCGTTGCGCTTTTGCATTAGTTACGACGAGGCTAACCAAGATGTTTATCGCGTTGGGCAAGAACTGTTTGCATCTCACACGGATCAACGCAACAAAAGCCTAATAAGCCATATTGCGGCCTTTAGTATTTTGATGCTCTTGGCAGTTTTTATAGTGTTTTACATGTCACGTCGCCTGTTGGCCCCGATACGCGAGTTGGCGATGAAGTGTCGTCGCTACGGTGGTGGCGAAATGGATGTGGACTTTTACGCCGGCCGAGATGACGAACTTGGGCTGCTGGGTGACGCGCTGAACGACATGAAGCGAGACATTGACGAAAGCCGTAAACAAATTGAAAAGCTCGCCTATCTCGATGCCTTGACTGAGCTACCCAACCGCCGCTTTTTTGATGAGCAGGTTAAAAAGCTGTTGAGCTGGGCTGAGGCGAATGACTCAAGCATCGCTCTGCTCTTTATCGACCTAGATCACTTTAAAGAAGTTAACGACGTGGCTGGTCACCGTTTGGGCGATAAGCTGCTGCAGCGGGTGGCGAGTCGCTTACAGCATATTATTTTGAACGTGGCGCCAAACATTCCCCTACCCGTTTCGCCGGAGCATTTATTGGCCCGTTTTGGTGGCGACGAGTTTGTGATGTTACTGCCGGGGCTAGACAACATTGAGCAAATTGCCGGGGTTGCGCGTCGTGTCGAACGCCTGCTTGACGATACCTACTTGATTGAGTCACACCGTTTTAAAATCTCGGCGAGTATCGGTGTTGCGCTTTACCCTGATGACGGTACCACCTTTACCGAAATGCTGAAAAACGCCGATATCGCCATGTATGCGGCCAAGCACTCAGGGCGCAACCGTTTCCGCTTCTTTGAGCACAGCATGAACACCTCGCTGGTAGACCAAGTTGAGATGATTCAAGGCGTGCGAGATGCTCTGCACCGTCAGCACTTTGAGCTTTATTACCAGCCGATTTACGACCTAAAAGATAACTCGCTTGTGGGTGCTGAGGCGCTATTGCGCTGGAAACGCCCGAAGAAAGGCATTATCACACCAGGAAGCTTTATGCCGCTGGTTGAGACCAGTGAGCTGGTGGTGCCGGTGAGTTTGTGGGTGCTCGATCGTGCCTGCCAAGACCTTAAACGTCTGTTCTTGCCTTGCAAGCCCGACTTTAAACTGTCGGTGAATATCTCGGGCAGCATCATGAACGACCACGAGGTCTGTGACGAAATTAGCACCATGATTGAGCGTGCGGGTATTCCTCGTAATCGCTTGCATATCGAAATCACCGAAACCTCGATGATGGAGAATATTCAGCAGTGTTCAACGGTGTTGGGTCGTTGGAAAGAGGCCGGTGCTGATATTTGGGTCGATGACTTTGGCACGGGTTACTCGTCGCTGAGTTACCTACACACCCTGCCAATTGACGGACTTAAGGTGGACCAGAGCTTTGTTCACGACATTAAGTCAGATGCTGCTCATAAGCTAGTAGAGGCTATTTTGGCGATGTCGCAATCGCTGGGTCTCGAAACCGTCGCCGAAGGGATCGAAAACAAAGAACAGCGCGATATTCTTGATGGCTTGGGCGCAAGCTATGGGCAGGGTTACTTATTCTCTAAACCCACGCCTGTCACCGAGTTGGTGAAAAAGTTGGAGTCACAGCTCGCCCGCAAGGTGCAAAAAAAGCGTAGCTTAAACCAGTCGGTACAAGCCAAGTTAATTAAAGCGCACCATCGCCAAAAAGCGGCTGAAATTAAAGGTGCAGTTCCCGTTGCCAAAAGTGCGGCCAGTAAGCGTGCAGAGGCGCAAATGACACCTGAACAAACGGCCAAAGCGGTGGCAAATGCCCGTGCCGCTGCGGCTAAAAAAGCCAAAGCGGCTGCACTTGCCAAAAAAGCTGCGGCTGTCGCCCCTTCAAGCGCTGAAGGCCAAAAAGCACGTCCACAAGCCAGTGCCAGTAAGCCAGCGCCTAAGCCTGAAACGCCTGAAAACAGCAAGCCGGCTGCGTCCGGAAATAAAGAGCCGACTGCGCCCGAAAACAAAAAGCCCAGTTAAGAATAACGCAAAAAAAAGCGAGCCCGAGGGCTCGCTTTATCTCTCATTTTTTTCTGCTCTTTTGGCTGCTTTCGTCGGAAGTTAGCCTTACAAGCGAACCTCAATACCCTTTTCCTTCATGTAGGCTTTCGCCTCAGGAATGGTATATTCGTTAAAGTGGAAGATGGACGCCGCCAATACCGCGTCTGCCTTCCCTTCAATGCAGCCTTCGACCAAGTGGTCGAGGTTACCTACGCCGCCTGATGCAATCACAGGTACGTGCACGGCTTCGCTGATAGCGCGCGTGACACCAAGGTCGTAACCGTTTTTCACGCCGTCTTGGTCCATTGAGGTTAGCAAAATTTCGCCCGCACCCAAGTCGACCATTTTTTTAGCCCACTCAACGGCATCAATGCCCGTTGGCTTGCGGCCACCGTGGGTAAAGATCTCCCAGCGGTCTTCTTCGCCTTCACCACTGACTTTTTTAGCGTCAATGGCTACAACGATGCATTGTGAGCCAAAGCGCTCTGCAGCCTCTTTAACAAACTCAGGGTTAAACACCGCTGCGCTGTTAATAGAAACCTTATCGGCACCGGCATTCAGCATAATGCGAATGTCTTCACAGGTGCGAATACCGCCGCCAACGGTTAGCGGGATAAAGACCTGAGAAGCCATTTTTTCAACGGTGTGAACCATGGTATCGCGGCCTTCGTGCGTTGCCGTAATATCCAAAAAGGTAATTTCGTCGGCACCTTGCTCGTCGTAACGGCGAGCCACTTCAACTGGGTCGCCAGCGTCGCGAATATCTAAAAACTTAACGCCTTTTACTACACGGCCGTTTTCTACATCTAAGCAAGGGATAATGCGTTTTGCTAATGCCATAACAGTGTCTTCTTTATGCGTTGGTCAGTTCGTCAGCCAGGGTTTGCGCTTCGGCAACGTTTAGGGTGCCTTCGTAAATTGCGCGGCCAGTAATGGCACCTAGAATGCCGTCTTTAGCGACCATTGATAGGCGACGAATATCTTCGATATCGGTTACGCCGCCCGATGCGATCACAGGAATACCCGCTTCTTTTGCAAGGTTAACCGTGGCTTCAACGTTTACACCTTGCATCATGCCGTCGCGGCTAATGTCAGTGTAAACAATGGACTCAACGCCGTCGTTGCGGAACTGCTTAGCCAAGTCGACCGCTTTAACGTCAGTCACTTCTGCCCAGCCATCAATGGCAACGTAGCCGTCTTGAGCGTCTAGGCCAACAATGATGTGGCCTTTAAAGTCTTTGCACATTTGGCTAACAAACTCAGGCTCTTTAACCGCTTTGGTGCCAATAATCACGTATTCCACACCCGCGCTTAGGTAGGCTTCAATGATTTCAGGAGAACGGATACCACCGCCAATTTGGATCGGCAGTTTTGGGTAAGCCTTGGCGATTTCAGTCACAATTTCGCCGTTAACTGGCTTGCCTGCAAAGGCACCGTTTAGGTCAACCAAGTGCAAACGGCGGCAGCCAGCGTTTACCCATTGGCTTGCCATTTCAACTGGGTTGTCTGAAAACACCGTAGAATCATCCATACGGCCCTGACGTAGGCGTACACAAGCACCGTCTTTAAGATCAATAGCGGGAATAATTAGCATGGTAAAGCAGTCCAAACATTCAAAAAGTTAGCAGGAGACTTAGCGCCTTGAGTTGGTAGGTCTCGGCGCTAAGTACGGCACATTAAGAGGCTTATTGGCCGCTCCAGTGCATAAAGTTTTTAAGCAGTGTTAGGCCAGCATGTTGGCTTTTTTCAGGGTGAAATTGCACTGCAAATACGTTGTCTTTGGCAAGGGCGACGTCAAACTCCAAACCGTACTGACAGCGACCGGCTATCAAGTCTTGGTTGGCAAGTTTGGCGTAGTAGCTGTGTACAAAGTAAAAACGGCTGTCTTGCTCAATGCCTTGCCACATAGGGTGGTCAAGGGTTTGAGTGACTTGGTTCCAGCCCATGTGCGGCACTTTTAAGCGTTCGCTGTCTTCGCGTAGGTCGTCGCCAAAGAATTTAACTTCGCCATCAAAGTGCGCAAGGCAGTCAACGCCTTGGTTTTCTTCTGAGTGGTTAAGCAACGCCTGAAAGCCCACGCAAATGCCCAAAAATGGCTTGCCCGAAGCAATGGCTTCGCTTACAACTTCGTCCACTTTAGCGCGGCGAATTTCAGCGATACAGTCGCGAATTGCGCCAACACCCGGTAGCAAAACACGGTCAGACTCGGCGATGGTTTTGGCGTCGCCTGTGACGACCACATCAGCGTCAGGTGCAACATGCTCAAGGGCTTTTGCCACCGAGTGCAGGTTGCCCATACCATAATCGATAACAGCAATACGGCTCATGTGTTATAGGCATCCTTTGGTCGATGGCATCATGTCGAGTGCGCGTTGATCATACTCAAGGGCCATACGCAGTGCGCGACCAAAGGCCTTAAAGATGGTTTCGGCTTGGTGGTGGGCGTTAAAGCCTTTGATGTTATCAATGTGAAGCGTAACGCCCGCATGGTTTACAAAGCCTTGGAAAAACTCCCAGAACAACTGAGTGTCTAGGCGGCCAATGCTCGCGCGGGTAAATTCTACGTTCATGCTTAAGCCAGCACGGCCCGAGAAGTCGATAACAACACGTGAAAGTGCTTCGTCTAGTGGCACGTAAGAGTGGCCGTAACGAATAATGCCTTTCTTGTCGCCAACCGCTTGTTTAAACGCTTGGCCAAGGGTGATACCAATGTCTTCGACGGTGTGGTGGTCGTCGATATGAAGGTCGCCTTTGGCTTGAATATCAAGGTCGATCAGACCGTGACGGGCAATTTGCTCCATCATGTGCTCAAGAAAAGGTACGCCGGTATCAACGTTGTACACACCGGTACCATCCAAGTTTACAGACACAGTAATCTGAGTTTCTAGCGTATTACGAGTAACCGTGGCCTGACGTTGCGCCATGATATTCTCCGAGGTTAACCAAAAGGTGCCATTATACTACCAAACGAGTGGTAATGCTGAGTTCATCAGGTTTTAATGGTCTAATAATTTTATTAATGCCTTCTGGCCATGGAGATAGACCGTGAAAGCCGCATTTAAACTGCTCTTGGGGCTCGTCGCCGCTTGTGTGGGCTTGGTTGTTTTAGCTGCTCTTGCCCTAACGCTGTTCTTTGACCCCAATGCCTATAAACCACAAATCCAAACCCTTGCGCGCGAGCAAGCCGCAGTCGAGTTGGATATTAACGGTGATATTGGTTGGTCTGTTTTTCCGTGGCTGGGTCTGAGTCTTGAAGACGTCGACGTTAAATTTGTGGGCAGCGCACCTTTGGCCAGCCTTGATGAAGCCAGAGTATCGGTCAACATTCCGGCGTTGTTTTCGGGCCAGGTACAAATGCAAAGCGTGGAGGTACACGGCTTAGCAATTAACTTGGTGCAACAAAGCGCAACCGAGAATAACTGGACACCGCCGAGTACAAACAGCGCAGAAGCCACCACTACCACTGAAGCAGCCGCTGACGAAACCAGCGACACCCGTAATGGCAGCGATGGCAGCACCAGCGAAGGTCTGCCTTTGGCCATCAATATCGAAAAAGTCGCTTTGGTAGACGCTAACATTGCTTACGAAGACCGCGTAAGCCAAATGCGTGCGCTAGTGTCTGCGTTAAACCTCGAAACCGGTGAAATCGCCCTAAACGCGCTGACTGACGTGAGCTTGTCGATGGTGCTTAAGCAATTTGAAGGTGGCGCAACCACACCGGCCATCGAAGCGCCACTGAGCCTGACTACACAGCTTGGCTATGCCGATGCCACTCAGGTTTTAACTCTAAACGACCTATTACTAAAAGTGTCGGCAACGGGTAGCTTGACGCAAAACCAAACCTACAGCCTCGAAGTAGGCAGTGATATTCAGGTCGACTTAGCGAACCAGTCTCTTAGCTTAAAAGCCCTGCTTATTAAGCTCGCCAACCTTGTGGTATCGGGCGAAGCAACGGTGAATAACTTTGCCGACCCACAAGTGGCGGCCACGCTTAATATCGCCGAGTTTGCACTGAACCCACTGCTAGAGTCTATTGGCCAAGCCGCGATAGAAACTAGCGACCCTGATGTACTGAAAAAGATCGGCCTAAGCGCCCAAATTAATGCCACCAGCCAACAGGTGAAGGTGTCTGACTTGGCACTAAAACTCGACGACACCCTGTTTAAAGGAACGGCGGGCTACGGCATCGAATCGGGTCGTATTTCGGCACGTATCGCCGGTGATGCGATTAACGCCGATCGTTACTTGCCGCCTGCAAGCGAAGCGGCGGAGCCAGTTGCCGCTGCCCCCGCATCGAGCGAGCCTTACTCAAAAGATGAGCTAATTCCATTAGAGCCATTGCAAGGGTTAAACCTAGATGTGGCCTTTGACCTTGGCCAGCTGATCATTCAAAAAATGACAGTGAGCGATATCGTGTTAGCGGTGACCGCCAACAAGGGCCAAGTTAACCTTCAAAACCTAACAGCCAAAGCCTTTGACGGTACCCTCGCAGCCAAAGCTCAAGTGAATGCCACCAAAGCGCCGTTAAAAATGGCGTTGCAAACCCAGCTAAACGGTTTGCAAGTGGGGCAAGCGCTTGAGGCCGTTGCAGACACCAAGGTGCTGACCGGCACCGCTGCAACCCAAGCCAACTTAACACTACAAGGCCAGTCGATTTACGACTGGGTGCATTCGGTATCGGGTACGGCTAGTGCGAGCTTTAGCGACGGTTACATCCAAGGCATCGATATGCTGCATACGGTGTGTAAAGGCATTAACACTGTGTCGTCCTTGGGGATCAACCCAGACCCAGTAGACCCAATGACGCCTTTCGCCAATGTGAGCTTAAGTACCAAAATTGTGAACGGCGTGGTTCAAAATAATGATCTAAAAGCGCTATTAGACGCTATGACTCTTTCAGGCAAGGGCAACATCGACCTACCGCAACAAGGGTTAGACTACCGCGTTGCCTTGGTACTAGAGAAAGACCTACTCAACGAAAGCTGTGGCGTGGCCGACTTTATTGAAGGCGTTGAATGGCCGGTGGTGTGTAAGGGTAATTTTGATACGCCGCCGCTGTCACTTTGTAAGCCGGACATGAGTGGCTTTAAAGCACAGTTTCAGGCCAAAGCCGATGCTGCTAAAGCCAAGCTAGAAGCTAAAGCAAAAGCCGCAGAGGCCGAAGCCAAAGCGAAACTAGAGGCACAAAAAGCGAAGGCCAAAGCCGAAGCAGATGCCAAGCTGGCAGAAGAAAAAGCCAAGCTAGAAGACAAAGCAAAAGACGCACTAAAAGGTTTATTTGGGCGATGAGCCAACCCACGCAGATGACACTTACAACGGCCGCTTCTGCGGCCGTTTCTCCTTTATCGGGCCGCGAGTTTTACCACTCGGTGCTCACTTGGTTTGACCAACACGGCCGCCACGACCTACCGTGGCAAGCGGACAAAACCGCCTACTTTACGTGGGTGTCCGAAATCATGTTGCAGCAGACCCAAGTTAAAACCGTAATCCCTTACTTTCAGCGGTTTATTGAGGCGTTTCCGACGGTTCATGACCTTGCCAAAGCACCTCAAGACGAAGTACTGCACTTGTGGACGGGGCTAGGCTATTACGCTCGTGCCCGCAATTTACACAAAGCAGCCCAGCAAGTGAGTGAGCAATATGCAGGCGAGTTTCCGGCCAGTGTAGAACTGCTTGAAGAGCTGCCCGGCATTGGCCGCTCCACTGCAGGGGCGATCGCCTCGATCGCGCTGGGGCAACGCGCTGCCATTTTAGATGGCAACGTTAAACGCGTATTGGCGCGCTACTATGGCGTGCAAGGCTGGTCGGGCAAAGCCGATGTACAAAAACAGTTGTGGCAGTTAGCCGAAGACAATACCCCGCACGAGCGCGTGGGCGACTATACCCAAGCCATGATGGATATGGGCGCGACACTGTGTACTCGCAGCAAACCCCGTTGTGGCGATTGCCCCGTCAACTCTGGCTGTGTCGCCCTACACACCGACCAAGTGGCGTCGTTACCCGCGCCTAAACCCAAAAAAGTTCAGCCGGTTAAGCAAACCTATATGCTGATGATACAAAATACAGCGGGCGAAATTTTACTGTACCAGCGCCCGCCTGTGGGCCTCTGGGGTGGCTTATGGAGTTTGCCAGAAGTACCAGACTTACGAGACACAAAGGCCACACTGGGCTTTGAGGTGGATATGGAGGCCATGGAAGTACGTGAGCCTTTGCGTCATACCTTTAGCCACTTCCACCTAGACATAACCCCCGTGGTGCTGTCGCTAAACAGCCTAAACACCGAGCAGATCATGGACGACCAAGAAACTATGTGGTTTAACCCCCAGTCACCGGCGGCGGTTGGTTTAGCTGCGCCCGTAAAAAAGTTATTATGTGGATCTTAACCCTGTTGGAGAACACCAAATGAGCCGCACTGTATTTTGCCGCAAATATAAAGAAGAGCTAGAAGGCCTCGATCGTCCGCCTTACCCAGGTGCCAAAGGCCAAGATATTTTTGACAACATCTCCAAAAAGGCATGGGAAGCGTGGACAGCGCACCAAACATTGCTAATCAACGAAAAGCACCTAAGCCTGATGGACCCTGCGAGCCGTACCTTCCTACAAGAAGAAATGGAAAAGTTTATGGCTGGCGACGATTACGCCCAAGCCGACGGTTACGTTCCACCGTCTAAGTAAACGCGCACGCACATTGCTTTAGGAGCAAGCTTTTGCCTGCTCAGTGTGGCGAAGCACCTTGGTAAGCCGCTAAAAACTGCCCAGCCAAGTCTTCGCCGCTCACTCCCCCATTCCCCGACGGGCTAGGCAGTGGCACTACCCTGACTCCCTCTTTGGCTAACCCATCCAACTCACTGACGGTAAGCAACTGTTTGCCCTGCTCAAAGTACACCAGCGCCTTAACATCGTGCTTTTTGACTAACGCAGTTACTTCACTTGGGTAATACAATTGCGCCCCTAACATCCAAGTACGATGACTCCAAGGCTCATCATCCAAAAACGCCACCACTGCAAACTCCCCTTCGCTTTGCCAATGGCTTACCAGCGCATGAGCTGAGTAATCCACATCGGCACAGATCACGGCAATGCCTGTTACTGACGCTGTGTGATCGCCCTTTTGGCGAGTGGTAAAAAGTTTTGTGAGCCATTTTAGGGGCCAGTTAAAAAGCATGTGCGGGCCTTTGTTCGCGGTCAATCAGGTGTGAAACATTCAAAAAGGGTATTTTTGGCTATTCATTAACCAAATAGCCAGCACTAGAGGATGATTTTTTGCCCACTTTGTATTCGCAATTAAATATCTGATTTTTTTTAATATTTTTCGTTGACATGGCCAGCCAAACCCTATTAAATACGCACCCACGTTACGACGTAACTTGTTGCCCAGATAGCTCAGTCGGTAGAGCAGAGGATTGAAAATCCTCGTGTCGGTGGTTCGATTCCGCCTCTGGGCACCATTCCTAATTTTACATCTGAAATATCCTTTAAAGCCTTGAAAGGCAAAGATAAATCAGGTGTTCGATACATCCCTTTTCGATCCCATACCAGCCCATCGGAAAATAGTAGCTTACAGACATTTCTTTTTTCGTCTAATCGCTCTGAAGCCCAGAAACTGTAAGGGTTTTCGAGAAAGCGCATTCCGGTTCGATACATTTCGTCAAATGAACGCACTGGCGCGCCACTTTGGTCGATTTTCTCCTGAATCAGTAGCTTTTTTTGATCTAGCTGTTCGAGCTTTTTCTCGTATGCTGTCACGACTTTTCCGTTTGCCGTATTCACTATGCGATCTACGATATTTTCACTCTCTTTTTCGATAGCATCTAACTCTTCCCAGAGTGCTTGCTGGCGAATTTGTACTGACATCGCCTTATGTTCCCAGAGCCTTTTAAAGGCGGTATAGCCTGCTTGAAACACTTCATGAGAAGGTGTGATGCCTTTTAAAAGCTTATCAAATTCACCTTCAATTAGATCACGACGAAGAGACTTGCCTTTGTATTGGCATTTACGGTTCTGACACAGGTAATAAGGGTGAAGCTTACCGTTGCGGCTTTTTGACCAGCAGGCAGTTAACGCATTGCCGCACTCACATTTGACTACCCCTCTCAAAGGGAAATCCTTATTCAAATCCTTGCGCGTCGGTGCCTGAGCGCGTCCAATCAGCTTTTCTTGTATCTGGCAGTATGTGCTGTAAGAGATCAGACCTTCATGCTTGCCCTTTCTCATCGTCACGCCCCAAGGCATGTACTCAACCATTCCCGCATAAAGTGGATTGGTCAGAATATCTCTGGCTTTGCTGTTTCCAATACGACCACTTTTCATCTTTGGGAATTCTGGTTCACTTTCTAAGAAGTAGCGCATCTCCTGAGCAGATTGAAAACGTCCAGAAGCATAGCCAATCATCGCTTCAGCAATGATGGAGGCGATAGGCTCATCACGCACCAGCAGCTTGCCATGCAATTTGTCTTTAACGTACTTAAACCCAACAGGCGCGATAAAGGCATGATAGCCAGCCTCTAACCTCGCCTTGGTCTTTTGCTGAGTTTGCCTTGCGTTAGATTCACGCTCATATTCACCCGCAGCAACCGTAATGGATTGCTGAAAACGGCCTTCCGGTGTTCTCTCAAACACGAAGTTTGGTGACATTGGCTGAGCATTATATTTATCCAGCTCACGGATTAGCCCCCAATAGAAGTAAACATCACGCGAGAAGCGTTTTATGTCGTCAAAAATGACCACATAATTTCTCGACTGATTGCTTTTTAGGTAATCCAAAAGCTGTGTCATCGCAGGGCGTTTATTAAAATCACCACCGCCAGTCACATCATCATGGAACACTCTATCGACATGAAAGCCGTTATGTTCAGCGAATTGTCGAATTCGGTGTTCCTGACTTTCAAGGCCGTGACCCTCATGCTTTTGCTTAGGATCGGAGATTCTACAATACAGTAGAGCGTGTTGTTGTTCGGTCATAGGCACTCCTTTTCTATAATACTTTAATGTTTGTATAACGACTTCTCGTCATCTTTGCACGATTTTTCAAAAAGCTCAGGCAAGACGATATGAGTGACATCTACGCCCCAGCCCATATCCACCATTGTGGACATGATTTTCCAGATCATTGTGAGTAACTCATTTGCCTCTTCTTCACTTAGCTCTAATCCGCTTAAATCATCACGGAAATCTTCAATGTTCATTTCCAGTGGTGGCGATGCTTTTATCCCATCTTGTATGAGTGTATCTGCATTGTGCTCATGCCCTGTCATCATGAGTAGCTCCTTTCGTTTGGGTTAAATCGTTTACAGTTCGTAATTCAGTGTTTCCAATGTCTCGGTAAAACTGTCATCCAGTGATTGCCGTTCTTGCTGTTGCTGTTCACGTAGTGCTTGAAGCTCAGCTTGCAATGTTTGCCGTCTTTCCAGCTGCGCCTTGATTAGCTTTTCTTGTTCTTGTCTGTCTCGCAGTTCAGCGGCTTGTGTTTCTTGTTCATTCTGTTGATGTTGCTTTTTGGATTTTCCGGTCAGTACATCCCACAGACCCAATAGACCTTTGCGGATTTTGTGTTGTCTTGCTTGTTGTTCCTGTTGTGATCGAACCTCTTGCTGTTTTCTTAATTCTTCTCTGGCTTGACGGTGAGTTTGCTGCATAGCCTTACGCTTATCGGATAAAGGCTTGCGAGCAAACTCATGTTTAAGCTGTAATTCCTCAGAAAACCGCTGGTGCAGTTCAATGTGGTTAGTCGTAATCTTCTTTTTAACGGTCTCAACCGATGGCAAGCTATCGGTGTTTCCCAATCTTTCTTTCAGTTCCTTGGTTCTAATGCTGAGTGCGCGTGACAGTGAATACACTTCACCACGCCAATCCAGCGCGACATAGCCGCGCCTGTCACCCTTGGCGATGAAGAAGCCTTTTTCTGTCATCGCATGTTCAAAGCTGGCTTTGTTGTCTGATGCCTTCCAGCATTGCTGCATGGCATTTTTGATCTCTCGCGGATCAATATTGTGGCGCTTGGCTTGTTGCCACTCAGCTAACGTGAAATTACGTGCGTCTCTCAGCTCTTTTGAGATAAAGCCCTTCGGCAAATCCCAGCCATGTGCGATATAAAGCTCTTTGGCAATGCCGTTTAAGCGTTGCTTAAAATACGGCAGCTTGATCGCCTTCATCTCATTGCCATCTATTCGTGACCAGACCGCATGACAGTGCCGTCTACCTTCTTTCTCATGAAAGACGATACATCGCGGCTGGTCTTTGATGTTCAGCTCTTCTTCAATGCGATCAATCGCATTCTCAAAGTCATCAATGCTGGCGCTTTCATGCTCCGGCGGGTTAAGTGACAACGAGAACAGATATTTCTTACATTGCGTGCCTTTGGCCACCGCCTGCATCTCTTTAAACGCACCCACTACGTCGTCACAGATAAAGCCTTTTAATTCATGTACTGTCACATGCTCATTTTCATCGTTGAGCAAGTGATAGGCTAACTGCGTGGCACCGCTGCGTTGTGACGCTTTTAAAATCATGCTTTCAGTCCTAACTCCTGTATCAGCGTTTGACGTATCCACAGCACCATGCGATACGATTCATCAATATGCCGTTCTGTATCAGGGCTAACGATAATCGTGCCCATATTGATAGCCTTGGCAATCTGGTTCAGGTTGTTGGGGATACGTGATTGCCCCAGTACAGAAACCACCTGACCAAGATCACGGTCACTGACACGTCTAAACGCTGCTTTTTGTTTTAGTGTGAGGAGCGCAGCATCGCTAAACAATATGTATCGTATCCAATCAGACTCACTCATCATTGCCGCTTGCGACTGTTGTTTAACAAATGCGCGCTGCAATGCAGTAAGCCGGAGTGAAATAATTGAATCGAAATTCATGCTATCGCCTATACCTTGATCGTTATTCGAGGTGGGTATCGGGCTGGTATCACCAGCCCGACTGACTGTGGCTTTACTGCGGTGTTAGTGCAGATAATTGCGATTAGCAGGTTCTGCAATACCCGCAAACTCATGCAGTGGCATACCGTCATCCTTTTTCTTGCGACGAACGATATAACTGCCTTCGGCGATTTCGAGATAGGCAATGCCTTTTAATTCACCTTCGATATGGATATGGCCTGCTGGAATTTCCATTGTTTTGCCATCCACATCAATTGGCTCATAAACGCCATACTCGTCATCTCCTTTACGTGGTTTCAGTAGTTCATAGTCATCATTAAACATGCTTGTTATCTCCTAAAAGTTGTTGCTGTTTACTCTTCTATTTGAAGGCGCAAATCGTAAATTAAGTGTTAAAAAACAATGCGTTGACAGGCGGCCTCCTTATGTAAGGAGGCACTATTAAAAATTAATTAATCACAACTGATGATTGCATTCGACTGTGTGGGTCGCTTGCGTGAAATCATGCTGTAATCCTGTCTCTTGTCGCAGTTCATCCAATGCCTTATGCAAGTTTTTTTGAGCTGCCGTCAGTGATTGTTCTCCTTGTTTGAGCCGCTTTTGCTGTTGCTGAAACAGCTCTGTATGTACCTGCGTTTCTATGCCGTTGTCGGGTGTAAAGGTCAGATCAAGCCGTGGCTTGGCTAAACTGGCGCGCAGTGCGTCCAGCTCCTCTCGTGTGACAGTCATAGGTCAGTGCCTATAACGGCACAGCCAAGAAGCTGGCTCCTGCCTGTTTAAAATATTGCTCCCATGCTTTGCGCAAGCGGATCGTCTCTTGATCCAAACGGCCAGCCCCCACACCAAACATCACCACTTCACAGCCACGGACATTCACAAACTCGCTTGGCGCTGGCAGCGTTTGCTTGCCTGATAGCAAGTGATTTGGGTTCACATACTCGGAAGCCTCAATGCCATCTGTGATAATCAAGATGGTGTGCTTGTCTGTACTGCAATCCACGGGATTGCGGTTAAACCATGCCAGCACATTGGTGCTGCCCTGTGGTTTCAGGGTTTTAGGCAAAGACACAAGATGCGAAGCCACGGCTGCTGAGACTTTTCTGTGATTGTGCCTGCTGACTGGCAATGCCTTCACATCAAAGTTGTCTGCGCTTTGCAGCGAACCAAAAGTTTGTAGCCGTACGGTGTCATGCTGTTTGAGCTGACTAATAGATTGCACAGCAAAGGCCGCAGCGCGTTTATTAAAGGCGGTATCAATCAGCATCGGATTGGACTGGCTGGCATCTATCAAGATATGCAGGTCTTTAGCGGCGGCAGGTGTGCAGATCGCTACGCTTAATACGAGTGAAGTCAGTGCTTTCTTTACGCTATTCATAGGTATTACTCCTGTTAGGCCAAGTGCTTCAAAATGTCTTTGCGGTTAATGGACTGGATCGGCTTGATCGCTTTTTCCAATGCGGAAATATTGATTTGGTTCGGTGGCAGCAAGCCTTCTGGCCGTTGCTGGTATTTGCTTTGGTTGATGAGTTTGATGGTGGGTGCCAAGCCTTCGTTGATGCTGATAAGCACCTCATCAGCCAAGGCTTCACGGATCGCTTCTTCATCCTGAATAATCAGGTTGTCGATTTGCGCCTGTAACGCTTCGTACTCCGCACCAGCTTCCTGATAGGTTTGAATGTCTCGGTTATCCAGATCAGCCGCTTGGGAGATGCGTGCATATTTTTTGACGAGCATTTCCACTTTCGACAAAGCAAAGTGCGCGACAAAGACCGAAACAATGGCGAGTGACCCGATCCCCAGAGCAAACAGAATGCCTGCCAGTGGGGTTAAGGTATTGGTCATGACGTTATCCAGCGCGCTATCAGGCGTTGGATTGAGCATGGCTTCCAGTGAGAGATCTGCGCTGGCAGACATCAGCATTTCACCCAAGCCGTTGTTATAGAGCGTCACGACAATTAGCACGCCAATGCCCAGAAGATAGACTGGAATTAAAATGGCCGCCGTACGGTTAACAAATTTGATAACGGGATGCTCGGCGTTCTTATGGCCGATAAAGTGCACAGCCAATACCAAAATCAAAGAGGCAAAGGCCATAATCCACGGCTTCCAAATCGTATCGCCACCTCCGAACGTCATCTCAAAAACGGCATAGATAATTTTGGCCTCGAAGGCGACCACTGCGACCGCAATCAATGCACAGGTGATGAGTGCTAATTTGATTGAAGGCAATTGCTGCGCCTCGGCCATGCTTGGCTGGCGCAGCGTTTCTAACGTGGCCTGTACAGGCTGATTAAAAATGGTATTGCTCATCACGTTATTCCTCATTGAGTTGCAGGGTGTGTTCATAGGCGTACATATCAAATACCTTGGCGCTGGTATCGGCTTGATATTGATGGCGCTGATACATGGCACTGGCGGCAGCTTCGCCGCGCGCTAGGCATTGCCGCTGCTGTGCAAGCAGCGCGTTAAGCTGTTCTTTGTGTATCCGTTGTCTTTGCGAATGCAGGCTTTTGAGCAGCGTCAGGTCTGGAATCTGGTGCGCTGCTACAGCTTGTCTAATATGCGCGAGCGCATGGCTGGCACTGTTCTGGCTATCAGGCGTCATGTGTCATTCCTCTTAAAGATGGACTTGGGGTTAAAAATCAGGCGGCTGATACGCCGCAAAATAGGTTCGCGGTGATCAGGATCAGCGCTGTAAGCGGTAATGGGCAGTTCCGTGAAATACGGCGCTATTTTTAAACGCAAGGCTCTGGCACCTGCGCGAATGGCAATGAGATTGCCTGTGTCTGGTGACAAGAAGCGTTTGACTTGATCGGGTGTCATCACATCGCTTTCGCGGTATGACTTCTTGCCTGTACGGGGGTCGGTTTCGATATGAGTGCGCTTGCCGAGCGCTTCACTCAGATAGTTGTAATTATCTGGGTGATTAGTCGCCATGAAGAGAACGACATCAGCGTTACCTTCAAAGCTGCCGTAGGTGGTTGGGTATGAAGCTTTCATGCCCTCACGGTCTTGGGCGATAGCCACAACCGAGAGACCGTAAGAACGCGCTACTGGCAATGCCACTTCTAGCGTAGTGTTGTTCCCCATTGCCTGAACTTCGTCGATGACGAAAAGGCACTGGCCTTTCTTTTCCTCTACAGCCTCGAAGGTATAAGAAACAAAGTTTGTATAGAGCCGGAATAAAGGCCTTAGCTCTTCACGCAGTGACAGCACGGGCGTGACAAATGAAAACACCACATCATCGCGGGTTTTAGCCTCGGATAATGGCCGCGTTGTTTTAGACAGCATGTATTTGAGTGACGGCAGCGCCATCCACGCTACTTGTTCTATTAAGGTGGCAACTAGCGAGGATTTGGTGTCACCGGAGGCGTTAATAAACGCAGCAGCCAAATCCGCTATAGCGCCATCAAAGGCAGTGCATTGCAGGAGGCGATTATCTAATAGCGTTCTTGCTTCGTTTGATGTTGTTTCCAGCTCGCCATCATCGTTATAGAAACGTCTTCCGTGCGTCATTAACTCAAACGCAAAAGGCAGCGTTTGCTCTTCCTCTGGGTGTTCAGTGAGCACATAGGCCACAGCCGCCGCTAAATAGCTCCTTGCTGTATTGGTGAAAAATGGGTTTTTGGTACCCGCAGGGGTAACGATCAAGCTTTCACCTAATCTTTTACTCCATTTGATAACGGCGTGATTACCTTCACGCAGCATGGCCGCTTTGATGTCATCCAATGGATTCCACTGAGCGGTGCGCTCAGGTTCATAGGGGCGAAAGACAATCCACTCACGCTTGTCATTTAAGGCCAACGCAGCTGTAATCTGCCCTTTGGGATCGACAATGCAGGCACTGCCGCGCCATAACGCCAGCATTGTGATAAGCCAAGTGGTCTTGCCAGCCCCAGTCATGGCGTAGACCATTATGTGCCGCTGAATTTGCAAGCCAACGGGTTGTATCAAACTAAAGCCAGCCCAATACACACGCCCAATTAGAACGGTTGACGGTGTGTAAAGCAGCGTCATGGTTGCCAGCGTGGAAGAGAACCCTGCTGTTGGGTATTTACCAAAGGTAAAGACTGTTTCTTTCCACCTTGATAGCTGAGCTTTTAGGCGATAGATAGATCTCCAATGCGGAAACATGCTAGGCAATTCAGCATATAAAGAAGGACTATAGAGGCCAAAAGCCCTCAGTAGGCGCAGCAGTGTTGCTTTAACCACAAAGTGGGTAAAAACGTAGGTCAGCCCCATCATGGCAGCCAATGCCGCCAGTTCATCAGACGACAAAGACTGCAACGTAATAATTAGCTCAGCCAACTCAGGTATGTGCTGCACAGCAGGTGTTGATGTGTTCATATCAGCCACCATTCCCGTAGTGATCGAAAACACGGCGCTGGATAACGCCAATGAGCAACTTGGCTATATGTGCCCAGCCAGCCAAGGCAACAACGCCCACAGAGATAACTTGCGAGTCATGTGGCAGTTGCTCCAGCTCTATGCCAAACAGCATGAGAATGAGCCGAACGATCCATTCGGCTGGCCAAAGGGCGATATGCTGTAAAGAGGCCATTACTGGCCTCCTTCCTTGTGATTAGATAGAACTAACATGAGTGGTGTCTGAAACAAAGTGACACCAAATGCGATTGCAAAAGGAATATCCCCTGCATCAACAGATAACACTACTCCTAGCATAGAAGTTGTCATTACGCAGAAAGATAAAAGGCTTATCATCAGTATTTGAATTCGTGGTTTAATCATTTTTAGCTCCCCAATTCTCTGGAAGAGACAATGCACACCCTGTCTCTGTTTATGATTAAGCCTTCGCTAGGATTTTTTCTCTGTACCGAGATCAGCAGATAAATCTGCCAAAGTCGGCAGATTTATTTTTGTTGACATCAAGAGGCACATTTTGGTAGTCAATTTGTTATGAAAAATAACTGAGGAAAGGCGCTATGGAATGGCTAAAGAGGAGTTTAATGACAAGGCAACCCGAGTAGACGATCTGGTTGACTACTCAACAACTAAAATGCAGCGCGGGGCTAGGGAGCTATGTAAGCTAATGGCACGTGGCCAAGGAGAAACTGGGGGAGAGTTTCTTTCTAAGCTGATATGGCAAGAAGCAGAGCGATGGATCGGGCCTAAAGAAATACGAAAGATCTTGAATCGTAGTATTGATGAAGTCCCAACAATAGAAGAAGCTCCTGACTTGAAGCCTAAATGATAAAGTATCTTCAGATTGCTGGCATTTTCTAAATGCCTAGGGAATAAAATTGGATGAATTCTCATATGATGAGTATTGGCAGTCTCTTCCGGTAGATTGCCAAAACGTCGTCAATAAAATATCACGATCTGTTACGCATTCAGAATTTTCAGACCATGACAGTGCATCAGGAAAGCAGTGGTGCGGACGAATCTATTGGGATTACATTTCTAGCTATGGAAAAAGTGGTAATGAAAGAGCTGCATTTAGAAATGAAGTTGACCAACACACAACATGCAACTACAAAACGATTGAATCGGTTAATAAGCAAGGACTTAGTGAAAAAAATGCAAGAGTGGCGTTCTGTTTCTCTGCATACATAAGCCATAAGTACCTCAAAAAAACAATCCAAGAATTCATACTGGAATTCTTATCCTACAGTAACAAAAGGCCTTCTAATTTCGATTTTACTGAAATTTCCAACAATATTAATGTAATAAAGTCTGAATTTGAAAATTCAAAGAACGCAACACCGCTGACACTCAAGAATGATAGCCCCCCTGACGAAGGTCCTTCATATTTCCAAAAAGTTCTTCTCTCGTATCTTGAACCACCAAGAAAGCAAGACCCCAGAAATATAAATTATTTCGGCAATAGAGCTATTAAAAACATAGGTAGAGAAAAAGAATTAGCTCAGTTACAGGGTTTCTTAGAGTGCAAAGAAAAGCCTTTTTCATGGTTTCAAATCTCTGGATCTGGAGGAATGGGGAAAAGCCGATTGGCCTACGAGCTTATCCTAAAGGCTGAAAGTCAGGGCTGGAATGCTGGATTCTTAGACAGAAAACATGATGACGTGATTCAAAAAATCCTTGCTGAAGAAGAACACGGTTCCTCCTCACTTCAAGAAAGCCCCTCCGCTCAGAACTATCTTCTTGTTGTCGATTATTTGGTTGGTCGAGAAGAACTCATACGGTCTCTGATTTGTTCATTCAGCCAATATGATGCTCATGAAGGCGATAAATTCAGATTGTTACTATTGGAAAGGCAGCGTTGGGATCAAGCTGCTGTTGATAAGAATAGCGATAAAAATTCAGAAGATATTCACCTTGGTTTTTATCTATTGTAGATAATGATATTTATGATGCCAGATTTACCGATACCAAGCATGAATCTGGAGCCATAGATTTAACTGCAATGGATGAGAGTGAATTATTAGAGATCATTTCTTGCTCTCATGAAGTCAAATGTGAAGAGCCATTTTTATACGAAAGATCTACCGCGCTAAAAAAAGTTCTACGATGCGTTAACCCCGAAGGAAGCCCCTTATTTGCTGCTTTCATTGGCCAACAATTCAATGACGATCAAAGTGCTCACTCTCAAACACAGGAGCGATTCCTGACAGCGATATTAAGAAGAGAGTATCAAGAACGCTGGAAAGCGAAATGGCAAGAAAAAGCGCCTCTGATCGGCGAAGATTGCCCTTCGATGAGGATCGCTATTCTCGCAAATATTATTGATGGAGTTTATGCCTCAACAGCCAAATCAACTGGGCTTGTTACCTCAATAGATAAAAAAATCTGCGACCAAGCCCTGACAGTCAATTGCTCTACAATAGGAGATGATGCTTTCTTTACTGACCATCATGTGCCGCCTATACGCCCCGACATACTAAAAGAATGGTTTGTACTGTCTGCTTTCAATGGAGTTGTGCCAGTAAAAGAGATCATGAATATAGCATGGAGGATTGCTCCGAAACAGACAGCCATTTTCATATCTCAAACAGTTCAAGACTTTTCCAGCCATAGGATAGTAAATGAGCTATTGAGCATTCAGCCACCAACAAAAGAGGCGGAAACTTGGCTGTCCAAAGTTAGCTTATCTATTTATAGATGTATTTCATCAAAAGAGCATTTGCCAAGCACCATACTTGATGCTTTGGAACGGTTTTCAAATGAGGGAAACTTAGAGGCAACATACTTTCTTGGGCAGATATACCTTCAAGGGGTAGAAGCCCCACCTAATCCAGAAAAAGCATTTAACCTAATGCTGTCAGCAGCAAGCAGCGGGTTAAGAGAAGCTATTTACAATGTTGGTTACATGTATTTTGAGGGTATCGGCACTGAGAGAAGTAAGGAAGAGGCATTTGAATACTTTACCGCAGCCGCCCATATGGGGCATGGCTCTGCCCTGTACAATTTGTCTCTGATGTATGGGCAGGGTGATCCTGTAGAGGAAGACTACGATAAGGCTAAAAAATTATTAAAGAAAGCTAGCAAGCTGGGGATTGATGAGGCTACCGATCTGCTCGAAGAATTAATCGCCAATGAGGAAAGCGCTAAAGAAACTGGGCGTGCAGAGAGCCAAATGGCCTTATTAATTGATAGCCTGACTGAAAGCTATAGCCACGATCACTGGTGTGATCGATTGGTTTTTAAATCTGACTGGAGATTGGTTCCTCGTGATTCTGCAAAGAGAATGCTTCGTTTGATTATAAACTCTTACTTTTTGGACGAGTACCCTCTACAGCAAGACTTTTGGGATGACGTGAGCGTTGAGTGTATTAGAGCAACGCCCTTAGATAGCCACTTAGGCATAGTGATTATTGATATACAAATATTGATCCTTACAAATGCTGAGCGGGTGATACTGTCAGCTGCACTGGGTTCAGAGAGAGCAGTCTTATTGGAAGGCAGTGCTGCCACAATATTTAAAATTAATAAAAACCATTTACAGCTAGATACTCAGAACACGCCATCCTATTTACGGTTCTTCTTCGCATACACTTGGAATAAAGATGACGAACCCTTTCAGTTACTTACCAGCAAGCATGATATTGAACTCGCTTTAAAGATGGAGGAAGGCATTGATCTGAACAATCCTGAGATCGTTCCACTAACACATGTTGAAGGTACATATTACCCTGATTTCTTCATGGTCTTTGAGTCTTTGTTGCTTAAGGGGCTATCATTGCTAAAAGTTCGGATTAAGGTCTTTGCTTCAGGTGAAATATCATTGATGTCTAGTCAAGAAATCGCTGTATTGACGAGAACTAAGCTGCGTGAAAGGCGTGGCGCGTGTAGGGCTACACTGTTGTAAAAGTGTCTACCATCTCCTGAACGCAGAACAGCGCTGCGCACTGCAAGATGTGCCTACGTAATACACATTGCTAAAAATATGATCGTACCTCACAGATTTTTAGCAATGCACGTAGGCTATCTTGCAAGGGCGTTACACCCCGTTGACCCAGTGTTGGCACATTTGTGCCATAAAACGTATCGCCGTTTCACCACTCGCAGGGGCTTGGAGACATGCCTCTCCATCCTGCACCCAACCATGCATGAACGCTGCCCGTTCAATCAGCAATCAGGGTGCGTTCCTGCTCCCCGATACCCCATGACCACTTCGTGGAGACCAAAGAGCGTGCTACTGCCCTTTGGGAACCTGAACCAACCCACGCAGATTGGATGTTTTGAGCGTACAGTTATTCAAAACCCGATTGCTTTTGCAGCGAGACAGTTACACTTAATGGGGAAATGTGAAGGTATTTGTAGATTTATAGTTGTGGAACCCATAATTTTCTCATAATCTACTTTATACCCTCAAGGTGGATATGGCTATGTCCGATGAAATACTGACTTAGGAAGAGGTCACCTAATATAATATTCTCTAGTTAGTTGAAAAAATACCCTGACCAGCTGGTAGTTGGTGAAGGCACTTTTCCAGACTTTAAGGAAAGTGGTATTGGCGTTTTAAAAGAGACTGTATGGACAAAGTGGATTGAGATGAAGAAATAAGGAGCATTATGCAAATGGAAGGTTTCTGGAAAGAAGCGGTTAAAGTTACCGGTTCTGTAGCCGTTGTTGGTTTTATTTTTACAGTAGCTATTAAAAATATTTTCCAAGAAAGTGTTTTAAGTACATTTGGAACCGATCAAACTTTTTATATCTCAATGCTTGTTTTAGGGGGAATAATTGTTACCCTAATTCTAGCGTTAATTATTAATGGGAAAAAGCCAAAGAACACTAATGAAAAGGTTAGTACAGAAAGTCGAACGGTTTCTATCACTGAGTCCGAAATCAACGGTGATATTGTAATGGGAGATAAAACAACTAATCAGGATAGTAAGAGTGACAAATAAGTTAGATATAACTGGCAGCACTTTCGATGATGCTGTAATGGGAGATAAAAATATATATCCAGTCGTTTTGCACCCTCTCGAAAAAGCCATCCAGTTAATTAAAGATCAGATAAAAGAAGATCCTAATCTTGAAGGGACAATTGAAGAGTTGGCTGAGTATACAACACAGAGGCCTGATCGCGAGATTATTGGTGTCGAATCCAAACTGCTGGCCGGAGGTAGGGCTGATTCAGTGCAGAACGCCGTTTATCTTAAAAATAAATTTGAAAGAAGGCTGGCTAAAAACCAGCTATCTAATATAGAGCAGCATGTTTATGCACATGTTCTTGCTGTTATTGAAACATCCTTTAATCAATATATAAGGCCTTTGATTCTAAATGGCAGCAGTAAAGAAGACGTAGATGCCAAGATACATCAAGAGATTTATGAGCCAGTCTATAAGGCTATAGTTGACTTTGATGTTTCTATTACTATGAACCATGTTGCTGGAATGCTTTATTTCCTGACAGGGAAATGTCACTTGGTGTGGGGCGAGTAATGCTAATTTATCATCCGATACATGATATAAATCATTGTATATACAGAGTTCTTAGATTACTTGAAATCAGTGAGCATGATTCTTTTTCATCGGAACAGTTGCGTTTGTTGGACTTTTATTCGCTATTCCCTCATTTGTTGAAAAGCATTACGCCATTCCCTCAGGGTTTGAGAGCTTATAAGAAGATAGTTGGACGCATTCCTGATGCGTATGAAGCAATGACAAATCATAAGCGTATATTTCATGAAATGATGCCAATTCAGAATACGGCCATACATAATTTAATCGCTAGAGATTTGATAAGCTCAGAGCAATATTTAGAGCACGTTATATCAAGAACAGAGACACAGATTCCTGAAACTCTATCTGAAAAAATAAAGTTAGATACCATTGGATCTGAGGACTGGTATCTATTCTTAGTTAATGAGTTGCCACTGATTGATTTTCATGGAAAGAAGGGACTAAAGTCTCGAACGGACTTGATGGAATACAGATATGATGGGTAAGGAAAAACCAATGTTGAAACCACCTTTTCTAATGGTAAAAAGATTCGTTGTTAGAAGTGGCAGTAAATTTGTATACGATCAGACTTTTAAATTGGGCCTCAATATTATTCGTGGTGATAATACTACGGGTAAATCTACTATTGTAGATTTAATGTACTTTGCTTTGGGGGCAGAGCTTACGGAATGGACGACAGAGCAGGAAAAGTGTGAAGAAACTCTGATAGAGGTTCGTTTGAATTACCAACCTTACTGCTTAAAACGTGAGATCACAACGACGGGAAAAAGTGCCATGTATATCTACGAGGGTGATCTTGATAATGCGCTCAAAGATGTATCAACTTGGTACAGATTTCCAAATGTAAGAAGTGATTCAACACAGAGTTACTCTCAGAAATTATTTGAACTATTATCTTTGCCTTCTCACAAAACGGATGACAGTAAAAACCTTACTATTCATCAGATATTACGGTTGATGTATGTTGACCAGTTATCTGAAACAACAAAATTATTGAAGGAGGAAAAACGCTTTGACAATGCCTCTACTCGACGTGCTATTGGTGAGTATTTGTTAGGAATTGATAATCTTGATGCTCATAATATTCGGCAGGAACTGATCGAAGCTAATTCTCGCTTTGATAAGGCTAATGCGGAGCTAAAGGCAATCTATAGGTTTATTGGATCAACTAATGCCATTTCGCGAGAGGAGCAGATAAATTCTGAAATATCTGGAATTGAATCTGAAATCTCGTCTCTTCAAAAGAAAAAGGTATCGATAAAATCTCAAAGTCTCGAAAAACTCAGTGAAGATGTAAAAAATCGAGCTAAGGATATTTCTATAAAAATAGACAGCTCATCAAATGAGATCAAAGACCTGCATGAAGAAAAAGAGCAACTAAATAATGAAATTGTTGATACTGCGTTATTTCTCCACTCATTAGACCAAAGGCTTGACGCACTGGAGCAATCTAAACTAACTAATTCTGAAATAGGCGAACTTATATTTAAATATTGCCCAGCTTGTTTAACACCAATTACATCTCATGAAAATTCTGATAATTGTGGTCTGTGTAAGGAAGATTTGTCTGCCACCAATAGGCACTATGCATATATTCAAATGTCTAACGAGATTCATTTTCAGAAGAAAGAAAGTGAGCAGCTTCTTGATGTATATAGAAATCGTGTTTCAGAAATTAATGCAAAAATTCCGATAGTTACACGAAATATCAATTTCTTAAAAAGCGAGTATAAAGAGTTCATTTCCAGTAAAAACGATGCTGAGACTATGTTGTCTGAGGTGGATGGTTTGATTGGGTATAAGCGTGGGATAATAACTTCGCTTGAAGAGCGGCGAGCTATGATTGGTGAGGTGGAAAAGCTTGTCAAGATTAAACAAGATGCCCAAGAAGATATAACCAAACTTGAGGAAAACCTAGAGTATATTGAAGCCTTATCAAAAGGTCGAGTAGATGAGGTTTATTCAAGTATTGAAACTATTGCAACTGAATTACTTCACATGGACGGTGGTTATGAAGAAGTTTTTGAGCATGTGGATGATATAATATTTGATTTTGCACGAGACAAGATGGCTGTTAATGGTCGTTCCAAGTTTTCAGCAAGTTCTATGGTTGTTATGAAGAATGCTATTAGGATTGCGATTTATCTCCACTGTATTAACGACGAAAACTCACGTTTACCACGATTTATGCTATTAGATAATATCGAAGATAAAGGTATGACTGAGCCGCGGAGTCAAAACTTTCAGCGTCAACTTGTTACTATGTGTGATGAATTGAGTAAAGATTATCAACTAATCTTTACCACATCTATGATCGACCCTGACCTAGATAAAAGCGACTATGTGGTTGGGCCATTTTATAGAAAAGGTGAACATACTTTGGAACTTAATTGAGTCTTTGAATATCAAGGTCTTAATAGAATTTAAGTAAGTCTTTACGCTACGTGGATTTAATCTGTAAGTAAGGTGTTGCAACTTTTAATGTCTCTCGCCCTTCTTTCTTATTACTAGATGAAAACCAAAGTCTGGTCTCTTATAGGGGAAAGCCTTCCCCTGACTGCAATCGCCG
Organism: Pontibacterium sp.; assembly: GCA_049603715.1. Classification (GTDB taxonomy): domain Bacteria; phylum Pseudomonadota; class Gammaproteobacteria; order Pseudomonadales; family Balneatricaceae; genus Pontibacterium. Next base: position 167,389 of record JBMYSW010000003.1, on the reverse strand, counting down.
CTGGCATTTTCCGTAACCCCTTCAAGCAGGGACACCCCGCAACGCCCCGTAAATAATGATGGTGAGCATATTCATGCTCGCCGATTTATCAGGTTTTCCCCTTTTGGGTAGACCTAAAAATATCACATAACTTACCTCCATCAAGACATCCCCCTGCCTTCCGCACGTTGTTTGTGCAGGCTGGGCGGTTCCCCCTGTCTGGATTCCGGTAAAACATGCGATTTAACGCCCGCTGCTCTCGCTCCTTTTTCTGGGGTTTTCAACCCCAAAAGGGGATGTGTTTTTTAAGATCAAAGGAGCAGACAATGAGCGAAGAAATCAGAATTTATGTGGCGTGTTTAGCAGCGTATAACAACGGGTATTTACATGGTGTTTGGATTGACGCTACGCAGGAGCTTGACGATATTCAAGAGCAAGTCAGCAATATGCTAAAAGCAAGCCCTGTAGAAATGGCCGAAGAATATGCTATTCACGACTACGAAGGGTTCGAGAGTGTCAGGTTGAGCGAATGGGAAGGTTTGGCAGGTGTTCATCAGATCGCTTGTTTTATCGAGGAACATGGCAAGCTAGGCGCTGAGCTGTTAAATATCTACGAAATTGATGAAGCCGAAAAAGCGTTAGATGATAACTATCACGGATGTTTTTCTTCTCTGGCTGAGTATGCCGAGCAGTTCACCAGTGACACAAGCCAAGTACCCGAACACCTGCAATATTATATCGACTATGAGCGCATGGGGCGGGACTGGGAAATGTCAGGGGACATTTACTCAATAGAGACAGCGCACGACGAAATACATATTTTCAGTAACCACTAAAATCTATATCAGGGCTGGTAGCTTCCAGCCCTTATTTTTCCGTGCGATAAGGAAACGCCAAGGCGTTGCGGTACGCTCATCCAACATACGCCATCTATGGCTTTATATTGCCTGTAAAAAATCTTACCCACGTTAAGAGTTCATTAACTGCTATCCGTTAAATTAGATATATAAAAATAATAAAACGATATATCGCCTAACAGGGTAAGGTTTTAAATATGACGAACGTAGTAGACCTAAAGGGGGAACAGGTCTCAAGTAAGAAATCTCCTATCGCGCAAGTGATTGCCGCCAAGAATCCGTTACAAGACATTTCATCGCCTAGTGAAGACTCGGCGAGCCAGTTTCATGCCCATATCGAAAAAATTCATGACATGCGCTACGAGCGCTATGCCAATACACTTACCAGCAAACTAGAGTATTGCTTTCCAGCCTTAAAGAAAATCTTCAACGCTATTCGAGCGCCATTCCTGCGAATAGCCTATACAGCCCTAGTGCATGAAGCAACAGTCCAAGCTTGCAGCTTAAAAGGGTGTAAAACCTTAGCCCGTCTGCATGGCAGTAAAAAGACTAAAAATGAACGTCTAAGAATTACAATTGATACGAAGCTATCTAAATTAGAGAACCTATTTGGCTCATTTACGTTGGATCAGATGCTTTCAACGCCTAATGTTAGAAACACATACTACGCATTCAAAGCATTGAGGGCGCTAAACATACTGGATACAGCTCAGCAGCAGGATGGCGACTATACAAAGCAACAATCAAAAATTGCGGAGCAATTAGCTGAAAACTACGAAAAGCCTGTTCAGCATGTAGGGTTTCTGGAATCATTTCGTCGCCAGCGCTTGTGGTATGCTCTTTACGACATTGCAGAAGAATGCCACCGCGAAGATTTCGAGGTAATTCCAAGGCGCGGTGAAGTGTTCAAGCATTTTGATTGCGGATCAGTCACTATCAAGCCCTTCGGTCATTCAAAATTCATAGACAGCATTCATATTTTTGAAAACAGAGACCGCAATAGAGTAAGCGCACAAGAATTAAAGGCAGCCATTAGCTTTATTAAGAATTATTCAAAGCTCAATGAAACGGCTTATGTGCCCAGCGCGCTAGAACGAAAAATTTACGCTTCCCTTAAAAAGAAGGGAGATAAATAATGTCACTACAAGCAGTATTCAAACATAAAGCCAATGCAGAGGACGGCATAGCCCCAGCGCTATTTGATCCAGCCAGCGTTGAAACATTCGAAGATAAACAAAAGCGAGTAGAGCAAGAAACATACGCTGCCATTAGCAATTCACATGGAGAAGCTAGCGTATCGAATTCGCTGGTTTCGGCTCGTGTCGTACAATCTCAAGCAGTGAAATCGTCTGAGCATTCTGAGGGTAAGAAAAAAGAAAAAGATCATTTTGCAAAAGCTGCTCGTGACCTTGCTGAATGGCTCGAAAAGATGGATGAGAAAATCGAGCAATTGCGCGCTGAGATCCTAGAGCATAGACAAAAATCGCAAAATTTATTCGAAGAAGCGGAAGAACTGGAAGAGCTAGCCGAGGCAATTGCCAATGGTGACGTGCTGTCTGAGGCGCAGCAAAGAAAAGTTGCAGAAATTCGTCGTGATAATCCGGGGCTTCCTGACTGGGAACTTGTTGCGATGATTAATGAAGAGGCCGAAAGAAGCCTTGCCGAGGCTCGCCGCGAACATGAGGAGGCGGAAAAAAAGAGTAGAGAAGTTGAGCAGGTTGATCGTGATGCTAACAGGGCTAGGCGTGCAGCGGATGTTGCTAATAATGCGCCTGAGGGGGAGAAGGAAGCGTATATGAATAAGGCTATTGAATATATGCAAAAGTCAGGTGTAGGTGTGGCTATTCTTGAAGAGGCTCAAGCAGGTATTGACGATGTTGATGTACGGGATGGGGTAAAGATTGCAGCCTTGACCATTAGGGAAGCTGACTCTGAAAAGCTAGCGGATGATGAATTTAATCAGTCTGGTCAAGGACTATCATTACCTCCAATCGGCGGCATGTCCTAAGAGGTGATTGTTCTGAATTAATTGAGTGCGTATTGATTATTTTGTAGGGCTACTTGTTGTGCGGCCTGTTTCTGCTGAGCGTAACGGTAGGTTTCTACGATACTAGGTAGTTGTGCACTAATTTCATTAATTTGCAATGTGCCGTTATGGTTGTCGTTAGGTCTATATGCTCTGCCTCCAATATAGAAGGTAAAAGAGCCACCGTTTGCTAGGGTGTCTGATACAACTAGGGGGACGTTATCAATGTCTGGGTGGCTTTCTAGCCATGTTTTAATTTGCTTGCCTACCGATACGGCAGTTTTGGATGTTCCTGGAGAGCTACTTGCAACGATGCTTATTTCAGCAGGGGTAGATAATTCTAAACCTAGGCTATATTGGCTTTCAGCATCTTGGCCTTTTTTAAACCAAAGAACACCGTTTTCATCAGGGACTAATTGTGATGGTTGGGCTTGCTGAGAGAGTGACGCGTTTTGAACATTCGCAGCGTTAAAGTCCGCTGCAAGTGCGTTACCAACTGGCGCAAGTGTTAGTGCAGTTGCTGTGCCGACGGCGACAGCCTTCTTTCCAAACTCTTGCTTGAAATTTCTTACTTTTGTGAGCAAAGACATACCAACCTCTTTGCACCCTCAACCTGTTATACAATATTTTTATTAATTATTATTTTTATATACAAAACATTTATCATATTCATGAAATATAAAGCAAGAAAAAACGACATGACGGAAACTATGTTCCACAGCTAGGGTGCGAACGCCGTAAGCACAGTTTGTCTTTTGCTCTATAATTTAGATTGATATGTAAATTTTAAGTTCTCCCTAGTAGTTAGTGAGACTAGGAACCACGCGCCTCAGCCCCACTCTGCTTGAGATCCCAGCCATATCAATACGACCGTAAAACCCGCAACATGCAAAGCTTGACTAACTATTAGGGAATAGTTAGTCATGGGGTGAAAGGTGGTCGCAATGGCATTCAAGGCAAATCAAAACCCTAACCACCCCAAGAAGGGTTCTGCGATCAAGGTTGAGCCTATCCGCGATAGACAAGCCATTGAACGCATCAAACGTAACCTGCTTGAAGCGCATCAATATCGGAATTACTGCTTGTTTGTGCTGGGTATTAACACGGCATGGCGAGCAAACGAGCTTTTATCGTTAAATGTCGGGCAAGTGGAAGGGCTTCGGGTTGGTGATGTTTTGGCGCTAAAGCAAACCAAAACCAACGCCTATCGCTCTGTTGTGATGAATGAAGCCGCGATTGATGCGGTTCGTATATGGCTGGGGCATTACAAATGCCCAAGGGGTAATGCATCGCCGCTGTTTCCATCTCGGCAATTTGGACGACTTGGCGTGCCAGCCGTTTGTAACCTTGTAAAGCGCTGGAGCAAGGAGGCTGGCCTAGCAGGAAACTTTGGTAGCCACACCCTGCGCAAGACTTGGGGGTACCACCAACGCACCCACAATGATGCAAGCGTGGCCTTGCTCATGCGAGCCTTCGGTCACGCCACTGAAGCCCAAACACTGGATTACCTTTGCATCCTTCCAGACGAGATCACGGCTCTTTATCTGGGGTTGGAGTTATGAGCATTGATGCTATTGCGGTGAGGGCTGCTGAACGGCAGCCTTGTTCTCTAACCGGCGTTCTATATCATCCATCATCCATAATTCAATGATTGATGCTTCACTATAGTTCTTTTTATCGGAGCCGAAATACCCGACAACACCTTTGTGATCACCACCGCCAACAACGGCAATGTTAAGGTGTGGTTTGTGTTCCGCAAGCCACTCTAGAGTTCCTAAAAAATAGTTTTCTGCTATATTCCCCATCGGCTTGCCGCGGTGGAGAACTGCAACATTTTTGCCTTGTTGCTCAAACTGTTGTGCTACGTGCTGAGCGGTTGCCGAGTTAATATCTTGCTCAAAATACTTGATATCAGCGTGAGCCGCGCCAGCAAAAGGAAGCGACGCGGATAGAGTAAGTGCAGCCGCAGCTACATGGCTTTTATAGATTTGTTGGATAGATTCCATTCTTAAACCTTTTGATTTCTTATGGTTGTAGATGGTTACCATATCACTCGCTTTTTACGCAAGAAATATAACCAGATGAAATTAAAACACCTACTCAATCGGTGGGAACTCAAATAGCAGTGCCACTAGCGCTTTCAATACGGCTGGCGTTTCTAAATCGGCTGCTGGTGGCATTCGTGCTAGTATTGTTTCCATTGTTCAATATCTTTGTTTTTTGAGCGTAAGACGTTTTATCTTCTCAAAAATGGCATTTTTTGAGCATATAGGTGTCCAAATTAAGGCTCTTTATCTGGGGTTAGGCTCATGAACTTCAGTGCAGATGGTTTTTCTAGGCACTCATTCCACTGATCTAAGGTTTCAAACAACTTGTCACTTTGCTCGAAGTCCATGTCTAGAGGGTGGTCTTTGGCTGTATCCCAGACCTCAGTTAGGCTCCCTGAGTGGGCTTCTTTTATGTTTGATTGATTTCCATAAGTGGGCACCATCAAAATATAAAGCCTCGCTATAAGCGGGGCTTTTTATTTTGTATGCCGCCCAGCGGCTGGATGAGGCTCCACCGTGGTTCGACAAAGTGCAAAGCACTTTGAAACGAGAAAGCTGTGCTTTCGAAGCCCGTAGGGGATTAATTTCGTAAAACGAAATTAAGATTCCTTCCGCCTCCCGCTGCAAGCGTGCAGCGAATCGCTGATGTTCTACAGCGTTAATGACTTCCCTAGCCTCGCTATAAGCGGGGCTTTTTATTTTGTACGCCGCCCAGCGGCTGGATGAGGCTCCACCGTGGTTTGACAAAGTGCAAAGCACTTTGAAACGAGAAAGCTTTGCTTTCGAAGCCCGCAGGGGATTAATTTCGTAAAACGAAATTAAGATTGCTTCCGCCTCCCGCTGCCAAGGTGCAGTGAATCGCTGATGTTCTACAGCGTTATATAACTTCCCTAGACTCACTAAAATATTTTCATATGCCCACTGTTACGCCAAGCTTGTTTTGGTAATAGATACGGTTGGACTGTTGTATCCAAAAAATCACTAGATGTATTCCATACCGTCATCCACAGTGGCTAATGGTAGGTGTTTGCCGATTGGAGAGTGGCTTGTATGCTCATGCTGCTAGATTAGCGTGGCGTGGTTTAACTTAGGTTTGAGGGATTGGGCGTTTATCTTCTTTAAAAATTATATGCCCTTTGTATTTTTCTGTGCCTTTTTCGTGCAAGGTATTTATGTGCTTTGATAGCACATCGCTCAACATTTCTTTTGATTGGCCACCAATAAATAGGTTATACACTTGGAAGATGAGTTGCTGTGCTGCATAAGTAACTTGTGGATCAGAGTTGTTCATAATAGTGAAAGTGTTGTTGCTGAAATGTTGATTCCGATTCTTCAAGCTCTTTATCGCCTGTGAATAGCGTTGTTGAGCGTTGTGCAATTGCAGAATAAATTCAGGGTCATCTATTACCGCTACTAAAGACGCTAAATCGGCAGGCGTAACCTCGGGGTAATCAGCAAGTAATATATGCTCTGGGTTGCTGGTGGGGGCATCTTTCAAGGACTTCTCGATATGCTTTGTATTATTTAACTGTAATAGAAACGAGATAATAGTTTTATTAAGTGCATTAACCGCTGCTTCATTCTCCTCACTCTTTGACCGCTTTAAGTCATATTTGAACGCCCTATCTGCACCAACCCAAGCACCAAACCCTGAACCAATTGCTGCACCAATTGTCGCAGCTATCAACTCGCGCCCAAAACTCATAAATGTGTTTTTGTTTGGGGTAACGTCTTCAACAATAGCAAAAGACGTTAAGTAACAAACGGCGAAAATCAGTATTGCAAGTACAGGGCCGCCAAATAGATAATAGTAACTTTTAGGCATGCAGGCAGGTCCCTAAAGTTTGATTTATGGGTGTGGAGCTAATTTGCTCACTCGGGCTCTATAACTTGTTGGACGTCGATTACAAGCGCTGCACTGATAATATTGTCTTTTTCTTTAGCGTTGATCTTCAATTCAACTGGCTTTTTTTCCCACTCAGCTTTTTGAAGACGCTTGAGAAAAGTATCTGTTAACGAGTCATCTTGGACTTTTGCATTGAAGGTGTCGCCAGAATCTATATCACGGACTTTGACCTTAAAGTCTTCGTGGTGGGATGAGTCGACTGACAGAATGCGGTAACGGCCATCTAGCCTTACATCTGATGATTTTCTGCGGGCGTTTTGGGTAATGAGGTCTGCTTGTGAGCCTGTGATTTCAATGCCTTGAAAGCTGCCTGCATCAGCATTACGCATGCTTTTTAGAAGTTCTGTAGTGGTGTCGTATGCAGTACGTTGAACATTGTCAAACGTAGCATTTTGGCGTACCAACTGAGCCAGTATTTTCGTGCGCTCAGTTTCTTCTTCGCTCATCTTTTTCATGGTGTCCAGCTGAGCCAGTTTTTCTGCTGAAGCTACTTCTTGCTCTTTTTCCTGACGCCTAGTATCTAGGTAGTAACGGAAGGCAGTGCTACCTGCATAGGTGAGAAAGACACCCAAAATAACAACGACAATTTGTGAACCGTCCATTTTGTCCACTCCTGTAGAAATAAACTTTTCTAAAAGCGATTGAAGGTTAATATCGTAGTTTGACGAGCCATTACTCACTTTTACTTCTATTTCAAGCTCATCTCTCTCTGCTTTCGTGAGCTTGTTAGTATTGGGGCTCTTATACTTGGTTAAGGCATATGAGCGATAGATGCCCTTCTGCAGCTCCAAGAACCCTTTCATCATAGAAGGAGTAATGGTCTGGTGATATTTATCTCCAGTCAGGTGCAAGTTAATTGTAGGCCATCCTTTTAGCTCTATAGTGAACTTGCTTGGATCTAGGTGTTCATCCATCAAAGTTTTTAGTACTTCATAGGCATCGTCTTCATTACTTATTATGAATTCTCTAGACATCCGTAATCACCTTCCTTAGTAAATTCTTTTAACCAAGATTCTACCCCGTTAAACCCCCGTTAGAAACTTCGTTCACACTTTTTTGCTACCCATACACCCGTTTACCTAGTCGTCGCTTACATGGGCTTGCAGGGCGTATATCCTTGCTTTAGATCTCTCAAAAATACCCCCCTCACCATCACCGGGCTATCACCACCTACCATCACAATAGCTATTTTAAATTTAAGGCTGTTACAGATATCTGTAACAATGAGCATAACAACTAATCCTCGAGACCGGTGTGGCTAGACCATCTGGTTTGAGGAAGGGAAAGCCGGCGTAAGCCGGTTTTTTCATTTTTAGGGATAGAGACATGCAAGGAAAGCAAAGTCGGAAGCCTCTACGTACTCGTGTTTATATTGATGGTTATAATCTTTATTACGGGTGCCTCAAGAATAGCCCATACAAGTGGCTAGATATCTATTGCCTATTTGAGCGACACCTATTGCCTTCTGTGTTGCTTCGGGATGAAGCAGGAGTGCCGAAAGAGTTCGCTCTTTTAAAGGTAGGTGCAATAAAATTTTTTACTGCAAAAATTATCGAAAGCGTTGCCAAGTCTCCTGACTCAGTATCCTCCCAAGAGCGTTACCATACTGCATTACGAAAGCTTTACAGCAATCAAATTGAAATCCTCGAAGGGTATTACGCGGTTAACAAAGTCGCTATAAAGCTTGTTGATCGTGCTCAGCCAAATCGACAGCCGAAAGAGTGTGAGGAGGCTCTGGCATGGAAAGTAGAGGAAAAGCAGAGCGACGTTAATCTTGCTTTACAGGCTTACCATGATGCAATAAAAGGCAATATTGATCATGCCATCATTGTGACTAATGACACAGATATTGCCCCTGCTTTAGCGATGATTCGTGAGCATACAGATGTCTTGATTGGTGTTGTTACCCCCACTCGGAACCAAGAGCGGCGACCCAACAAGGCGTTAACTGAGCACTCACATTGGACAAGAACGCATATCACCCAGTCAGAGCTATCTGATAGTCAGTTACCCCGAGTGATTAAGGCCGGACGGAAGCCAACCACAAAGCCAATATCTTGGTATTCTCAACCGAAGCTCTTGCAGCAGGTTCTTGATTTAGCGATTCCAATTCGAGGAAACCAAAGCGAGGTGTTTAAATGGATGAGCCAGCCTAATAAGTATTTAAACAACCGACGCCCAATTGACCTGGTTGAAACGGAAGATGGAGCCTACGAGGTGTTGGCTTATATACACAAATGGAAAGAAAATAATATCGAGGAAGAGGGAAACTAACGTGGCGACAGCCTAACTCTCACCCCTACTAAATCCCCTACCGCATCCTCGCCCGCATACGCTCTTTGCGGGCGGCTTTATTGGCGTACATGGCTTTATCTGACTGTTTGAGCAGAGTTTCGATGTCGTTGGCACGGCTGTCGACAGAGACACCAACGCTGGTGGATAGCTGGAAGGTGGTGTCCCCGTAGTTAACGATATGACCGTTAATTTGGCCTTGAATGGACTGAGCAAACTGATCGGCTTGGCTGGTCGATACATGGGACAGCACAATCATAAATTCGTCACCGCCCAAGCGTACGGCCGTGTCTGTGGGGCGGAGTCGGTTTTTAATTAACTCAGCGAGGGTGACGAGTGCTTTGTCGCCTGCATCGTGGCCGTAAACATCGTTAATTTGTTTAAAGCCGTCTAGGTCCATCATGACTAGGGCGAATTCGGTGCCATACCGATTTTTGCGGTTTATCTCTTCTTGTAACACCTGTGTGAGCTTATTGCGGTTATAGAGGCCCGTAAGCGAGTCGGTCATGGACAGTGTGGCAACGGACTCATAGGCTTGTTTTAGGCGTTGATTCTTTTTGTTAAACGCATCTTCAATTTGCTTAACCTCGGCGATATCACTGTCGATCGACAGTGCGGTATCTAGGTCGTCGTGGTTAGAAATTTGGTTAATTTTATGGGCCAAAGAGTCAAATGCGTCTTCAATTTGGTTTTGAATAAAACTTCTAAACACCCAGTAACAAAAGAACATCACAAAGCTAATGCTGACGATGGTGGCGATTAAGCTGGCGGTTAGGCCCACTTTAATACTGGTGAGCGGATAGTTAATGCTGAGCTGCCCTGCCAACTCGCCTAAACCCACCTGTGTGTGACAGCTAATACAGTGGCGATCGTAAAAAATAGGACGTGTGTAGGTGACGCCCTCGCCGAGTTTATAGCTTACATCACCCACGGGGTGAATGATGTCGGTGAGGGTTGCACTTGGCGCGTTACTTTGGGGGCTAAGAATACTAACGGAGCGGCTAAACGACAGCTCTTTAAGCGTTGAAAATAAAGGCTCGAGCCCGTGACCTTGGGTGCTCGCGTTGGCGCGAAGGTGGCTCATGACAACGGCATACTTGTTTTCGCTTTCGGCCTGTACGGCGTTTTTGACATAAAACCCGCCCTGCAAAAAAAGCAGCGCAGCCGATACCAGCGCACAGAGCACAATGGCACGACGCATGACGATGTTGAGCTTCTTATGCAGCAGTATACGTTTCATTGAGATCAGGTTAGGTGATTGCGAAATCGGAGCGTAAAGATTTGTGCGAGGGCCACACTTATTATCCGTAGCAGGCTGGCCTAAATGCTTCGCGTTTGGGTGTTAGATTCCCTACATAGTGTAAGGGCTAAACATGAAGCGAAACTACATTATTGAAAAGCGGTATATATTTCAAGTAGCGATTAGGTGAGGTGGAGCCTAGTGAGATGAAAAGCGAGGCAAATGCCAGGATAGGCATTGAAGCTCACCAAGGGCTGCAGAGAGCCACTTGGTGAATACGAGACTAAGTGTTAAAGCACCTAGTTCGCAAGAAACTCTTGGCGAGTAATGGGCTTGCTCTTAAATGCGCCGCCCAGTGCGGTGGTTTCGGTATGGGAGTTAGCATCCATCACGCCGCGTGCCTTCACGCAGTAGTGCGTGGCTTTAATGCTTACTGCAACATCATCGGTTTCTAACAGTGTTTGCAAAGCCACCAGAATTTGTTGCGTCAGGCGTTCTTGTACCTGTGGGCGGCGCGCAAAGAAGCGTACCAAGCGGTTAATTTTAGACAGGCCAATAATTTTATTTTTTGGCAAGTAGGCAACGCGGGCGAAGCCATCAATGGTGATAAAGTGGTGTTCGCAGGTGCTGAGCACACTGATTTTGTCCACTTTGACCATTTCGTCTACACCCATTTTGTTGTCAATTTGGGTGATCTTAGGAAAGTTCTCGTAATCTAGGCCGGCAAATAGCTCGTTAACGTACATCTTTGCAATGCGCTTTGGCGTATCGGCAAGGCTGTCGTCGGTGAGGTCGAGGCCAAGGGTTTGGGTGACTTCTGCCATGAGCCCAGTGATGCGCTCAATTTGCTCATCGGTGCTTAGCTCATTAGGTACCAGTGGGGTTTCTAAACCTTTTGCCACTAGGCTGTCTCGCACGAGGCGAGCTTCGGGTGAAATCATGATCTTTCCTGTGGATTTATTGCCATTTGGCCTGTTTTTCAACAGGGCCGGATATATTACCTGTTGGTGACAGTTGTACGCAAACTAATCGGCCTTTGACCATTCTAGGCTGAGTGAAACAGAGTCAGCAAAGCGCAAAGCAAAGGGCTTATCTACAGTAACAGAGGCAAACTCCACCGCAGGGTGGTCTTTGGCAATGTTGAGTAGGTCTGATACCAGTTTTTCGAGCAGTAAAAAGCGCCCTTCTTCTACGTGCTTAATGATCTTTTTACAGATGACCTTGTAGTTTAGTGCATCGTCGACTTGGTCAGTCATTTGCGCTTTATAAGCGGGATAATGAATTGCCACATTGACCACAACGTCTTGTTGTTTGGAGCGCTCTTCTTCGTTAAAGCCGATGTAAGTGCGCAATCGCAGGTTTGTGATACGAATGATGGCATTGCTGGTATGCATTCAAGGATCCTTTTTTGTTATGTGACGCCAAGGGCTTCAGTGTTTATGGTGCCCCCACCATCAATATCAAGGTGCGAGTCTCTCGTTACGAGGGTTGCGCGAGTTTGGATGAGTCTAGACAAAAGTGGAGACTTTGCAAAATGCGCGGTGGTTAGACGGGTTCAGGACGCGTAATAAGGTAGGTAGAAACAAGAATAAAGGTAATGCTCACGCCCACCAATGCCCACGGGTTGGGTAGGTAAAAAAACAAAAACAGCCAGCTAGCGGCCATCATAGAAACGGCGAGAATTTTACTTTTGCGAGAGACAGCGCCCTGCTCTTCCCAGTCTTGCAGCAGCTTGCCAAAGAGCGGGTGTGAATAGAGCCAGTCGTGCAGGCGTTTAGAGCCTTTACTGGCAAACCATGCGGCCAAAATCAAAAAAGGTACGGTGGGTAGTAAAGGCAAAAAGGCGCCGAGTATCGCGAGTGCGATAAAAAAGTACGCCAAAATTAAACAAAAAATACGAGTCATTATGTGCTGCCTGCCACCTTGCCTGTAAAAATTATATACGCTTTTACGTAAAAAGGCCTTATAGGTGCGGGTTAAGGCTGCGTTATAACGACCGGCAGGCGAACAGCCCACCGGTCTGCATCGTTAAGGGGCTTATAGGCCGCCTTTGGTCAGCTTAGCAGGGTCGAGTAGTTCGAGCAGCTCTTCGCGGCTCAGTTCGGTGTGCTCGGCTGCCACATCAACAATCGGTCGCCCTTCTTTGTATGCAAGCTTGGCGATTTCGGCGGCTTTTAGGTAACCGATGATGGGGTTAAGTGCCGTTACCAAAATAGGGTTGCGAGAGAGCGCTTCTTGCAGCTTGGCTTCGTTCACTTTAAAGCTCGCAATCGCTTTATCAGCCAATAATTGACTCACATTGCTGAGCAGTAAAATACTCTCAAGTAGGTTGTTTGCGATCATAGGGAGCATGACGTTGAGTTCGAAGTTGCCCGACTGTGCACCCACCGTTATGGCACTGTCGTTACCAATTACTTGTGCAGCAACCATAGCAGCGGCTTCAGGAATGACGGGGTTTACCTTACCCGGCATGATTGATGAGCCCGGCTGCAATGCTTCTAGCTCAATCTCACCTAAGCCTGCGAGTGGGCCTGAGTTCATCCAGCGCAGGTCGTTGGCGATTTTCATAATCGACACCGCGGTTGCTTTTAGCTGGCCTGATACGGCCGCGGCAATGTCTTGTGAACCAATGTGGCTAAAGAAGTTGTCGGCCGGAGTAAAAGCAAGGCCTGAACGCTCGTTAAGGGCGTTGCAGAAGCTGGCAGCAAAGTCTGGGTGGGCGTTAATGCCAGTACCTACAGCTGTACCGCCTTGGGCCAAGGTTTGTAAGCTTGGCAGCATTTGCTCTAGGCGAGCGATGTTAAGGTCAATTTGTGCTGCCCAGCTTTCGAGGCTTTGGGCCATGCTTACAGGCATAGCATCCATCAAGTGGGTACGGCCGGTTTTGATGTGGTGTGCCACATCGGCTGCTTTTGTGCGTGTGGTGGCACTGAGGTGCTTAAGCGCCGGTAGTAGCTGCTCGGTGATGGTCACCGCAGCACTGATGTGAATAGTTGATGGAATAATGTCGTTGCTGCTTTGGCCACAGTTAATGTGATCGTTTGCGCCTACATGGTCGCCGTAGTGACGGCTCGCGAGCGTCGCCAATACTTCGTTGGCGTTCATGTTGGAGCTAGTGCCCGAGCCGGTTTGGTAGACATCAACCGGAAAGTGAGTCATGAGGTCGTCTTGGCCAAGGAGCTCGTCACAGGCTGCAACAATGGCAGTGGCCATAGCACTTGGAATTTGCTCAAGCTGGCCGTTGGCTACAGCCGCAGCCGCTTTGGCGTTGATGAGCGCGCGGATAAAAGCCTCAGGCATGGGCTGGCCGCTGACGGGAAAGTTGTTCACGGCACGTTGTGTTTGTGCGGCATATAGGGCGTTGCTGGGTACTTCTAGTTCACCCATGCTGTCTTTTTCGATACGAGTTTGTGACATAACTTTCTTCTCTATCATCGTGAATCTATGGCTGGTAAGTCACTAGCCGTGGTTATAAAAGCTGAGTCGGCTGTATTGTGCGCCGAGGTTAAGCTCGTAAATTAAGCGCTGAATGCGCTGGTGGTCTTGGTCGGTTTGAGCGAGGCGCTCTAGCCGCATCAAGGGTTGGTAAATTTGGTTTAAACAGGCTTCGCGCCATGCGTCGGGCGTGAGTACGTCGAGCACCGTTTCCATGAGCAGTCGGTATTGCTGTTCGCAGTTTTGTTGTTGCAAGGCTCGCGGGCATTGAGCACAGCAGCCATTTACTTTTGTGTCGTTACAGCACTGAGTTTGCTTAAGCCACTGGCCGATAAGCTGAGGGTTGTTGGGCTCGCTGGCGTGGCGAACTTTGTCGCTGAGTAATACGAACTCGTAGCCACGACGGGGTGTCTTCATTCCTTCGGTCCTGTGACAGCGGTTAACGCCCTCTTACCGTGTGGCACCGTGAGGCGTAGTATCGGTGATGCTGTTTTAAGATAATCGTAATAATGATGATAATCATTATCAAATGCAAGTCGTAAAATAGTCGAAGGTACTCAATCGGCCAGTGGACGTAAGGCCAAGCGATAGGAAAAGTGCTTGTTGAGAATGAGGAAGTTAGCAAAGCGTACGAAACGCGAGAAGTGAATGACCGGTGGCGAGTTTACACCACCGGTTGTGAGCCCCTGCCGCTGCGGGGAATTTAGTCGAGACGAGCGACGTCGACGGACACCGATAGGGTTTGTGCACCACCGCCGTCAAAGATCACACCACGCAGAGGTGTTACGTCGGAATAGTCCCTACCCCATGCGGTCACCAAGTGTTGGTTACCTGGAATGTTGTCGTTGGTGGGGTCAAAAGGTATCCAGCCGAGGTCTGGAATATAGATTTCGAACCACGCATGTGAAGCATCGGAGCCCACGAGCTTTTCTTGCCCCGGTGGTGGCAGTGTTTCGAGGTAGCCACTGATGTAACGGGCGGCAAATCCGTGGCTGCGCAAACAGCCAATGGCTAGGTGGGCAAAGTCTTGGCAGACACCGCGTTTGTGCTCCAGCACGTCATCGAGCGGTGTTGCTACGGTGGTAAAGTCGGGGTCGTATTTAAAGTCGTTAAAAATACGACTGGTTAGGGCACGAGCAGCCACCAGCAGAGGTGTCTCTGGGCTGATAATCCCCTCCCCTAACGCTTTGAGCGTGTCGCTGGATTTGATCATCGGCGAGTCGAGTACAAACTCTCGGGCCAGCAAGGTGGCCTCTGTGGCACTTTCAGCGAGGGCGTCGAGTACCTGTTGGCAGCTTGGGCTACTGTCGAGGGTTTCGTCGGTGGCTAAAGGGGTGTCAGACACTTCAATTTGTGAGGTGACATCAATGGTCAAGGCCTTGTGGCTGTCCTCAAGGGCAAAGTGATAGGTTTGGTTGCCAAAGTAGTCGGTGCGCTGGCTGGCCGTAGACGGTAGTGGCGTAATGCGCACCAAGCTAGATAAGCAGGTTTGGCTCGCACTTGAGCGTGGGATCAGGTGCGCGCGGTTGTAACCTAAGCTTACCGGCTGGCCATAGGTGTACTCGGTAATGTGGCGAATGCGGTACTTCATGCGTCTTGATCCCAGTCGGCTTTAACAAGTTGCTGTGGCCCACCTGTGTGGTCGAAGTAACGATCGCCAATTTTGTTGGCGGCGTCCCACAGGTGCTCGGTAATGTCGCTGAGTGCTTCGTCTAACGCTTGGCGCAGCAAACCGTCTTCGTCGGGTTTACTCAAGGCTTCGAGGTCGAGAAGCTGTAACCTTGCAATGGCGGCAATCACTGACTTTTGCTCTGGTGATACCGGCGTATCTGTCATGCGGTTAGACAAGGTGCCTAGATGCTGCTGCAGGTCTTTGATCATGAACAACAAGGAGCGAGGGTTTTGCTCGTTGAGTAGCATCAATTCGAGTGTGTGGTCGATGTCCACTTCGGACAAGTAGCGTCGGCGATATGAAATGAGCGCCTCGGTACTCATTAAGGTGGTTTCGAGCAGAATATCTTGGGCTCGACCGCTGTGGCACTCAACCAAGAGTGAGCGCATGAGCATAGAAATTTGGCAGGCTTGCTCAATGCGGCGGCCAATTTCTAAAAAGCGCCAACCGGTGCCACGGAACATGCTTTCGTGAGTTTGCCCTGCCATTGCTAAAAGGCTGGTCACGAGCGGGTCCATGGTTTCTTCGGGCGCTGAGGTAATGTTGTTAACGAGGAATTTATCGAGGTTTAAAAACTCGTCGCGAATATCGTTCATGATGCGCTGGGCATCACTCGATAGCTGCTCTTTAACCTCGTCCGCACAGCCTAACATGGAGTGAATAGACTGGCGTAAAGACCCCATACGTTGTGAGTCCAAAATCACTGAAATGAGCTCTGGGTTGGGGTCTTCGAGTAGTTTAGCGGCGTTTTTGCCCCTAAAGCCGGGTACGGTGTCAGTCACGTCTGTAATGGCTGTTAGCATGACACGACGCGCGTCTTTGGGCAGCGCAAGGGTACTGTTGAGCTGCATTAACACGGTACGCAACAAGCGTGCGACGGTTTCGGCGCGCTCGATGTAACGGCCCAGCCAAAACAGGTTTTCGACTACGCGGCTAGGCAAGTTAACCCGTGCTTGGTTGGCTTGAAACTTAGGAAGGCTCGCGCGCAGCGAAAACTGTTTTTCAGGCTCGGAGGCCAGTACCCAAGTGTCTTTGCTGACAGAGCCATGACCGTGGGCCACGCGAGCAGAGCGCTTACTGGGTGCAATACGCGCAAGGCTGCCGGGCATGACGCTGTAAGACTGGTCTGTTGCCACTGCAAAGGTGCGCAGTAACACATGACGAGGTGCCAGCTGCCCCTTAACCATGGTGGGCAAGCTGGAGGGCTCTAGGTAGTCTTGGGCGACAAAGCGTTGCGGCGTTTCTTCAAAGATTTTGAGCCATTTGGCTTTTTCTTCTGCGTTTAGCTCGCAAACGAAGACGCTGGTATTGTTTTTACCACTGATGTGTTTGAGTACCAGTTTGTCAAAGTTGGCCTTAATCAACGGAATATCTGCTGGGTCGCCGCCCCAGTAGGTGTTCACGTTTTTAAGCTTGAGTGCACGGCCCAAAAAGAACTCGCCAATAGCAGGCATGTACTTTTGCAAAATTGGGTTTTCGAGTACTGAGGTACCCAGTGGGTTAACGATCACCACTTTGCCAGTACGCGCGACTTCGAGTAAGCCAGCGACGCCGAGGTGGGAGTCGCTGCGCAATTCCACAGGGTCACAGAGTTGGTCGTCGACAAAACGGAAAATCACATCCACGGGGCTTAAGTCGTGTACGGACTTCATCCAAACACGGCCGTCTCGCACTGTTAAGTCACCCCCTTGGACTAATGGAAAGCCCAAGAAGTTGGCAAGGTAGGTATGCTCAAAATACGCAGGGCTGTAGGCGCCCGGTGTCAGTAAAACAACACGTGCGGTTTCGCCGTCGCCTCGGGGCGAAAGCTCCTGCATTTTGTGGCGAATGGCATGATAAAACAGCGCTAGGCGGTGAACCTGTGCATCGCGAAAAAGGCTTGGCAGTACACGAGTCATCACGTTGCGGTTTTCGAGCGCATAGCCCATGCCACGGGGCACTTGGGTGCGGTCGGTCATGATGCACATTTTGCCTTCGGCATCACGAATCATGTCGACGCTGTGGAAGATCAGCTGTTGCTCACCCGGCATGGTGACTTGGTCACAGGCGCGGATAAAGCCGTGCTGGTCGAACAGTGCTTCGGGCGGAATCACTCCTTGTTTAATAAGCTGGCGCTCGCCGTAAAGGTCTTTGAGGACTAGGTCGAGCAGCTCAGCTCGCTCAAGTAAGCCAGACTCAATTTCGCGCCACTCTTCGCTCTGAAACACCATGGGAATCGGATCGAGCTCCCAGATGTTACTTTGCTCTGGGCGCTCCATCGAGGTGTACACGGCGCCGTCATCCCGCAAGATGCGTTGGGCTTTTTGTTGTCGGTTGCCTAGCTCGGTTTGGCCAAGGGCGCACAGGCTGTCTAAGACATACTGCCAATGCGCTCTGGCTTCGCCGTCGGGGCCATAGACTTCATCGTTACCAGACACCTGCGCGTAGGCTAAAGTGTCTTGCACATCTGTGGGGGTCGACGCGGTCATCTTGCTCACTCAAGTTGGGGGGCGATAAATCGCGCCTATTCTACCCCTTTCCTCAGGTCCAGTGTATGCGGATACTCAGGATTTTTTTGCGCCGCAACAGGTTTCATTGGACGCGGTGGGTGTTGATTCGGGAAGAATTTGCGAATCGCATCGTAAGCAGGACGATGGCTAATCGCACCTTGAGTGTGGCCGAATTCGTCGAAGCGGTTAACACGACGAGACTCCGCCTCAGCACTGTTCACTGGGTAAGTGTCGTAGCTGCGGCCACCTTGGTGCGATACATGGTAGGTACAGCCACCAATGCTGTGACCGTTCCAGGTGTCGATAATGTCGAAGGTCAGCGGCGCGTGAATCCCAATGGTTGGGTGCAACGCTGAAGGCGGCTGCCATGCACGGTAACGCACACCGGCAACGTATTCGCCGTGTGTACCTGTGTTTTGCAGCGGTACAGAGACACCGTTACATGCGACGACGTAACGACCTTGATCCAGACCGGTCAGCTTCACTTGCAGGCGCTCGATAGACGAGTCTACGTAACGTGCTGTACCAAAGCTGCTCATCTCTTCACCCAGCACGTGCCACGGCTCAATCGCCCAACGAAGCTCTAGCTCGATGTTGTCGATTTGAACACGGCCGTAGTGTGGGTAACGGAATTCTTCAAACGGTGCCAACCAATCAAGCTGGAACGGAATACCGTGCGCTTGTAGGTCTTTGATCACGTCTTTCATGTCTGACCATGCATAGTGAGGCAGCATGAACTTGTCGTGTAGCTCAGTACCCCAACGCACTAATGGTTTTTTGTATGGCTCTTTCCAGAAGCGTGCAACCAAGGAGCGAATCAACAACGACTGTACCAGCGACATGTGTGGGTGTGGTGGCATTTCAAAACCACGGAACTCCAACAAGCCTTGGCGGCCACTGGCTGAGCCCGGTGCATAAAGTTTGTCGATACAGAACTCAGAACGGTGAGTGTTACCGGTCATATCCACAAGCAAGTTACGCATCAACCGGTCAACCAACCATGGCTGGTCAACAATGCCCTCTGGCATTTGCTCAAAAGCGATTTCTAGCTCGTAGAGTGATTCGTTACGTGCTTCGTCTACACGCGGCGCTTGGCTGGTTGGGCCAATAAACATACCCGAGAACAAGTAAGACAAGCTTGGGTGATGCTGCCAGAAGGTCACTAAACTTTGCAGAATATCTGGACGACGGAGCAATGGGCTATCGGCTGGTGTGGTACCACCAATGGTGATGTGGTTACCACCGCCGGTGCCTGTGTGACGACCGTCGAGCATGAACTTCTCGGCACCTAAACGACAACGATAAGCGGCATCGTAAAGCTCAGTGGTGGTGTGAACCATTTCTTCCCAAGACGATGCTGGGTGAATGTTCACCTCAATCACACCTGGGTCAGGTGTTACCAAGAACTTCTTCAAACGTGGGTCAGACGGTGGATCGTAACCCTCGATAACCACTGGCATTTTGGTGGCTTTAGCTGTGGCTTCAATCGCTTGAATCAAGTTTACGAAATGATCGAGGTGTTGTACTGGTGGCAAGAAGAGGTAAATACGACCACCACGTTGCTCAACACACAGGCCGGTGCGAATCACGTCGATGTACTTGTCTTCGCCTTTGGCGCCTAGTTTTTCTTCATTCTTAGGTGCGTCCACTGGGCGCATTGGCGCTTGTTGTGGAGGTACAAAGCTACCATCGCCTAATGGCTCCATTGGGCCGTGTAAATCAGCTTCTGGCTGGAATGCGTGCCATTCTTTCGCGACAGCTGGCAATGAGCCAAGTGGTAGGCGGAAACCCATTGGGAAGTCGCCCGGCGACAAAATCAGTTGCTCACGACGCAGTGGCCATGGGCTACTGCGCCAGCCTGAGGTGGTGTAGTCCCAAGATAATGGCAGTGCGTAGCCGGTGACTTCATCTAAACCACGCTGCAGAAGCTGTGCGATTTTTTTGCGGTCCAAGTCGTCTTTAGACGAGACTTTTTTCGGGTCGATATTTTCGGGCAGGCTTTCACTTTTCCACAGGTAGTAGAGTGCGTCTTCGTAGCCCGGAATTAGGTAGTCGGGTGATACACCAAGATTGCGCGCCAACTCTTTTGCGAAGGTTTCAGCATCTTCGGTGGTAAATTTGTAATCTTTGTCGAAATCGGCCAAAAGCTTTGGCTCTTTCCACAAAGCAATGCCGTCGTTACGCCAGAAACAGCCCAACGCCCAACGTGGAATTTCTTCACCTGGGTACCATTTACCTTGACCAAAGTGCAGCATGCCGCCCGGCGCAAAACGCTCGCGTAGTGCACCGAGTAGATTTTTAGACAAACGCAGCTTGTCTTCACCCAGTGCGCCAGTGTTCCATTGCTCTGACTCCATATCATCAATGGAAACAAAGGTAGGCTCGCCACCCATGGTTAAGCGCACGTCGTTAGCGTTTAGCTCTTCATCAACGGCTTTACCCAGTGCGTCAATACATTCCCATTCGTCTTGGGTGTAAGGCTTGGTAACACGTGGGTCTTCGTGAATACGGAAGACTTCGTTAGCGTGAGAAAACTCGACTTCACACTTGTCGGTTGCACCGGTAATAGGTGCCGCAGACACTGGGTCTGGCGTACACGACAGTGGGATGTGGCCTTCGCCTGTAAGCAGGCCTGAGGTTGGATCTAGACCAATCCAGCCCGCACCCGGAACGTAAACTTCACACCAAGCGTGTAGGTCGGTAAAGTCTTCTTCTGGACCTGATGGGCCGTCTAGGGCTTTTACGTCAGAGGTGAGCTGTACGAGGTAGCCCGATGCAAAACGCGCGGCTAAACCAAAGCGGCGGAAAGCTTGAACAAGCAACCAAGCACTGTCACGACATGAGCCTTTTTTAAGTGTAAGCGTTTCGGCTGTGGTTTGTACGCCCGGCTCCATACGAATGCCGTAGCCCACGTAGTTTTGCACTTTTTGGTTTAGGTTAATTAAAAAGTCGATGGTGCGAACGTCTTCTTTGCTGGTATCGACGTCTTTTAGCCACTCTTCTAGCTCTGGGCCTTCGTCCGCTAGCTCTAGGTATGGCTTCAGCTCTTTTTCCGTTTGTTTGTCGTACTCAAACGGAAAGTACTCTGCGCTGTCTTCGATAAAGAAGTCGAACGGGTTGATAACCGTCATGTCGGCAATCACTTCAACTTCGACTTTGAATTCTTTGGTTTTTTCAGGGAAAACAAGGCGAGCAAGGTAGTTGCCAAAGGCGTCCTGTTGCCAGTTTAAAAAGTGGTTTTCGGGCGTAATTTTTAGCGAGTAACCATGGATGTGGGTACGCGAATGGGGTGCTGGACGCAGGCGTACAACATGCGGCGACATGTTTACTGCTCGGTCAAACTGGTAGCCGGTGGTATGTCGTAGCGCGACACGAATACTCATGAGGTAAAGCTCCTAGAGATAACACTCTGTATAGAATCTGGGGTGGCAAAACGGCTCGAGTGAGCCGTTAGCTTGTTTTAGGTGCGAACCACGCCTTTGAAAATTCAAAGTGTAAGTCTGCAAGGCTGACTTGCAGCTCGTTAATGAGGTCGCGGAAGCTCGCGCCAAGTTGGCTGTCGTCATCATAAATGACATCAAGTTTTGATTTGATGACATCAAGCGCTTCAAATTCAGCTTTTGGCAGTGCTTTTTTAGATGAGTCCATTTTGTTAATACAAAAAGCCACAGAGCGTGGGAACTGAGGGTCGTTTAACAAGAAGTTTGCCACTTCTGGGCCGTTAACCACCGAACGCACGGTACGGCGGTAGTTCATCGCCGCACTGGATGAGCGCAATACGTGGCCCCAAATGACTTGGGTTGCATCAAGCTCTTGATTGTCTGCAAGCGCGCTGATTAAAGCAGCACTGCCGGAGTCCAGAATACGCGAGGTCATGTCGGCGCGTTCTAGGTTGCGGCCTAGGTTAATAAACTGCCAGCCCGCATCTTTACTCATGTTGTCGCCGAGCAAACCGTTGATTTGCTGGCAGCCCTTAATGATGTGATCAAGGAACTCGCGACGGTTTTTACGATTAATGCCGTTTTGAATGTTCTCTTTGACGTAGATGTAGAGTTCGTTGGTAAGCTCCCATACCTCTTCTGGTAATACATCACGGGAGGTACGCACGTTTTCACGTACAGCTTTTAGGCTCACCATCAATGAGTTGCCGTTTGTTAGGTCGGCCAACAAAAACTTAACGACGTTGCGCTCGTCTTTTACCTTGTAGCGCTCGGAAAAGGCGGTGTCGGCAGAGTTAATCATCACTAGGTTATACCAGCTGATGTTAACGGTTTTTGGTAGGTCAAATAGTAGGCTGTCGTAAACCCCTACCATACGGGCAGTATTTTCAACACGTTCTAGGTAACGTGCAAACCAGTACATGCGCTCGGCTACTTTAGATAACATGCTTATGCCTCCTCGTCTTCTACAATCCAAGTATCTTTACTTCCCCCACCTTGTGAGGAGTTAACCACCAAGGAGCCTTTCTTCATGGCGACACGGGTTAAACCACCCATGGTCACGTAGGTGTCTTTGGCTTGTAAGATAAATGGGCGTAAGTCGAGGTGGCGTGGCTCAGGTGATTCAATGTTCACCAAAGCAGGCGATGTCGACAACTTGAGGGTTGGCTGAGCAATGTAGTTACGAGGGTTTTCTTCGATTAACTTAGCGAACTTAGCAATGTCTTTTTTGGTGGCGTGAGGGCCAACCAACATGCCGTAACCGCCAGATTCGTTTGCAGGCTTAACCACAAGTTCTTCTAGGTGCTCTTGTACATAAGCGCGCTGCTCATCGTCGTCACACAAGTAAGTTTCGACGTTAGGCAGCAGTGGCTCTTCGTCGAGGTAGTAACGAATAATGTCTGGCACATACGCGTATACCACTTTATCGTCGGCAACACCTGCACCCGGTGCGTTTGCTAGCGCAACGTTACCGGCTTTCCATGCGCGCATAAGGCCAGGTACGCCTAGCATGGAGTCTTCGCGGAAAACTTCTGGATCAAGGAAGGCATCGTCGATACGACGGTAAATTACATCGACGCGCTCTAGGCCCGAGATGGTCTTCATGTAAACGCAGTCGTCATCGGGCACAACAAGGTCATCACCTTCTACCAGCTCCGCACCCATTTGCTGTGCTAAGAAGGCATGCTCAAAGTACGCTGAGTTGAAAATACCCGGTGTCAGTACAACGATTTCGGGCTGTTTCACTTTGCGCGGTGACAGCGCCGCCAGCATTTTAAATAGCTCATCGGTGTAGGCATCAACCGGAAGAATAGAGTCTTGTTCGAATAGCTCAGGTAAAACGCGTTTAGTGATTTCGCGGTTTTCGATCATGTAAGACACACCCGACGGAACGCGTAGGTTGTCTTCGAGTACGTAAAACTTGCCGTCTACATCGCGCACCAAATCGGTGCCACAGATATTCGCCCACACACCATGAGGAGGCGTAATACCCATACACTCTGGTCGGAAGTTAGACGACTCTTCAATGATCTCACGGGGAACAATGCCATCGTTTAAGATGTTCTGTTCATTGTAGAGGTCGTTGATGAACATGTTGAGCGCTTTAAGGCGCTGCTTAAGGCCGGCCTCGGTTTCGCGCCATTGGCTGGCTGAAATGGTACGAGGAATAATGTCAAAAGGCCATGCGCGGTCAATGTTGCCTTCGTCAGTGTATACGGTAAAGCTGACACCCATCTCTTGAATGGTGGCTTCGGCTAGTTGTTTGCGTTGCTGTAGCTCTTCTTTGGTAAGCGAGGCAAGGTATTCAACCAGTTTGCCCGCAGGTGGGCGTGCGTTTAAGTCGGAGTCGATGAGTTCGTCGAAGAACTCGCCTGGAGTGTACTGAGACCAGTCGATGCTCATGCAAGGTACCTTTGCTATTACGTGTCTGCATAGGTGCTAAGGCAACGCAGGTAAAACAGCTAAGGTGAATCCTTGGATGGGTGGGCACTTGGGCCTTTTTTGCCTATCCGTAGGGGGTGTAACATTTGCTGCTCGGCCACGCCGGTGCCTTAGCGCCGTGTGTGTCTTTCCTTTAAAATCGTAAGCAATTACAAAGCCAACCGTAGATGGTTTGTACAGCTATATTAGGCTGCCTTGCGTTATGTCACAGGGCATTGTGCGAGTGTGTGCAAACTTGCGCTAAACAAGGTGCTAAAACGCCACAGCTGATTACTTATAACTGGCCAATGTAGGGTATTCTTTGGGTAGAGTCACACGTTTTTTGTGGTTTTTACGTTTTTAATTTTAATGATTGATGTGTACTACATTTAAAAATAGGCACCTTTAAATGAGAGGCTTTTGCATGGCGGCCTTAAGCGGTGAATGTCGCTTTTGGTGCGTGCAGTGCGAATTTTTCCTAAGCCTATAGGATGAGATCTTAAACATTTTGGGAGGGTGACCTGCGCTTAAATTTGCGGCATCCTTTGTTTGGTTACAATTTAGCCTACACTTTATTAGTTGCAGTTATCTGTGTTGCTAAATTTAAAATGATTTTTATAAAAAAGCGCTGATGTAGGACATAAGGCGAAGCGAATAATGAGGATGTTATTCAATGGAAGAAAGAGAACAAATCGCCCTATTTGTTGATTTAGATAACTTTGCAGGTTTTTGTTTAGATTTAGGTCTGCCGATTGATATTTCATCTGGGATAAAAAAACTAACACAAGACTACGGCCGTGTTGTGGTACGTCGCTCATTTGGCGACATCTACAAACTGCCATTGCCCCGCGAAAACAAAGAAGACATTCGAATCATGTTGCAAAACAACCTGATTCGACATGAGGATGTTCGTCACCTTACACGCTTTAAAAACTCGGCGGATATTCGCCTAGTGGTTGAAGCATTAACGGTTGCCGCTACCAACCCTCAAATCAGCACATTTGCGGTAGTCGCGGACGATCGCGACTTTGTTCCTCTGTTTAATCGCCTGCGCGAAATGGGAAAAACGGTCATTGGGATTGGTGGCAGCCAAGATACCAGTGCCTCTTTTTACACCAGCGCGTGCGACCGATTTTACTACCATGCCACACTCGCCTCTGCCGATGGCTACAAGCCAACACGTGATCTAGGCCGGGGTGAAACCAGCGTAGAAGTGACTAGCCAAGACGAGCCACTGTACGAAGAAATGCTTCGTTTGTTGCTTGAGGCTATTCGCGTGTTTGAAGGACAAGGCAAAGAGCCACTGGGCTCTCGTGTGGCTCTTAAAATCAAAGAGCTCAAGTCTGACTTTGACTACCGCGAGTACGGCTTTACATCGTTTAAGAGCATGTGTGAGCGCGTTGCTCGTCGTGGCTTAATTGATATGGAGTTGAAAGAAGGCGGCGACTTTATCATTCAATGTAACAGCGAGAAGGTCGAAGCGGCGCTCCAGCAAGGAGTGGCGAGCTTGGGCGATGAGCGAGGCATTGCGGGTGTGTATCTCGACTTTGTTGAGGACAAACTCAAGGCAGAGCTACTTTCGGCTGAGCAACGACAAGCGGTTTATGAGCGTTTGGGCACCGTGTTAGACGAATACCCCGGTGTAGAACTCGCCCATTTAGCGATGATGCTGGTGGACGAAGGTGAAGACAGCCGTGCGGTGTATAAATTGCTGTACGGCTTGTACCGTGGCCGCTCTTTTTTGTGTGGTTTTAGCAGCGATGCCTATAACCCGAATGTACGGGCACTACAATGTGATGCATCTGAGTTAGACGAACGCTTTATTACCAATACGCTGCGGGTATACCAGCGCGAAAAGCGCCACTTACCGTTTGATGCAAAAGCTTGGTCTGAGGTGTTTTTTGGCAACGAAAGCCATGCCGACAAGATAACCGAATGGTTTTACGATAACTAACCTTGGCACTGCTCACTCTAATACTCACTTCAATGAGGCATGAGATAGGGTGCTGGCGAGGTTTGCTCGCACCCCACTCGCCCTCTAGTTGGAGTTGTGCGTGTGCAAAAAAGAGCATATAAAGAAGATATTAAACCCTCGTTGAATATTCTTCTTGTGTAAAAATAAGGTTAAACGTATCCGCATGAATACCCAGCAAGTCATAGAACACATCACCCTCTGGCTCAAAGATTATCTTGAATCCTCTCCGGCAAAAGGCTTTGTTGTAGGGGTATCAGGGGGGATTGACTCTGCGCTTTCGTCGACTTTGGCCGCACGCACGGGCTACCCGTTAGTGTGTGTCGAAATGCCGATTCACCAACACAGTGATCAGGTAAGCCGTGCCCGTGAGCACATCGACTTTTTAGTAGCTACCTACCCTAATGTGTCGAGTGTAAAAGCTGATTTAACCAGTGTTTACGACAACTTTTTGGCGGCAATGCCACAGGCTCAAGCCCCTATCGATGGCGGCATGGCCGAGGTAAACAGCCGAGCCCGTTTGCGCATGACGACCCTGTATTACATTGCAGCCCAATATGGCCATATTGTGGTGGGTACTGGTAATAAAGTTGAAGATTTTGGTATTGGCTTCTTTACTAAGTATGGTGATGGCGGCGTAGACGTTAGCCCTATTGCGGATCTTGTTAAAACAGAAGTGTATGCCTGTGCTGCGGAGCTGGGCGTAAATCAACGTATTCTAGAGGCTCCACCAACCGATGGTTTGTGGGGTGATGATCGAACCGACGAAGACCAAATTGGCGCCAGCTATCCTGAATTGGAATGGGCCATGGGTTACACAGGGGACGAATCGGAGCTAAGTGAGCGCCAAGCCGAAGTATTAGCGATTTACCGACGGTATAACCGAGCAAACCAGCACAAAATGGTACCTATTCCAGTGTGTGGATTGCCCGAGCCTTTTGAACGGTAACTCTGTCATATTCTGTTCATAACTGACGCGTATTGATTCGTGGTGAGCTCACTCTAAGAGAGGAGAAGCCGTATGAAACGTTTCTTTGCGAAGCCTGTTATTGCTGTTTGGGCATTGGTGGGTGCTGGCGTGCTGTTAGCCGGTGCCTACTATGCAACACAGATGCACGTTAAGCCTGTGGGTAAAGCCACATTAGCGGTGTCTGTATCTCCCCTCTCTAGCCCTTTCTTTGTGGCTGAGTCCCTTGGGTATTTTGAAGACGAAGGGCTCGACGCCACCATACTGCCCTGCTTGGGTGGCCATAAGTGCTTTTTAGAGTTACTCAATGGCCAGGCCGACTTTGCTACCAGCTCTGACTCGGTGGTGATGTTTAATAGTTTTTCGAACCCCGATGCGTTTGAAGTGCTAACCACCTTTGTAAAATCATCTAACGATGTAAAACTGGTGAGTCTTAAGCCCAGTGAAGACTCTTACTCAAAGCAGCTAATAGGTAAACGTGTTGGCGTTATCAAAGGGTCGGCCAGCGAATATTTTTTACATCTGTATTTGTTAATTGCTGGCGTTTCGTACGACCAACTAAGTGTGGTGTATGGTACGGCCCCTTCGTTATCGACCCAACTGATCAACGGTGATATCGATATGGCCGTATTGTGGGAGCCTTATATTTATCAAGCTAATCAAGCACTACCAGAGCTCTACATACTCGATACCAGCGGTCTGTACGACTTGAGCTTTAACCTGCTGACCCATGCAGGGCCCGCAGACGAGGCTACCCAAGCCAAGCAACTGGCGCTTTTGCGCGCCCTCATTAAAGCCACGCAGTACATCAACGAGGAGCCCAAAGCGGCTCAAAAAATTATCTATCAGCGTTTGCGTAAAACGCCCGACTTTATTGAATGGATTTGGCCTGACTTACGTTTTCAGCTGACCTTGGACTACGGTCTCCTGTCTGAGCTTGAGAGCCAAGCGCGTTGGGCTATGGAGACGGGCATCGTGAATGCCACGGAGATTCCCGATTATTTACGAGTACTCAACGGTAAACCCCTTGCCGAAGTGGCCCCTGACACGGCTACTCTTCAGTAAGTTCGAAGTTGAAGTTACCGATAAACGGAGAGAGACGGATGTTTAAGCGCTCACTCACAATTGTTCAAAGCCTTTTTGCACTGCCCTTGGTGGCCTTGGGTGTGGCGATTGGCTGTTGGGTGGTGCTTTTTTGGAGTGAAGCACGGCAAGACGAAATGCTTGCACGGGCTGAGTACACCAACCAGCTACAACACCAAATTAACTTGCTAAGAGGCGAGTTACACATTCACGAGCTTTATCGCGACCAAGCGACACTGGACCGAGTAGCGGCCCAACAAGCGCGTTTGCGACAAGTGATTACCCTACGTGCGCCGGGCGTGACCCAACCTAATCAAGTGGCACAAGCCCAAAGTATTCGCCTGCAAATCGATAACCTAGGAGTGTTGCTTACCATGTTGGTCGAAAACCCTCAGTTGGCCAGTGGTGACGCCAGTGTTGATGGCGAGGGTTACGAAGTGATTGTTGGGCGTTTAATTATTGCCTTAAATAACCTCAACGAGGATGTTCTTCGTATGTCGAGCTTGATTTTGACCGAGGCTAGGGTGGTTGAAGCACAAGCAAACCGCGTTGTGCGCTTTTTGCTGGCCTTATTTACGGGCTTGCTGGCCTTGTTTATCACGCGTTTAGCCTTCCGTGTTAAAAACCGTATGCACCTCTTACATTCGGCCATGAACACCGTAGAGGCCGGTGACTTAGACAAAGAAGTGGCGGTGCCGGGCAGTGATGAAGTAAGTGATCTTGCCAGCCACTTTGAGCATATGCGCCAAGAGCTGCAATCATCGCAAGCGGAGCGCGAGAGCCTTATTACTAAGCTTGAGCAGCAAACTCATGTGCTACAAGCGCAAACCGAGCGCATGCATCACCTTGCCCACCACGACGGCTTAACAGGCTTACCTAATCGCATGATGTTTATGGAAAGCCTAGAGCGTGCTGTGAGCCAAGCTGAGCGCAGCCAGCAGCAGTTGGCGGTATTGTTTATCGACCTGGACGGCTTTAAACAAATTAACGATACCTTGGGCCATGATGCCGGAGACGAGGTGCTGGTGGCGGTGAGCGAGCGGCTAAGTAACCTTTTGCGTAAGTCGGATATGGTTGCCCGACTGGGGGGCGATGAGTTTGTGATCTTGTTAAACCCGCTAGCGGATGAAAAGCAGCCCGAGCAAGTGGTGGAAAAAATTATGCACAACTTGTCGCAGCCGATGTTTGTTCGAGAAAAAACCGTTCGTCCGGGTGCCAGTATTGGTGTGTGTATTTATCCACAAGAAGCACGCAACGTGACGGAGTTACTTAAAAAAGCCGATACTGCCATGTATCAAGTCAAAGAAGAGCATAAGCACAATTAAGATGTGTTTATGCTCTTATCGCTTACTCCTGTTTAGGCCTGTGGATGAAACAGCGACTTGTACTTGTCCACAACGGCTGACTTACCCCCTTGGTTAAACGCTTCTAACAAGGCTGAGCCTACAATGGCAATTTCGGCCTTGTTGGTAAGTGCCTGCACTTGTTCAGGCTCGCGTAAACCAAACCCTAGTGCCAAAGGTGTTTGGGTATGGGCGCGAATCTGCTCAAGGTAGCCTGCTACACTCTCATCTTTAACCTGCGAGGTTTGCCCAGTCACACCAGAACGGCTGACACAGTAGAGTAAACCACTGGACTGGCTGGCAAGAAATGCCAAACGCTCAGGCGGTGTTGCCGGTGTTACTAGCCAAATGGGCTCGACACCCTGTTCGGCACAAGCTTCGCGATACTCCTTTGCTTGTTCGTAAGGTAAGTCTGGAATAATCAGTCCAGAAACTCCCGACTGCGCCGCGTCTTTCACAAGTGTCGTGAGCCCGTAGCGATACATAGGGTTCAAGTAACTCATTAGCAAAATACGACTGTTTGGATAACGCTCGCTTAGCTCTTTCATTGAGTGTAAGCACTCACTTACTGAAACGGATTGAGTAAGGGCGTGATGACAAGCACTGACAATGGCGGGGCCGTCGGCTACAGGGTCCGAGAACGGAAACTGCACTTCTAAAATCTCTGCGCCTGCTTCAAGTAAGCCTTCCATAACCTCAAGGCTTTCGGCAACACTCGGGTAGCCATAAATTACATGTGTCATGGCCAGTACTTGGCGGCTCTCACGTTGTTTGTGGATAAAGTTTGCGAGTGCACTCATGACGATGCCTCCTGTTGAGCCTGTGGATATTGAGCAAGGTAGCCGCGAATAAAGTCCGGAAAGGCCTCGTCGTTCATGGCTTGAGCCACATTAAAGATATCTTTATCGCCACGCCCTGAAAGGTTGATTACGAGGTGATGGTCTTTTGGTAATTGCCCTGCCTCTTTAAATGCACCGGCCAAGGCGTGTGAGGACTCAAGCGCAGGGATAATCCCTTCGCGTTTGAGTAGCAAGGTGCAAGCGTCAATCACCTCTTGGTCGTTTGCATGGGTCATTTCGACTCGTCCGCTGGTTGCCAAGTGGGCAATAATTGGCGATACGCCCACATAGTCTAGGCCTGCGGCAATGGAGTGGGTGTCTTGTAGCTGACCTTGGTTGTCTTGTAAAAAGATGCTGGCAAAACCCTGAGCAATACCGGGTTGGCCTAAATCGTCTGATAGGCGAATTGAGTGCTCGCCCTGCCCCATGCCTTTTCCTCCGGCTTCGACACCCACCATGCGCACATCGGGTTTATCCACAAATGGAAGGAACAAGCCACAGGCGTTGGAGCCGCCACCAACACAGGCGTACAAGTGGTCGGGTAATTTACCCAGCTGCTTAAGAGCCTGCTGCTCAACCTCTTGGCCAATAATGGACTGAAAATAGGCCACCATCTCTGGGAAAGGTGCGCACCCACACGAGGTACCAATGAGGTAATGGCTGTCGTGGTGGCTGCTCGACCAATCTCGCAATGCTTCGTCTAGGGCGTCGCGAAGGGTTTGTGCGCCGCTGGTGACAGGCACCACCGTTGCGCCTAATTGTTTCATCCAAAAGACGTTAGGGTATTGGCGCGCTACGTCTTTAGCACCCATGTAAATGGTGCACTCTAAGCCAAGTCGGGCACAAATAAGCGCAGTTGCGATGCCGTGCTGGCCCGCACCGGTTTCGGCGATTACGCGACGCTTGCCCATGCGTTTAACCAACAAGCCTTGGCCAATCACGTTGTTCATTTTGTGCGCGCCACTGTGGTTGAGGTCTTCGCGTTTTAAGTAAATTTGCGCACCACCAAAGTGCTCGGTGAGGTTTTGGCAAAAGGTTAACGGCGTTGGACGACCAGAGTATTCTTGCCATTGCTGAT
Organism: Pontibacterium sp.; assembly: GCA_049603715.1. Lineage (GTDB taxonomy): Bacteria > Pseudomonadota > Gammaproteobacteria > Pseudomonadales > Balneatricaceae > Pontibacterium. The sequence goes on along the minus strand of JBMYSW010000003.1, from coordinate 136,302 downwards.
GCAACGCTTGAACAAACTGCTCATCTTCTCGGGCTGTTTCAAAGGCGTGCAAAATTTGCTGCTGGCTGGCGTAAAGGATCTCGGGCATGTAACTGCCACCAAACTCACCGTAGTAACCGTCGTTGCTTTTCATGGTTGTCTCGCTGGTCGTTTAATTTATTAACTATACCGTTTAGTAAATTTAATGCGATAATTTACACCCGTCAAGCGTGTCGTTACATGTTAGTACGAGTCGCTTTCTGGGTCTCTTATTTACTATGGCATTTGTGTTTTAGTTGTTACGCGCTTTATGGGCAACTGGATTAGCCTCGCGCTACTCGCTATTGGATATCTGAGTGCTATGGCGAGTGGTGGCGATAAAGCCTGAGTGTAAGCGAAGTAAAACTTTTAAGTTCATTTTAATGGTGTTCTTACATTGCTGGTAAAATGTTAAAAATAAACATATAAATCAAAGCCTTAATGATATTTTGACGCTGATTTACGTCGATGGCTTTTATTAGGGGCGACAAAATGTCGAAAATTAACGCAAAGAGGAATTGGCATGGCTCGTGGTCGCCCAAGTAAAAAACAGCAAATTGTACAAGCCGCCGCGCAGCTCTTTAGCGAGCAAGGGTATCAAGGTACCAGTATTGATCAAGTGGTGGCGGCCGCAGCGGTTTCTAAGCCGACGGTGTACAGCAACTTCCCCTCTAAACAGGTTTTGTGGGAAGAAGTGTTACAGACGATTTGGCAGCAGGCCCAAGCCGTACATATTCCAGACGAGCCAAACTGGTTTGATGCGTGGGCGAAATTTTGTGCCGAGTGGTTTGGTGATGTGCAGCGTCTTGCCGCTTATCGCGTGATGTTGGGCGAGCCCTATAAAATGGATGAAACCGCTCAAGCGACTTTTACACAGCTTAAGTCCCATGTTGCCCAACAGTTAAATGCGCTTTTAAGTCGTCACGATGTGAGTGTTTCAGAGCAGCAAGAGATGTTGTTGATCGCAGTCACTCACGAAACTTGGCTGATGCCTCAAATGGCTTTGCCCCAACAGGCTAAAGGTTCAGCGCCGGCGCTGGCGGCCTTTGGGGTGCTTTGTCAGCAGGTACTACTTCGCCCTTAAAAATATATTGGCGAATTTTATAATTTGAGTTCAAACTATTTCTTTTAGACTTTTGACACATTGAGGTGATGGATGTCTGGCTCTCAGCCTTGGGAAGACGTGCTGGTCGCGTTACGTAGAATTATTCGTGCCACTGATTTGCACTCTAAACAAATACTAAAACAATACGGCCTTACCATTCCACAGGTGATGGTACTACGTGCTATTGAGTCGTTAGGTGATGTGACCGTTAAGCGTTTGTCTGAAGAGGTTTCTTTGAGCCAAGCCACGGTAACAACAATTCTAAACCGCCTTGAAGACCGTGATTTTATTAAGCGAAGCCGTGCGTTCGAAAATAAGCGCGTGGTAAATGCCCGATTGACTGAGGCCGGAACAGCCAAGCTTTCAGAAACCCCTCCGCTCTTGCATGACACCTTTATCCAGCGCTTTGAGCAGCTTGAAAGCTGGGACCAATTACAAATGCTGGCCACCCTACAACGCGCTGCCTCGATGATGGATGCTGAGCGTTTAGATGCCGCCCCTTTGCTCGATATTGCCCGCCCTGTGGAAAAGCAAAACGGCTAGTTTTTCTAAAACGTTTTAATTTGAGCTATAATCATTAGACCTGTAATTAATTACTTGATAACAACTCGCCGAACAGGAGCGTGATTAAGCCATGAAAAAAACCGTTGCCGCAGGTGCCCTCGCACTTGCAATGTCGCCGCTGTCTGCCTTTGCCAGTGATTGTGGGCAAGTCTCCATTGCTGATATGAACTGGAGCTCAGCCAGCCTGATTGCAAACGTAGACCGCTTTATTTTAGAACATGGCTTTGGCTGTGATGCTGAGCTTGTGCCCGGCGATACCATGCCAACAGGCACCTCCATGATCGAGAAAGGCGAGCCAGATATCGCGCCCGAAATGTGGAGTAATGGTTTAAAAGAAGCCATTGATAAAGGCGTGAGTGAAGGTCGATTGAACATCGCAGGCAATACCTTGGCTGATGGTGGTGAAGAAGGCTTTTGGGTACCTGCCTACATGGTCGAAAAAGACCCAAGCCTTGCAACCATCGAAGGTATTCGCAAAAACGCTGCTTTGTTTGAGCACCCTGAAGACCCTGACCTTTCGGCATTCTACGGCTGCCCTGCTGGTTGGAACTGCCAGATCTCAGGTGGCAACAACTTCCGTGCGCTTAAGCTCGACGAAGCGGGCTTTGACCTGATTGATCCGGGCTCAGGCGCTGGCCTATCAGGCTCTATTGCTAAGGCGTACGAGCGCGAAGAAGCATGGTTTGGTTACTACTGGGCGCCAACCGCGGTGTTGGGTAAGTACAAAATGGTCAAAGTTGACTTTGGTACGGGCGTCGATAAAGAGCTTTATCTAACCTGTACGTCACAAGCAGACTGTGACGCGACTAAAGCGACCATGTGGCCTGCATCTGCAGTAGTAACACTGACTACTACCGACTTTGCACAACGCGCACCTGAGGCTTACACCTACCTTTCAACACGTAACTTTAAAAATGACGACATGAACGTGATTTTAGCGTGGATGGAAGAAAACCAAGCCGACGGCGAAATTGCGATGGAGCATTTCTTCACTAGCTACCCAGCACTTTGGAAAACATGGCTACCTGCCGATGTGACCGCTAAAGTGCAATCTGCACTCGACGCGCTTTAAGGCGCTCAATGCGCGCTTAGCTTTGTGCTAAGCGCGCCCTCTCTTGCAACAACGGCTGATACCCACGCTTATGGCAGACTCTTCCTGGCTCGACGAATTTCCAAAATTGGACCGCGCAGACCTTTTGGCAATTCGCAAAACACTCGACGGTGCATACCGTGACTTTTCTCGCGAATATGGCGACTTAATCGAAGCCTTTTTTGACCCCCTTCTCGCGTTTTTAATTTGGTTTGAACGCCTTCTACTCAACGCCCCTTGGTGGAGCGTCTTACTCGTGCTTGCGGCGCTCACCTTTGTTGCGAGTCGTTCATGGAAGCTTGTTGTGGGTGTTGTGGTCTCGCTCTTAGCCATTGGTTACTTTGGTATGTGGGATAACACCATGCGTACCTTGAGCATTATTACCGTGTGTACCCTACTGGCCATTGCCATTGGTATCCCCGTGGGTATTGCGATGGCGCGGTCTGATCGAACACAAGCGGTCGTTACACCCGTGCTGGACGTGATGCAAACCATGCCTGCGTTTGTTTACCTTATTCCGGTGGTGATGCTGTTAGGTATTGGTAAAATTCCGGGCCTTATCGCCGTGGTTATTTATGCCATTCCACCGGTGATTCGCTTAACTAACTTGGGTATTCGCCTTGTTGATAAAGAGGTGCTGGAGGCAGCCACCGCCTTTGGTGCTAGCAGTCGTCAGCGTTTGTTTACGGTACAGCTTCCCCTTGCCTCTCCTACCATTATGGCGGGCATTAACCAAACCATTATGATGGCGCTTGCCATGGTGGTTATTGCCTCAATGATTGGTGTTAAAGGATTAGGGCAGCCAGTGCTTAAGTCCATTACCAACCAATACTTTACCCTTGGCCTTTTTAATGGCTTAGCCATTGTTGCCTTAGCGATCATGTTCGACCGTGTATCCCAGGCCTATGCAAAACGCACACAACGTCATTTGGGGGATAAGCACGATGGCTAATACGCCCTTAATTGAAGTAAAAGACCTGTACAAAGTCTTTGGCGACGCGCCTGAGTCTGTAATGTCTCGTGTAAAAGGCGGCGAAAGTAAGGCCGACTTGTTGGCTGCCACTGGCCACACCTTAGGTTTAGAGGCGATTAACCTGAAGATTTACCCCGGCGAAATTTTTGTGATTATGGGTCTTTCAGGCTCAGGTAAATCGACCTTAATTCGTCACTTTAATCGCCTGATCGACCCGACCGAAGGCCAGATTTTGGTTAATGGCGAAGACGTGATGGCCCTTGATAAAAAAGCGCTCGAAAAGTTTCGCCAGAAAAAAATGTCCATGGTGTTTCAGCGCTTTGGTTTGCTACCTCATCGCACGGTGCTCGATAACGCCCTGTATGGGCTGGCCATTCAAGGAGTTAAAAAGGCCGAGGCCGAAGAGAAAGCACGTTACTGGCTTAAGGTCGTTGGTTTGGAGGGCTATGAGTTTCAGTACCCAAAGCAGCTTTCAGGCGGCCAGCAACAGCGTGTTGGCCTAGCACGGGCTTTGTGTACCGATGCGGATATTTTGCTAATGGACGAAGCCTTTTCGGCTCTTGATCCGCTGATTCGCAGTGAGATGCAAGACCAACTGATTGAGCTTCAACAGACCCTTAACAAAACTATTATCTTTATCACCCACGACTTGGACGAGGCGCTACGCATTGGCGATAAAATTGCCATTCTCAAAGATGGCAAGCTGGTACAACAAGGTCGCCCAGATGATATTTTGCTCAACCCCGTTGACGATTACGTCGAGGCCTTTGTTAAAGACGTAAACCGTGCTCGTGCCTTAACGGTCGCAACCGTGATGAAGCCACCTACGGCGCGTATTACGGCCGAAACTATTGGTGAGGCTCTTGTGCAAATGCGCAAAATGCCGCAAGACTATGGTTATGTCTTTACCGATGAGGGGTACCAAGGTGTGGTGACTCAAGAGGCGTTAGAAAGTGCACCGTCGGGAGAGCCCGTCGAAACGGCCACCACGGAAGAAATTCCTTCGATTCAGGGCAGTGATATTTTGGAAGCCGTGATTCCAGAAACTCTCGATAACGACTTTCCATTGCCGGTACTTAACGAAGAAGGTGAGCTTGAGGGGCAACTCTCGCGCGCCAGCTTGGCAGAGGTGCTGGGCGACAGCAAGTAAAGCCAAAATATGCAGCCATGCCACCGCACAAGGACTGTGCGATGGCAGCTCGCCTGCGTTTACGACTTACCTAACGGCACAATTAACACAGGGCGGTGTGAATGATACATCACCTTGTTAGCCGTAGAGCCGAGTAAGGCTTGGCCAATGGCGCTATGGGTACGGCAGCCCATCACAATAACGTCCGCATCCACTTCATCGGCGACATCCAAAATGGTTTGCCACACAATCCCTTCTTCCACCTGAACGCTGACTTTACTCGGGTCGAGGTTAGCTTCATCGCCCATTTCATCGTCAAAAAATCGCGTAATACGTTCGTGAATGGTTTCTTTTAAGCGTGTAATGCCCTCATCATGAAAGGCTTTTAGCTGCTCATCCGGAATCACACTCGAAACGATGGCCTTTGCGTTTGCGCCCATCGGCTCGATGACATTGAGATAAGTGATTTCGGTGTGCTCATCGCCACATAGCGCAAGCGCTCGACGAAATGCAGGGCGAGACCCTTCACCAATATCAGAAGCGTATAAAATGGTTTTAACCTTGGGCAACATAACGCGGCTCCTTTGCACGAATAAGAAAAGTGTTCGCTACTTTAGTCCTATTCGTTTCTGCCGCCTACGGCGACTTACAGGGGCGTTGCTGTGGGTCAAAAAATTAGCTTAGAAGTTGCTGATATAGCGTAAAACGATTTGGTGGTAAGCCTGTTTAGTGCCGTCATCCAGTTATTTGGGGGCGGCTACTTTGGGCTGGAGTAATTTTGCTTAGGTTGTGTTGTATTGCTTTTCGGTATGCTTTGAGTAGCTGTCGTCAGTCAAAATTTGAAGAGAGTCGTAAGTGGTTTTGGGACGGGCTATGATGGTACCGACACCGGAGCCGGTACCATGGCATCTGCTATTTTTCTTTTTTTAGAATCGCTTTGAGGGCTGCAATGTTGGCTTGTGCACCTTCGGCCTCTTTTATTCGGCGACGATGAGCAGCAAAACTATCGTATTCTGATTTGGCTTTTTCATCTGCAGCCTTTTTGGTGGTTTTGCCCACGCCACGGAGCACGTCACGATCATTGAAATCTAAGAACTGGTCGAGTTTGTCAGCCCAGTCTTGTAAGAAAACCTGTTTGCGACGTAGTGCTTGGTCCTCGGCAAAATCTAGCCACATATTAACGATACGATTGAGTTCTTTAATCTCATCTTCGCGTAGGTAGTTTTTGGCAATGGTGACGTCTGTTTTGCGTACTTCGTCACCTTTGAAACTGGTAAGGCCCATATCAGGTTTACTGGCATCCACACGACTTTCAATGAGTTCAGCGGCAGTCATACGAGTGCTGGCGTAATGGAGCTTATTCTGAATGGTTTGGAAAAAGAGAGTGGTCTCTTTATTGGAAGGCTTGTAGTCTGCCGCTATTGTAAAGATATCTCTAACTCGTAGATAAACACGACGCTCACTGGCTCGAATGTCGCGAATGCGTTCGAGCATCTCGTCAAAGTAATCTGGCGCTGCAGAATGACCAACGGGCGGGTTTTTTAGCCGCTCGTCATCCATAACAAAACCTTTGATCAAATACTCTTCTAAGGTCTGTGTTGCCCATTGTCGGAATTGAGTGCCACGGCTGGAACGCACGCGGTAACCTACGGCCAATACAAGTGGTAGGCTAAAGTGTTGAACGTTATATGATTTACCATCGGCTGCAGTTGTTCGGTAAAGCCGAACAACTGAGCTTTCGTCCAACTCTCCTTCGACAAAGATATTTTTAATATGCTCGCTAATAGTCGCTTTTGCCTTGCCATAGAGTTCACCCATCATTGCCTGAGAAAGCCACAAGGTGTCTGACTCAAAGCGGCACTCTACGCGAGTTTGGCCATCTGCACTGGTAAACAGGACGAATTCACCATGCGGGGCTTGCGGGGTAATTTCGGTCATGGAGTTAACCTTCTTACGTCTATAATAAGGGGCTATTTTTTACCCATATTGGCCAACAGATTTGGCGCGCCTTTTTCGTTGCCAAATGGAATATGGCGCCCACGTTACTTACCAATACAAAAGCTCGAGAAAATACGGCCAAGGAGGTCGTCGCTCGACACCGCACCGGTGATTTCACCTAGGGCGTTTTGGGCGTGGCGAAGGTCTTCGGCCAGTAGCTCCCCTGCACCCATGTGAACGAGTTGGTTATGGCCGTTTTCCAAGTACCCTTCCGCTTGTGCGATAGCATCAAGGTGGCGACGACGGGCCAAAAAGCCGCCTTCGTTGGTGCTTTGATAACCCATGCAGGTTTTTAGATGATCTCGCAGTAAGCTCACACCCTTGTCAGCTTTTGCAGACAAGGTAATTTGCGTTTGTCCATCGAGGCTTGTCTGCCCTTCGGGCTCGCCGCTGAGGTCGCACTTGTTCCGAATGATGGTGATGTTATCCGTATTAGGCAGCGCTTCTGAGAACTCTTCCCAGAGCTGCTCGTGATGGAAGTCATCCACTTGGGTGCTATCAACCATCAGCAGAATACGGTCTGCATTTTTGATTTCGTCCCACGCACGGTGAATACCGATGCGCTCTACTTCGTCTGGTGCGTCACGCAGGCCTGCGGTATCGATAATGTGTAATGGCATACCGTCGATATGGATGTGTTCTTTAAGTACATCACGAGTGGTACCGGCAATGTCGGTGACTATCGCTCTTTCGTTTCCGGCCAAAATATTTAACAAGCTCGACTTGCCCGCATTGGGGCGGCCCGCAATTACGACGGTCATCCCTTCGCGAATAAGGCTACCTTGGTGTGCTTCGGCCTTAACGTCGTTTAAGTCGGCGATGATGGCTTGTAAGTCGGCCAGTACTTTACCGTCGGCCAAAAAGTCGATTTCCTCTTCAGGAAAGTCGATAGCGGCTTCGACGTAGATACGCAGCTGAGTGAGTGACTCAACCAGCGTGTGGACGCGTTTTGAAAAAGCACCCTGCAAAGACTTCATCGCACAGCGAGCGGCCTGCTCAGAGGCACTGTCGATTAAGTCGGCAATGGCTTCGGCTTGGGTTAAGTCGAGCTTGTCGTTTAAAAACGCGCGCTCCGAAAACTCACCCGGGTTGGCTAAGCGCGCACCTAACTCGGTGGCGCGTTTAAGCAAAAAGTCCATCACAATCGGGCCGCCGTGGCCTTGTAGCTCCAGTACGTCTTCGCCAGTAAAGGAGTTGGGACCAGGAAAGTACAAACCGATACCTTCATCAATGGTGCTGCCGTTATCGTCTAAAAACGGCCCATAGTGAGCATAGCGAGGCTTGGGTTCAAAGCCGAGTAAAGCTTGAGCGAAGTCTTTTACCTTGGGGCCCGAAATGCGCACGATACCCACACCGGCGCGGCCGGGAGCTGTGGCTTGGGCGACAATTGTATCTTGGCGTGATGAGATCATGATGTTTGGCTTTTCGATAAAAAAGGCTCCCTAGGGAGCCTTTTAATGGTTGATTGGGTTACTTAGCAGGCGCAGGTGCGTCGCTCGAACCTTCAATTTTTTTGTTGATTACGTACTGTTGTGCAATCGACAAGATGTTGTTCACTACCCAGTATAGCGTTAGACCGGCTGGGAACCACAAGAAGAAGAAGGTGAACATGATTGGTAGCATCTTCATGATCTTCGCTTGCATTGGGTCTGGCGGTGTTGGGTTAAGTGACTGCTGAATGAACATACTCGCACCCATCAAAATCGGTAGGATGAAGTATGGGTCCATGTCAGACAGGTCAGAAATGTACAAGAAGCTTGCATGGCGAAGCTCAACTGACTCCATCAACACCCAGTAAAGCGCGATGAAGATCGGCATTTGCGCGATCATTGGCAAACAACCGCCAACAGGGTTGATCTTCTCTTTTTGGTACAGCTTCATCATTTCTTGAGACATGCGCTGACGGTCGTCGCCGTACATCTCTTTCATGCGAGCCATTTCTGGGCCGAATTTACGCATTTTCGCCATAGAGCGGAATGCTTTTTCGTTTAGCGGGTAAAGCACGGCTTTAACTAGCAGTGTAATACCGATAATTGCTAAGCCCCAGTTGCCAACAATGCCTTGGATCCACGTTAGGATTGAGTAAAGTGGCGATGCGATCCACCAAAGGATGCCGTAGTCTACGGTCAGCTTCAGGTTTTCGTGCGCGGCTTCCATTTGCTCTGGGTCTTTAGGACCGGCATAGAAGTTGGCTTCAAGCGTTGTGCTTTGGCCTGGCGCAAGGGTAAAGCTTGGCGCAGTAAAGCCCATGATGTAGTTGCCGTTAACGGTGCGAGATTGGTACTGCACGTTTTCAGACTGGTTTGGGATCCACGCGCTAACAAAGTAGTGCTGAACAAAACCTACGTAGCCGTTAGTTGACTGGGACTTGAAGTTAGCTTCGTCCATGTCGTCAAAGTCGACTTTTTCGTAGTTGTTTTCGTTAGTAGAAAACACTGCACCCAAGTAAGACTTCATACCCATATCAGTCGTTTGGGTTGGGTCTTCACTTGCGTCACGCTTAATTTGTGCGAATAGGTTGGCAGTCCAGCTAGCGTTACTTGTGTTGTTGATAATGTAGGTCAAGGCAACGTTGTAAGAACCTTTAGTAAAGGTGTAACGCTTGGTGATACCTACGCCGTTTTGGTCCACGTAGTTAAAGTCTACGTCGATCTTTTCTTCGTTACCCAGTGAGTAAGCGCTTGCTTGCGTAGTGTACTGTGGACGACCTGCTGTGTTTGCGTCTGGGCCGTTAGCACCGATCAAGCCGCTTTGCGACACATAGGTACGGTTGGCGTTTTGCTCTAGCAGAACGAAAGGTAGGTCAGCACCTTGTGTCTTTTTGTGTTCTGGTAGAGAGACTTCGATAATGTCACCACCGGTTGAATCGATGATCACGTTGAGTACGTCAGTAGAGACGGTGATCAAACCTGTGGTGCTGCCGCTGGCAGCGGTCGGTGGAAGCGTTGCATCAGCAGAGCTTGCGTTGACCGTAGGTAAATCGGTTTGAGATGGGTCTGCATAAGCGGATACGGAAGTGGTTGCAGTTGCTACTTCTGCTTCAGGGACCTGACCGTTGTCTAGGTTCCACTGGAACACCATCATATAAGAAATGATTGCGAAGGCCGCAATCAGGATCATGCGCTGTACATCCATGGGGTTAACCGTTCGTCTTTATTTATTTGTACGCTGTTTGGATTTTTTTCGTAACCTAGACCAGCTGCGTCCGCACAAGTTATGAAGTGCGTCGTTCTCTAGCTCGCCAAGACCGCGTCGTGCAAGCACTACGATGTCCACAGCAGGCAATTTATGCTGGTTGAGCCGAAAGTTCTCGCGAATGATACGCTTTACGCGATTGCGTTGCACCGCTAGTCGTACATTTTTTTTAGATACAACAAAGCCAATGCGGGGATGGCCCAACGAATTGGGACGGGTGAGCAAGAGAAGGTGCTGGTCTGGTACTTTCACACGGGCGTCGTTAAACACCGCTTGAAAGTCCTCACCCGTTAACAGGCGAGCCGAGCGAGGATATTTGAATGTGGTCATTCAAACCACCAGACCTTGTCGCTGAATTACGCAGATAGGCGCTTACGACCTTTAGCACGACGACGGTTAATAACCTGACGGCCATTTTTAGTTGCCATACGTGCACGGAAGCCGTGAGTGCGTTTACGTTTCAGTACGCTTGGTTGAAAAGTTCTTTTCATGGGTCAGTACCTACTTACTAACACTCGATAAAATGAAATCCGTAGCCCCTCTCAGTACGTGCTTTGGTGAGTTATCCAAAACATCAAGCGAAGTACGGTCAAAAATTTAGAGGGCGAATTCTATTGAAGTTAAAGCCCGAGTTCAATAGCTATTGAGGGATTATGTCGCGTTTTTTCGGGTTTTAGGTAAATGTCGGCGGCTTTAGTGGGCATATATTGGGCATAAAGGCCAAACAGAGCTGCTCTTATATAAAGTTGCCGTAAAACTCTGGCTTGCGTTTACGGCAATCGACTGGCCTTTAGCTGGCTTGTTTTAGACATTTGCGGCCGGCTTGGGGTTGTGTCGTTCAATAAGCCGTCGGGGATAAAATTACAGGTGTGGCTAATGACGTTAAAGCCATAAAAATCAAACGTCTAACTCTAGGTTGTGAGTCGCTTTTTGAGCCTGGTTTAGCGATGAATCTGCCTCTATGCTGGGCTTTTAAAAATCTGTAATGTGCATATCTTGGTTTTTGTGGATAAGTGCTGCGGTTCGAGCTACACTTGCTGCATTCTTTTGGTTCGGCTTTATTTAGGCATACGTAAGGTAACCCACGATCATGAACAACGGAGTTTGGGAGGAGTGTCGTCGTCGCTTGCAGAGCGAGGTAGATGCGTCACTTTTTAACACCTGGATTCGTCCACTTGAGTACTCTGAAGAGTCGAGCGACGCTGTTCTGGTATTGGTTGCGCCTAACCGTTTTGTCAGTAAATGGGTCGAAAGCCGCTTTTTGCGCGCGATTGAAGACGTTGCTCGCGAAACCTATAACAGCCCTAACGTGTCTGTTTCTATTTCGCATCAAGCCGGTGGTGGCCGTAAAGCCGCTGCAGCACCTAAGCCGCGTGCGGCTGTGGCCCCTGCGCCACAACCTGCACCACAACCCGTGGTGGAACCTGTTCGCCAGGCCCCTGTTGAGCCTGTACGAGCACCCGAGCCAGCCCCTGCCCCCGTTATTGACGTAATGCCAGAGCCCAGCCTTGCCGAGCATGACTTGAGCAGCGGTTTGAGTGCTGCTGGGCAAGTGCCTGAAGGTTTTTCGACGGCGGCGAATGCACATAACCCTGCGCAGGAATACATCGACCCGTCATCCTTTGACCTATCTGAAGCCAACCAAGCGGCGCTGCCCTTTGGTGATACGCTTTACCGACGCACTGCCCCTGCAGCACCGTCTGAGCCTTCGGCGGCTATTGATTCGCAATTTGTACACAGCGAATCGTCGCCCAACCCAAATTATCGCTTTGATAACTTTGTAACGGCACCCACCAACGAAGTGGCGTTTGCTGCGGCAATGCAGGTCGCCCGAGGTGGCAGCAACCACGAATACAATCCGTTATTGATTCACGGCATGTCGGGCTTAGGTAAAAGTCACTTGATGAATGCCATCGGTAACGAAGTGCTGCGCCAAGACCCAAACGCTAAGGTGTTATTTGTTAACACAGAGCGCTTTATTAACGACTTCATTCGAGCGTTGCAAAGTAACCTCACTCAGTCGTTTAAAAAGTTTTATCGCTCGCAAGATTTTTTGCTGTTTGACGATATCCAGTTTTTGGCCAACAAAAAGGCCACAATGGAAGAGTTCTTCCATATGTTTAACTCCATTACCAACCTGGGTCAGCGTTTGGTAATGACGTCGGACAAGCACCCTCGCAGTATCGAAGGCCTAGACAGCCGCTTAAAGAGCCGTGTGTCTTGGGGTACCGCGCTAGAGATTCAAGCACCGGACATTGAAACGCGTGTGGCGATTTTGCGACAAAAAGCCAGCGAAACAGGCTTTGCCCTATCGGAAGACGTTGCCCTGTTTGTGGCGCAAAACCTTGCAAACGCCAACGGTCGCGACCTAGAAGGTGCCGTTAAAACCATGCGTGCCCACTTCTACATTCGTCGTGGCACCGTGGATATTTTGTTTGCGAAAGAAGCATTAAAAGAAGCCATTAAGGCTCACAAAGACCACTTCACCATTGATAAGATCCAAACAGTGGTAGCGGACTTTTACAAATTAAAACTCAGCGATATGGTGTCTAAACGCCGTACGCGCTCCATTGCGCGCCCACGCCAAATTGCGATGGCGCTCTCTAAAGAGCTAACGAAGCATAGCCTGCCCGAAATTGGTCGCGCCTTTGGTGGTCGTGACCATACCACGGTGTTACATGCTTGCCGTAAAATAAAAGAACTGTCAGAGTCTGATAAAGATGTACGCTCTGATTACGAACGATTAACTCGTATACTAAGTGAGTAGATTACAGATGTGCGAATATAAAGGTGGCATTCGATGAAATTTGTTATCTCGCGAGAAGCGCTTATTAAACCGCTACAGCTTGTGGCAGGTGTTGTCGAACGCAAAAGTACATTGCCTGTGTTGTCGAATGTCTTACTGGCAACCGACGGCCAAGAGCTATCGCTAACGGGTACCGACCTCGAAGTTGAGTTGGTAGGCCATGTAACCCTTGAAGAACCGGCTGAACCGGGTTCTATCACGGTGCCTGCCCGTAAGTTGATGGACATCTGTAAATCGCTGCCAGACGCCGTTTCTATTCAGTTTGAACTGAGCGACAGCAAGCTGACGGTTAAAGCCGGTCGAAGCTCGTTTACTCTTTCAACACTACCTGCGACAGACTTCCCTAACATCGTTGATGTAGACGAAACCTTTAAGGTGCGTTTGCCACAGGGCGACTTGCGTCGCATCATCGATAAAGCGGCTTTCTCGATGGCGCAACAAGACGTGCGCTACTACCTAAACGGTATGCTGCTTGAGCTTGACGGCCCGCAGCTGCGCACCGTTGCGACCGACGGTCACCGCCTTGCCACCTGTGTGACGCCGGTTGAGAATAACGATCAGCCAAAACAGCAATTGATCGTACCGCGTAAAGGTATTCTTGAGCTCGCCCGTTTGTTGGCTCAAGGCGACGAAGAAATCGAACTGATTATTGGTGCTTCCCACGTACGTGCTCAAGTGGGTGGTTACCTCTACACCACTAAGCGTGTCGATGCGACCTTCCCTGAGTATTCTCGTGTGATTCCGACCAATGGCGACAAAGTCATGATCGGCGATCGTGCGGCATTACGTCAGGTGTTTAGCCGTATTGCGATCTTGTCGAACGAGAAGTACCGCGGCGTCCGCTTAATACTTGAACCCGGTCTACTCAAGGTTATGGCTAATAATCCAGACCAAGAATACGCAGAAGAGACCATTGCGGTAGATTACGACGGCGAAGCGCTCGAAATTAGCTTTAACGTTAATTACTTGATGGACGTACTTTCGATTCTGGACTCAGACGAAGTGCGCTTTACCCTGTACGACTCTAACAGCAGTGCGCTTATCAACAGCGAAGTCGAGCCTGGCTCGCTTTACGTTGTTATGCCAATGCGTATGTAATGGCCGTGTGAGCATTCGCTTGTAGCGACCTTTCATGACCATTGCCTCTCTTCAGGTGCTGCGTGTGCGTAATTTAAAGCACGCGCAGCTTACCTTTTCTCCTCGCGTTAATATTATCTGTGGCCCCAACGGCAGCGGAAAAACCAGCTTGCTTGAAGCGATTCACTTGTTGGGTTTAGCCCGCTCGTTTCGTTCCACACAAACACGCCATTATGTTCAACGCGGCGAACAAGCCTGCGTTGTTTCTGGCTCTGTTTTTGGCGGCCGATCTTTGTCCACCGCTCAAACATTGGGGGTGGAACGTAACCTAGATGGTAGCCACCGCATTCGTTTTGCAAACGAAGATATGGCGCTTTCTGAGTTGGCACAGCTGATTCCTTTACAGGTAATTGATAGCACGACCTTCCAATTATTAGACGGCTCACCCAGTGTTAGACGCCAGTTTATTGATTGGGGTGTGTTTTATGCTAATCAAAGCTTTGTAAACCTCTGGAGAGCCTTCAGAAGAGCATTGAAACAGCGCAATAGCTTGCTGAAATGTGGTAATATCAGTGAGTTAGAAAGGCAAACATGGGACGCCGAGTTAGTGCACCTGTCGCTAAAGGTCACGGAGCTACGCGAGACCTACTTGGCCGCCTTAACCGAAGAGTTTAAACGCATCGCGGCGGTACTCTTACCTAACATAGAATTTACACTCACCTTTGCTCGCGGTTGGGATGATAAAACCGACCTAGACCAAGTGCTCGCCAACGACTTTGCGCGAGACCTAAAGCAAGGGTTTTCGAGTCACGGTCCTCAGCGGGCCGACTTGCGCGTAAAAGCCGATGGCCTTACTGCGGCCGATCGCCTTTCACGCGGACAAAAAAAATTAACGGTAAGCGCCCTCAAGCTGGCTCAAGGGGCTTTGTTTAATCGTATGTCGGGGCGCACCTGTGTGTTTTTGGTCGACGACCTCCCGGCAGAGCTGGATGCTGAACACGGACAACGTTTTTGTCAGTTTTTAGAGCAAAGCGAGAGCCAGTGTTTTATTACTTGCGTGGATGCCAACTCAGTCGCAGACTTTTGGCAACCAAGCACGGAACTTGCCCATTTTCGTGTACAAAGCGGCGAAATTGAGCGTGTATGATCGATACGAGGATTCATGAATGAGCGACGACAATCAAAACTACGACTCATCCAGTATTAAAGTTTTAAAAGGCCTAGATGCCGTGCGTAAGCGCCCAGGCATGTACATCGGCGATACGGACGATGGCACTGGCCTGCACCACATGGTATTTGAGATCGTAGATAACTCGATTGACGAAGCCCTCGCGGGCCACTGTAGTGAGATTAAAGTAAAAATCCACGCAGATGGCAGTGTTTCTGTTGCCGATAACGGCCGTGGTATTCCAACCGAAATGCACGAAGAAGGTGTATCGGCTGCCGAAGTTATCATGACCGTACTGCACGCCGGCGGTAAGTTTGACGATAACACCTACAAAGTATCGGGCGGTTTGCACGGTGTAGGTGTATCGGTGGTAAACGCCCTTTCAAGCGAGCTTAAGCTCACTATTCGCCGCGGTGGCAAGGTACACGAAATTACGTTTGAACATGGCGTTGCGAAAGCACCTCTAGCCGTCATTGGCGAAACCGATACAACCGGTACCCATGTTCGATTTGTACCGTCGCAAGAAACTTTTAGCGATGTGAACTTCCACTTCGAGATTTTGGCTAAACGTCTGCGCGAGCTGTCGTTCCTAAACGCAGGTGTGCGTATTCGCTTAACCGATGACCGCACGGGCAAAGAAGAACTCTTTGGCTACGACGGTGGTTTGAGTGCCTTTGTTGAGTTTCTAAACCAAAGCAAAACCACGGTTAACAAAATCTTCCACTTCACTACCATGCACGAAAACGGTGTGGGTGTTGAAGTGGCGATGCAGTGGAACGACAGCTTCCAAGAAAGTATTCACTGCTTTACCAACAACATTCCACAGCGCGATGGCGGTACTCACCTATCGGGCTTCCGTACCGCGCTTACGCGTTGCCTAAACGCTTACATCGAATCTGAAAGCCTTAACAAGACCGGCAAAATTTCGACCACTGGCGACGACTGCCGTGAAGGTCTAACGGCGATTGTTTCGGTTAAAGTGCCCGACCCTAAGTTCTCGTCGCAAACCAAAGACAAGTTGGTATCGTCTGAGGTGAAAACCGCCGTTGAGCAAACCATGGGTCAACTGCTGAGCGACTTCTTGCAAGAAAACCCGCAAGACGCAAAAGCCGTTGTATCTAAGATGATTGATGCCGCCCGTGCTCGTGAAGCGGCGCGTAAAGCCCGTGAAATGACCCGCCGCAAAGGTGCTCTCGATATCGCGGGTTTGCCAGGTAAGCTCGCTGACTGCCAAGAGAAAGACCCTGCGCTTTCTGAACTTTACCTTGTGGAGGGTGACTCTGCGGGTGGTTCGGCTAAGCAAGGTCGTGCGCGTAAAACTCAAGCGATTTTGCCGCTTAAAGGTAAAATCCTTAATGTCGAAAAAGCACGCTTCGATAAGATGCTAAGCTCGGCAGAAGTGGGTACCCTGATTACTGCCTTGGGTTGTGGTATTGGTTGCGAAGAGTATAACCCTGATAAGTTGCGTTACCACAGCATCATTATCATGACCGATGCCGACGTCGACGGCTCACACATTCGTACCCTGCTACTGACCTTCTTCTTTAGGCAAATGCCAGAGTTAGTTGAGCGTGGTCACATCTACATTGCTCAGCCACCTTTGTACAAAATCAAAAAAGGTAAGCAAGAGCAGTACCTCAAAGATGACGACGCGCTAGATAAGTACTTGCTACAAGGGGCGCTTGACGGTACCAGCCTGCATGTAAACGCTGACGCACCGGGAATCTCAGGTGTTGAGTTCGAGAAGATCGTACACGAGTTCAGAGCCGTTCAGGGCATCTTTAGCCGTTTGTCACGTGTTTACCCTATCCTTGCGCTAAAACAGCTCCTAGGTATGCCTAAGCTCGAATCCGAAGCGCTTAAGAGCGAAGAACAAGTTTCTGCTTGGGTTGATGCCTTTGACGAAAAGCTTGCGCCGTTGGGCGACAGCGCGACTCATTACCGTGTTCGTACGGTGTGGGATAAAGAGCAAAGCGTTCACGTACCTGAGTTGATCGTGACTCAGCATAGTATTAACCACGAAACCCGTTTGGGCGCCGACTTCTTTGCTTCTAAGGAGTATGCTGCGATCACCGAAATGGCCGAGCAGCTAAGCCAGCTGATTGAGCCAGGTGCTTACCTAAAACGTGGTGAGCGTACTCGTGAGCTGTTTGACTTTGAGCAAGGCCTAAACTGGCTACTCGACCTTTCTCGTCGCGGCCACTACATTCAGCGATACAAAGGACTGGGTGAGATGAACCCAGACCAGCTTTGGGAAACCACGATGGATCCAGACCATCGTCGCATGTTGCAAGTGACTATTGATGACGCTATCGCAGCCGATCAGTTGTTCTCAACCTTGATGGGTGACGAGGTTGAGCCTCGCCGTAACTTCATCGAGACCAACGCGCTTAGCGTTTCTAACTTGGATGTCTAATCGGTTAGCTGGATATGATAAAGGCGCTCATTGAGCGCCTTTTTTATGTCTGTTATTTGCCGTTTGTGTTTTTTAACTCACGCGCTCTTTTGTCTCGACTAACCTGCACAAATATCTTTCTCAAATGTCTGGGCCAAGGTATCACACAAATCATCCAGTGTTGGCATAACTGAAAGCTGTTTTACGAGCGTTGTGTGAGCGTCTGCAACGATTCGATCCGGGTTTTGATTATGCTGGTTGCATAGGTTTACCGGTGCTATTAACTCGCTTAACTCGCCCTCTAACAAGATACAGGCTTGCGCCAACACCATTTTGTTTTTCGTTTTGGTGCGGCTGACCCGCTGAGCCGTCCCTACGATTTTTTGGCCATTGATATTTAGGTTGTAGTCGCCATCGCAATAAGCGCCCGGCGTGGCATGTGTGTCGGCTGTGAGCTGGTATTGGGCAAAGAAGGCCGTTAGCGCTGCGCACAAGTCTTCGTAGCCTTGTGTGATTGTGTAGCTGTCGCTGACAAGGTAAATGTGAGAGACGTTGAGTACGCCCGGTGTTTGCGGCACGGGCGCTCCGCCGGTGCGACGTGATAATAGCTGCCAGCCTAAAGCGTCGAGCTTTTTACTAAGCGCTGGTGTTGTTTGCCATCGTTTACTCGCAGGCAGTACGAGGGTTTTGCCTTTGGGTTGCCAGATTAGCAGTGCATGGTCGAGCTCCCCTGCTTTAATGGCATCGACGAGTTGTGCCTCTTGCTCAAATGCCTCGCTTATAGGTACCGATAGCGTTTTTACGGCCTTCATCAATCAGTCTTTTTTGATCTTGAGTGGTGTGGCTGAGAGTGGCTAGGCTAGGGTTTGCCCATCACTCCTTCCCCGTGAAAATGCGGAGTCTGGTCAGGCTTTTCTTTGGCCGAGGCGCTTCTTGCGTTACCCAAACGCTCATTCAGCCGCACCTTGCGATTTGGCTGAATGGGTAGCCTTCTAGCAGTTGCCTACATCTCATTGATCCACTGAAGCAGCGGCTAGCGATTATTGTTTATTTGTCGAGTTGCGGCCGTATTGTGCGATTCGCTTTTCGAAGATGTAATACGAGAGTGTCGCAAGCAAA
Organism: Pontibacterium sp.; assembly: GCA_049603715.1. Taxonomy (GTDB): domain Bacteria; phylum Pseudomonadota; class Gammaproteobacteria; order Pseudomonadales; family Balneatricaceae; genus Pontibacterium. The sequence continues at coordinate 117,665 of JBMYSW010000003.1, read as the reverse complement.
ATGGATGTGAGTACAACTGCTATTACACTCAAGTTTGCCATTGCTGGGTTGTCGAATTTCAATACCATACCGTTTGGTGTATCTCTGACAAATTCAACAGATTCACGCATCGTGAGTTGGATAATTGTATTTGCTACATACATTACCAGCATGTGCCATAAATATACCCCAAAGCTGATCGTGCCGAGATAAACGAGAGGCTTCATTTCTAATACCCTGATTAGATATGATTCCGGTCTAGATCTAGCAACAGCATAGATTGTTGCGGCGTAAATTAACGATATAACAGGCCTTAGGCTGTCGTGTAACAGGTCTTCATACATTGTAACGGCTATGCTGCTGACCAAGAGTGCAAAAGCTACATTTGCGTTTAATGCACTATTATCCTTCATGAATAGCTTACACGTTAGGTAGCCAATAAAGAACGCAAAGAAGCAGCGGGCTGGCCCGTCGATATTACTGGTACCCATGCCCGAGACTTGCAGTGTCATTTGCGCACTAATGATAATTGTAACGACGCCAATCGCGCGAAGGATGCTTTTGTGAGTCGTGAGTAGCATTAGGCCACCAAAGATCAAATAGGTAACAAACTCCGCCGATATCGACCAGCTTGGCCGGTTCCAAGTTAGGTCTTCGAGTACAAAGTTGTGGATCAATAATAAGTGAGGCAACAATGCGTCAATTGTCTTATCCCCTTGGAACGGAGGGGTGGATGCATTAATCCCAAAATAATGGCTCGCAACATATTTTGCTAACTCGAAACAAATAAACCCTGTGAGCGTTACGATATGTAGTGGGTATAGGCGGAGAAGACGCCTTTTCGAGAATTCAAAATATTGCGGGGCGGTATTTAGTCTGTGGCTGTAAGTCAGTGTTATTACAAAGCCAGAGAGTACAAAGAAGAAATCTACCATCAGCCAACCGTTTTGAGTAAAAAGGTTATTAAATGCTGATTCGGTATCAAAGTGATAGAGTACTACGGAAAGCGCAGCAATCCCCCTCAGTGACTCGAGTGAGTTTATTTTATTTCGCATGCGTACTCCTTGCATGTTGTATTTGTACGATATGTCGTGAGCTTTGTGTGGGGTCAATCATAGGTGGTCAACATTACGGTTTCACGTGAAACCCTACTGCTTGAGGCTACCAAAACCATGTCGTAGAGGCGATATTTTAGGCGAAATTTATTTCCTGCTACATGAGCTAGTCCTTGCTCTGAGTAGCAGGATATTTTTCTCTCTTATAGCACTGAGATATCAGCGACGCCTAAGAACAATGTACGCAACTGTTTCAACAGCGCTAGGCGGTTGCGTTGAACGTCTGGGTCGTCGGCCATAACCATTACCGAGTCGAAGAAGGTATCAACCACATCACGAAGGCCTGCAAGTAGCTCTAGCGCGCCTTGGTAGTCGTGCTTGCCAGACAACACCGCCAACTGAGGCTCGATGTCTACAAGTGCATTTGCTAGTGCAGTCTCTGCTTCTTCGGCGAACAGGGCTGGGTTGATTTCAGACGAAAGCTCCCCTTCTTGCTTGCTAAGAATGTTAGATACACGCTTGTTAGCTGCAGCCAAAGCTTCGGACTCTGCTAGGGTCTGGAAGTGGCTAACGGCGCGTACGCGCGCGTCAAAGTCCAGTGGGCTTGTGGGCTTAACTGCAAGTACCGCAAGGTAAGCTTCGGCTTTGATGCTCTGCTCTTCGTAAAAGGCACGAAGGCGATCCAACATAAAGTCGAAAACTTTATCGACAACCGTGTCTTTAGCAGGCAGGTCTAGGTGAGCGGCCGCTGCCACTTCGATAAGGGCTTTTAGGTCGATGCTTAGCTTACGCTCGATGATGATACGAAGTACGCCCAAAGCGGCACGACGTAGCGCAAACGGATCTTTTGAGCCAGTTGGTGGCTGGTTAATACCAAAGAGACCCACAAGTGTGTCTAGGCGGTCTGCGATAGCAATAGCGATACCTGGCTCTGTTTGAGGCAGTTCGTCACCTGCAAAGCGTGGCATGTATTGCTCATCTAGCGACTTAGCAACGTCTTCGTGTTCGCCGTCATGTAGCGCATAGTGGTAGCCCATAAGACCTTGTAGGTCAGTAAACTCGTAAACCATTTCGGTCATTAAGTCTGTTTTACTTAGGCGGGCTGCACGTTGAACATTGGCGATGTCGTAGTTTTGCTCAGCTGCAGCAGCACTCGCAATGGCACCAATGCGCGCGGCTTTGTCGTAAATGCTGCCAAGTTCTTTTTGGAACAAAACAGTTTTAAGGGACTCAACTCGCGAATCAAGAGTCTTCTTCTTGTCTGACTCAAAGAAGAAAGCAGCGTCTGCAAGACGTGGACGAATCACCTTTTCGTTACCGGCGATGACTTGTGCAGGGTCTTTAGAATCGATGTTCGAAACGGTAATGAACAACGGCATAAGGTTGCCCGCTGCGTCGTTTACGTGGAAGTACTTTTGGTGCTCTTTCATTGATGAGATCAATGCTTGAGCTGGTACATCCAAGAAGCGCTCTTCGAAACGTCCTGTAAGTGCTACAGGCCATTCGTTAAGTGCGGTTACTTCGTCTAGTAGGTCGTCGCTGATTTGTGCCACACCACCTGCTGCCTGCCCTGCTTCTGTTACTTGGCTGCGAATCATTTCGCGACGCTTAGCAAAGTCGGCAACAACATAACCGGTTTCTTCAAGCACTGACGCATAGCTGGCTGGTGCGCCTAGCTCGATGCTTTGGTTGTAGTGGAATCGGTGACCGCGAGTGGTACGACCAGCTGTCACACCTAAGATTTCACAGTCGATCACTTGGTCGCCAAATAGCATAACCAACCATTTAACTGGGCGAACAAACTCAACACGAGACGAACCCCAACGCATACGCTTTGGAATCGGTAGCTTGTTTAGAGCTGATGAGAAGATGCCCGGTAATACCGCAGCAATTGGCTTGGCCGGTGTTTCTTGGCGGAAGCACATTTTGCCGTCAACTTCTTCTAGGCTGGTAACGTCTGCGCCGCATTTTTTAGCGAAGCCAGCAAGGGCTTTACTTGGTTGGCCATCGTTGTCATAAGCGATGCGCGAAGGAGGGCCTGTTACTAGCATGGTTGATGCGGGCAGCTCAGTGGCTAAGCCTTCGATCAATAGTGCAAGGCGGCGTGGTGCTGCGTAAGAGGTCACTTTGCACCCGCTTACAAGGCTTTCGTTCCCTTTGCCGAGTGCCGCTTTAAGGCCGCTGAGTACTTCGGCTTCTAAGGCGTTAGATAAGCTTAGTAGCGCTTTAGGTGGCAGCTCTTCGGTGCCTAGCTCAAACAAAAAATCTTGAGTCGCCATGCTTACTTCTCCTTAGAGTCAGCCAATACTTCTTGGCGTAGGTTTTCGGGCGCGAGTGGGAAGCCCAATGCTTTACGTGCTTCGAAGTAAGCACCTGCTACGGCGCGAGCAAGCGTGCGTACGCGTAAAATGTAGCGCTGGCGTTCTGTCACAGAGATGGCGTGACGAGCATCTAGCAAGTTAAATGTATGTGACGCTTTGAGTACCATTTCGTAGGCTGGCAAAGGAAGACCTGCTTCGAGGACCTTCATGCACTCTTTTTCGTAATGGTCGAAGTTAGCAAAGAGCGCAGGCACATCAGCGTGCTCAAAGTTGTAAGCAGACATCTCGACTTCGTTTTGGTGGAACACATCGCCGTAGGTCACGATAGAGCCGTCTGGCTGTTTCGCCCACACTAGGTCGTAAACGCTGTCTACGCCCTGAAGGTACATTGCGATACGCTCAAGACCGTAAGTGATCTCACCAGTCACTGGGTAGCACTCAAGGCCGCCTGCTTGCTGGAAGTAAGTAAACTGAGTTACTTCCATGCCGTTTAGCCATACTTCCCAGCCTAGGCCCCATGCGCCTAGGGTTGGAGATTCCCAGTTATCTTCTACAAAGCGAACGTCGTGTACGCTTAGGTCAACACCCATTTTTTCGAGTGAGCCTAGGTAGAGCTCTTGGATGTTGTCGGGTGATGGCTTAAGTACCACTTGGAACTGGTAGTAGTGTTGCAAGCGGTTTGGGTTTTCGCCATAACGACCGTCGGTTGGACGGCGGCTTGGTTGAACGTAGGCCGAACTCCAACTCTCTGGGCCGATTGCGCGAAGGAAGGTTGAAGGATGGAATGTACCCGCGCCTACTTCCATATCAAGCGGCTGTACGATAACGCAGCCCTGCTCTGCCCAATAGGATTGTAACGCGAGAATAAGCCCCTGAAAGGTGCTTACATCTGGAGAAACCTGATCTGTCACGGAGTTCACCATTTAAATATTGGCCTAAAATAAAGGCCGAAATTATACACGAATAGATTAAAAATGCGTCGCCGTTTAGACGCGCAACCGCCTAAGGAAGCCCCTTCCTTAGGCTTAAATGGGTTATCTACGCCAGAAGATCGGCGTAAACAGAACCAACAAGGTAAAGACTTCAAGTCGGCCGAGTAGCATGGCAAAACAAAGCACCCACTTTGCTGCGGAGTTTATGTCGCCATAATGAGCCGAAACCTCGCCCAACCCTGGGCCCAAATTGTTGAGTGCTGCGCCGACGGCTGACCATGCGGTGACCTGATCAAGGCCAGTGGCTAGCAAGATCAAAAGCATCACTACAAACACAATTAGGTAAACGGAGAAGAAGCCCCATACGGCCTCAAGCACTCTGTCTGAAATGGGCTTGTTACCCAGTTTTACCGGGATGACTGCGCTGGGGTGCACGAGGCGCTGTATCTCACGGTACCCCTGTTTAAGGATTAGCAGGACGCGAATGACCTTCATACCACCACCTGTTGAGCCAGCGCAGCCGCCGGCAAAGGCTGAGAGGAATAACAAGAAAGGCAGCATAACAGGCCAGTTGGCAAAGTCGGCGGTACCAAAACCTGTGGTGGTTGCGATGGACACAACCATAAAGGTTGCCTTACGAATTGACTCGCCAAAGCCATAGGTTTCGGTAACGATGAGCGCCACACATGCGAGCACCGTGATAAATAATAAGGTGCCCATGTAAAACAGCACCTCTGGGTCTTTGGCGTAATGGCTGATGCTTTTTACCTTCCAGGCAAAAAAGTGAAGGCCAAAGTTAATACCCGAAAGCACCATAAAGAAGATACAAATGGCTTCGATCAGAGGGCTATCAAAGTAGCCGATACTGGCGTCGTGGGTCGAAAAGCCGCCGATCGCTACCGTCGAGAAGCTGTGACCTACGGCGTCAAAAAGAGTCATTCCGGCAGCCCAATAACCAAGGGCGCAGGCGATGGTTAGCGATAGGTAGATGTACCAAAGCGCTTTTGCGGTTTCGGTAATGCGCGGTGTGAGTTTGGAGTCTTTCACTGGCCCAGGTGTTTCGGCGCGGTACAACTGCATGCCGCCGACACCAAGCATTGGCAGAATGGCAACAGCTAAAACGATGATACCCATGCCGCCCAACCATTGAAGTTGCTGGCGATAAAACAGGATCGACTTGGGTAAGTAGTCGATGCCTGTCATTACCGTGGCACCTGTGGTGGTAAGCCCAGATAACGACTCAAATAAGGCATCAACAAAGCTGAGATGTGGGTGGTCTGCGAGCATGAGCGGGAAGGCACCAAACAGCCCCAGGACAGACCAGAACAGCACCGTGACTACGAAACCATCTCGTGTCCTTAAATCTCCCGCTACGTGGGCCACAGGTGCCCACAGGGCGAAGCCCGTTAGCAAGGTAATAAAGAAGGCAGACATAAATGCTTTGGCTGCGCCGTCTTCATAAATAAGCGCGATGCCCAAAGGAGGCAACATGGTGATGCTGAAGATCATCAGCAGGATGCCCAAAATTCGGAGAATAACGCGATAGTGCATGGCCGTTTCTCTGTGCTTAGAAGAAGGTTAAGCCGACTTGGAAGAGTCGCTCTACGTCGCTAATGTACTTTTTGTCGATCAAGAACAAGATGACGTGGTCGCCGTTTTCGATAACAACGTCGTCGTGTGCAATCACTACCTTGTCTTCACGAACCAAAGCGCCAATGGTCGTGCCCGGCGGTAGGTCGATCTCTTCGATCATACGGCCCACCACTTTTGACGACTTAGCATCACCGTGGGCGACGGCCTCAAGCGCCTCGGCTGCACCGCGGCGTAAGGAGTGAACAGAGGCTACATCCCCTCGCCTTACGTGTGTCAGCAATGCACCAATGGTGGTTTGTTGTGGTGAGATAGCGATGTCAATTTCGCCACCTTGAATTAAGTCCACATAGGCTGGATTGTTAATCAACGCCATTACTGTTCGCGCGCCCATTCGCTTGGCTAGCATAGAGGCCATGATGTTGGCTTCGTCGTCGTTGGTTAGGGCACAGAATACATCAGTGTCTTCGATGTTTTCTTCAAGCAGTAGGTCGCGGTCCGAGGCGCTGCCGTGTAATACAATGGTGTTGTTTAACGAACGGGCCAAGAGGTTACAGCGCTGCAAGCTGCGCTCGATGATTTTGACCTGATAATCGCCCTCTATGTATTCAGCCAAGCGGGCACCAATGTTACCGCCACCGGCGATCATGATGCGCTTGTAAGGTCGATCAAGGCGGCGAAGCTCGCTCATCACAGCGCGAATATCATCCCGTGCAGCAATAAAGAAGACCTCATCATCTGCTTCGATGACGGTGCTGCCTTGAGGGATAATTGGGCTTCCGCTGCGGAAAATAGCCGCTACCCGTGTATCAACATTCGGCATATGGGAGCGCAAGTAAGCGATCTCACGGCCAACGAGCGGCCCACCATAATAGGCTTTAACTGCCACTAGCTGAGCACGGCCGTCTGAAAAGTCCAGAACCTGCAGCGCACCTGGGTATTCAATAAGGCGATGGATATGACGCGTAACCAGCTGTTCGGGGCTGATTAATACATCAATAGGAATGGACTTGTCACAGAAGATGGCTTCGTTTTGACGAAGGTACTCATGCTCCCGAACACGTGCGATTTTGGTCGGCGTCTTAAACAATGTGGCTGCCAACTGGCAGGCGATCATATTTACTTCGTCGGAGTTGGTTACGGCAATCAGCATATCCGCGTCACGCGCGCCCGACTGTTCCAACACCGAAGGGTAAGAGGCCTTCCCTTCTACCGTGCGAATATCTAAACGGTCTTGTAGCTCTCGCAAGCGTCCGGAGTCAAAGTCTACCACGGTAATGTCGTTGGCTTCGTTTGCGAGGTTTTCCGCTAGGGTGCCGCCTACCTGGCCCGCACCAAGAATTATGATCTTCATTGTCGGTTAACGTCTTGTTGGTTTTTTTAGCACGGCATAATAAAAGCCATCGTGACTTTGTGTCTGTGGGAACAATTGTCGCCCATAGTCACGCTCAAGTCCCCATGCTGCATCAATGCTTTGGTGCTCTGCGTCGATGTTATCTTGCTTTAAAAAGCGAGCGATTAGGCGTTCGTTTTCTTGAGTAAAGACCGAACAGGTGGCGTAAACAAGGGTGCCACCCGGTGCCAGCATGCCCCAAAGGTTGTTTAGCACCGCAAGTTGGGTATTCGCCAGTTGGCCAATATCCTCGTTTTTGCGCAGGTATTTTATGTCGGGGTTGCGGCGAATCACACCTACGGCCGAACACGGCGCGTCCACTAGAATGGAGTCAAAAGGCTTTTGGTCCCACCAATCGTTTGATGACGCATCACCTACGATCAGGCCAGCGTTTAGACCAAGGCGTTCTAGGTTTTCTTCGACCTTTGCCATTCGTCGGGGTTCTAGCTCAATTGCAGTCACTTCTGCCGTAGGGTGAAGCTCAAGTAAATGAGTGAGCTTTCCGCCCGGCGCAGCACAGGCATCTAAAACGCGGCCGTTTGCGGGTACAGGTAGCAGTTGCCCTGCAAGTTGTGCAGCTTCGTCTTGTACGCTAAACCAGCCTTCGTTATAGCCAGGTAGCTCAGGTATTAAGGTGCTCTGTGCAAGGCGAATACCTTGTGGGCTATGCTCGGTGGATTCCGCCTCTAGGCCCGCCTCAGCTAATTGAGCGAGGTATGTTTCACGTGAAACCAACGCAGTATTAATTCTTAGCGTGAGCGGCCCTTGATGGTTGTTCCCTTCTAAAATGCTTTGCCAATGGTCTGGCCAATTGCCTTTTAGCTTTTGAATCATCCAGTCTGGGTGCTTGTAAGTAGCCGGTTCGCTCTTTTCGATGCAGGCATCTAGGCTGTCACGTTCGCGGGTATAGCGCCTTAAAACGGCGTTGACGAGTTTGCGCGCCCATTCTTTATCAAGCTGATAAGTCGCTTCCACCGTTTCGTTAAGAATGGCGTGTTCAGGAATACGAAGCTCACGTAGCTGATATAAACCAATAAGCACAAGCGCACGAATATCGTAATCACGGGGTTTAATAGGTCGATTAAACAGCTGGGCGGCAATCACGTTGAGTGTGTGATAGTCGCGCATGACGCCGTAGCAAAGCTGGGTCAACAGCGGTCGTTCATTGGCTGGGCAACGATCAAGCGCTTCGGGTAAACAGGCTTTTAACGAACCATGATGATTAAGAATGTCGCCGACAACTTCTGCCGCTAACGCGCGAATATTCATAACGAGCCTAAACGTGTGCCCGGTGCGAACATAGCCGCTTTGGCGTTTAGTACTTGGTCTGATGCCATGGCTTTACTACCCGGTAACTGGATATAGGTCAGGCTTAAAACGCCCTCACCACAAGCGACTTGAATGCGTTGATCGTCGAGAGAAACAACCTCACCGGGTTGCGCAGACGATGATGTGCTGGCTACTTCGGCATCCCAAACGCGCAGGGTTTTATCGCCAATGGAGGTATAAGCCACAGGCCAAGGGGATAAGCCTTTGACTTTACGTTGCAGTGCTTCTGCGCTGAGTGTCCAGTCCATTTGCCCTTCTTCTTTGGTGAGCTTATGGGCGTAGGTTGTGCCCTCTTCGGGCTGTGGTGTTGCTACTGCTTCGCCGTTGGCAATTTGAGTCAGTGCTTCTACCACCGATGTAGCGCCTAGCTCGGCAAGTTGGTCGTGCAGTTGGCCGCTGGTCATGTCCGGAGTGATATCACACTCGCGAATGTGCAGCATGTCACCGGTGTCTAGGCCTTCATCCATTTGCATAATGGTGATGCCGGTTTTGTTATCACCCGCTAACACTGCACGATGAATCGGTGCAGCACCTCGCCAACGAGGTAACAGTGAGCCGTGAATATTGATACAGCCCAAACGTGGCGTATCGAGTACGGCCTTTGGCAACAATAATCCGTAAGCAACAACAACCATAATGTCGGCGTTAAAGGCGGCCAATACGGCTTGCGCATCGCTGTCTTTTAGTGAAGTGGGTTGCATAACTTCAATGCCGTGCTCCAGTGCTAATGCTTTAACAGGGCTAGGTGTCAGTTTGCGGCCACGGCCCGAAGGGCGGTCGGGTTGGGTGTAAACCCCCACTACTTGATGTTCGGTGTTTAAAAGTGCGGCAAGGCTGGTCGCCGCAAAGTCAGGTGTACCAGCAAATAAGATGCGAAGTGCGCTCGACATAATGTGCAAGTCCTTAAAACAAAAAACAGGCTTAGAAACCTAAGCCTGTTTATACCAATCGGGGATGAGCGTTACGCTTTTTGGCGATGTTGCTTTTCTAGCTTTTTACGAATGCGTGTTCGCTTAAGCGATGAAATGTGATCAACAAAGAGCTTGCCATTAAGGTGATCAATTTCGTGTTGGATGCACACCGCGAGCAGCTCATTAGCTTCAAGCTCAAAGGCGTTACCGTCGCGATCAAGGGCGCGAATCATCACCTTTTGTGGACGAACCACTTCTTCGTAAAAGCCCGGCACCGAAAGGCAGCCTTCTTGGTAGGTGTGTGGCTCTTCGTCTAGAATTTCAAACTCAGGGTTGATGAAGACCATCGGTTCGCTGTGGTCTTCCGACAAGTCCATTACCACGATGCGTTTGTGAATGTTCACCTGGGTAGCGGCAAGGCCAATGCCCGGTGCGTCGTACATGGTTTCAAACATGTCGTCGATAATGGTGCGAATCTCGTCGGTTACTTCTTCAACCGGTGTCGCTACGGTACGCAAGCGCGTATCTGGAAACTCTAGAATATTTAGTAATGCCATGTGTCTATCAGCTGATTATCTGGGCATGCCCAGTACATACAAAATTGAGTGGCTGACCCTATACTAGGCAAGCGAAGCAAGCGTTTAAGGGACGGCCCTATTCGGGAAATACATTAGCAGCAAGGGTGCACGTGGGCAGCATGCGCCCAATGAGTTGGCGGGGTGTTAGAGGGGTTAGGCCTGCGCTGGCTTAACCAAAACACGAAAATCGCCAAAAAGAGCCAAAAAGAGCGAGCCTCGAGGCTAAATAATTGCAAAACCCTGTGATCGATTGGGCTATTATACCTACACAATGCCTTAATGTATCCTTTATCACGGGTTAATATTGGCTAATCGCTATGCACACGCCAAAAGTGATGCCTAAAGGCTCACATTCGCCATGATGTGTGCAATGACTGGCGTAAATGGTGCATTAAAACCCCTAGCCTAGCTTGCAGCGATGCGCTGGGCTGTAAAAAGAGTGTTTTCGTCTAATTTTAGTCACACGAGAGCCCCTTGCGGCGAAGGACAGCAAATGAAGCTCAGCCCAGATACATCCTATTTTGCCCAAGCGATGCGTCGCCTAAGTATACGTACAAAGCCACTGCGCCGTGTATTGGCTGCGGGTGCTCTTTTGACCGTGGCATGGAGTCCAAGCCTGTCTTGGGCAGGTGATGTGCTTAAGCTAAAAGACGATCGCCCGAACGAATATGTTGTGGTGAAAGGCGACACCCTTTGGGATATTTCTGCGATGTTTTTGGACACCCCTTGGCGCTGGCCAGAGCTTTGGGGCTTTAATAGCCAAATACATAACCCGCACCTAATTTACCCAGGCGATGTGATTTATTTGGTCTGGGTGGATGGCAAACCTCAGCTCAAGGTTAAACGCGCCATGCGCAAGCTGGGCCCTAGCCTCAAGGCTGAGCCGTTGGCACGCGCTATTCCAATGATTCGACTTAAGGACATTCTCGCCTTTTTAGAAGATAACCGCGTAATGTCTGAGCAAAGCTACCTCGAAGCCCCGTACATCTTGGCGAGCAAAGATCGTCGTATTATCGCCGGTGCCGGCGACCGTGTGTATGCCCGTGGCGAGCTGCTTGACCAAGAGCTTAAGCAGCAAGTTTTTCGCGCAACAGGCGATTATCGCGACCCTACAACCAATGAGCTATTAGGCTATGAGCTTACCAAAATCGCCGATGTCACTTTGGTGGCCAAAGAAAGCGATATATTGAGCCTTAATGTAAATCGCTCATACCAAGAGCTGCGAACGCAAGACCGTGTATTGCCGCTGGAGTCGCAAGATATTCGCTCTGTGTTTTATCCCAAGGCGGTGGCAGAAGACACCCAAGGTGTGGTGCTGTCGGTCTTAGGCGGTGTTCGTGACGGCGGTCAGTACAATGTAATTGCCGTGAACTTGGGTACTAATCAAGATATTCAAGAAGGCGACGTGTTTGCGATTCATCGTAAAGGCGAGGCCGTAGTCGACCCGATTACTGAAGAAGTGGTGACCTTGCCTGCCGAGCGGTCAGGTATTGCTATGGTCTTTAAAACCTTTGAAAAGGTGTCGTACGCGCTAATCCTCAGCAGTACGAATGTAGTTTCTAGCGGTGACCAAGTGAAAGCGCCTTAGGGCACACATATCACCTAGCGAACGCATGTCAGGCGACCAGCGGAACGGTCGCTTGCTTTTTAACTCAACAAGGACGTTTATGAACAACTTACCCTCACAACTGGGCTTCGCCCTCGCGCCTGTGTGCATCGAACTCCCTGCTCTACCTTCGTGGGCCTATTGGCTTGCTGCCAGTGGCGTAGATCGACTAGGGCCAACGCACTTACAAACCTTTATCTCTGCAGGTATCACTCCGCGACAACTGCTAGCCCAACCTCAGGCGGCTTTGGAGGCGATGGGTTTGTCGGCCAAAGCACAGCAACAGGTGATGGCGTTTCAGCAGCAACAAGGTGCCTTGTGGCAGCGAATTAACGAAACTGAACACTGGTTATCACAAAGCGCCGACCACCATGTGATTGCGTTTGGCGACGAAGACTACCCCTCCTCGTTGGCTCAGATTAACGATGCGCCCGCGGTACTTTTTGTTGTGGGCAGTATCGCGGCGTTATCACGTACTCAAGTAGCTGTAATCGGTAGTCGAAATGCCAGCCTATCGGGCCAAAGGCACGCGCGCCAGTTCGCTAAAGGCTTAAGCGAAGCAGGTATTGTGGTCACTTCTGGGCTTGCATTAGGGATTGATGCTTGCGCGCATCAAGGCGCGTTAGATGCAGCTGGGCCTACGGTGGCGGTGTTAGCCACAGGGGCTGACCAAATTTACCCGCGTCGGCATCAAGGGCTTGCCGAAGAAATCGTGGCCTTTGGTGGTGCGATCGTTACCGAGAGCCCGTTGGGTACACCACCGATTCCTCATTTGTTTCCTCGTCGCAACCGAATAATCAGTGGCCTTAGTTTGGGCACATTGGTGGTGGAGGCCGGTTTAAAAAGTGGCTCGCTGACGACCGCGCAACACACATTAAACCAAGGCCGAGAAGTGTTTGCCCTGCCCTGTGGTTTAGATAACGCCAACTCGGCTGGTAACCTACAGCTGTTGCGCCAAGGCGCACTGTTGGTGACTACGCCTATGGATATCATTACTGAAGTGATGCCAATGATGGAAAGACCTGTAGAAAGTTTACATTGCGCTTGTAATGTATCTGAAGCGAAGGATATTGATGTATCCAGCACTGCGCACCAAGTGCTTGCCTTATTAACCGACGAGCCCACCTCCGGTGAGCAACTCAGTCGCGAACTGGGTTTATCTAGCCAAGACCTTAGCGTTGCTATCTCGGAGTTGGAGCTAGAAGGTTTGGTGAGCCAGCGAGGCGATAGTATTTATCGGGCATAAACGGCTCAAACTAGCCTTTGAATGAGTTTCGAATGAGCCGCATCAAACTTGCCTCTTAACGGGCGTGGGTTTAGGGTAAGCTCCACATAGACCTTGGGTGGCTTAATAGCACCAAGGCTCCCTGAACTATTCAACGTTTTACACGAGGTTTTTATGGCTGTATCGCCAATGGATGCTGCTTTGGCGGCCCTCAAAAGTGGTCAAGTGGTGGCCTACCCTACCGAAGCTGTGTGGGGCGTGGGTTGTGACCCGTTAAATCACGACGCATTTAAAGCCCTGTTGGCGTTAAAGCAGCGACCGCTTGAAAAAGGCGTCATTATTGTTGCCGCCGATATTGGGCAAGTTCAGCCCCTCGTTGCCCCGCTCTCCGACGAGCAGAAAGCACAATTGGCAGCGACTTGGCCCGGCCCCAATACGTGGATCTTACCTGACCCAAATGACTGGGTACCCACTTGGATTAAAGGCCAACATGCGGGTGTTGCAGTGCGTGTCAGTGATCACCCGCTGGTACAGGCGTTGTGTACTGCGTTTGGCCCTTTGGTATCCACCTCAGCCAACCCTGCGGGCGCCCCGCCAGCGATGAGTGCAGCTCAAGTGCACGATTACTTCCCAGAGGGTTTGGGTTACGTGCTGGACGGCCCTTTGGGTGGCTTGGATAAGCCCACAACCATTCGTGATATCCAAACAAATAAAACATTACGCTAGCAATGTATAAGCCGCTGAGCTGACTGCAGGCGTTGCGATGTAAGGCCAAACGTTAGCCGTAATGGCCTATAAAGAAACTTACCCCCATGTGGTACAGTGTGAGCATGTGGTCGCAGGGTGTGAGCCCCGTGAAGTTAATCCAAGCATGAGAGACGATATGAGCCAACCCAGTGTTGAAACGGTAAAGGCCTATTTATTAGGCCTGCAAGACAGAATCACAGAACAACTTGCGGCATTGGATGGCCAAGCCGAATTTGAAGAAGACACTTGGGACCGTGCAGAAGGCGGTGGCGGTCGAAGCCGCGTGATTACCAAAGGCGCAATCTTTGAAAAAGGCGGCGTTAACTTTTCACATGTGTTTGGCGATAAACTGCCTCCTTCGGCAACCGCTGCGCGTCCAGAGCTAGCTGGTCGTACGTTTGAGGCCATGGGCGTATCTTTGGTGATGCACCCCCAAAATCCTTACGTTCCTACCTCGCACGCTAATGTACGCTTTTTTATCGCGCAAAAAGAAGGGGCTGAGCCTGTATGGTGGTTTGGCGGTGGTTTTGACCTTACCCCCTACTATGGCAACGAAGAAGACTGCGTACATTGGCACCAAGTGGCTAAAGACGCCCTCGCCCCCATTGATGGTAACCTTTACGACGACTACAAAGCTTGGTGTGATCGTTACTTTTACCTTAAGCACCGCGATGAGCCGCGTGGCATCGGCGGCTTGTTCTTTGATGATCTTAACGGGCCGGGATTTGAAAAGAGCTTTGAAATCATGCAAGCCGTGGGTAATGCCTACCTGCCGGCTTACACTCCTATCGTTGAAAAGCGCAAAGACACGCCGTTTGGCGAGCGTCAGCGCGACTTCCAGCTGCACCGCCGTGGCCGCTATGTGGAGTTTAACCTTGTGTTTGACCGAGGCACCCTCTTTGGTTTGCAGTCGGGCGGTCGCACCGAGTCGATTTTAATGTCTCTGCCGCCAGAGGTGCGCTGGAGCTATGACTGGGCCCCTGAAGAAGGCACCGAAGAAGCCAAGCTCTACACTGACTTTTTAATTGATAAGGACTGGTTAGCCTCATGACCGATAAATACGTTGTGGTTGGCAACCCAATCGCTCATTCAAAGTCGCCGTCTATTCACGCCGAATTTGCCCGTGTGTCCAAGCAAGACATCAGTTACGAGCACTTGCTTGCCCCACTCGATGGTTTTGATGACAGCATCTCTGCCTTTTTTGGTAACGGCGGCCAAGGTGCAAATGTCACCGTGCCGTTTAAAGAAAATGCCTACGCCTTTGCCAAAGGCCATACTCAGCGCGCCTTGTGCGCGGGCGCGGTAAACACCCTATTCATTCATCCCGAAACCGGCGAAGTTTGGGGAGATAACACCGACGGCGCAGGCTTGGTAACCGACTTAACGGTAAACGCGGGCTGCAGCCTTGAAGGAAAGCGAGTGTTGGTATTGGGCGCAGGGGGCGCTGTACGTGGCGTTTTACAGCCTATTTTGGCGCAAAACCCATCCAGTGTGACCGTGGCAAACCGCACCGTTGCCAAAGCAGAGTTGCTGGCCGAATTAATGGCCGAGTTTGGCAATATCAATGCATGTCGTTTTGAAGACCTAAAAGGCGAGTTTGATGTCATTATTAATGGTACTTCAGCAAGCTTAGCGAACGATGTGCCACCGGTTCCGAGTGAATGTGTGGGTGCGAGCACTTGGTGCTACGACATGATGTACGGTGCTGAGCTAACGGCCTTTTCAGAATGGGCCCTTGCGCAAGGCGCTTACAAGGCGATTGATGGCTTAGGCATGCTGGTAGAACAAGCCGCTGAGGCCTTTTACGTTTGGCGCGACGTTCGCCCTAGCACAGCAAGTGTGCATCAACAGTTACGAGCTGAGTTAGAGAAAAGCTAGCCGCGCACCTAAATTAGGTTTATGCTGTTTAAGTAATTGATTTATAAGAGCAGCAATCTTCTATAGTGGTTTAACTCACGGTGTGGCTGTTGTTTATAGGCCCTGCAGCTTGGCAGGGCCGCCGTTATAGCTGCCCTTTCAGCGTAAGCGCCGTGCAGGTTTTAGCGGGAGTAAAGAATGGATCAATCTTGTCAGCTAACCTCTCAAGCGCTTTACCGCGTATGTGAGCACTCACAACTTACCTTTGAAACCACACAAGAGCTAGAAACCTACAAAGGGTTTTTTGGCCAACATCGCGCCCTTGAGGCCATGGAGTTTGGCGTTGGAATGATACGCCCAGGCTACAACCTCTTTGTCATGGGCAACCCTCATACCGGTCGCTTCTCGTTTGCCATGGAAAGTTTACGCACCAGCGCGCAAACCGCCGATAGCCCGAGTGACTGGGTCTACCTCAATAACTTAGATGACCGTCGTTACCCCAAAGCGCTACCCTTCCCTCCCGGTCGTGCCGACGCTTTTAGAAAAGGGGTGAACAGCCTACTTGAGTCGATTCTTACCGAGTTGCCCGCCGCCTTTGAAAACCCAAGCTACCAGCGCCAAAAAGGCAAAATAGAATGGGAATTTAATCGCCAATACGAAAAGGCAATTGAGAAGGTAGAGCGTCAAGCGCGTGAATACAGCATCGCTGTGTATCGTGATGGTGGCAATGTTGGTTTTACTCCGGTCAAAGATGGCCAAGCAATGGATGAAGCGGCGTTTTCGCAGCTGACGGAAGAAGCCCGTGAGGCCTTTTCGAACGCCATTGCAGAGCTTGAAGAGTTACTAAACGATGCACTGACCGAACTACCAACATGGCGTCGAGAAGCCACAGAAGAGCTACGTGAGCTTGACCAAGAAACGGCAAAAGCCACGATTACCCCTTTGCTCGCGCCGCTTAAAGAGGCCTTTAGCGATGTAGACGGCGTTGCCGAATACCTCGAAAAGCTTGAGCAAGCGATGGTAAAAAACCTCGACGAACTTTTAGGTGATGAGCGCCAAAGCGAGGCTAAAAGTGACGCGATGCGTCGTGCCATTGTGGAAGAAAGCTATGGCGTAAACCTGCTTGTAAACAACATTGAGACGCAAGGTGCACCGGTTGTACACGAAGCGCACCCTACCTACGAAAACCTATTTGGCCGTGTTGAATACAGTGCCGAAATGGGCGCATTTTCCACCAACTACCAGCTAATTCGCTCCGGTGCTTTACACCGTGCCAACGGCGGTTACTTGGTGCTCGAAGCTGAAAAGCTGCTAGAGCAGCCGTTTGTTTACGCAGCACTTAAGCGAGCACTTAAGTCGCATGAAATTCGCATCGAAAACCCTGCCAGCGAATATTCAGGGGTGAGCACTATTACCCTGAATCCAGAGCCGATCCCGCTTAAAGTTAAAGTGGTGCTGGTGGGTAGTCGTGATATCTACTACTTACTCCAAGACCTCGACCACGACTTTGAAAAGATGTTTCGTGTGGTGGTGGATTTTGACGAAGACGTAAAACGCACCCCACGTGCCATTAACGACTATGCACGCCTAATGGCTACCTTGGCGCAAGAAGAGGGCCTTGGTCATCTTACCCGCTCTGCGGTGGCGCGCTTGGTTGAACACAGCTCCCGTTTGGCCCAAGATCAAAGCTTGCTATCGGCTCATATCGGTGAGCTGGTAGACTTGCTTTGTGAGGCTAATTTCCATCGTGTTAAAGCGGCCGGCGAGTTTATTGATGCCAGCCACGTTAATGCGGCGCTGGATGCAAAGCAACGTCGTACGTCGCGATTGTCTGAGAAAATTCACGAAAGTATCGTAAACGAAACGGTACTGATCGACAGTGATGGCAGTGCGGTGGGTAAAGCCAACGGCCTTACGGTACTGCAAGTGGGCGATGTGTCCTTTGGCACAACAGCGCGTATTACCGCGACGGTATTTCCGGGTACCCGTGGCATTGTTGATATTGAACGCGAGGTGGCACTCGGCCAAGCGATTCACTCTAAGGGTGTGATGATTTTATCGGGCTACTTGGGCCATCAATACGCACAAGACTTTGCCATGGCTTTGAGCGCCAACATCGCCTTAGAGCAGTCTTATGGCTATGTGGATGGCGACAGCGCCTCTCTCGCCGAGATTTGTACGCTTATTTCGGCACTTACCCATATCCCTATTTTGCAGCAATATGCTACTACTGGCTCCATAAATCAGTATGGCGAAGTGCAGGCCATTGGTGGTGTTAATGAAAAAGTAGAGGGTTTTTTCGATTTGTGTCAGTACCGTGGCCTCACGGGTAAGCAAGGTGTTTTAATACCTAAAGCCAATGTCCGAAACCTCATGCTGAAGCCCGAAGTGGTGGATGCGGTGGAAGCTGGGCAGTTTCATGTTTATGCCGTGGCTACCGTCGATCAGGCCCTCGAAATTTTGATGGGCCGCAAAGCTGGTGTACGAAAATCCGACGGCAGCTTTACGCAGCGCAGTATCAACCACAAGGTACTGATGCGTTTGCGAGAATTAGCTAAGCTTAAGGCTTAGTGTATGCGCGAAAGCGCATACATCAGGAAGGAATCAGATGTCTCAGTCTCAACCATCGTCAACGCTGGCACGCCTTATACGTGCCCAGCAAAATCCCCAAGGCCGACAAAACCTCGACGGTTTGCTTGCGCAAGCCGCCGAGCTGTTGGCTGTGGACAAGTTGGCCCTCTATCAGCCTCAAAATGGCGCTGATGACCTACGCTTAAAGTCCCTTAGCCCTAACGAAGTCGGCCTAAGTTTGCCTTATCCACATGCCTTGTTTGACCATTTTGACCTCGACGAAGGCCAGCTCGATTATACCTTTTGCCATATCAACGAAGACCATCAAGGCTTGCGGGTATGGCTAACGGCTTGGGACATTGAGGGCTTACATTGCTTGCCCATCTATTTTGGTGGTAGCCGCATTGGGGTTTTAATGTGCGGCGAACAAGGTAGCCCAAACCCTTGGCAAGGCAAGCAGCTAGAAACCGCTCAGTGGCTGGCTAGTTTGTTAGTGCCTTGGTTACAGCATCAGCCCTCAAATGCCGCCAATGTGTTGACAAATGACGTTATGTCGCAGGCCAGCGAAAGCATTATGTTACTGGATGCTGGCGGTGTGATTCTCGACATTAATGCTGCTTTTACCGCATCCACAGGCTATAGCCACGAAGACTGCTTTGGTAAAAGTGCTTCCCTTTTGCGTTCGGGTCGTCACAGCGACGAGTTTTATCAGCACATCAGCGATGCTGTGTTGGAATCGGGCAGCTGGCAAGGCGAGATTTGGAACAAGCGCAAAAATGGCGAGCTATACCCCCAGTGGTTAGCCATTACCAAGCTGCATGACGACGAAGGTATGCCGTTTAGGCTGCTGTGCATCTTCTCCGATATGAGCGCCGTAACAGGTGTTCAGGCCAGCCATAAAACCTGGGGCGGCTTTGACTCTGTTACGGGTCTACCAAATAGTAAGTTACTTGAGTCTCACCTGGGGCGCAGTGTGGCCCTGTGTGAGCGACGTGCCCGCACCCTTGGTCTGCTAATGATTTGTGTGCGGCCCTTTGGTCATAGCGCGGGTTACGAAGACGCCAGTATGGCCCATATTGCTGGTGTCATTTTGCGTTGTATTCGTCAAAACGACTATTTGGCGCGCATCAATGACCAAGAGTTTGCTTTGGTGATTGACGAATATGAGCACTCAGATCAGCTCGCACGTGTGGCCTGTAAGGTGATTCAAACTCTGCACGAAAACATGCCTCTCGCCCACCCAGATATGCTGTTTGCAGCCATTGGTATCGCCCGCTTAGGTGAAGATGCGATGACAGCGCCCGCTTTACTTGCGGCAGCGCAAAGCGCAGTCAACCATGCCAACCGAGCCGAAAGCAGCCAGTTTTATTTTTATAACCAAAGCTTGAACCAGCGTTGGCAACGTTTGTGGCCGTTAGCTCAGTCTTTGAAGGATGCCTTAGCCGACGACCAGTTGGTGATGCACTATCAGCCTGTGCTCAATGTGGAGTCGCAAGAAGTCGTTGAGTTAGAAGCCATGGTACGTTGGCAGCACCCTGTTTTGGGTTTGCTGGGCGCTGCTGAGTTCATGTCGGTGGCACGGGCAGCGGGCCTGTCGGTCGAGTTGTTTACATGGGCCCTTAAAGCAGCGAGTAGCTGTTTTAATCGAATTCAAGCCGGTGGATACGGGCCTTTGCCTATCTCGCTTAATCTCAACGGCCACGAGCTGATTGAGAATGATAGCTTTAGCCAAATTCTGCAGTTTTTGGTGGATGTAAAAGTCGCCCCTGGGCAAATTAAGCTAGAGATTCCCGAAGGTTACCTATTACCCCATTGGAACGAGCTGAAGCACATTCTAGAGCAAATTCGCTCGTCTGGCGTTTCTGTGGTGATGGATGCATACGGCGCAGAACACGCCTCGCTCTATGCCCTTGCTGCACTAGATATTGACGGTATGAAGCTCGATCGGTCGCTGGTGGCCGGTGTGACCGAGCATCACCAAGGTACAGGTGGCATGGCGGCCTTGTTGGCTGCGGCCAATTGTTTGCAATTTGAGACTGTAGCCGTGGGTGTTGAAAGCGAGCCTCAAAGCCAGTGGTTAAAGGCTTCGGGCTGTATTTTCCAGCAAGGTGACCTTTTTGCTGGGCCTATGGATGAAGTGACGGTGCTGAGCTGGCTAAAAGAGAGCCGTAGCGCGGCGGCAGAGCTAGAAAGCTAAGCCGCCGGGCATACCAAGGCTTGGGGCTCGCTTAGGCAAGCCACATCAGGTGGTTATCCCATTTGTCGAAGCGACTACCGGCAAAGGTGCGTTCGGCCTTAAACTCAGGCGCTCTAAAGCGCTTTACCCAGCCACTGCCGCTGGTCACCAAAAACTCCCCTGCCTGTTGTGTGGCACATAAGCCACAGCCGTCTCGTGCTTTTTTGACGGCTAGGAGTTGGCGGTCGGCTAATCGCCAAAAGCTAACAATGCCGCCTACTGGTGACGAAATTGCAGCGATTTCCCCTGAGGTGTCGACCCTGACACTGCCGCAGTATTGGCGAAAGTTTAAATAGGCCCCTTGCATCACATCCATAAACTCAATGCCTTTGCCGCGCTGATGTATCGCCACAAGCGGCACTGCATCGGTCATGTCGCCCTGATATTGCATGCCAATCACTACACCGTGCTTTGGCGAATAGGCAATATGGCGAATACTGAGCTTGTGTAAATGCTCGGGTAAAAAA
This sequence comes from Pontibacterium sp., assembly GCA_049603715.1. Taxonomy (GTDB): domain Bacteria; phylum Pseudomonadota; class Gammaproteobacteria; order Pseudomonadales; family Balneatricaceae; genus Pontibacterium. Next base: position 96,868 of record JBMYSW010000003.1, on the reverse strand, counting down.
ACTTGTTCCAGCACCTGGCCACTTTGTGCATCAAGGTAAGTCAGTGACGGCTGCATGGTGTCGAGATTGAGCTTTTTTCGGCCTTGTTCGGGGCGCGTTAAAATACCGCCGTTAGCGACGGCAATCACCCCATCCCCCGCCCACACGAGCTCATGTGCGCCTATACCTCGGGTAGGGAATGTATTTACACGAGAGTAGGTTTGAGTCTCGTAGACGGCTAAAGCACTTTGGTCCGTCTTGAGGTTGTTTTCGGTGACGTAAAGCAACTCACCGCTTGGGCTGTAGATACCATGGCCAAAAAAATGATGCTCAGGCTGGGCATGAATATCTGCAATAAGCGCCTGTGTCTCGTAGTTATAAACCTGCACAAAGGTGCCGGGGCGTCGCGCAACCACGGCAACTTGCGGATGGATTGGGTGCTTGGCCACATGGTGGGCACGTGTCGGCAATGTGGCTTGTAACCCTAAACTACCGTCGGCGTTAACCAAGGTTAACGAATGCTCACCGGTTTTGGAGGTCATTGCCGAGGCAAGCAAGGGTTGGTGCTCACTAAGGTCAGTGATTGCCGTTGGGGAGGCTTGAGCCATCGCTAAGGGACTAATACCCGTCGCACTGAGGCTCGCCATACCAACGCCTAAACCTAAAAGTGATTTAAGAGCATCACGACGTTGCATGATTAGTCTCCGTCGCGGCTGTTAAAGCCAAGTTGGATCTCTAATGCGTCCATGGCATCGTTCAAGGCATAGTTAAGCACCTTAACCTCATCAGCAACCGCCACAAGGTTTTGATAGCCTTCTGGTGATGTGAGTAAGGGTGCCATAGCCTCTGGCATGTTGGCGAGGTGCTGGTCAATTTGTGCAAAGGCTTGCACGATTTGCTGGTCTATCTCGCCATGACCCGACGCCACCAAAAGGCTTGATAAGGTGTGTTCGGCGTTTAAGCCATTGTAAAGCTCAGAAAGGGCTTGCAAGTTAAGCTTTAAATTTTTAAGTGAGCGCTCACTACGCCAAGACTCGGCGCGGCGTGGCGCTGCTTTTTCAATCGACGCGCCCAGTGGTCGCAGTAATTTTTGATCACGCAGGGCTTCTACAGGCTCAACTAAGGCCTTCATGACGTCTACAAAGGCTTCTAGCTGCTCGTCATAGTAGTCGTTTACATCGGCAGCCGTAGCGAGGCCGTTATCGCGAAAGTCGGGCCACTCAAGGGTAATGTCTTTAGCTTGAGTGGCGATGTATTGGCTAATTGCAGCGGCGGTGTCACAGCGAAAGCCGGTGAGTTCCTTGTCTGAAAATAACAAACGCTCCATGGCCGGAAAACCTTTTACGGCAATGCTGGCATGTGCGAGGGCGTCTTGACTGATTTGGCTAGGGTCGTTAGATGCCAGCAGCTTACCTAAGTGGCGCGAGCCTTGGTTTTTGGTGTCGGGCCAGTACTGCATGCTGAAGTTACGCATTAGGGTTGTGACTGGACCCACCTGCATATGCTGAATACCTTGCCATGCGTCCATGGCCTGATGGTAAGCGGTTTTTGCTTCGTCCAGTTGACCGGGATCGTTACAGGTGGCTGCCACCTTGCTTGCTAAGGTGGCGCTGGTTTCAGCTAATGCTTGATAGCGAGGAGCAAAGTGCTGATCGGCACTGGCGAGAATAATGGCCTGCATTTGTTCGCTGTTGGGTGCAGCAAGTGCAAAGGTTGAGCTAGCCATGGTGATGACTGTGGCCAGTGATAAAGAAAATGCGCGCATTTACAGTGACTCCAAAAAGGAAATAAGAGCGTTGCGTTGTTCGGTTGTAAGTTCAATAACCGCTTGCTGGTGGCGGCTGGCCTCACCCCCGTGCCATAAAACCGCTTCTAGCAGGGTACGGGCACGGCCGTCGTGTAAGTAATTTTGGTATCCCAACACGCGTTCCGTAAGGCCGATGCCCCAAAGCGCGGGAGTTCGCCACTCTTGCCCTGTGGCGAGGTGGTCTTTGCGCTGGTCGGCAAGCGCTGGGCCCATATCGTGAAGCAATAAGTCGGTGTAGGGCTCAGTGGCGCCTACACGTCGTGGGTCAAGGGTGTTAAGCGATGGGTAATCGCTGCGGTGGCACTGTTGACAGCCAATATCATAAAAAACTTTTTTACCCTGCTCTACTGCTGGGCTTTGTTTGTTGCGAGCTAATGGCGCTTTGAGGTGCAAAGTATAGTAGTCGAGGACCTCGGTTAGCTCGTGCGGGACTTCTAAGTTGTGCGGCGCTGTGGCTCCGCTAAAGCGAGGGTCTTTACACAGTGGCTGAGCAGGACTGCAGTCGCCCGCAGCATCAGTAAACATCGGGTTCGATAAGCCAATGTCGTTGTGAAGTGCCACGGCATTTTGCTGGGCCACGCTTGGGTGGTTTGCTTTTAGGCCAAAACGGCCAATGGCAGGTTGGCCGGTGTGACGGTCTGTGACCCAGTTGATGCGGCCAGAAATACCGTCGTTATTGTGGTCGTTTGGGTCTTCGGCGTTGCGAATATCATCGTCACTAATATTGCTTAACACCCCTAAGCCATAAATGGCGGGTGCTAAACGAGGTGAAAAGCGGGTATCGGCGTTAAACGCGCCTTGGCTAAACTCACTAAAGGTATAGCTGGGTACTCTTAACTCAACTTGAGTTTGGTCTGCCAAGGTGACGATGCGAGGGGTGTATTGCACGGTCGCTTTGGCCTCAATCGGAAGGCTGGCGACTGAGGCGCTTTGTAGCTGGTTGCCATACACAGGGTGTGCTTGCGTATGGCTCTGCCCGCTTTGTTCACTTAAGTGAAATACGGTGCCAAAGGTTGCGGCTAAAGGTGTACCAAAATCGCCCCATGCGGCTCGTGCGCGGCCATTTCGCGGGTGGCACTGGACACACGCTCGGGCGTTAAAATACGGCCCTAGGCCATCACTTGCGGTGGTAGAAGACGGTGACGAAACCCAAATCTTTTCAAAAATCGCTTGGCCTAAGCGAAAGTTAAGCTTATCTGCGCCTTTTAGCTTGCTGTAAGGCTGGGTGTAGCCCAAGCGTAAGCTGCCGGGCTCGTCCTGCGTTGCGTTGTTTGCGGCTGCATGGGCAACTAAAGACAGTGACAAGGTGGCTGTGAGTAAAAGCGTCGTGGGTTTGAACAAGGGGGTATCTCGTACAGCAAGCATAATAGCAAAGGGCTAAAACGAAAAAAGATAGCTACCTTACGGCAGCTATCTTTCACTAGTTTACCAACAAAAGGTTGATAGTGACTTGTTACAGCTCAACCGCAGATGGGTTGTCTAGGCTGTCAGAGCCTTCAAGCTCAATGTAGTCTAGGTTTAGCTCAGCAATAATCGCTTCGATGCTGTCAGTTTCGTCAACCAAGGCATCAACCGCGTTTTGTACTAGCTGGTTGCCTTTTACGTTGCCGGCACCAATCAATACGTCGAAGGTGTTACCTTGCTCAGCTGCGTCAACCATGGCTTGCATTGCAACTTCAGTTGCTTCTAGCTTGCCGCGCATTTCTGCGTCTAGGGCAGGTGATGCTTGTGCAACCAATGCCGATAGGCTTGGGCCTTTAATCACAGAACCGTCGATGCGAGTGTATTCGCCTAGGTATACGTTTTTAATGCCTTTCGCATCGTAGTAGTGCGAGTTGTGAGTGTTGTCTGAGAAGCAATCGTGCTCTTCTTCTGGATCATGCAGCATCAAGCCAAGCTTAGTACGCTCGCCTGCAAGCTCACCGTAAGCAAGGCTACCCATGCCAGTTAGGATAGTCGCGATGGCTGTTTCACCGTCTTTTGCTGCTAGCTCCATACGTGCCGCACCGTTTTTGCCCCAGTAAGAGGTCATGTCGGCTAGGTCGTCAATCAATAGCTCAGTCGCTGCTGATAGGTAGTCACGACGACGGTCACAGTTGCCGCCAGTACAGTTGCTTAGGCTAAAGTCAGTGGCTGGACGGTTACCCGCACCTGGGTTGTTGCCGTTAAGGTCTTGGCCCCATAGCAAAAACTCAATCGCGTGGTAGCCAGTTGCCACGTTTGATTCAACTTCGCCTGCTTCATGTAGAACTTCGCCAAGCAATTGCTTGTTGATAACACGCGCATCAACCATGGTGCCGCCAATAACAGGGGCAGAGTTAGCAATAATGTTAGCTGTGTAGAATGGGTTTTCGTCAGAATCTTCGCCGTACTCGCCAGCAACGTAGTCGATTAGGCCTTCATCTAGTGGCCATGCGTTTACTTTGCCTTCCCAGTCGTCAACGATAGCGTTACCAAAACGGTAAGCTTCAGACTGTTGGTAAGGAACACGAGCAGCCAACCAAGCTTCGCGTGCGTTGGCTAGAGTGGCTTCTGAAGGCGCTGCTAGTAGAGCATTAACAGCTGCTTGCAGCGTTTTAGCCGACACTAAAGAGTCTTCGTAAGTTGCTTGTGCGATATCAGAGTAAGTATCAATGATCGCAGCTTTAGAAACAGTGGCAGTTTGTGGTGCAGTTTCTGATGTGGTTACACAGCCAGCAAGCATAGCGGTGCTGACGGCAATCGCAAAAATAGACTTAGTAAACGGCATGACCTGTAAATTCCTTGTGACGTTAGGGGTTATTCAACACAGAATATAGGGTCATTATCGTATTGCAAATAAAAACGATTATCAACTACAAACAATTATGGTTCGTGTTTTTGTTTGCGCGATGTCAGGAAAGAGGCAGAAAGTAGTCAGAAAGTATGGCACGCGTCCCGCGTTATTGGGCTTTGTTGGCAGTTTGCGCAGGCAACGAGGCAAGATGTGCCTCGTTGGGTGTGTGGGTAGTAACTAGGCGTCGGCTTCTTCGGCGAGGTACTGGTCTTTAAGTTTGACGTAGTTACCCGCGGTGTATTTAAAAAAGCTAAGCTCTTTTTCGGTGAGTGGGCGAATCTCTTTGGCCGGTCGGCCCACATACATAAAGCCACTTTTTAGGGTTTTGCCCGGTGGTACTAGGCTGCCTGCGCCTAAAATCACTTCATCCTCAATAATCGCACCGTCCATTACGGTACTGCCCATACCAATAAGGATACGGCTGCCAATAGTGCAACCATGCAACATGGCCTGATGGCCGACCGTTACATCATCACCAATATGCAATGGGTAACCGTCTGGGTTGAACGGCCCTGCGTGAGTAATGTGCAAAATAGACCCATCTTGAATACTGGTGCGTTCGCCAATACGAATGCGGTGCATGTCGCCACGAATCACCGTTAAAGGCCAAACAGAGCTGTCGGCGCCAATTTCGACATCGCCAATGACCACAGCGCTTTCATCGACCCATGTTTTTTCGCCAAGGGTGGGGTAAATAGAGTTAAAACGACGTAAGGCCATAGTGTTCCCTTTTATTTGCTAGTGGTTTGCTAGTGGTTTGCGAGTTATTTGTGAGCTCGATAAGCGAAAAGAAGATTGAAAATCCCCTGTATTAGCCCCATTGTAATGTTAAATAGGCAGACATAAATTAAGTTTTTGTATACCCCTGTGCCACGTCACGGGATGTCTGTTGGTAACGGATCTGATTCTGAGAGTAGACCATGAGCATTGAAGCAACGACTCGCCCTGCCCCATCTTACCTTCCTAAGTTTAGCCAAATTGACCCAAGTGGTCTGGTTGAGGCGCTGACCGCGTGTTTGGACGATAACCGCAAAAAAGTCGATGCGTTGGTTGCGATGACAGAAGCGCCAACCTGGGAAAACTTCGCCATGCCGCTTGAGACCCTAGGCGATGACCTGTCTAAGCTGTGGTCGCCGGTTTCGCACCTTAACTCGGTGGTGAATACTGACGAGCTGCGCGATGCTTACAATGCATGTCTTCCACTGTTGTCTGCTTACTGGACTGAAATGGGTCAACACCAAGGTTTGTACCAGCGCTATAAAGCCTTTGAAAGCAGCGATGCTTACGAAGCATTAGATAGCGCCCAAAAGCGTGTTATCCACAATATCATGCAAGGTTTCACCCTATCGGGTATTGCCTTGCCAGCCGAGCAGCAAAAGCGCTTTGGCGAAATTAGTCAATCACTCAGCGAGCTAACTACTAAGTTTTCTGAAAACGTGTTGGACGCTACCGGTGCGTGGACAAAGCACATTACCGATGTCAGCGAGTTAGACGGTTTGCCACAAAGCGCGCTAGATGCGGCGGCGCAAGCGGCACAGGCTAAGTCACTCGAAGGTTGGTTAATCACCCTCGATTTCCCTTCTTACTACCCAGTTCTGACGTATGCGCACAACCGTGAATTGCGCGAAGAGGTGTACACCGCTTATGCGACCCGTGCCTCTGAGCAAGGCCCAAATGCCGGCGAGTTTGATAACACCCAAGTGATGAACGATATTCTAACGTTGCGCCAAGAGCTGGCGACGTTACTAGGTTTCGAAAACTACGGCGAATACTCACTGGCCACCAAAATGGCCGAAAATGGCGACCAAGTGGTGGGCTTTTTGCGCGACTTAGGTGAAAAGAGCTTGCCGGGTGCCAAGCAAGACATGCAAGAACTACAAGCCTTTGCCGAGAGCAAGGGCTTTGAAGGTGCGTTGGCCTCTTGGGATGTGGGTTACTACTCAGAGCAACTCAAGCAAGAAAAGTACGATATTTCGCAAGAAGTGTTACGTCCTTACTTCCCTATGCCAAAGGTGTTGAACGGCTTGTTTGAAGTGGCCAAGCGCCTGTTTAACATCGATATTCAGCAAGTGGCTGAGTTTGATACGTGGCACAAAGACGCCCAGCTTTTTGAAATCGCCCGTGAAGGCGAAGTGATCGCTCACTTCTACCTTGACCCTTATGCTCGAGAGAAAAAGCGCGGCGGTGCTTGGATGGACGACTACCAAGGTCGCCGTGTGCTTGACGACGGCGCGGTTCAGCTGCCCGTGGCCTACCTTGTATGTAACTTTAACGGCCCCGTAGGCGATACCCCTGCCCTACTGACTCACAACGAAGTGACCACCTTATTCCACGAGTTTGGTCACGGTATTCACCATATGCTCACTCGCATCGACTATGCCGATGTCAGCGGTATTAATGGCGTTGCATGGGATGCGGTTGAGCTACCGAGCCAGTTCCTAGAAAACTGGTGCTGGGAGCCAGAAGCACTGGCGTTGATCTCGGGTCATTACGAAACAGGTGAAACCCTACCTAAAGACTTGCTCGATAAAATGCTGGCGGCTAAAAACTTCCAGTCGGGCATGATGATGGTACGTCAGCTTGAGTTTTCGTTATTCGACTTTATTCTTCACCAAGAATACCAAGCGGGTAAAACCGACGTGCAAGCGGTACTTGATAAAGTGCGTAGTGAAGTGGCGGTGATGACGCCACCAAGCTTTAACCGCTTCCAGCATGGCTTTACGCATATTTTTGCAGGCGGCTATGCGGCGGGTTATTACAGCTACAAGTGGGCTGAAGTTCTGTCGGCCGATGCCTTCTCGAAGTTTGAAGAAGACGGCATTTTTAACGAAGAAACCGGCAAAAAGTATCTCGATTGCATCTTGTCACAAGGTGGCTCGAAGGAAGCGATGGAGCTGTTTGTCGACTTTATGGGCCGTGAGCCAAGCGTCGATGCATTGCTTCGTCACAGCGGTATCTAAACCACCTCACTTGCCTTTATACGACTAAAACAAGCGCGGCTTTTTACCTGCTTTTCGGGTAAAATAGCCGCGTTTTTATTTAGAACGTGCAGCCATTCGCCACAAAGTCGTCGAGCTTAAAGCTTTAAGCCCTAAACGATAAAGTTGTGGCGAACCTTGAAACAAAAGTGAGCGAAAGTTGCCTTGGCTACGTAATAAAGACAAAGCTAACGTGCTAACCAATCGAGAGAGACCATGACCATCATTAAACGCTTTATTGCCGGTGCCACCTGCCCTCGCTGTGGCGAACAAGATACCCTTAAAATGTATCGTGATGATGAGCGTGAGCACCGCGAATGTGTGCGTTGTGACTTTGCCGACAGCATGCGCCTTGATGGTCAACCCGATGCGCCGCAAGAGCTAGAAACGCGTGTTAACCAACCTCGCCAAGCACCGGCTAAACAAACCCAAGCGCAGGCACTTAACTTTGTGCCTAACCCAGGTTTAAAGCGCAAAGACCACTGATCAGGCCTTTGCTTGAGATAAACACCAAGGGTAGTTTGGGGCGTTTGTGCTCACTACCCTGTTTATTTGTGTTTTACTTTTTGCCTTCGTAACTCACGCGATAAATCACGCCGCCATAGTCGTCGGCAATCAGTAGCCCGCCTTGGCCATCATGGCTTATATCGGCCGGGCGACCCCATGCGTTTTCCCCTTCTAACCAGCCTGTTACAAAGTCGCTTTGTTGCCAGCGAACTTGGCCGTTTTCGCTACCGTTTGGCACCAGTTTAACTACCTTGTAGCCTACTTTACTGCTGCGATTCCATGAGCCGTGTAGGGCCACAAACAAAGGATGTTGTGCTGCATCAGGGAAGCGATCACCTTGGTAAAAGTGCATGCCTAACGGAGCACGGTGTGCGCCAAAGCCGTGGCTGGGCGGCGTAAAGGTTTGGCTGACTTGGCTGCGATAGCCTTGGATATCAGCGCTTGGCTCGTTAACACCCTTACCGTGAACAAAGGGGTAACCAAAGTGTTGGCCATCTTTTTTTAGCTCATTTAGCTCATCATCGGGGATATCGTCCCCCATCATGTCGCGCCCGTTATCGGTAAACCAAAGGTTGCCCGTTGTTGGGTGCCAGTCAAAACCCACGCTGTTGCGCACGCCATGGGCGATCACCTTGGGCTGTGATAGCTCGCCGCTGTCTGGATTAAGGCTAAACCGCATTAGGCTGGCAAAGCGTTCATCTGACGAAAAGCACAGGTTACAGGGGGCGCCCACATTAGTTACAAAGCTGAGGCTACCGTCGGCTTGTTGCTGTATTCCTGTGTACTTCCAGCCGTGATGGCGTGCATTGGGTAAGTCGCGATAAACCACCTCAAGTACAGGCGGTGTGTTTTGCTGGTGGGCTTGGGTGGCGTTTTTAACACGATAAATAGTGCCTGTGGCGGCGATATATAAATCGTTTTGCCAGAGAGCGATACCGCTAGGCATGGTGAGGTTACGTGCCAGTGTAAAGCGGCGGTCAAAGGTGCCGTCTTGGTTAGTGTCTAACAAAGCTGTCACTACACCGGCATGGCGACTGCCAACAAAGAGGTGGTAGGGCGAGGCGACGGCGAGCTGTCGTGGGTTGTTGACTTCGGCGGCCACGCTTACACGATAGCCATCGGGAACGGTGAGCTTATCTATAGGTACGGCATTTGCCATAGGGGCCTGAGTTAAACCCAAGGCGACGACACCGAAGCTCAACAGTGGTTTGGTCTTACGGTTGAGAACGCCCTTGTGCAAAGTGAACATAGTAACCTCCATCGGTTTGGCATAAGCGCCAAAACACCCATAACCCCGTTAGCCCTCGGCTAACAAACATGGCGATAAACGCAAGCCATAAGCCTTGGTTCCCTAACCCTTGAGTGAACCACCATAAGGGTAAAAACACCAAAAACACCGAAAACAGCATGGTGTTTTGCATGGCTTTGGCCTGAGTCGTACCTACAAAAATACCATCGATTAAAAAGCTCCAAACACCCACGAGCGGCAAAAAAATCACCCAAATAAGGTATTCATTGGCAAGCGTTCTCACGGTGTCGATGCCTGTTAAACCGGCAATAATCCACTCGCCTGCCACTAAGAAAATACCGCTTAACAAAAGTGCAGTGGCCAGTGACCAAAGCAAGCTCGCGGCAATCACCTGATAAAAGTCACGCTGCTTTTTACTGCCGTAAGCTTTGCCCGACAGTGCCTCAGTGGCATGCGCAAAACCGTCTAAGCCGTTAGAAATGAGCAGTAAAAAGTTAAGCAGTACGGCGTTTGCTGCCATCATATCTGGCCCTTGTAAGCTGCCCTGGCGGGTAAAAAAGGCAATTGAAAAAAGGATCGCCAAGGTGCGTATAAACAAATAGCGGTTAACCGATATCAGGTGCACATAACCACTGAGCTTAGCGAGTAGCTGCCATTGTGGCGCTGCTTGCTGACTGGGTGTTGTTTGCTTGAGTTGTTTTTGTAGTCGCCAAGCAAGGGTCAAACCTAACGCACAGCTGCCATATTCGGCGATGACACTGGCAAGGGCGACACCGTCGCTGGTCATATTGAGGCCATAAACGGCGATGACATCGAGCAACATGTTTAGCAGATTACTCGACAGTAAAAGCAGTAAAGGAATACGGCTGTTTTGGTTGCCTAAAAACCAACCAAGCAACGCATAGTTACACAGCACGGCGGGTGCGCCATAGATGCGAATTTCGGCATAACGAAAGGCTTCTTCGCCAATGCTCTCTTGGCTGGCGAGTAATGGCAAACCCCAATGAATCAGTGGGCCGCTGACTAGCCAAATAAAGCCACCAATAAACGCAGCTAAAATCAGCGATTGGGCGAGTAAAAAGCGGTTTTGACCGTTATCTTCACGGCCCACGGCTTGTGACACCATGCCCGTAGTACCCATGCGCAAAAAGCCAAAAGCCCAATACAAGGTGGTAAAAAACACCGAGCCAGCAGCCACGGCGGCTAGGTAATGGCTACTGGGAAGGTGGCCAATCACCGCGGTATCAACCAAGCCTAACAGCGGAACCGACAGGTTAGACAGAATCATCGGCCATGCAAGGGCCCATACGCGTTGATGAGTAGGTTTATCAAACCAAAGCGACGACATAAAAACCTCGTGTGAGGCACAGGAATATGCCTTCGGTCAGTGGGTGTATCGGCTTAGTGATGAGTGGGTTAGCTTCGCTGTGGCTGCACTAGCACCGATACAGAAAAAATCGTCACAAAGATCCCTAAGGCAACCACAACCACCGATGGCCCAGCAGGCGTATCGAGGTAGGCCGACATCACAATGCCCAAAGTAACGGAAAGCGCGCCAAGCAGCGACGCGCCGATGGCCATTTGCTCGGGCGTTGTGGCTAAGCGTCGTGCCGCTGCGGCAGGAATGATCAGTAACGAGGTGATTAAAAGAATCCCTACAATCTTCATTGCTACGGCAATGACCATGGCAATCAGTAGCATCAAGGCTAAGCGCACCGCACCAACGGGTACACCTTCAACTTGGGCGAGGTCTTCGTTAATGGTGATCGCCAGCAGTGGACGCCAAAGTAAATAGATCACCGCCAAAATGGCTGCACCACCGCCGTAAATCCAGTATACATCTTGGGCATTAATGGCGAGCAAATCGCCCAGCAAGTAGGCCATGAGGTCGATGCGAATATTGTCGATTAAGGCAACCGTAACCAAGCCTAACGACAAGCTGCCGTGGGCAATAATACCCAGCAGAGTATCGGTCGCCACCAGTCGTTGCTTTTGTAGTGCCACCAATAACAGGGCTAAAGCAACACAGCTCACCACGACGGCTAGCTCTGCATTTACATCAAACAAAAAGCCCAGTGAAACCCCTAGCAGGGCCGAATGGGCCAAGGTATCGCCAAAATAGGCCATACGTCGCCACACGACAAAGGCACCCAGAGGGCCTGCGACTAGGGCGATGCCAACACCACCTAGTAAGGTCAGTAATAGAAACTCAATCATGCTTACAGCCTTTCACAATATCACCGTGAGCGGTGTGCTGGTGGTTATGGTGGTGATTGTAGAGAGCAAGCTGAGGGCTCTTTTGTTCGCCAAATAGGGCCGTAAACGAAGGGTCTGTTTGCACGGCCTCTGGGTGGCCAGAGCAGCAAATATGGCGATTCATACAAATCACCTCGTCGGTGGATGCCATAACAAGGTGCAGGTCGTGGCTGATCATAAAGACACCGCAGCCATGGCTGTCGCGAATATTTGCGATTAATCGGTACAGCTCAATTTGGCCGTTAATATCAACGCCTTGCACGGGCTCGTCTAAAACTAATAAATCGGGTTTTTGCAGCAGTGCGCGAGCTAATAGTACCCGCTGCATTTCACCACCCGAAAGGTGATGAATCGACTGCTTGAGCAAAGATTCAGACTTCACAGACTTTAGTGCGTCGGTTAAGTCTGAGTTACTCACGCTTTTCGCTGTTTTTAAAAAACGTTCAACCGTTAATGGAAAGGTTTGGTCGATATTGAGCTTTTGTGGCATATAGCCGATTTTAAGCCCTTTTTTACGACTAACTTTGCCTTCTTTTGCTTTTATTAAGCCTAAAACCACCTTAACTAAGGTTGTTTTGCCCGCGCCATTTGGGCCAATAAGCGTGGTAATTGAGCCGCTATTTAGCGAAAAGCTGATGTTTTGTAAAACGTGGCGATCACCAAAGTAGTGGTTTACCTGCTCAAGAGAAATAAGCGGCTCGCTATTGGCGTGAGGTGCATGGTCGTGTGACATAAAAAAGGGTCAAAGCTCAGGTGGGTTGGTCAGGGCAGTGTGCAAAGCGCCTTTCATCGCTTAGGTTGCGCTCGCAAGACAGCTTGGGCAGGTACCCAGCACTTCAATGGTTTGCTCTTGTGCTTTAAAGCCTAGGCCAGCGGCACAGTCGGTCAGCAAATCGGCAGGCGCTGTGGGGTCAGCTTCTTGCACATGGCCACATTGGTTACAAATCAAAAAGAACACATGCTGATGATTATGTGGGTGCTGACAGCCAATGTAAGCATTCAGGCGAGCAATGCGGTGTACCAAGCCATGTTCTTGCAAAAAGTCGAGGGCGCGATACACCGTAGGTGGTGCCGAGTTAAAGCCCGCTTTAGCAAGTTCGGGTAATAGGTCGTAGGCCACCATAGGTTTATGGCTTGTCCAAATCAGTTTAAGCACCAACTCACGAATAGCGGTTAAGCGCAGCCCCTTTTCTTTACAAATAGCCTGCGCCTTTGCCATTGCGCTGCTTACACAATGGGTGTGATCGTGATGTGCCTCAAAGGCAACTGCAGGATGCTCGTGAGTTGGCATAATTTGGCCTTAAACTGTTAATAGTTAACGATTAATGGGGCGCTTGGCCTGTCGCCATTAACCAATGATGTGGTTGATGGTGATTGCCATACGCCATAACACCCATATAACCCAGTGCCTGTATTTTTACTCGGTCGGCTTCGTTATGAGCGTTCACCTGAATATGAACTTCTTTTTTGCCTTGGCGCTGAACCTGCATATGCCAACCCATACTTTCTTTGAGCTGGTTGGCGTGGGCAGGCAGAACGCGCTCGAGCGCTTCGCGTGTGCGTCGCTCAGTCACCTCTAGCACCACGCTAATACCGTGCTTGGTCTTGCTTTCTCGCAATATTATAACATTTTCGGCGACGTGCTTCATATCAATCAGGTGTTGATAAAGAGCAGGGATATTCACCTTCGACCAGTCTGTATTTGGATTGGCTTCTAAAGCGGCTACAACCTCGGACACCGTCGCAAAAATAGACTGCCCAGCTTCAGTCAGCGGTGTTGTTTGATAACTGCTATGACTGCTGGAGTGATGATGCGAGTGTGCCATCGCATCGTTTGCCCACACCTTGTTGGTTAGCAAAGCTGAGGTAGCCAACAGTGCTAAAAAGCCAGTAGATATTGAGCGACGGTTGTTTACTAACATGGTGCGGTACTCCTTTAGTTGTTAGGCCTATGAGTGATTGTGCCATAACGCGAGAGGTAAGCGGCAGCATTTACGTTAGTCGCTAGTGATGTTATATTATAACAAGATTGTGCGGGCACCAAGTTTACAGGCCCTCATGTATGACCTTTGACTTTGATAGCTTCTCCGAGAAACCTACCTGATGAACACTTCACCTTCTTTTTTATTACGTACCGCGTGGGCTGCCACGGCATCTGCGTCCGTATTAATGGCCTCTAATACCCTAGCTAATGCTTCTCAGCCTACTAGCTTAGTGGTGTCTATTGAGCCATTGCGATTAATTGTTCAAGAAGTTGTACCTCAGGGTATGGAAGTACATACGCTCGTGCCTGCGGGCGGTTCGCCGCACACCTATTCATTAAAGCCATCGGACCTGCGTAAGCTAGATGAAGCACAAGCCGTTGTGTGGCTAGGCCCTGAACTAGAGGCGTTTTTAGCTAAAGTGGTGAGCCGTCACCCTGAAAAGTCCCTTGAGCTCGTTCATGTTGATAAAGACCATGATGAACACCGCGACGAGCACGAATCACATGACGGCCATGATGATCACCACGACGAGCACGAATCACATGACGGCCATGATGATCACCACGACGAGCACGAATCACATGAAGGTCATGATGCTCACCATGATGAGCATGAGTCACATGACGAGCATGATGAACACCACGACGAACATGAAGAACATGCTGGTCACGACGATAACCATCATCATGACCACGGTGGCGTAGACCCGCATATTTGGTTAGACCCGCTTGCTGCGCTTGAGGTTGCAGAGAAAGTTGCACAAAAGCTAACAGCGGCTCAACCTGCTTCAGCTGCCGAAGTAAATGCCAATCTAGCCAACTTCCGTCAAAACATTATCGCCTTGGATAGCACTATCAAAGCGAAGCTAGCGCCACATAAAGATGCTGGTTTTTACGTATTCCACGATGCATGGGGACACTTTGTTAACCATTATGGTTTGAACCAAAAAGGCTACTTCACACTCTCGCCAGAGGTACCACCGGGTGCGCGTAAGCTGATTGAAGTACGTGAACAACTTAGCAACGGTGTGAGCTGCCTATTTACCGAGCCTCAGTTTAGCCCGAAAGTGGTTAACGCCGTGGCTCGTGGCACGGGCGTAAACGTTGTGACCGTCGACCCACTCGCCAGCCAAGGCGGCCAAACGTACATTGGCTTTATGGAAGATACGGCTGCTCGCTTCGCATCTTGCTTAGATAATAGTTAGGTCTTAGTCTCGATAAAATTAGGTGTAAACGTCTACTTATCACCTTTACAGGTGAAGTTGGCTTACCTATCATTACTTTGAATATACCCGCCAAGCCTATGGTTGATGACAACTATGCTCAAATCGTGCGGGTTTTTTGTTTTTGCGGCATTTTGTTCAGGGAGGATAAATGCAGCGATTTGATAAACCTGCTATTACTGCTGAGGATCAGCTTCGTTTACTGATTGACAGAGGCTTAACTGTTCAAGACCCTGAGCGGGCTTTGAGCTTTCTTCAAGCTGTCAGCTTTTTTCGACTTACTCCTTATATGCGCCCCTTCCAAGTACCGAGTGCGGACCACCAATTTAGGGATGGAGCTCGGTTCCTGTCTTTAAGTCGCCTCTATGACTTCGATCGTCGATTACGCCTCTTAGTAATGGATGCTATTGAGCGTATTGAAGTGGGTGTGAGGGCTCATATTTGTAATTACATGGGGCCTAAGTACGGAGCGCATTGGTATCTTGAGCGAACGCTGTTTAGTCGAAGTTACGACTATGATCGCCTCATTCAAAACATAGAGAACAAGCAAGAGAGAGCGGCTAAGGATTACCGAAAGGAGTGCAGTCGTGTGGATAAGATTAAGGGCTTAGACGCGACAGCAAAAAATCTGATTAAGCAGTCTCGCATGCAAGAAAGCTATGCGAGACACTATCAAATGACATATGAAGAGCCGCCTTTAATGCCAAGCTGGGCAATGATTGAAGAGCTCACTTTTGGAGAATTAAGTCATTTATATAAAGGCCTTCAGCGCGACCTTGACAAGAAAACCATAGCTAAACAGTTGGGTGTTAATATGCCGCTCTTAATATCATGGCTGCATGCTTTGACGGCAATTCGAAACGTATGTGCCCATCATAGCCGTTTATGGAATCGAGAGCTTGGTATTAAACCCGCTCACCCTAAAGACTCAAATCTCAGTTGGCCTGTATACCTTCGCAACGATAAGCTGCATACGCGAGTGGGAGTATTATTGGCGATCATGCAGTTTTTTATGAAGCGGTTAGCGCCACATGCTAGTTGGAGTAAGCGGCTAGTAGAGCTTTTTGCATACTTTCCTGAGGTTGACCTTCGCCCTATGGGGTTACAGCTAGACTGGGAGAAGGATCCGTTTTGGAGCTAAGGTAACAGCTATTTTTGTATAAAGCGGCGCTTAATCGCGGCTGCGAGCGTGTAACTCCCCCACCCCACAAATACCCCGATGGTGTTGGCCACCATATCCAGTACCTCAAGCATACGCGTGGGTGTTAGCCACTGCATAAACTCAATTAAAATGCTCCAGCCTACAATAAATAGCGCCAGCTTGATGCCGCCCTTAGGAAAACCAAAGTAACCCCAAAATGCGATACCGGCGTAGGCGATAATGTGCAGCACTTTATCTGACAGAGTTGGGCCGGGCATTTCAGGCGCGGGTGCAATGCTAAGGTAGGTGATGGCACAAATGAGTAAAAAAAACGGTAAACGGCGTGGCGTAAATGCAGGCATAAAAAACGTCGTATGGCTGGTGGGTTAAAAAATTTAGCCCCTAGTATAGCCATAAAAACGTGAGAAAGGCTCACCTTTTTTGTGCGTCGCACAAGCCTGTGAGCATGGAGAGTTTTACGGCAGTAACGAGGCGGCTGCCGTATTAGCATTCTTTAGTTTATGAGCACCACAATGGCCGAAATGGTGACAAAGGAAGCCAGTGTTGTCGCCAGCAGCGCACTGGCACATAACTTACCGTAACCATAACCACCGCCAATAATTGGATACACACTCATCATTGGCATCGCCGCGAGTACAACCGCCGCCATTTGTAAGGTTGGGTCAAAGTCGGGCAGCAAAAACACCATGCCCAGCACGAGCAATGGGTGGATGATAAGCTTACAAGTGACAAGGCTTGATAGGTCCACCAAGCTGCCTTTTAGTTGTGTACCCACCAGTGCTGCGCCAATGGAAAAGAGCGCCACTGGGGCAGACGAGGCGGCGAGCATCACAAATGACTTTTCTACTACCTCTGGCAAGGTGAAGTGAGTAGCCGAGGCGACAAGGCTGGCCGAAATGGCGAGCACTAATGGGTTTTTCACCACTCGCATGCCCACCTTCTTCCAAATGGCCAGCAACGAGGCTTCGCCCGATTCTTTGGCGATGGCGTATTCAATTAACGTGAGCGCCACCGGAAACAGAATAAGGTTCTCAGAGATCAGTGCAGTGGCAACGGCGACTGCAGGCGCATCACCAAAAATTTGCAGCATCACGGGGTAGCCAAAAAAGACACTGTTTGAGATGCCGCTACCAAGGGTTTTGATACTACTGAGGGACAAATCTTGCTTGAGCACCTTGTGCGCTAAAGCCCATGCAAGGGCGAGAGAAATCAGCGAGCCACCGGCGTAAGCAACAAAAAAATGACCACTAAACACCTCGGTAAATTCGAGCTTGGTAATGGTGGTGTAAATCATCGCGGGCAAGGCAAAGTAGAGTACGTATCGGCCGATGGCAACGGCCCCGTCTTGCGCGACAAAGTTAAAGCGCACCGCGCAGTAACCCGCACCAATCAAAATAAAGACAGGCAGTGTGGTGTTTAAAATAGTTTCGAGCACAGGGCGCCCTCCTTCGGGAGGCAAACGTAAGGGCCGCTCGGCCCAATCGCTTTAGGCTTAAGCTAGGCCCAACTGGCCGCTAACGGCGGCAAGAATAACGGGAATAGACACAAAGGCTGCCAGTGTGGCCACAAGGACGATACTGGCACAGGCTTGGTTGTAGCGGTAGGCCGTTGCAATGATGGGCAGAATGCTGATCATTGGCATGGCGGCAAAGACCATCGCAGCTAAAATTAGCTCGGCAGACAAGCCTGGGATTAGCAGGGCCGCAATAAACACCATTAGGGGATGAATAAGGAGCTTGGCGGCGCTCACTAAGCTGATGTCAGTATAGCTGCTATGAACGCCAGCGCCTACTAAAGAACCACCAATCACAATCAAGGCTACTGGTGCAGTGGCGGCACCGACCATGCTAAGGCTGCGATCGATCATATCGGGCAGTTGCAGGTCAATAAGGCTGGCAAATACACCGGCGATAATCGCAAACAATACGGGGTTACCACTGACGCGTTTGGCAACGCCGCCGATCATTTGCAAAAAGTTAACTGGCTTGTCGCTTTCTTCGCGCTGGCTTAGCTCCAACAAAATAAAAGCGAGTGGAAACATCACAAGGTTTTCGACCATAAGCGCCATGGTAAAGGCTTCGGTAGGTGCAGGGTCGAATAGTTGCAACAACACGGGGTAGCCAAAAAACACACTGTTAGAGGCAGAAGAACCCAAAGCCAGCAGCGGCGTAAGGGTTTTATTACGCCCAAGGACAAAGCGCGCCAGCAAGTAGATTAAAACAAAGGCCGCAAGTGAACCGAGGGCGTAGACGCCAAAATAGTGCGGGTTAAATATCTCGCGCAGGTCCATTTTAACGAGGGTGCCAAACACCATACAGGGCATGGCGACAAACAGGACAAAGCGGCCCAATACTGGCACGGCATCGCGGGGTAAAAGTCCGGCTTTTACAATTAAAAAGCCAAAGCCGATGATGACAAAGATGGGTGCAGTGGAAGCAAAAATAGAAACCACGTTGTGTCCTACTATGTTGTTTGGGAGAGAGTTTGGCTGTGTTGAGTTAGCTCAGCGCTAGGCTGATTGGGTGTTACATTCTGTGTGTTGCATTAAAGCACTACAAGACTGTAGTCGAAGCGATGCATTGTAAATCAGTTGCGTCGCGGTGGCGATATTGAGGCTCGCCACCGCATGTCGCGAGGTGGGTTACTGAGCGGCGTTTACACAGGCTGAGGCCGCAGCTAATAAGCGCGTCAACTCCGTGTGGGTCGCGCCTGCAGATACCAAACTGTCGCGCATTTGATCCACCGACAAGGCAATACCCGTTTGCTTTTCGATTAGGTTAAAGAGGTGCTCGTCGCCGTGAATGGCCGTTTGGCAAGCCGGTTTAACAATGGCGCTGGCCTCGTCGCGGGTCATATGCTCCGCCAAGGCAAAGGTCGCTGCCTCGGCATAAATAACACCGTTGTAACATCCTAAGTTAGCCAACATTTTTTCTTGGTTGATGACAATGTGGTCAATAGCTTCTTGGGCATGGCTTAACGCCGATGCCAACGCCATTAACTGTTGCGGTAACACAAACCATTCTTGTGTCCACTGGCTGCCACTGCGTTCGTGTTCGTGCTGCATGGCTTGGTGCATTTGGCCTACGAGCGAAGCGCTTAGTCGTGCTAACGCTACCATCGCCTCGGCATCAACTGGGTTACATTTTTGCGGCATGGTGGACGAGCCACCACCGTTAGTAAAGCGAATTTCCCCTACTTCGGTTTGCGACAACCAAAGCCAATCTTGGCCGAGTTTGCCAAGGCTTCCTGTAGTGTTGGCGAGCCAGCCTGACAACTCAACAAGGCTATCGCGCTGAGTGTGCCAATTGCCATCGTTATTAAGGGATAGTTCGCGTGCAAAGGCGTCAGCAACGTCAGGCGCTTTATCACCCATGGCAGCTAATGTGCCCACGGCACCCGATAGCTGCGTTTTTAACCAGCGTGGCTCGCCCTGTTCTAAACGCTCTAGGTGACGCAAAAATGGTGAGAACCACAAAGCAGCCTTGTAACCAAAGCTCATAGGAACGGCTTGCTGAGTACGTGTACGACCGGCAATAAGGGTCTGACCGTGTTCTTTTGCAATGCTGGCCAAGCTATCGATCAGTTTAACCATGCGTGTTTTGAAAAGGTGTAACAACGGGCGTAGGTTAAGCACCAGTGCGCTATCCACAATATCTTGGCTGGTGGCGCCAAAGTGAACCCAGCGCGCATGCTCTTTTGGCAGTGCGGCTTTAAGTGCAGCAACCAAAGCGGGTACAGGCACGCCAGCACTGGCGGTGCCTTTAGCAAGGTCGAGTGGTGCCAACGTTAGGCTATTTGCCGCTTCGGCAATGGATTTGGCCGATTCGGCAGGAATAAGGCCCACCTCGCCCTGTGCTAATGCCAGTGCGCCTTCAACCTGTAGCATGGCGCTAACTTGTGCGTGGTCACTCAACAAGCTCGCAGCTTCTTGGTCGCTTAACAATGAGGCGTAAATAGCAGAATCAAAAGGGCTCACTTGCATGGTGATTATCCTATGGCGAATCGTTAATAACTCAATCAAATGGTTTTTTAAAGGTAGCGATAAGCGCCCTTAAAAAACAATAAAGCCGCTAAACTTTGCGCAAGGGCGAGGTTAGCGGCTTTTGGCAGGTGCTAAAACAAAGGTTTAAACCGCTTCAAGAGCGATCGCAATACCTTGGCCAACACCAATACACATGGTTGCTAGGGCAAACTTTTTACCCGAACGTTGTAGCTCAAGTGCCGCTGTACCGGTAATACGCGCGCCCGACGCACCCAGTGGGTGACCTAGTGCGATGGCACCACCGTTAGGGTTAACTTGAGCTGCGTCGTCTGGCAAGCCTAGGTCACGTAAGGTCGCAAGGGCTTGTGATGCGAAAGCTTCGTTAAGCTCAATCACGTCAAACTCTTCAATGCTCATACCGAGTTTAGCGCAAAGCTTTTTGCTCGCAGGTGCTGGGCCAAAGCCCATGATGCGAGGCTCAACGCCTGCGGTTGCACCGCCAAGAATCTTAGCGATTGGCTTAAGGCCGTATTTTTCTACTGCCTCAGCTGATGCGATGATCAATGCCGCAGCACCGTCGTTAACGCCCGATGCGTTACCCGCCGTCACGCTACCACCTTCTTTACGGAAAGGTGTTGGCAGCTTAGCCAAGGTTTCCATGGTGGTGTTGGCTCGTGGGTGTTCGTCAGTGTCGACAACGATTGGGTCTTTTTTGCGCTGTGGTACCACCACTGGCACGATTTCTTGAGCAAAAATACCGGCTTCTAGCGCTGCCGCTGCTTTTTGCTGAGAACGTACGGCAAAGGCGTCTTGGTCTTCGCGGCTGATGTTAAATTGCTCAGCTACGTTTTCACCGGTTTCTGGCATAGAGTCTACGCCGTATTCCGCCTTCATTTTAGGGTTCACAAAGCGCCAGCCGATGGTGGTGTCGTGTACTTCATTCGCACGGGAAAAAGCGCTGGTGGCTTTAGGCATTACGAAAGGTGCACGTGACATGCTTTCTGTACCGCCAGCAATCATCAGATCAGCTTCGCCTGCTTTGATCGCGCGTGCAGCAACCAAAATAGCATCCATACCCGAACCACATAGGCGGTTGATAGTGGTGCCTGTTACTTCGGTTGGGTAACCCGCAAGCAATGACGACATGCGCGCCACGTTACGGTTGTCTTCACCGGCTTGGTTAGCACAGCCAAAGATGATGTCATCAATGGCTTTTGGGTCTAGCTTAGGGTTACGCTCAAGCAAGGCTTTTAGCGGAATCGCGCCTAGGTCGTCTGGGCGAACACTCGAAAGTGCGCCACCAAAACGGCCAATCGGGGTACGAACGTAATCACAAATGTAAGCGTCTGCCATGGTTCTGTCTCCTATGGATTACTTACCAGCGTGTGCTTTCGCAGTACGCTCGTTAACGGCACGAAGGGTGCTCAATTCAAGTTCGGTTGGTGCTGGTGTTTCTACCACTTCGTCTGCGAAGCGAACCGTCCAACCGGTGTTCTCTTGAATTTGCTCGCGTGTTACACCTGGGTGAATAGAGGTAACAACAAACTCTTTGGTTTCTGGGTCTGTTTCGAAGATACATAGATCAGTCGTTAGGCGGCTAGGTCCCTTGGTTTTAACGCCAAGCTCTTCACGCTCTTTACCTGTACGGCCGTGACCCAAAGAAGTCATAAAGTCGATGTTTTCAACAAAACCACGTTGGCTTTGCTTCATGATCAAGAAGATCTCGCCACAAGAAGTCGCGATTTCAGGAGCACCACCGCCGCCTGGTAGACGAACTTTTGGATTGTGGTAGTCATCACCCACAACCGTGGTGTTGATGTTACCGAACTTATCTAGCTGTGCAGCGCCCAGGAAGCCCACAGAGATGCGGCCGCCTTGTAGCCAGTAACGGAACATTTCTGGAACAGAAACCGTTGTAGCGGCTGTTTCACAAAGCTCACCGTCACCGATAGACAGCGGAAGAACGTCTGGCTTAGTACCAATAGTGCCTGATTCGTAAATAAGGGTAACGCCTGGCGCGTGAGTCAAACGAGCAAGGTTACAAGCAGCCGAAGGCATGCCGATACCAACAAAACATACGTCGTCGTTGCGAATAGCGCGCGCAGCGGCGATGGTCATCATTTCAGTAGGTGTATAGCTCATCTTAACCCTCCTTACGTTTGTCAGCGACGCGGTCAGCAAATACTTCTGGGCCAACGTCTAGCACGTTTTCTTTCATCCAAGCTGCAAAGGCATCGCGATCGCTAGCGATTGGGTCCCATGCTTTGTAGAAAGAGTTATCACGGTCGTAGTAACCCGCTGCGTAAGATGGGTGAGCACCACCCTCTACCACAACAATTGAGTTAACAGTCCACGCAGGCAATACACATGCGTTGGTGTGAACGTCGTCAAAGTTATCAACGATTTCTTCAACGGTTACGATGGTGCGCTTAGCGGCCAAGATGGCTTCTTTTTGCACGCCCACGATACCTTCAAGGTAAACGTCGCCGTTTTTGTTGGCTTTTTGCGCGTGAATCACGGCCACATCTGGCTGGATTGATGGCACAGCAGCCAAACGCTCCCCAGTGAATGGGCAGTTAACAAATTTGATGTTGTCGTTTACTTCTGACAACTGAGCGCCCAAGTAACCACGGAAAATGGCACAAGGAAGGCCAGCCGCACCTGCTTCGTAGGCGTTAGCCATTGCAGCGTGGCTGTGCTCTTCAATTTCTAGCTTGTGTGGGTACGACTTTTCGTAAGCATCACGCAAACGGCGCAATGAGCCGACACCTGGGTTACCGCCCCAAGAGAAAACGATTTTTTTCGCACAGCCCATGCCGATCAACTGATCGTAAATAAGGTCGGGTGTCATGCGAATCAGTGTCAGGTCTTTCTTTTCTTGACGAATGATTTCGTGTGCTGCGGCATAAGGAATAAGGTGAGTAAAACCTTCCATTGCAATCACGTCGCCGTTGGCAACGTTTTCGGCAACGGCTTCTTTCAGAGACTGAAACTTGGCCATGATGTGATCCTGTATTACTTGCGTCAAAGAAGTTAAGCGCCTTGGGGCAAAGGGCCAGAAGGCGCTGGCGACTTAGAAATCGAAGAAAACGGTTTCGAGTGGTCCTTGCATGTGAATGTCGAACACATACTCAACACCGGTTGTGGTTTCTTTACGTTGCGCTACCAATGTTTTGCGACGTTCTGCAGGTACTTTGTTAAGTACCTTGTCGTTGCTATTGGTGGCTTCATCGCTGAAGTACACACGGGTGTAGGCATGGTTAGGTAAGCCACGCATAAACACGGTTACGCTGATAAACGGCGCTTGGTCGTTATCAATGGCACCGGGTTTAATGGTTTCAAAACGGTAGCTGTTGTCTTCTGTTGTGCCGGTGCCCACACGACCAAAACCTTTAAAAGCGGGGTCGAGTTCGCGTCCTGCACGTTGGTCGTTTTTGTGGTTAAAACGACCGTGGGCGTTGGCTTGCCAAATTTCGATAACGGCGTCGTCAACGGCTTTGCCTTGGGCATCAAAAACACGACCTACTAGGCGAATACGCTCGCCTTCGGTGTTTTCGGTTACGAGGCAGTGGTTAGCAATTTGGCTGTGGTTGTAGCCGTATTGTTGTGCCGTAAGGCCGTAGGCGAAGTAAGGGCCAACGGTTTGAGATGGAGTCTGTTTAAATGACATGCTTAACCCTCTACCGGTGTGGCGTTGCTACCACGTAAAACGATGTCGAAGACGTAACCTAATGCGAAGTTTTCTTCGGTTACATCAATTGAGAAGGTGCTGATCATGCGCTCACGAGCGCCCGCAGGCACCGATTGGTAAATCGGGTCTAGGTCAAGCAGCGGGTCGCCAGGGAAGTACATTTGCGTCACGATGCGCGTTGCTAGGCAAGGGCCAAACAACGAGAAGTGAATGTGGTTTGGACGCCAAGCATTTGGGTGGTTACCCCATGGGTAAGCACCTGGCTTGATGGTGTAAAAACGGTAGCAACAGTTTTCGTCAGTTAAGCAACGGCCTGACCCCAGGAAGTTAGGGTCTAGAGGCGCATCATGAGTATCCACACGGTGGATGTAACGGCCACCGGCGTTGGCTTGCCACACTTCAATCAAGGTGTTGGGTACAGGGTTGCCGTTCTCGTCCAGTACACGACCAGTCACCACAATACGCTCACCGATAGGCTCGCCATTAACACGACCGTTTTTAGTCAAGTCGTGATCCAATGGACCAATGACTTCTTCGCCGTAGGCAGGGCCTGTCAGCTCAGCTAGCTCTGCGTCGATTTCGACTAGGTTAGAAGACACGCCGCGGGCAACGGTCGATTTGTATTCTGGGCTAATGTAGGCAGCGTGGCTGTCCCAATCGCGCTTTGTTATTTTGCTCATGAGTGTTCCTCGTTAATATCGATGCCTAAGCCAGCGTAGGTTTCTTTCGCAATGCGGATGGCAATGTTGGATACAGGCACGCCTGCATACACACCAATGTGAAGCAATGTCTCTTTGACTTCGTTGACGCTGGCACCGGTGTTAAGGGTGGCGCGAATGTGCATAGCGAGTTCTTCGTCGTGGCTTAGAGAGGCCAGCAAGGCGATGGTAATCAGGCTACGGTCGCGTTTGCTCAGCCCTGGGCGGCTCCATACAGAACCCCAGGCACCTTCGGTAATGAAGGTTTGGAATGGCAGGTCAAAGTTTGTTTTATTGGCTTCGGCACGGTTAACGTGAGCATCGCCCAATACAGAGCGACGTACTTTCATACCCGTGTCGAAACGTGTGTCTTGAACTTGGTGCTTGGCGACAAACTCAACGATCAGCTTGGCTAGGGCGTCTGGCTGCTCTACACAAGGCAAGTGGCCAGCGTTAGCGATCACTTTGAATTCAGCACCCTTGATCAATTTGGCGGTGTTTTCGACCATCTCTGGTGGTGTTGCACCGTCTTCGTCACCTACAACACACAACACAGGCAAGTCGAGAGTACGTGTGCTTTCGGTAAGGTCAGCATCGCGAATAGCGGTACAGCATGCGATGTAGCCATCTTGGTAGGTGCGCGCGAACATGTTCTGCCACAGCGCTAGCTCCGCTGGGCGACTTTCGCGGAAGCTTTTAGCAAACCAGCGTTCCATTACTGCATCGCCAATAGAGGCTAGGCCGTTGGCCTTAATGGCTTCAATGCGTGCGTTCCAGCCGTCTTGTGGGCCAAGCTGCGGTGCAGAGTCACAAATCACAAGACGTGAAACTAAGTCAGGGCGTTGTGCAGCAACACCTTGTGAAATCAAGCCACCTACCGACAAGCCAACCAAAATCACTTCTTTAAGTGCGAGGTGGTCTAGCAGGTTAATGAGGTCATCAATATGGTCTTGAATACTGCTGGTATCGCCAGAAATTGTTGATAAGCCGTGGCCACGTTTGTCGTAGCGCAAAAACTGAAACTGGTGCTTCAACAAAGGCAGTAACGGGTCCCAAACACGCATGTCGGTGCCGAGAGAGTTAGAAAACACCATCACCGGAAGGTGGCTCGGCCCTTCTTGTAAAAAGTGAATGTGTTCACCGTTGGTAGACAAGGTTTGCATATAAGTGCCTTGGATTTGGAGGTTATTATTTGTTGTTCTAATTTTTATCACTTTAACAGTTATGTAAAGTAAAGCTTTGTGGTTTTAATATGCCTAAATCGGAATATTAAAGCGTTTTAAAGCCTAGAAAGCGGATAGGAGATGTGATTAAGCAGATGCAAAAAGGCACATGCCATGGGGGGGTGTGTAATAAAAATGTGCAGAAAAACAGTCGCTTTTTAAGTCGGTGCAATGCAAAAGATAAGGAGGCAAACAATAGCGCTGAATAGGCATAAAAAGCGGGTGGCGTGTTTGCACCCGCAGTGTGTAGAGCATAGAGAATCGATGGGGTGGCGAGTGCTATTTAACTAGTCGCCTAAGTCGTCAGTGGCTGCAACATCGCGAATGGCGTTCATTAGCATTTGTAAGCCCGGAGACGGAATCATATCGGCACGGGTGGTTAAACCCACGGGGCCGAGGGTTTCGCTGGTATCAGTGGCGAGCTCGGCTAGCTCGCCGTTTAAAATCTCACGGGCCACTACCCCACGCGAAATAATCCACACCGCATCGCTTTGGCGAACATACTCTTTACCAAAAGAGTCCGAAATGGTTTCGATACGGTCATCTATGCTGCTTACGCCGTTGGCGATCAAAAAACGTTCAACCGCATGAGCAATAATCGAGTCTGACGGCGGGTAAAGCACGGTGTATTGGGTAATGTCTTTAAGGTTTACCGAGCCTTTGTTAAGTAGCGGATGATTTTTGCGAACCACAAAAGCGACCTTTTCAGAATAAAGGTGACTGAAAGTAAGGCCCGACATTTGCTCTGGTTCGGCTAGGCGTCCAACCACAAGGTCTAACTCCCCTACTCGCAGCTGACTAAGCATCAGGCTGTTTGGCCCAGAAACAAGGTTGAGCGTTACTTCAATCCCGCCTTGGCGAAAACGGCGGATGGCTTTTGGCATCACACTAGCGGCCACGGTGGGCAGTACGCCCAATACAATACGGGCGGTGCCTTTCTTTTGCGCTTGAGCGATTGAGTCGGTGCCTTCGCGCAGTGCGGCAACACTAGCGCCCGCATATTTAATAAACACTTCGCCAAACTGGGTGAGGGATACGCCTTTTTTGTTTCGCTCTAGCAGCCTTACGCCCAACATCTCTTCGAGCTCTTTGAGCTTTTTAGATACCGCCGGTTGGGTTAATGCTAAAACATCCGCCGCCCTGCCTACGCTGCCTTGTCGAGCAACTTCTAAAAAGCATTGTAAATGGCGGTATTTAATTCGGTTGTCTAGCATGTTCATAACAGAGCCTCAATGTAACGGCACAGCTTAAGCGTTGTGAGCTGGGTAAAGCGGCCGAGCTCGACACTTTTATATGCCTTTAAAAAATAAAACAGACAATTTTTTACTTATTATATATCAATATCGTGATATTAATCTGCGCTTTTTTCACTGGCTCTTACCCTAATGGCTGATTAATGTTTAATCTTTTACATAGGCTTTAAAGCAAATCATCTTAGCTAATGCTATTAATGAGTGAATAAAGAATATGTCTATGTTTTTGTACCTAAAGGCACAACCTAGTGGCTATTTACGCCCTAGCGTTGGGTAAAAATAAGAGAGGCTCAATGAAAACGTCGATTGCTACCGTATCTATCTCGGGGTCGTTAGAAGACAAGTTAAAGGCTATTGCCCGCGCCGGATATGACGGTGTTGAGATCTTTGAAGACGATTTGACCCGTTTTCATGGCACTGCACGTGACGTAAAAGCCATGACCGATGATCTTGGTTTAGAGATTTTAGCGTTGCAGCCTTTCCGCGACTTTGAGGCCATGCCTGAGCCGTTTCGCAGCCAAAATTTTTACCGTGCGCAAAAAAAGTTTGAGTTAATGCACGAGCTAGGCACCAAGCGCCTGCTTATTTGCAGTAACGTATCTCCTCATTCTATTAACGATAAAGCCCGTGCCGCTGCAGATTTGGCAGAATTGGGCGACTTAGCCAAAAAAGAAGGCTTTAGTGTCGGGTACGAAGCCCTTGCATGGGGGCGCCATTTGGCCGATTACTACGATGCATGGGATATCGTTAAGCAAGCTGACCATAGCAATATTGGTATTATTCTCGACAGCTTCCACATGTTTGCTCGCGGCAACACATTGGATGTTTTACGTGACGAAATCCCTATCGACAAAATTGCCCTAGTACAGGTGGCCGATGCGCCGAAGCTTGATATGGAAGTGCTCTATTTTAGTCGCCACTTCCGTTGCTTCCCTGGTCAAGGTAGCTTGCCTGTGGTTGAGTTTATTCAGTGCCTACGCGACAAAGGTTTTGACGATTACCTATCCCACGAAATCTTTAACGACGAATTCCGTGCATCGA
This sequence comes from Pontibacterium sp., assembly GCA_049603715.1. Taxonomy (GTDB): domain Bacteria; phylum Pseudomonadota; class Gammaproteobacteria; order Pseudomonadales; family Balneatricaceae; genus Pontibacterium. The sequence goes on along the minus strand of JBMYSW010000003.1, from coordinate 69,020 downwards.
GCAATTACGAAACCGCGGTGGATGGTTTGCGTTCGCTTAAGTGGTTAGAAGACCAAACCGAGCCACAGTCGCCCTGCCCTGCCAGTGTCGACGATATTGAGTTTGTGGAGTTTGCCGTTGCCGATGAAAGCGGCGATAGCCTAGTCGAGTTTTTGTCGGCGATGGGCTTTGAAGAGACTCATCACCACAAATCTAAAAACGTATCTTTAATGCGCCAAGGCAACGTTAACCTTGTACTCAATAAAGAGCCTAAAAGCCAAGCACACGAGCACTTTAACTCACACGGTGTGTCGGTATGTGCCATGGCGATGACCACGCCTAACATTGGTCAAGTCTTAAAGCGTGCTAAGCATTTTAATTCGGCGCAGTTTGAAAACCAAGCAGGCCCAGGTGAGCTAAACATCCCTGCGATTCGTGGTATTGGCGACAGCCTTTTGTACTTTGTTGACCAAAATGGCCCGCGTTTTTACGACGTCGACTTTTGTGCCAATGCCGAAGCCAACACCGATGCGAGCCAAAGCAATAAACTTGGCTTAGGCCGCATTGACCATATCGGCCAAACCGTTGCCCCTACCGATATTCTAGCGGCCTCTTTCTTCTACAAATCCCTATTTGGTTTTGAAGTTGAAGAAAACCGTGACTTACACGATTTGTATGGCTTGGTGGTTAGCCGTACCGCCGTGAGTCCAAGCGGTAAAATTCGTATTCCTATCAATATGTCTCACGCATCGGGTGCCTCCACTAACCGCTTTATCCACAAAACACATGGTTCGGGTGTGCACCAATTAGCGCTCTCGTGTGAGGATATTTTTGTAGCGGCGACGGCTGTGCCGGAAGAGCTGCAGCTCCCTATCCCAGAAAATTACTACCGTGATTTAGATGCACGTTTGGGCCTAGATAGCGATCTGCTTGAAAAGCTAAAAGCCCACAACATTATGTACGACCGCGACGACAAGGGTGAATTCTTCCACCTTTACACCAAAGAAGTGAGCGGTGTGTTCTTTGAGCTGCTTCAACGTGTTGGTGGTTATGACCGCTACGGCGAAGCCAATGCGCATATTCGCATGGCGATGCAAGCCCGCGCCGAGCGCTAGTTTCTTCAGTTGCCCTACTGGCATCCCTTTCGGCTACTTCGGTAGCCTTTTTTTTGCCAGCTACCTACACTGTGACGTAGTTGGATAAGCCGACTTTATCCACAGTTTAGCCATCGAGGTGATTTATGGATGCACGTATTAAGTTTCGACATGTGAGCTGTTTTCTCTCGGTGGCGAATCACGGAAGCCTTGTTGGTGCCGCTCAAGACTTGTGTATAACTCAGCCTACCGTCTCAAAAACGCTGAAAGAGCTCGAGGATATTTTATCCACACGCCTGTTTGAGCGTTTACCCAAAGGGGTGATTTTAACCGCCGCTGGGCGCTTGTTTATGCAACACGCTGGGCCAAGCTTTAAAGCGATGGAAGATGCCATTGCGGCAGTTTCCAATGTGCAAGAAGCGCAAGCCAGTGTCCACATTGGGGTCTTGTCCACAGTTGAAGCGGCGGTGATTCCTGATGTGATTGCTGCCGTACATCGCAGAAATCCACAGCTAACTGTATCCACAAGCACTGGTCCAAGTGATTACTTACTATCGCAGTTACGTATGGGGGAAGCGGAGTTAGTGGTCGGTCGACTGACTGAAGCAAATGAAATTCGCGGCTTAGCATTCGAGCAGCTTTACGCCGAATCGATGCAACTGCTAGTGCGAAATGAACACCCATTAGTAACCGAAACGGGCTGGGCTCTTAAGGCGCTAGAAAAGTATCCACTGGTTTTGCCAACTAAAAAAACCATTATCAGACATTATGCTGATCAGCTTTTTGCCCAGCATAATATTCAGCAATCGCACCAACGGTTAGAAACTTTGTCTCCTGCCATGTCGTTTGGTTACTTAAATCAAACCGATGCCTTGTGGATAGCTCCGGCTAGCGTAGCCCGACCTTATCTTGAACGCGAGCAAGCGGTCGCTCTTTCGGTGCCAGATAGCCAGACCCACGGCGCGGTTGGTGTTTGTTTTAACGAAAGTTATCCACTATCCGAAGGTGCGGTGCTCTTTTGTGATGTACTGCGAGAGTACTGTAAGCAACTGTAATTCCTAATAAAAATCGGCTGTGTATAAGCAGGCTTAGTTTTGATTTTTTATCTTGTGCATAAGTTTGTGAGTTAGTGTGAGTAAACATGTGGGATAAGGTGTGATCGAACCGATATAACCCGTGTATAACTTCACTAATGATGAATCCCCTCCTCATATTGGCATGACATAACCCAGTGGTTATAGCCCCTCTACAGAGTTTCAATTTTCCTTATTTTTATTGTGGTTATAGTAGGCGAACTGACTAAGGCAAGCCGAGAGTCTTAGCCGTGACTACAACAAAAACCAAAAGGAAAGCGGCAAACTTTGCTGCGATAGATGAGGTTCAATATGTCTGATTTTCGTTTTACACGACGTGATCGCAATCACCAGCCAGCGGGCTACACGCCGGGCTATAAAACCACGGTTGCACGTTCGCCAAAGCAAGCACTTGTATCAATTCAGCAGCCGACCGCTTCTGAGCTGCTAGGCCCAGGTTTTGAAGACCTTGTATTGGACCCTTACGACAACGACTTGTTGCGTAACTTTGACCACGGCGGCAGCCCAGTCGGCGAACGTATTGTGATGTTCGGCCGCATTTTGGACGAATTGGGCAAGCCTGTACCTCACACCTTGGTTGAAATGTGGCAAGCCAACGCGGGTGGCCGTTACCGCCATAAAAACGATAGCTACATTGCGCCACTTGACCCTAATTTTGGTGGTGTTGGTCGTTGTATTACCGACGAAAACGGCTACTACCACTTCCGCACCATTAAGCCCGGCCCGTACCCATGGCGTAATGGCCCGAACGAATGGCGTCCGTCCCACATTCACGTATCTGTGATGGGTCCGTCTGTATCGACCCGTTTGATTACCCAAATGTATTTTGAAGGTGACCCACTGATTGCTCAGTGCCCAATCGTTAAAACCATTAACGATGAAGAGGCGATTCAGACCCTGATTGGTCGCCTAGATATGGAACGCAGCAACCCAATGGACTGCCTAGCTTACCGCTTTGATATTGTGGTTCGTGGCGCACTTCAAACCTACTTTGAATACAAATAAGCGGAGGCCAATATGACATCTGTAAACAACCCAAATTTGAAAGAGTCTCCTTCACAAACAGCAGGCCCATACGTTCACATCGGCATGCTACCGGTAGCTGCGGGCAACCCAGCGCGTAGCCAAGAAATCGATCACTTGCTGGCGCGTAACGAAGGCGAAAACACCATTAAAGTGGTGGGCCGCGTGGTGGATGGTAACGGCAACCTAATTAAAGATGCTTTTATCGAAGTGTGGCAAGCCAACGAAAAGGGCGAATATCAAAGCAATTACAGCCTAAATAACGACTTTAATAGCTTTGGCCGTACGGCTACGGACTTTGGCACTGGCGAGTGGACTATTACCACAGTGAAGCCAGGCTCGGTTGAAACAGCCTTGGGCACGATGGCACCACACATTGGTTTGGCGATTTTTGCCCGTGGTATCAACATTCAGCTGCATACCCGTTTGTACTTTGCTGACGAAGCCGAAAAGAACGCAAAATGCCCAATTTACACTTTGATTGAGCATCCTGCTCGTCGTGAAACCTTGTTAGCGCACTACGACGAAGACGCTAAGGCTTACCGCTTTGACGTGGTTGTGCAAGGTGAGGGCGAAACGGTGTTCTTCGACTTCTAAGCTTGCTTTAACCCTTGGATACCGCCTGCACTGTCAGTAGGCGGTTTATAGTAGCGTTGTTTAATGACGCTGATTGGGCCCTTTGTCTGAGCCGAAGGTGACGGCTAAGGAGAGCTGGTTTTCAGTGCATAAGGGCCGCTGCGTAGAGCATCAATTAAGTACTCTACGCAGGTTTTTAACTTCACCGACGTATCTAAACGTGCTCGTGTTACAGCCCAAACATCGGCCCGTTGCGCATAGGCGGGCAATACTCGCTGTAAGCTGCCTTGCTCTAGGCTGTTTTGCACATCCCAGTCTGACAATAAAATAATGCCCCGTCCGGTTTCGGCCCAATGCCTCGCCACGTCACTGTGGTTTGAGCCATAGTGGTCGTGAGGTTTTACCGTCACAGTGCCTTCTGGGCCTGTGAGTCGCCAACCTTTGGCTGCTTGGCCTCTATCCCTAAACACCAAACACGAATGCTCGCTAAGCGAGGCTAAGTCTTGCGGGGTGCCATGAGCCGCTAAATAGCTCGGCGCAGCACACAAAAAGCGTTGTGCTGTGCATACCTTGTGTGAAATAAGGTGGGCTTCGGTGACATCGCCGGCACGAATATCCACATCAAAGTTGTCTTTGATTAAGTCGATCCGACGGTCCACAAGCTCCAGCCAAATATCCAGCTCTGGGTGAGCTTGTCCTAACGCATCTAAAATAGGGGCGACATGGTTGCGCCCTAGGCGCAGACTGGTGGCCACACGCAAGCTGCCTTTTAAGCCTTGTTGAGCGCTCTGTACCGCTTGTTTTAGGCTTTCAGCCCCGTCTAATAGCTGTTGCGCCCAATAGAGCGCCGAGCGGCCCTCAGGTGTTATTTGAACTTGGCGAGTCGTTCGTAAAAACAGGGTGACCCCTAGGCTCTTTTCAAAGGCATTTAGGCGTTTACTCACATAAGCGGGTGATATATCGAGCTGGTTTGCAGCATCAATAAAACTGCCATGGCGCTCAACGGCAAGGATAATTTCGAGGTCTAAAAAGTTCCAAGCGGGCATGGCGCAATCACTGTTTTTCACGGAAAGGTCCACGCAGTTTAATGATATTAAGGCGTTAAAAAAACCTCTGAGCGACGCGTTACTGGGGCTCAGAGGTTAGAAACGAAGGATTAAAAGTTGAGTCGTTAGACTAACGGAATGGTCAGTTGCTTAATTAAGCCTTGGGTGCTTGGGTTAACACCTCGCCACCAACGAAAAGCCGCAGCGGCTTGCTCAACTAGCATGCCAACTCCATCTGCAATAATGATATTTTGTGCACTGTGTTCTTTAGCGGCGGCTAAGAAGGGGGTAAGGCCTTTGCCGTAAGCTAAGTCATAAGCAAGCTGGCAATTTGCAAAGACGCCAAGGGGTACGTCAGGCATTTGCTTGCTGAGGCTGGCTGACGTGGCGTTGATCACCACATCAAAGGTTTGTCCTTGCAGGGCCTCAAAGCTAGAGCAAACGAGGTTTTTGGGTTGATTTACTTCATTGTAGATGGCAGTGGCTTTAGCCAATGTTCGGTTGGCTAGGGTAATGCTTTTTGGTTCAGCGTTCAAAAACGGTAAAATGGCACCTCGTGTAGCACCGCCAGCGCCGAGTATTAATACGCGTTTACCTTGAAGCTTTACCCCTAAGTTGGACTCAATATCGGTGAGTAATCCAATGCCATCGGTATTGTCGGCAAATACTTTTCCATCATGAAAATAGAGCGTATTGACCGCTCCAGCGAGTTTTGCCCGTTGCGTTGGCTCGTCGGCATAGGCAAAGGCGTCGAGCTTAAACGGTGCTGTAACGTTGCCACCGACGCCGCCAGCCTTCCGAAATTTATCCATTTCGGTGTTAAATTGGCCAAGTGGAATCTCAATGGCGGTGTAGCTTAGGTCTTGTGTTGTTTCTTTTGCAAATTCGCCATGAATCATCGGCGACTTGGTGTGACTTAAAGGGTTGCCAAACACGGCATAACGGTCGGTCATGGGATCATTCTCTTTTTATTAGGGCTGTGTAGGCGTAAAAAGCACTTGGCGCTCGGTTAGTTGCTGGATTTCGGTTTCGCTGTAACCCAGCATTCGGGCGATGCTTTCGTTATCTTGCCCTAAGGTAGGGGCTGGGGTGGTTAAGGTGGTGTCGCTATCCGAAAAACGGAAAGGGGTATTCACCAGCTTGACGGAGCCGACTACGGGGTGCTCTTGTTCAATAATCATATTGCGGGCCTGAATCTGAGGGTCAGCAATCACTTCATCAATGCTTTGAATCTTGGCGCATGGGATATTAATCGCCTCTAGTGACGCTAAACACTCGGCCACAGTTTGAGGAGCGACCCAAGCACGAACCACCGGAAGTATTTCAAGACGATGCTGGTTGCGTCCTTCCGCAGAGTGAAAGCGGCTATCTTGCGCAAACTGAGGGTTCGCCGTGTCGTTAGCAATTTTTTGCGCCAGACGCTTCCATGCATCGTCAACTTGCGCGGCAATAACAAGGTCACCATCGCTTGCACTAAAAGAGCCATACAGGGTTGATGTAGGTAGGTCGTGGCCTGTGCGCTCAGGTAGGTCTTTATTGCCCGATAGGGTGTAGCACTGAACGGCATATTCGTGCATCGACACTAAGCAATCGTATAAGGCCATATCAATATGTTGACCTTGCCCTGTGGTCGTTCGTGCAAACAATGCGGCACAGACACTCGCTACACCGTGAATACCGGTGTACATATCACCCAAGGCTATACGTAGCAAAGGAGGCGCTTCGTCAGGCTGGCCCACCATGGCCATAATGCCGGACTTGGCTTCTGCAATTAGACCAAACCCAGCCTTATGTGAGTCGGGGCCAGTATGACCATAAGCCGAGACAGAAGCGTAAACGAGTTTAGGATTAATCTCTTTGAGTGTGTCGTAACCCAAGCCCAGTTTATTTAATGCGCCAGGGCGATAGTTTTCTACAAAAACATCGGCGGTTTCCACGAGTTTATGCATAAAGGCCAGGCCCTCAGGGTCTTTTACATTGACCGATATGCCTTTTTTACCCATGTTTTGCTGCATAAAGTAGCCGCTTTCACCCTTAATAAAGTAGGGGTGGTCGCGCCCAGCATCGCCCGAGCCTGGGCGTTCAACTTTAATTACTTCGGCTCCCAAGGCGGCGAGGCACTTAGACAGGTAAGGGCCAGCCAAAAAGTGACTGTAGTCGATAACACGAATACCTTCGAGCGGCTTTGGCTGCTTATTCATGACTGCCTCCTTGGTGATTTGGACGGCATGGGATCATCAGGCGATGCTCACCCACATGGACTACTTCACCGTGTTGGTTAATCAGCTCAGACGGTAAAACAACAATGCCCCAGCCTGGGCGACTTTTAGATAAGCGACGTTGAGTAACGGTAAAGCGAACTTGAAGGGTGTCGTTGATTTTAATGGGTAACTTAAAATCCCATGTCCACCCGAGAGACATACCTGGTACAAAGCGGTAGTCACTTTGAGTTTTTAGGCCATCGGCAATGGATAAACCTAAAAGGCCGTGAGCTACACGGGTGCCAAAAGGGGTGGTTTTCGCATATGCCTCATCCACATGTACAGGGGTGTAATCACCAGTGAGGGCGGCATAGGTGTTAATCGCTTCTTCTGTTACGGTGTAAAGAGGGCTGAGACCCACGTCACCATCGGCACAGTCGCCCCAGTAACGTTCTTGAGATGTATTTGTCATGGTAAGTTCCTTAGTAGGGTGCACGTGGGTCAACGGCGAGCACTTTTTCAACAGAATTGGGCGATGCTTGAATGAGTTCGAGGGCAAGGCCGTCAGGCAAGGCGATCCAGTTCAAGCCTTGGGGCAGTTCTGTTACTTCGTAGTGGTAGGCTTTGCGTAAGCAGTCTTCAAGGTCGGTGACCATGATGCCTAAATGAGCAAGCCAGCCTTGGTCATTGGTGGGCGCCTCGTTTAGATCAGGCGTGGCCATGAGCTGAATGCCTCCAACGGTCCAGTATTGGCGTGGGTTATCAACGGGGCCGTCGACCTCACGAACGTCCATACCAAACACGTCTTTAAAAAAGCGAATGTGCCAATGAATGTCTTTAACACGAATGGCAACATGCTCTACGTATGCGCATGCGCTCGTCATACCGCACCTCCAGAGTTAGCAGAAGAAGCAAGGGTGTAATGTTGTAAGCCTTTGATGGCGGCTACGAGGGTTTCGTTATAAGGCGTAGGGATGTTCGAGCGTTGTCCCCACTGCACAACCGCACCATTGATATAGTCGATTTCAGTCGGTGTTTTTCGTTCAAGGCTTTGCAGCATAGAGGTTTTGAAGTTTGGGCCCAAACCCGCGCGTGCCATTTCCCAAGCATCTTTGGCTGAGGAGATGGTTAGTTTCACACCGTTAGCTTTTGCAACACTCATGGCTTCTTCAACCGCGTGTAGGGCGCAGGCTTCGACTTCAGGGATTTTATAAAGCTCGCCATAGGTAAGGTGAGTTAGTGAAGAAATAGCACCTGTCGCCACGTTAATGAGTAGCTTGTCCCAAATGGTACCCATGATGTTGTCGGTTACTTGGGTGCGTAAGCCTGCGGCATTAAAGGTGTCGGCAACGTGTTGAGTACGTGCAGACAGGTTACCGCTGAGCTCACCGATGACGGTCAGTTTGTCTTTTACGCCAGATTCAATGACGCCAGCATCGGCTTGAACGCCACCTACATAAGTTTTTCCGGCAATTACATTTTCTTTGCCCACCAGTTCGCTTAACACCTCTTCATGTCCGAGGCCATTTTGCAGTGACATAACGAGTGTGTTGGGGCCAAACAGTTCTTTGGCGTCTACAACCGCAGCACGGGTATCAAAAGATTTGACCAGCAAAATAACCAAGTCAACGGGTGTTAACCCTTGGGTGCTTAAGGCTGCTTTGGCTTTTACGGTAGTTTTTTCACCTTGCTCAATTAAGGTAAGACCGTTTTCGTTGATGGCATTGACGTGGTCTTCGGCACGGCTAATGAGCGTGACATCGTTGCCTGCATGGGCCAGTGTGCCCCCAATCGTAGAGCCGAGCGCTCCTGCACCTAATACGCATATTTTCATTGTTCTTCCCATGTTTGGTTTGACTGGAAAGACTTTAAAAAATCGATGATACTTAGGCTATGTTATGATTATCATAATAAGTATTGAAAAATTTTATATAGGTGTTGTGCCGTGAAAGATCAGCTTCAATATTTAGACGTTAAGTATTTGGTGCTTTTTGATTCTTTAATAAAAACCGGAAGTGTAACGGCAACGGCTGAGCGACTCGATCAAAGCCAACCCACGGTAAGTATTTGGCTAGCGCAATTGCGCAAAAAAATGGATGATCCGCTGTTTGTCCGTGCCCCAAAAGGAATGTTACCCACACCTTTGGCGCAAGCAGTGCACCCGTTTGTGGTGAGTGCATTGGAATCGTTAGCGAGCCTTAATGACATACGTGTCACCTTTAACCCGCAGCAAAGCCAGCATCGTTTTACAGTGGCAATGACAGATGCGAGCCATGCGACCTTGTTACCGAAAATATTAGGACATCTGCGCAAAGCGGCGCCTTTTGTCTGCCTAGAGGCTGTGTTGATTAACTCAGATACTGCGAGCGCACTGATGCAAGGGGAGGTGGACTTGGCGGTAGGTTATATTCCTGACTTAGACGCAGGGTTTTATCAGCAGACATTATTTGCTCAAGATTGGGTGTGTTTGCATAGCCAGCGCCTCGCACAGCTAAACTCATTAGCCGATTACGAAAAAGCATTACATGTATCTATTGTGGCGGGAACGGGCAGCCAACTGATCCAAGCAGCGCTTACGCAGCACGAGATAGAGCGCCAGGTTGTGTTAAAGCTGCCTAGTTTTTTGGGACTAGCACGTCTGCTTATTCATTCTGATTTGGTAGCAACAGTACCGCGACACATAGCAACGGTATTATCTGAGGATGCAGAGCTTAGCTTGTCATCGTGCCCGCTTCCTGTTGAAGGTTTTCAGGTAAAGCAGCATTGGCATGCGCGTTTCCATCACGACCCCGCTAACCAATGGCTACGTGCTCAGTTAGCGTCGTTATTCCAATCGCAGTCTTAGATTAATTAAACACCATAAGTAAATTTTAATTTAAATTATTCGCTAATTATCTATAAAGAGCCAGTTTCTATACTCGGTGTTATCAACAAAATAACAACCAAACCTTGGATTGAAACTGATGCTAAATCTTATTGTTGCCGGTGCTGGACTCATCGGTAAAACCCATGTTGCACTGATTAACCAAAGCGATCGCTGCCAGTTGGTGGCGATTGTGGACCCTATGCCAGCAGGTAAGGCCTTTGCCGATGAGCAGGGCGTACCTTGCTATGGCGATTTGTCTGAAGCCCTTGCCCGTGAAAGTGTTGATGGTGTGATTTTGGCGACACCTAACCAGCTTCATGTTAGCCAAGCCCGAGAGTGCATTGAGGCCAATGTCGCTGTGCTGATCGAAAAGCCAGTGGCTGATAACTTGGCGGAAGGAAAGCGCCTAGTTGAAGCGGTAGAGGCGAAAGGCGCGAAGGTGCTGGTAGGGCACCATCGTGCTCATAGCCCGCTGTTAGCCCGTGCGAAGGCCTTAATTGACACCGGTGAAATTGGTACGCCCGTGGCGGTGATGGGTAGCGCGTTGTTTTACAAGCCTGATGACTACTTTGAGCAAGCCTTGTGGCGCACCCAAAAAGGCGGTGGCCCAATTTTGATTAATTTGATTCACGAAATCGGCAACTTGCGTTACCTCTGTGGTGAGATTACCCATGTGCAGGCGATAAGCTCGAATGCACAACGCCAGTTTGAAGTAGAAGACACCGCAGTGATGAGCTTTCGTTTTGCCGAAGGAGCTCTAGGCTCCTTTGCCTTGTCGGACTCGGCAGCCTGTGCCCGTAGTTGGGAGCAAACCTCACAAGAAAACCCAAGCTACGCAAGCTATGATGATGAAGACTGCTATGTGATTGCCGGTACGCGCGGTAGTTTATCGATTCCAACCATGCGCATTAAACGCTATGGCAATGATACGGTGCCGTCATGGTGGAGTGAGTTTGACTGTAAAACCGCTGAGGTCGAGCGCCAAGACCCGCTTGCATGCCAGCTTGTGCACTTTTGTGATGTGATTAAAGGCGAGGCTAAACCCAAAGTGAGTGCCCGCGATGGCCTTAAAAACCTCGCGGTGATTGATGCGATTGGTAAAGCACTAGAGTCAGGTCAGATAGAGGCCATTGACCCTTAACTGATTGAAAAGCTTACAAAAACCCATAAAAAAACCCCAGATGTTCCGTCTCTACATCTGGGGTTTTTTGTATTGGGGCTTAATTAAAAGCCCAAAACATTACTTATCAAGCGATGCGACATAGTCGAGTGCAGCCACGTAACCTTGGGTGCCAAGGCCGGCAATAACACCCTCGGCACGCAATGAAACGTACGAGTGGTGGCGGAAGCTCTCACGTTTATGAACGTTGGAGATGTGCACTTCAACCACAGTAGACTCGAAGGTGTTCAGTGCATCTAAAATCGCAACAGACGTATGGGTAAACGCCGCTGGATTAATGATGATCGCCTTAGCTTCTTGGCGAGCTTCATGAATCCAGTCGATGATTTGACCTTCATGGTTACTCTGGAAGAACTTAATCTCAAAGCCGTACTCTTTCGCCTTGTTTTCAATCTTAGCCTGAACATCGGCCAACGTTTCGTAACCGTAAACCTCAGGTTGACGTGTGCCAAGCAAGTTGAGGTTAGGTCCGTTTAGTACATAAACAATGTTGCTCATAAGTCTTTAATTCCTGAGTTAACAAATCAACATTAGTAGCCAAAGAGGCGTGGCAAGAAAGTAACCGTTGACGGTACAAAGGTAATGATTGCCAATACCGCTAGTTCAACAAGGAATAGAGGCATAATTCGCTTCGATATTGCGCCGATTCCGACATTGGCTATGGAGTTGGATACAAAGAGACAGACACCCATTGGTGGTGTCACCAAGCCAATCATCAAGTTAAAGATTACCACAATACCAAAGTGTGTTGGGTCGATGCCTAGGCTGTTTGCAATGGGTTGCAAGATTGGCAGCAAGATCAACATCGCCGCGATACCTTCTAGGAACAAACCAACAACCAACAAAAGTACGTTAACTGCAAGTAGGAAGACCCATGGGCTGGTTACTTGCTCTAGTACCGCACTACTAATGGTTTGTGGTACACGCGAGAAGGTTAGCATCCAGTTCGCTGCAGCAACTACCGCAATGATAATAAGGATGATGGACGAATCACGCATGGCGCGAATGAAGATCTCTGGCAGCGCCGATACTTTAAGTGTACGCAATACGAACATACCAGCAAGCAATGCGTAACCTGCGGCAAAAGCGGCTGCTTCGGTTGGCGTTACGATACCGGTTAGGATAGAGCCTACGATAAAGATAGGCATAAACAGCGGGATCCAAGCCTTAACAAAGGCGTCTAAACGTTCACGACGGCTTAGTTTAGGATGGATTGGAGCGTAGTGACCCGCGTAAATCGTTACGTAAATAGATAGACCAATCGCCAAGAATACACCCGGTGTTACACCTGCCAAGAAGAGTGCAGGTACAGAGGCGCCAGTTGTGATCAATGCGTAAATGATGACCGGAATACTGGGTGGAATCATTGGGCCGATAACTGATGAAGCTGCGGTTAATGCTGCTGCAAAGTCACGTGGGTAACCTTCTTTTTCCATAGTTGGAATGAAGACACGACCCAGTGCAGAGGTATCAGCAACGGCAGAGCCTGAAAGGCCAGCAAAGATGACAGACGCCCAGATGTTTACAAGGGCAAGGCCTGCTTTTAGGTGGCCTACAAGGGCGTTAGCGAATTTGATAATGCGGCCAGTAATGCCACTTTCGTTCATTAACTCGCCTGCAAGTACAAACAAAGGCACAGCAAGTAGGGCGAACGAATCCATACCCGAGAAGATGCGCTGACTTACCAATGCAATAGAAAAAGGTGTTTGAGAAATATGGCCAAACACTGCCAAAATAATCGCAAATGCGATCGGTGCTCCAAGCACCATTAATGCTATTAAAATTCCAAAACCTAACATGATCGGGGCGCTCTATTTTGAGTTATTAACTGGGAAGTGTTCACTAAGGCGAATAAACGCCGCAATGATCAAACCAACACCCCCAATCGCCATAGCGGCTTGGAAGTAGTACATATCAATACCCGTACCTGGTGCAGAGATACCGCCGCGTTTTGCAGCAAATAGGTAACCAGACCAAGTCAACATCACACCCGAAGCTAATACAGCGATATCAGTCACTGCGCCTAGCGATTTTTTAAAGTGGGCGGGAATGGCGTTTTCTAAAAAGTCGAACTTAATGTGACGGCCTTCGAGATAACAAACGATGGTGCCAAACATGGTTCCGTAGATCATGCCGTAGCGTGCAATTTCTTCACTCCATTGCAGCGGAGCATTAAACAGGTAACGGCTCAGGCTGCTCACAAGAACGACAGCAAAAATGACGAACAGCGACGAACCCGTTAAAAATAACAGGATATTTTTAAATAGAAGCTTCATGTTGATGGCCTGAAGTGCGGGGTAGAGGAGTCCCCTAACACGAGTGTGTTAGGGGAGGGTGTTACAAGCAGGTGTTACTTAGCAGCGGCAACAGCAGCTTGTGCTTTGTCGATCCAAGATGGGTCGATTTCGCCTTTCAACCATTCAAGTACAGCTGGTTGAGCGGCAGCAGCGAATTTTTCTAGCTGCTCAGCCGTTGGGCTAGTGATTTCCATGCCGTTTTCAGCAAGTTTTACTAGGCCTTCAGCAGAGTTAAGCTGCTGAATCGCGCGACCTACAGTACCTGCTACAAGCGCAGCACGCTTGATTAGGGCTTGGTCGTTTGCGTCCATACCAGAGAAAAGTTCGTCGTTGATTAGCAAGAAGTCAGTACCGTAAACGTGACCATCTAGGGTTAGGTACTTCTGGAATTGCCAGAACTTGTTGCCGTAAATAACGCTCACAGGGTTTTCTTGACCATCAACAACACCCGTTGTTAGTGCAGATGGAACCTCTGGCCACGCGATTGGCGTTGGCTGACCGCCCATTGCTTTAACCATCTCTACGTATAGAGGAAGGGTCATTACGCGAATCTTAAGACCTTCTAGGTCTTTAGGCTCAGCGATTGGGCGCTTAGAGTTTGTGAAGTTACGGAAGCCGGTTTCGCCGTAAGCTAGGGTGCGAAGGCCAGTCTGCTCAAGACAGTGTTGGCTTAGGTCTGCACCGAACTCACCATCAAGTACTTTCCATGCGGTGCTCGCATTTGGGAAAAGGTATGGGATTTCTAGAACAGACGCTTCTTTACACACTTTTGCAAATGCCCCAGAAACCATAGTCATGCTAAGCGTGCCTTCTTGTGCAGATTGCACAAGGTCAGTTTCGCCACCTAGTTGTCCTGCTGGGTAGACGTTTACTTCAATACGGCCACCTGATTCCGCTTCTACAAGCTCTTTGAACACTTTAGACGCTGCGCCTTTTTTAGACGAAGTCCACTCAGCAGAGTCAACGTGAGCCAAAGTGATGGTCATGTCTGCTGCGAAAGTGTTCATTGAAACAGCTGCGATTGCTGCTGCGATTCAGGTGTTGATTGTTTTTGTAAAACGTTTCATCGCCAAATTTCTCCGGTGTGAGCCTCATTGTGCTCATTTATTTTTTTGTTCGGATACAACACAAGGCACTAAGCCCTGCGCTGCACTGTTCAGAAGTTTAGTCACAATTTTGCGTGAGTGACTAAGCTTCTTAGTGCTCTTGCTCAAATAAATTCCGTAACGCTGGAATGTGTCATTTGAGCCTTGCTGCGTTACACGGCTTAGATTACGAGTAAGCTGTGTAGTGTCAACTTTCCTGTAAATTATTAGTTATGGAAAATGAGATTTTGCTGATTTTATATTCCATTTGCGATATGTAAATACTGTATTTACACTAAATTTAAGCTAAAAATGATTATGGATTTTAGCGAAGATAAAAAAATAATTTTTGTAACTTATTGAAATTTAAAGTTATTTTTTTATTACTAAGATCTAATTAAAAAAATACTATCTAATCGCTTAAAGGTGATTATTTTTTGTTCATGTTAAAACAAAAAAATTGCCATCTTGACGATACTCTTTCGAAATAACTAACATCTCGGCCATACCGATACGCAAACACATCGCACATGCCGGCTGTTTGATGATGTATTGCGCTTCGAAGACTAACAATGACCGCTGCTCTCTCACCCCTCGGTAATAGAGCTGCCCCTTGCCCCCGAAAGGCGGCCCCTTGGAGAACACCCATGTACAAACTTGGACTGATAGGCCAATCAATTTCAAAATCTAAAGCGCCTAGCCTGCATAAATTTTTAGGTGAGCTGTGTGGTGTGTCGGTAAACTATGAGCTGCATGTTCCTGCCGATACCAGCGAGGCCGCGTTTAAAGAAACCCTCGCTGAAATTCGCGCGCTGGGTTACAACGGCTGTAACGTGACTTTCCCGTACAAGCAAATTGCAGTGGGCTCTAGCGAAACACAAAACGACGGTGTGCGTTTGGTGGGCTCTACTAATACCCTTGAGTTTAAAAACCAAGCGCCGTCGGCATTTAACACTGATTACACTGGCTTTATTTTGGGTTACAAAGGCCGCCTAGGCGACTTACCTGCGGGTAAAGTCTTGCTGTTGGGTGCCGGTGGTGTTGGCCGTGCTGTGGCATTTGGTGTGTTTGAAGTGGGCGCGACCGAAGTACTTGTTTTTGACCCAAGTGCAGACAGCGCGAATGCTTTGGCTGCCTCATTAAACGAAAGCGGCTTTAAAGCCACTGTTGTGGACAAGGCTGGCTTGCCAGAAGCGGCGGCCGCAGCAGATGGTATTGTGAACTGCTCTCCCATTGGCCACTACCAAACACCGGGTATTCCAATTGACCCAGCATTGATTGCTGGCCAAAAGTGGGCGTTTGATGCGGTTTACATCCCAATGGATACTGAGTTTTTGATTCGTGCAAACGAACAAGGCCTTAAAATTGTGTCGGGTTTTGATTTGTTCTTCTACCAAGGTGTGGATGCATTCGAGATCTTTACTGGCATTAAGGTGGATGCGGTTGAAGCATTGGCTAAGTACAAAGAAACCTTTGGCATTCAGAGCGACTTGATCGATTAATTGACGCACCAAAAGCAAGGCAATCTCTGCTTTGCAAACACATAAAAAACGGGCTTTTATTGGCCCGTTTTTGCGTTCTATCGCCGTTAAATTTTATTTACTTAACAGGGCTTTATAGCCTGCTTGGTAACTCGGGTATTTAAACTGAAACCCCGTGGCTTTAAGGCGCATATTATTGCAGCGCTTGCTGCCTGCTCGGCGGCTGAGGCTAAAGTCGCTAAGGGTGACGCCCGAGGCTTCTGCCAGCCATTGGCTGACCTCGTACATGGTGGAAGGGGTGTCATCACTGGCGACATAGAGCGGTGCGATGGGCTGCTCGTTAGCGACCATCGTGATAAGGTGGCACAGTGCGCCTGCACAGTCGTCGCGATGGATGCGGTTACTGAACAGGGTAGGTGTTTCGGGAGCACCTTTGCCTGCTTTGATTTGTTTAAGTAGATGAAAGCGCCCGGGGCCATAAATTCCACTAAAGCGAACCACCGTGGCTGCAAAGGGCTGCGCGAGCACGTTAGCTTCCGCTTTCAGCATCACTTGGCCACTGTAGCTGGTGGGCTCAGTCGGACTTAATTCGTCGACCCAGCCGCCGTCATTTTGGTGGTATACCGAAGTGCTTGAGGTAAAAAATAGGTGCTTTGGCACTTCGGGGAGCGCTGCCACCAAGTGGTTTAAGCCTTCTACATAGGCCGCTTTGTACCCCGCCTCGCTGTACTCGTTTGCTGTTGCGCAATACACCACTATGTCAAAGGCAGGTAAATCTTTGAGAGCTTGCAGCGTTTCGGGGGCGCTGAGATCACCGCTAAAGCCTTGAATGCTTGCGGGTAACGGCTTTATATTGCGCCTAAGGCCCGTTATGCTATGACCCATCCGATTAAGTTCTGTGCCGAGCTGTGTTCCCACATCCCCGCAACCGGCGATTAAGATTCGAAGATTAGACATTGACGCTCCTGACATCTGCTGCTTTGGCATGCGATCTGACCGAGGACCCCGCACTATGACGCTAACAGAATTAAATTATATTGTTAAGCTCGCACGTGAACAGCACTTTGGCCGTGCCGCTGAACGTTGTTTTGTTAGCCAACCTACCTTGTCGATTGCTGTAAAAAAACTAGAGGAAGAGCTGGGTATTGCTCTTTTTGAACGCAGTAAAAACTCAGTGCAGGTGACGCCTGTAGGTGCAAAGGTGGTTCAGCAGGCTCAGCGCGTACTTGAGCAGGCCGAAGCGGTTCGCGACATTGCGCAGGAAGGTAAAGACCAGCTTAAAACGCCGTTGCGTGTGGGGGCGATTTATACCATTGGTCCTTATCTTTTTCCGCACCTGATTCCCGAAGTACAAAAGCTGGCACCGCAAATGCCACTTTATATCGAAGAGAACTTTACCGAAAACTTACGCCCTAAAATTCGCAATGGCGAGTTGGATGCGGTGATTATCGCTTTGCCTTTTCAAGAGCCGGATATCTTGCTGCGTGAGCTTTATGACGAGTCGTTTGAAGTGCTGTTACATCACGACAACCCGCTGGCCAAAAAAGGCCAAATTGACCGCGAAGAGCTATCTGAGGCTGAGCTACTCTTGCTGGGCGAAGGTCACTGCTTCCGCGACCAAGTACTGGAGTCTTGTCCAAGCCTTAACCATTCTGCCAACGAGCATCATCGCATTACCGAAGGCAGCTCTCTTGAAACCATTCGCATGATGGTGGCCTCAGGGTTAGGGGCGAGTGTATTGCCGCTATCGGCGGTGCATAACAGCCATTATCAGTCGCCCAATGTGGTGTCGCGTCCCTTTAAATCACCCGCGCCGATTCGTACGGTTGCGGTGGCGTGGCGCGCGAGTTTCCCACGTCCTCAAGCCATTGATGTGCTGATTAAAGCCATTAATCACTGCGAAGACTTAATGTTTAAGCGCTAAATATGCCAGCCAACTTATCCAGCTTATCTGAGCTATCTGTTGAAACCCTAAAAGGGGTCGGGCCTGCGGTTGCGTTAAAGCTGCAACGGGTTGGAATAGAAACCATCCAAGATTTGTTGGTGCATTTGCCCTTGCGCTACCAAGATCGCACCCGAGTGTTACCCATTGGCAGCTTACGTGCGGGCGATGAAGCCGTTATTGTGGGTGAGGTGAAAGCGGCGGATGTGGTGATGGGGAGACGCCGCAGCCTGATTTGCCGTATTCAAGATGGCACGGGTTTGCTGACTTTACGCTTTTTCCATTTTACTGCCGCTCAAAAAAACTCGCTGACACCCGGTACGCAAATTTTATGCTTTGGCGAAGCGCGATTAGGTAATGCAGGCCTTGAGCTTATTCACCCCGAGTACAAACGGGTAACCAAAGGTGCAGCCGTGCCCGTGGATGACTGTTTGACGCCAATTTACCCCACTACCGAAGGGCTCAGCCAAAACAAACTGCGCAGCTTAATTGCTCTTGCTATGGACGAAATGCAAAGCAAGGGCATTGATGAGCTGTTGCCCCCCGAGATTTTAAGCCGCTGGCGACTACCCAGCTTGGCCGATGCGATTCGTGCGTTACATGCGCCTAGCCCCGATGCAGACCAAGATGCGTTGTTAGAGGGGCGTGACCCCATGCAGCGTCGTTTGGCTTTTGAGGAGCTACTTGCTCATCACTTATCGCTATTACAACTGCGTGAGCAAACCCGAGCCTCGGGTGCACCTGTCATGCCATTGCAAGGGCATTTAATCGCCCAGTTTAAAGCGAATCTACCCTTTGGCTTAACCAATGCTCAGGCCCGTGTTAGTCAAGACGTTGCCCATGATTTGGGCCAGCCTTACCCTATGTTAAGGCTCGTTCAAGGTGACGTTGGCTCCGGTAAAACCGTGGTGGCAGCCTTGGCTGTACTGCAAGCCGTAGAGACGGGATATCAAGCTGCGGTGATGGCACCGACAGAAATTTTGGCTGAGCAGCACTACCATAACTTTACCCAGTGGTGTGAGCCGCTGGGCATTAAAGTGGCTTGGTTGGCGGGCAAGCTTAAGGGCAAAAAGCGCGTTGAAAATATGGAAGCCATTGCCGATGGTTCCGCACAGGTGGTGGTGGGCACCCATGCGCTGTTTCAAGACGATGTACGTTTTGGCAACTTAGGCCTTGTGGTGGTGGATGAGCAACACCGTTTTGGCGTGCACCAACGCTTGAGTTTGAAGGAAAAAGGCCGCGATGGCGAACAAACGCCGCACCAATTGATCATGACGGCCACGCCCATCCCTCGTACCTTAACCATGAGTGCGTACGCTGACCTCGATTGTTCGATTATTGATGAGCTGCCGCCAGGCCGAACGCCAGTGCAAACGGTGGTGATGGCCGATAGTCGCCGAGACGAAGTTATCGAACGTGTGCGTTCGGCTTGCGCTAGCGGCCGTCAGGTATACTGGGTGTGTACGCTGGTGGAAGAGTCAGAAGTCTTGCAATGCCAGGCTGCGGAAGCTGCGGCAGAGCTTTTACAAAGTCATTTATCAGAACAAAAGGTGGGTTTGGTACACGGCCGAATGAAGCCGGCTGAAAAGTCGGATATTATGGCGCGCTTTAAGGCCAAAGAGCTTGATGTGCTGGTGGCAACCACTGTAATTGAAGTGGGTGTGGATGTACCCAATGCCAGCGTGATGATTATTGAAAACCCCGAGCGTTTAGGCTTGGCGCAGCTGCACCAATTACGTGGTCGGGTAGGACGTGGTGGCGTCGAAAGCTTTTGTGTTCTTATGTATCATGCGCCGCTATCTAAGCAAGGTAAAGCAAGGCTCGCGGTGATGCGCGAGACCACTGATGGCTTTAAAATTGCCGAAAAAGATTTAGAACTACGTGGCCCTGGTGAGGTGCTTGGCACCCGCCAAACCGGCAGTATGCAATTTAAAATTGCCGACTTACAGCGCGATGGAGACTTGTTGCCTAAAGTAAAAGAGGCAGCACAAGCCCTTGGCCAACGCCCAGAGCACGCCAGCGCAATGATGTCGCGCTGGCTGGGCCACGGCAGTGAATACGGCACCGTTTAAAGGCTGTCGCTGTTTGGTCGTTAATTAAAGCAAGGTTAAATATGATTGGGCACCCACCCACACAGGCACAAAAAGAGATTATTACCCAGCAGTTGGGCCGCGAGCCCCGTGGCCTTATTTCGGTGGCCGTAGCGACGCCCGAAGGTGTGCCTGTGGTATTACAAATGGCCTCAATGGTCGACGGTCAGCCTTTTCCGACCTTGTACTGGTTAAGCTCTAAAGATGTTTACCAAGCCATCGCAGAAATCGAGACCAGTGGCGAAGTTAAACGCCTAGAGCAAGCCTTGTTAGACGACGAGTCGTTTTTAAACGAGCACCTTGCAGACCAAGAGCGCTACGTCGCTTTGCGTGACAAGCAAATGTCGGCGGCCGTTCGAGCCGAGATTGAGCAACGCGGCTTTGAAGACCTATTTAAAACCTATGGCATAGGGGGCATCCGTCAGTGGGATAAGATCCGCTGCTTACACATGAACTATGCTTATCATCTTGTACACTCTACGGCCGTTGGACGTCGCCTAGAGCAAGCTTTCGACTTGGCGAAGCTAACCATCACTAAGTAGCTATTTTAATTCGACACAAGGCCCGCTTAAGGCGGAGCCATGTGAGCAGTTCGGTAAAAATGGACTATGCTGTAACTTGCACTCGGCTGTTTTTTGCACCAGAGAGGTATGCCTGTGGGTTTGCGTCATAGTCTTTATTGTTTGTTATTTGTTGCCTTACCCGGTTTGGCGGCTATTCCTGAATGTAGTTTGGTGTTTCCGGATGGAGCACAAACCCATGCCAGCAATGGTGTGATTCGGTTTGATTGGGATTCGCGCATTACCAGTAATGGTGATCGTGTACTCGAAACCAGCCGCATTGATGACTACTCTGGTGGCGTTAGCTGTAACAGTGGCCCGTGTTCTGCCTCGGGTGGTGCGTCAACCGCCATAAACTATGGCAACATTCCCAACAGCAATACTGCCCTGACCACCCAATACAATGCTAACCAGTTAGCCGTTGCGGGTAAGTACTCGCAAATTAACCTCGCCTCAAACAGCATATTGACCCTTTCTGCGGGCGATTATTTGATTTCGGGCGATGTGTACCTCGGTTCTTCTTCTAAGCTGCGCACCGACGGCGCGGGCATTGTACGCCTGATCGTAAAAGGAAACGTTTGGCTTGAGCATGCATCGTCGATTAACGACAGTGAATCTGAAGACAAAATCCTGATTTATTCCCAAGGCTCTGTCACGTTAACCTCAAGCGCACGTGCCTATGGCTTTGTTTACGCACACGGTGATGCACATCTGCATAACGAAGCCCGTGTGACAGGTGCAGTGGCGGCTCGAAATATCAATATGGGTAGCTCGCGCTCACGTATCACCTACAAAAAAGACCTTGTTTCGGGGCTGACCTTTGGCGACCTATGTGGCGGCGCACCTGCTCAAACAGGGGGTGGTGGTAGCTCGGCTAATAGCTGTGAAGCAATTTTTAGTGATGGTGTGCAAAGTCATCATCCGGCGGGTGCTGTAAACCTCTATTGGAGCAGTCGTATTACAGGTAGCCCAGATAGTATTTTAGACACGCCAAGGCTTAACGATTCTTCCGGTGGACGCAGCTGCGGTAGCTTGTCTTGTGGCCTTTCAGGCAGCCCTGCTAATGCGATCAGTTTTAATAATTACAGCAATGGCGGGAGCAACGTCTCTTTGGGGTGGCCTGAGCGAACCCGTTACCGCAACGGTTATCGTCTTGCGGCAGGTACCTATAGAAACATCACTCTGGGGTACGATACTCATCTGGTGCTTGAAGGAGGGGATTATTATATCAGTGGGGACCTTTCAGTCGGTACGCAGGCTCAAATATCGCTAGAAGGCGCAGCTCGTTTATTTATCCGAGGCAGCCTGAGTAGTGATCACCGCGCCCAAATTAACAGTAGCGGCTCTGCTGAGTCTCTATTAGTCATTGCCAAACAAGGGCTCACCATAGGTAACGAGGTGGCCGCTAAAGGCTTTTTCTATTCTGAGAAAGATGCAATCGTCTATAACCGAGGTCAAGTGACGGGGGCGCTTTCTGGGAAGGATGTCTATATGAACTCCTCATATTCAGAGGTTGTGTTTGATGCAGCGGCATTAAGTAACTCCGACTTTGGTGATATTTGTGGTGGCTCAGGCGGTATGGGTTTGGCGCCCGTCGCTGAATACCGATTTGATGATTGTTCACTCACATCAAGTGCCGAAGACAGCACCGGAAACCACAGCAATGCACGTATTTTTGGTGCTGAACAAAGTAATGGTGTTATTCATGGTGCCTTGGACCTCACCGCTAACGCGTCTAGTGACGGTGCTCAGCTGCCTTCTTCGGTATTTCATGGATTAAATGACTTTACTTTGGGCATGTGGGTTAAAACCTCAACGAATAAGCAGCAACAAGAGCTCTTACATGTATTAGGTAGCCACACCAGCGACGACGAGCTGGAGCTTTATCTCTATTACAATAGCTATGTAGTGGTGAATGTTGGCGATCGCGTCGAGTTTTTACGCACTTCACGCCGCATCAATGATGGCAATTGGCACCAAGTTGTATTAACTCGCCAAAGTGACACAGTATGTTTATTTGTTGACGGCCAAAAGCAACGCTGTGAGCGCGGTGTAGGCTCGAGTACTTTGAGTGTACCTGTCGCTAATGCGGCGTATTTGGGGCAGGAGCAAGATAGCTTTGGAGGTAGCTTTGACTCACGCCAAGGCCTTGACGGCGAGTTAGATGAATTTAAGGTATTTGATAAGCTGCTTTCAGACAGCGAAATCAGCGACTTGTACCAGCAAGAGGCCAATGGCCAGCAAGCAGACGGCAGCCCGCGCCCGGCGCCAAGTTGTAGTGTGAGCCTACCATCGGCACGTTGGGACTTTGGTTTCGATGAAGCCAGCTGGGCAGGTACTGGCAATGAGGTGACAGACTTTGCGGGTGGTAATGATGGCCAAGCAAGAGGCGGAGTGAATACGGGGCCTGAAGGGCAGGTTTGTCGCTTAGCGTCTCTTGATGGCTATGATGACTATATCAATGTTGATGGCCTATCTACTGTGCTTAACAATACGGCGTCAGTGGCCTACTGGATTAAGACAACTCAGCAAGGAACTGCCCAAACGTGGACGTCGCCACTTCTTACCGGTGTTGAGCAAAACGGTGGTATCGACGATATCTTCTGGGGTCGTATCGACGAAGGTGGCCGCGTGGGCGTGTCGGTTGGTAACGACACGAGTACGCGCTCAAATGGCGTGATTAACGACGGTGAATGGCACTATGTTGTGATCAGTCGTGACGCTGACAATGGCGATTATCAAGTCTTTATTGATGGTGCATTGGATAAGTCCGGTTCTATTGAGCGTGGCGAAATTGGCCCAAGCTACAGCTCTATTGGCCGCGCGCAAATCGCGTACGGCTCCGGCGCTACAGGCTACCTTAATGCCGACATAGATGAGCTGGCTATCTTTGACCAAGTCCTCACCGAAGGCCAAGTGTCGTTGATGTACAACAACCAGCTCAACGATATGCGCTGGAATGGTGAGGAGGCAGCGTGTGTCGCGGTACCTCAGGTAGACCATTACCGTATCCAAACCGATAGCCCAACGCTGACCTGTGACGAGGCAACCATTACCGTCACTGCCTATGATATCAACGGCCAAGTGGTGAACCCTGGCCCGAATACCACCGTCACCGTGAGCTTTAGTGGGGCCCTTGATAGCGTGACACTTGGCTCGGGCAGTGGTAGCTGGCAGGCAGGAAGTCGCCAGTATCAGTTCGCTGATGGTGAGAGCAGCTTTACCCTTAAAGCGTCTCGCTCCACACCTACCTTGCAAGATATTGATATTGATGTATCCGACGGCCTTGCCCAAGACCCAGATGACGGCGGTGCTAACGACCAGCGCCTGCGCTTTGTGGGCACGGCCTTTAAGTTTTATGCCGATGGTGTTGAAAGTGCTATCGGTCCGCAAATGGCAGGCAAGCTGTCTAATGAAGGCCCGGGTTCGCAAAACGTTATCCTTAAAGCCATCAGCGCTGACCCAAATACGGGTGTGTGTAGTGCGCTGGTATCTGGTGCCTTAAATGTGGGCTTTAGTTATGGCTGTGACGACCCCGCGACCTGCGCTTTGCCAACAGGCGCTGTGTCGGTGAATAACGTCGACATCAACCAAGGTACGCTGGCCGATACTACGGGTATCGTTTCGGTACCGCTGGTCTTTAACGCACAGGGAGAGGCGCCTGTCAGCTTTAGCTACAAAGATACTGGGAGTATTTCTCTTTACGTTGAGTCACTTGTATCGGGCGTCACTGGGCTTGCGGGAGCGACATCACTGGTACAAGGTGAAAGTAACAGCTTTGTGGTGAAGCCGGGCGGCTTGTGTTTGACCGCGACGGGTGCGGGCGATTCTCAGTGCGCCAGCCTCGACGGCAGCTGCTCAGCCTTTGTTCCGGCCGGCAGCAACTTTAATCTGTCGATGACGTCTCGCTTGTGGAATAACGGAGCCAGTGTGTGCGGCCAGGACATTACCCCAAGCTTTAACCTCACGGGTATTGGTTTATCACTGACAAAAGTAGCGCCAACGGCTGGACAAGCGGGCACGCTCGCGGTGTCTAGTTTTGACGCCAGTAATGGTGAAGCCCAAACCAGTAGCCAGCAAGTGAACGAAGTTGGGGTGTATCGCCTAACGGCGACACCACCAGCGTATCAGGGTGAAGCTCTTGATCCAGTTTCGACCGATATTGGTCGCTTTTATGCGAGTCACTTTACCCTTGATAGTGCAGCATCTGATGTGAACGGTGCATGTGGCCCAACGCCAGGCTTTACTTACTTTGGTCGGCCATTTGATACCAGCTATCGCTTGCAAGCGCGAAACGCACAAGGGCAAATTGTGCAAAACTACCGCGATGACTTTATAAAGCTCTCGCGTACACAAGGTAACCTCGACTTTTCGGCGTGGAGCGGCTCTGACCTCTCCAGCCGTCTCTCGGGTACCTCTGGCAGCTTTGCCGACTCATCGAGTTACTCATGGAGTGCCGGTGAGGTGGATATTACTACGGCGATGGTATTTGCGCGGGCAGCCTCGCCTGATGGCCCTTACGATGCCATGACCATTGGTTTACTCGCTACGGATGCCGACGGTGCTGGCTTCCAAAATGCCTCTAAGGACTTGGATTTAAATGGTGACGCCACTAATGACTCCGTTTCGATGGGGCAAACCACACAGCGTTATGGTCGTATGAACCTTGCGAACACTCATGGGCCTGAAACCTCAGATCTGAACCAGCCGTTCCAAGCCGAGTACTACAATGGCTCGCGTTTTGTTCGCAATGACCTCGATGTCTGTACCACTGTGGGTATCGGCAACTTTGGCTATCGCTTTGTGGATGACGATACCGCACCTGACGATTCATTCTCACTCATTACAGGCAGCCTGAACGCCGTTACCATTGATGGTGGTAGCAGTACGCCAAGTATTGCCGTGGGCACTTTAGACGCTGGACAAGGCCGCTTTGAATACACTGCACCTGGGCGTGGCAATACCGGTACCCTGTACACGCGTATCCTGCCAGACTCGTGGTTAACCTATGACTGGGATGGCGATGGCGCTTACACAGACGCGCCAGAAGCCTCTGTGACCTTTGGTCGCTTCCGAGGACATGATCGACTTATTCATTGGATTGAGGGCGAGTAAGCGCCTAAGAGCAAACGATTAAGGGTGGCCGCATGGTCGCCTTTGGCGTTTGTAAGGGTGTAGCAAGTAAGGAGTAACGAGAGAGAGGGAGTTGCTAGAACGCTACCTCTGATCCACTGACGTGGGGTGTGAGTGGTGAGCAAGGAGGGCAACACGAGGGCCACACAAAGAGCACGACGGCAAGGTCCATTTGCGACCGTATCTGTGCTCTAACAGTTAACGCGCGCGTAGGCTTTGGTACCAGTTAACGGCTTGCGTGCGATTCTCTACCCCAAGTTTGCGGTAAAGGTTGTACAGGTGAGTTTTGACTGTGTGTGGGCTCAACTGTAACGACTTGGCAATATCCGCATTGCTCAAACCCTCTGCGGCATATCGTAAAACGTCAAGCTCACGGCGGCTCAGTGTGCCAGACAAGGCGTCAGGCTCCACGGCAGGGGTGCTACGCATGGCTGCGAGGTCTGCTGAGTGCTCACGCGAGAACCAAAAGTCCCCTTTAAGCAAAGTGGCTAGGCCTTGGGCAAGTAGCTGGTCGTCTGTTGAGGTAACAAACACACCTTTAAGAATTGGCCACTTGAGCGCATCAGTCACATCTTGGCTATCGTCAACATCTACGAGGGCGACGCTGATCTTGCTAGCCAAAGCTTGTAAGGTTTTTAGCCTTTCGATACAACCATCCCAACCGAGTGTTTGGCTGTCTAGCAGCATCAATGTTGGGGCGGCGGGTGCTGAGTCAGGTAGGCGGGCGCTGTATTCAAACTGAACGCCAGCGATCATATCGCGAATTACGCGTGCTCGGTTTGGACGCGTAGAGACTAACCGAACGCTGACAGGCTTGTCGTTAGCGAACCATGCCTCAGAATGATCCATTTTTCATGACTCCATCAAAGCAGCTTGGTAGCTGGCAAATTACGTTCCACTAAGAAATTGTTCAAAGATCATAATAGCTTAGTCACTTCTAAAAAAGTAGAAAGCGATGATCGGAATTTTATTGTTATATCTAAAGATTATTTCAAACGCTAGTTTAGCTACCAAAACAAAGGCTGCAAACAATAATGGTGCCAAACTAGTACTCAAGTGTCTTTGCTTGATGCTTTATTCGTATAAGGTATTGAAATATATAAGGAGGGATGAGTGCGGGGGTACTAAAAAGCCCACTTTTTTATTACAGAAATGTAAAAAGTGGGCTTATGCGAGCCATAACAGCGTATGGCTGGAGTAGCGGTAGGATTATGCCTGACCAGTCAGCTTTTTGTATTTATCCATCAGCTGATCTTCGGTTTCGTCGTGGTCTGGGTCTTTAGGGATACAGTCCACAGGGCAAACCTCAACACACTGAGGTGTATCGTAGTGACCGACACACTCAGTACACTTAGAAGGCTCGATTTCGTAAATTTCGTCGCCCGGAGAAATTGCTTCGTTAGGGCATTCAGGTTCACATACGTCGCAGTTAATGCACTCGTCGGTGATAATTAAAGCCATGTCAGTACCTCACTGATGGATGGGCGCTCTAACGCCCTAAATGTTCGTGTAATGCTAGAGCGACTTTGGGGTGGACAAATTGCTCAATGTTGCCACCTAAAGTCGCGATTTCGCGAATAAGTGTCGAAGAAATGTAGGATAAGTCGTCCGCTGGCGTTAAAAATAAACTTTCGGCTTGTGGCGCAAGCTTTCGGTTCATGTTGGCGAGCTGAAACTCGTATTCAAAATCAGAGACGGCACGTAAGCCGCGTAGAATAATATTAGCATTATGTTCTTCCACGAGGTCGGCTAACAGGCAATTAAAGCCGACAACCTCTACATTACCCATGCCTTTTGTCACTTGTGACACCAGGTCTGCCCGCAGCTCTAATGGAAGCATTGGCTGCTTTTTGGGGCTCGACGCAATGGCCACAATCACTTTATCAAACAAGCGCGATGCGCGCTGAATTAAGTCTGAGTGTCCGTTAGTGATCGGATCGAAAGTGCCTGGGTAAATTGCAATGTTCATACGTGTCCTGCAGTGCCTTTGTTGCGTTAAATGCAGTGCGCTCAATTGTTATATGCAAAGCGGGATTGCGTGAACAATTTACTATCTTCGCAGGTGCAGAATGTTACTGGAATTAGGGCTTAGCTACAAATACATAAAGATGATGGTTATATTTCTAATAAGAATAAAAAATTAGTTTCTAATCTTAATGAGTCATAAGCGCGGATGAGTCGAGGCTATTCTGCTTTGGCTACTTGTCACCGGTAAAGACACCATAGATGATGGTCATGACAAAAAATATTCGCGATAAAGCGTACGAGCTGGAACCCTACCAATGAATAAAACAAAAACGTTAGTGGCTGCCCTAATGGCGCTGGTGTTATCAGGCTGTGAAACCCTACAATCCATTGATAAGGGCTTATATAAGGTAGCTGACGCGGTCAGTGAAACCGACACGGTAACGGGGCAGCGCGCTCTCAGCTTTGCTGACCGTCAGCAGCAGATACAGCAAGGCAACCAGTATATCCAGCAGCTGGTGAATCAAGAACAGGCGCAAGGGCGTAAGATCAATGCGGCTTTGTCACCTGAAATGTATGCGCGATTGACCCGCGTGTTTGAAAAAATTCACCAAGTTAGTCATTTACGTGACGAACAGTGGCAGGCGTTGCTGATCGAGCGTGACTCCTTTAACGCTTTTACTACGGGCGGTACCTTTATTGTGGTCCACACTGGGCTAATGGAGCAGCTGGGTAACGACGACGAGCTAGCCGCGGTCATTGGCCACGAAGTCGCCCACACCGTAGCCAACCATGTGTTTGAACGTCAAAGCCACAGCCAGCTCGCGGCGCTGAGTCGCTCAAACTCAGCTAAGACTGGCGTGTATCAAGCGGCCTTTACTCACGAAAACGAGCGTGAAGCCGACCGCATCGGTATTTTATACGCGGCACTGGCTGGCTATGACCCTGCTGCGGCCAGCCGTATTTGGTTGCGGCAATATCAGAGCCAAGGTAATAGCCGAGCACTATTTGCGCATAGCCATCCAGTAAATTCCGAGCGTTACGCGCAAACGCAAGCGGTCGCAGGCCAAGTAGACCAATACTACAAGCCCGGTCGTATTCACCCTAATCACGTCGCTTTACTAGAGAACAATGTGCTTTGGCAAAAGCGCGAACAGGAGGCCGCAGCGGGTGAGGGCGGTGGCTTGCAAGCGCTACTGACCACTGCGTTGGGAACCTATGTGCAGCACGAAAAGAGTAAAGCGGAAGCGGCACGCCAAGTGGCTCATGCGCAGTTTGTGCAGGCGGTAGAGGCTCAGCTCAGCATTGAAAAGCAGCAGTTGTCGCAACAAGGCTTGAGTTTATGGGTGAAGTACAATCAAGGCCCTGCGTTAAAAGACTTAACTTTGGGGCTAATGGTTAAACAGGGCGAGGCGGTGAAGCAAAGCGTCTCACCCGTGGTGGCAACATTGGACCCAGGCCAAGTGGTTAAAGTCACCTTGCCGTTGCCTCAAGGTGTGTCGGCACAGCAGTTAAAGGAGTTAGGCGCACGCCTTTATGTGGACGATGCGTTACCGCGTTGAATTGTGGTTGGGTTGTGTCATGATACTGTAACAGCATTTTGCTAAGGGCCTGCTAAGATGGCGCGCAATTGACTAGGGATATGGGCATGCCACGAAAAACCAAAGCGCAAGCAGAACAGACACGCAAAGACCTCATTCAAGCCGCGCTTGAACTCTATGACCAGCTGGGGCCAGAAAAGACATCGGTGAAAGCCGTTGCCTCTCATGCACAGGTGACGCATGGCGCATTTTATTGGCACTTCGCAAATCGTAGTGCGCTGGTAACCGCGCTATATGACGATAAAACCTTCGCGTTAGATGACGTGTTTTTTGAGCATTTGCAGTTTGCGCAACAAAATGGGCTATTGGCTTTAAAAGAGTACACCCGTGCTTGGGTTGCCTATGTTTTGGGTGACGAAGAGCGCTTCTTGGTTTGGCGTTTGTTTTATTGCCCGGGTGCGCCCTTGGCTAACGAGCCTGTCTTGGCGCAACGGCTGCACGACGATCAGGCCTTGTGGCTAGAACGCCTGACTAAGCTGATCAAAAAAGCGAAGAAACAAAAACGTTTAAACCCCGCTTACGCCAAGTCACCCAGTAAGTTGGCCTATGTGGTGTTGGCGATGGTGAATGGTATTTTGGCTCAGCAGGTGGCCGTCAATGGGCAAGCGCAGTGGGCGCAACAACCCGAAGGCACTTGGCAGAGTCAACTCGACATTTTTTATCAAGGCATCGCCAAGCAGTAGCGCTGCTAATCACTTACGAAGGGCGCTTGGCTTAAGCTGTAGGCTGACTCACGCGATAGAGCAGTGAGCGAACTTGCCCTGTGGTTTTATCCCGATGCAGTGTCCAGTGTGAGGGCACGGTGACTGCACCCAACTCGCGTTCTACTTCTACGTAAACCCAACTATTTGCGGCTAACTTGTCAGAGTCGATCAGTGCATCGATGCTGGCTTGCGCCAAGCCGTGATGAAATGGCGGGTCAATAAAAACCACATCGTAAGGGCCGTGTGCGGCTAACACATCTGAACGGCTGAGCAGCTCAAGGCTGTTGCCTTGTACTACGTGACCAAGGCGACTGTTTAACGTTGCGAGATTCGCTTGTAGCTGGCGAGTGACTTGGCTGCTTTGATCGACAAGGCAAGCGGCTGTGGCGCCGCGCGAGAGTGCTTCAAGAGCCAGCGCGCCCGAGCCCGAAAACAAGTCGAGGCAACGGCTGCCAGCGATATCTGCTTGTATCCAATTAAACAAAGTTTCCTTCATCCGGTCGCCCGTGGGGCGTAACCCTTCCAAATCCGCAACGGGTAGTTTGCGGCCACGCCATTCGCCCGCGATGATGCGAACCTGCCCTTGGCTTTGCTTGGCAGCAGGTGTGGCGGCACGTTTTGTCGAGGCTGGGCGGCGTCTTGGCGATTTAGGCGTTTTTGGCATGACTGTCTCAAATAAGCAACGAACATGAGGGGCAACTACATACTGGATAAGTATAGTGCCCCAAAAGTCGCGCCAGTATAGCGATTTACGGCCTTCGGATATATGGCATCTATTATTACTCGAACATCACCTGCGTGTTGTTGTCGAGGCTCAGATATTGCTCTACCCAAGGTCGCAGAGACTCAGCGTTTAGGTTATTCAAATGCTCGGCATAATAAGGAAACAGCGCTGGGTTTAGCTGATAGGCAGCGATTTGCTCGATGATTGCCCACTGCCCTTGTGCGGAGTCGAGATCGTAGAGCCACTGTTGTCGTAACGTATCCCATTGTTCATCGAGTTGGTGGTCGTTGAGTTGACTAAGGGCAGACGTCAGAGAGTGACGGGCTTCATCATAGGGGCTATTGATGACCCACAGGTAATAGCTCTGCTCGCGACCTTGTTGCCACAGTAATCGATAACTTACCGATGTTTGAGCAAATACCTGAGACGCTAAGATAGCAGCGGCTTTTTTACTAAAGTGCTCATGATTGGTCAGGTTGGCCATGGGTAAGCCAAAGGCCCACAGGGCATTCGCTCCTTCACCTCTGATGCGCTGCTCTGCTATGGGTAATGCTAGCTTGACGGGCGTGGCACGATACGCGGTAGCGCCTGTCTCGGGGGCGAGTAGGGTATTGGTCGAGTCTTTGGTAATGGCCGTTAGGGTTGTGTTGGGGCGAAGTACCTTTGCCGTCTCCATTGCCTTGGCACCAAAAAGTGCAAGGGAGTATTGGCGGCAGCCGTGCTCAATAAGGCTATTTAATGTACTTTCTGATAGACGAGGCGTGTTGAAGTGAGCCTCTAAAAAGCGCGTTTGCAGCTGTTTACTGTTTTGTTGTTGGTTAATCAGTGTACCTGCTTGCGCTCTTGCCGTGAGTGTCGCTGCTATAGTGGGCGAAGCGGGGGCACACAGTTGCTGAGTAAGCTCAGTAAGCCAAGCGGCGGGGCTGCCTTGTATCAGCGATTGCCATGCTTCGGCATTGGCATCTACCACAAAGACCACAGAGTCTTTGGTAACTCGTATCGACCGGCTATTGAGTAACGCCAGTGTTGAACCGTCGGTTTGTTTAATTAGGTAATCGCCCAGTAATGGTGCGGCGAGCGAAGCGCCATGCGCCACCGGAAACACCAGCTCTAACCTTAGCTGGTTACTGGGGGTGGTGAGGGTGTAAAGGCGCTCATCGGTATTGGCATGAAAATCATAGAGCGCGGGTCCTGAGTCCTTCATTGTTGAGAGGGCTGCTATCACAATAATGCTGAACCACACCAAGCCCAACAAATAGTTGCGATTAAACAGCGGAACATATTCGCTCGATGGCGGCACCTGTGGCGGTTGGCTCATGGATGTTTTCACCTTGTTGTGAACTGAAGCCGCGTTGCGTTAACGAGGCACTTGCATCGGTTTTGTCGGCATATAGCATACTGCCTAAACGATTGTTATTTGAAGGGCTTATCGGCCAAGCCCCCAAGAGCATAAGGTTAAGCCGAAAGGAGGTGCCCTTGGCGCAAACCCAGTCACCCATCAGTGGGCAGCTATGCTAGTATGTGCACCGTGATTCATTGGCCCGTGTGTAGAGATTGAGATAACACCATGTTAGGTAAGTTTAAAAGTTTATTTGGCTCAAAAGACAAGCCAGAAGAAGCCAAAGACCAGGCAGAAGTGACACAAGAAGAGGAGCAGGCCCCCTCTCCAGCAGAACAAGCTGACATCACCTCTGCGTCGGCGTCCGAAACGCCGCCATCTGATGAAGTTGAGACGTCTGAGCGTCAAGCCGCTACCGGCGAAGAACAAAAGGCCGAGACAGCTGAAGCTGAAGTGTCGCCTGAGCTCGAGGTAGAGCTGGAGGCCCCGGCTGAGCAGATGCCGAAAGCAGCAGAACCTGAGCCAGTGGTTGAAGCACCTGTTACCTCTGAAGCAAAAGCTGAAAAAGCTGAAGAAGAAAGCAAAGGCTTTTTTGGTCGGATTAAAGCAGGCCTAAGTCGTACAAAAGCGAGCCTAACTAACCAGTTAGGCGATCTCTTTTTAGGTAAAAAAGAAATCGACGATGAGCTGCTAGAAGACATCGAAACCTTACTGCTGACTTCTGACGTGGGTGTGGCCGCAACCCAAACAATTATCGATCGCCTAACAGATCGCGTTGAGCGCAAACAGCTAGGCGACGCACAAGCCCTGCACCAAGCCCTCAAAGATGAACTCGCCGCGCTGCTAGAGCCTGTGGATCAGCCCTTGGTAGCAGAGTCACAGCAAGGCCCCTTTGTTATCTTAATGGTGGGCGTTAACGGTGTGGGTAAAACCACCACCATTGGTAAGCTAGCAAAACGCTATCAGAAAGAAGGTAAAAAAGTGATGTTGGCCGCTGGCGATACCTTCCGTGCCGCGGCAGTAGAGCAGTTGCAAGTTTGGGGTGAGCGCAATGATGTGCCTGTGGTGGCTCAGCACACCGGTGCCGACTCAGCATCCGTGTTGTTTGATGCGCTGCAATCGGCGCAAGCAAAGGATGTGGATGTATTAATTGCCGACACCGCTGGCCGTTTGCAAAACAAAGACAACCTCATGCAAGAGCTTGAGAAAGTTGTGCGTGTCATGAAAAAAGTCATGCCAGAAGCGCCGCACGAAGTGATGCTGGTATTAGACGCAGGCACAGGCCAAAACGCGCTAAGTCAGGCGAAGCACTTTGTCGATGCAGTGGGGGTATCGGGTGTGACCCTTACCAAGCTCGATGGCACCGCGAAAGGTGGTGTAATCTTTGCAATTGCTAAACAAATGGAACTTCCTATTCGCTTTATTGGTGTGGGCGAGCAAGTTGACGACCTCCGCCCGTTTAATTCGAAGGAATTTGTAGAAGCCTTGTTTTCTGAGTGATCTAAATGATTCGTTTTGAAGGTGTTAGTAAAGGTTTTGCTTCGGGTCAGCAGGCTCTCACGGATGTGTCTTTTACCCTCAATAAAGGTGAGATGGCCTTCTTAACGGGGCATTCGGGTGCAGGTAAAAGTACGCTGCTAAAGCTCATTATGCTGATGCAGCGCCCCACACAAGGGCGTATCTGGGTGGGTAACCAAAGCTTAGATACCCTCAAACCCAACGATATCCCTCTGTTGCGACGCTCGTTGGGTGTGGTCTTTCAAAACCACCAACTGCTCTTTGACCGCAGTGTTTTCGATAATATCGCCCTGCCGTTAATGATCTCGGGCTATACACCCGATGATGCGGCCCGTCGTGTCCGTGCTGCATTGGATAAAGTGGGCTTGCTCGATCGCGAAAAATCTAACCCTGCCATTCTTTCTACGGGTGAGCAGCAGCGCGTGGGCATTGCCCGTGCCATTGTTAACAAACCTAAGGTACTGCTAGCAGACGAGCCGACCGGTAACCTTGACCCTCGTTTGTCTGAAGAAATTATGCGTTTGTTTATGGAATTTAACCGCCATGGCACCAGCGTCCTTATCGCCTCGCACGATTTACAGCTGATTTCTCGTATGCGCTACCGTGTGTTGACCTTAGATCAAGGGAGGATGGTGTCGGGTGCGTAAACCAACTCAAACTCCACCTCGCCGTGGCGGTGCTGTGCGCCGACCAGCCGCACAGCCCGCGGCGCCCACGCGTAAAGCGGCCGCCTCTCGCAAAGCGACTCGTGCCCAAGCGCCCGCCGGTGCTAAACGTCATCGTGTTGGCTTTAAAGAGGGGATGCGCAGCTGGAAGCGTCACCACTTAGCGGTTGCGCGTGAAAGCTACAAGCGCCTTTTGCAAAAACCCATCGCCTCATTGATGACCATTGCGGTGCTTGCTATCGCCTTGGCGTTGCCGGGCACCTTGTATGTTGGCCTTAAAAATCTGCAATCCTTTACTCAATACCTAGGGGGCGACCCGAGGTTATCTTTGTATCTTGATATGGCGATCAGTGAGGCACAGGCAGACCAGTTTAGTCGCCAGTTGCTGTTGCGTGACGACGTCGCCTTGGTTGAGTTGATCTCTAAAGAGCAGGCGATGTTGGACTTTCAGCGGGTGAGCGGTTTAGCCGATGTACTCGACTATTTAGAGTTTAACCCGCTGCCAGTGGTCATTTCGATTCAGCCTGTCGATGTCAGTTCACAAGGCTTTGTGCGGTTACAGCAGGTGTTAGCTCAAGATGAACGGGTTGATGAAGCTAAGTTGGACATGGCTTGGGTTGAACGCTTGGTGGCCTTTATTGATTTGGCAGCACGTGCTGTGCAGGTGTTAGCAATTATGCTGGCGGCAGCCGTTTTGTTGGTGGTGGGTAATACTATTCGTATGGAAATAGAGAACCGCCGAGACGAGATTGTTGTGGCTAAGTTGGTAGGCGCGACGGATGCATGGGTACGTCGTCCGTTTTTATACACAGGAGCATGGTTCGGCTTTTTGGGCGGTGTACTGGCGTGGCTATTAATCCAAGTGAGTGTTTGGGTGCTCTCACCGTACATTAATCACTTGGTTGAGCTTTACGACAGCGTGTTTGAGTTTGCGGCATTGGGCTTTGGTGGCTCGTTTGTACTCTTGGCCTTAGGCACTTTACTCGGTTCTTTGGGGGCTTGGGTTGCTGTGGGGCGACATCTCAAAGAAGTCCAGCCGCAATAATGAGCGATACGTCTTTTGAGTTAAGGCGGGTTTTCGTTGGTTTTTGGCTTTTTCTGGCCTGATGTCGTTAGAAAATTTGATAAAATGGCTCAGGCATTGAAAACCCTGTGTGATTGATGCATGCTAGCTGGCCAATCGCTGATTTTCAGCTATATTCATGTTGGTTTCACATGCATATGGTGAACTGAAACTCAGTAAAGGACGAATGACAAAGGTCGATACGTTCTTATTAAAGGTACAACGCTAAGCCAATAAAAAGCGTAGCGTTAACAACCTGAAACCGAATGCAACAACAGCAGCTTGCTGCTAACCAAGTAAGGTGAATAAATGAGCAACAGCCTGACAATTGTCGAAAATCTTTCTCCAGGACGTAACCTAGACGCCTACGTGCAGTCTGTGGGTGCGATTCCGGTGCTTAGCGCCGAGGAAGAGCGTCAATTAGCCGATAAGCTTTTTTATGAAGAAGACGTTGACGCTGCACGTATGTTGGTTATGTCTCACTTGCGCTTTGTGGTCCACGTGGCCAAAAGCTACTCGGGTTACGGTTTGCCACTGGGCGACCTAATCCAAGAAGGTAACGTTGGCCTAATGAAGGCTGTACGTCGCTTTGACCCTACCATGGGGGTTCGCTTGGTATCCTTTGCCGTGCATTGGATCAAAGCAGAAATGCATGAATTTATTTTGCGCAACTGGCGTATCGTAAAAATTGCGACCACCAAAGCGCAGCGTAAGTTGTTCTTTAATCTTCGCTCACGTAAAAAAGGCCTGAGCTGGATGAACAACGACGAAGTCAACGCCATTGCTGAAGACCTAGGCGTCGAAGCGAGCGTTGTTCGTGATATGGAAGGTCGCTTGGCTTCTAGTGATGCGACATTCGACGCACCTGCGGGCGAAGATGATGACAGTGTGGCTTATGCACCTGTGCATTACCTTGAATCGCAAAATGCTGACCCTGCCGCACAGGTAGAGGCGCAACAGTGGTCTGACGATTCTCAAGCGCGCTTGATGGAAGCCATGAAAGACCTTGATGAGCGCAGCCAAGACATCTTGGTACAGCGTTGGTTGAGCGACGAGAAAGCCACGTTGCACGAGTTGGCAGACCGCTACCAAGTGTCTGCTGAACGTATTCGTCAGCTAGAAAAAAACGCCATGACTAAAATTCGCAAGGCCATGGCGCACTAAGTGGCTAGGGCTTTCGTAAAAAGAGCCGCCCCGATGGGCGGCTTTTTTGTGTTTAGCCGCTTTTTTAGCGACAATCGCTGCTACGGAAAAAAGAACGCATGACATTAAGTCAAAAATGGATAGGCGTGGCCGCTTTTTTAGGCATGCTCGCCGTTGCCCTCGGTGCATTTGCTGGGCATGGGCTGGAGCATCGCTTGTCGGCAAGTGCCTTGGCGACGTTTAAAACTGCTAACCAGTACCACTTTTACCATGTTGGTGCGCTGTTTGTTGCTCTGCTTAGTGGCGTTTGCTTTAAGCTGAATCAGCGCGCGGTGCATGTGGCGGTGATAGGCTTTGCGGCGGGTATTATTTTGTTTTCTGGTAGCTTGTATCTACTGGCGCTCACAGGTGAGCGGTTGTTCGCGTTTATCACGCCCGTGGGTGGTGTTGTTTGGATTGGAGCTTGGGCAGCGTTAGCGTTGTCGAGCGTGTTGAAAAGAGGTGAAGCATGCAAGTAAATGTAAATGGCGACGCGCTTGAGCTGCAGCAAGGGGCTACATTAGCAGACCTGATTGCAACGCTTGAGTTGACGGGCAAACGTATTGCCATTGAAGTAAACATGGATATTGTGCCGCGCAGCGAGCACCCATCCTTTGCCTTGTCTGAGGGCGACGTGGTGGAAGTGGTTCATGCCATTGGTGGCGGTTAATCGCCCCTTGTTTTGCTCTTTAAATTAACAGTTGGTTTAGGAAAGAATTAATGAGTAACCCAAAGTCTGACTTGCTCGAAATTGGCGGTAAAACTTATAACTCTCGCTTGTTGGTTGGCACCGGTAAATATGTCGACATGGCTGAAACACAAGCGGCGATAGAAGCCAGTGGTGCCGAAATTGTCACTGTGGCTGTGCGTCGTACAAACATTGGCCAAAACCCTGATGAGCCAAACTTGTTGGATGTCATCTCGCCAGATAAATACACGATTTTGCCGAATACAGCCGGTTGCTACACCGCGCAAGATGCTGTGCGTACTTGTCGCTTAGCCCGTGAGTTACTTGATGGTCACGATTTGGTGAAGCTGGAAGTATTGGGCGACCAAAAAACCCTTTACCCTAACATCGTAGAAACCATTGCTGCGGCGGAAACCTTGGTAAAAGATGGCTTTAAAGTCATGGTTTACACCAATGACGACCCGATTGTTGCTAAACAGCTTGAAGACATGGGCTGTGTGGCGGTGATGCCATTAGGCTCTTTGATCGGCTCTGGTTTGGGTATCTTAAACCCACACAACATTCGCTTGATTATGGAAGCGGCTAATGTGCCTATCATCGTTGATGCCGGTGTGGGTACGGCGTCGGATGCAGCCATTGCGATGGAAATGGGCTGTGAAGGCGTGTTGATGAACACCGCTATTGCAGCGGCGAAAGACCCTATCCTTATGGCGAGTGCCATGAATAAAGCGATTCAAGCGGGTCGCGAAGCCTTTTTAGCTGGCCGTATGCCACGGAAAAAGTACGCTAATGCCTCATCTCCATTAGAAGGCATTATTGGCTAATCCTGAGGCGACTTGTCTCTCAAACACAGGGCGGCTTAGCCGCCTTGTGTGTCTCTACCTAAAGATTGTAAGTGCTCATGAGCGAAGAAAAATTCGAATTACCTAAACCTACCCTTTCATCCGAGCCTGATGCCGACGGCCGTATTGTGCGTAAGGTACGTAGCTTTGTATTACGTGCGGGGCGTATGACCGACAGTCAACAACGGGCGTTAGAGGAATCTTGGCCAAAGATGGGGTTAAACCTTGCCGATGGGCCGCTTAATCCGGCAGAGACCTTTGGTCGCGAAGCGCCCTTGGTGCTCGAAATCGGCTTTGGCATGGGGGATTCGCTGGTCGCTATGGCACATGCAGAGCCTCATAAAAACTATATCGGTATTGAGGTGCACCGTCCGGGTGTAGGCCGTTTACTTAACAATGCGACGGAAGCAGGTTTGGATAACATTCGCGTTTATTGTGATGACGCGATTGAGGTGTTAGACAAGTGTATCGCCGATAATAGTTTGGACTGTGTACAGTTATTCTTCCCAGATCCATGGCATAAGAAAAAGCACCACAAGCGTCGTATCGTCCAGCCAGAGTTTGCTGAGACACTAAGAGCAAAACTTAAAGTGGGTGGTGTATTCCATATGGCCACTGACTGGGAAAACTATGCAGAGCACATGATGGAAGTGATGAGTGCTGCGCCGGGTTATAAAAATGTTGCGGGTGAAGGTGAGTTTTCGCCCCAGCCTGAGTGGCGCCCTGTGACCAAGTTTCAGCGCCGTGGTGAGCGTTTAGGTCATGGTGTTTGGGACTTAATGTTCGAGAAGCAATAAGCGTCAGCGTATGTAACACAAAAAGGCCACCTTCTTGGGTGGCCTTTTTGCGTTTTTAGCGGTTGGGTGTGTGATTAAGAGCGCTCGTAGCCTCGAAATTCACGCTCTCCATGTTTGCCGCCGTGCTTACCGTCACGCTCGCCAAAGCGCTTTGCCTTTTCCTCTTTTAGCTGTTGCAGCTTAGTAAGCTGCTCAGGTGTAAGTACATCCGCCAAGATTTTTTGCTGGTCGGCGCGCATTTGCACCATTTGTGCTGCGTTGGTTGAGGCCTCTGACTTTAGCGCCTCAACTTTCGCCTGATAGTCAGCCGCCAGCGGGTCTAGGGTGTTGAGTTGCTCGCCCAACGAAAAGGCTGCACGACCGATTTGGCGCATTTCTACGCCTTTTGCCGACATGGCTTCGTCGAGCTGAGCAACCTGCTCATCGGTAAGGTCAAGTGCGCGGGCTAAGCGCTCGATTTTTGGGCCGCCCTGTTGCATGCCCATAAAGCCATGAGGTTTGGCCTGTGCGAGATTAACACCACCCATTAACAAAGCGGTGGAAACGGCAACTGCAACGATTGATTTACGCATTGTTTAATTCTCCGTGTGTGATTCAACATATGACTCAATGTGGAAACCAGTATGCGCTTTGTCTTTGCGAAGAAGGGTTGCTAGCCTGTAAAGATGGGTAAAGCCCCTAGGTTGACGAAAAAAGTGTGTAAAAATAGAAATGAGCTCAGTTTGTGAGCCGTTAGTGATGCCTGTTAAGTGAGGAAAGCATGTGAGCCAAGCCAAAATACTCTTTGTAGATGACGATGTTGAGTTATCTGAACTCTTGGGTGATTACCTGCAGGCCGAAGGCTTTGAAGTCGATTATGCCTACAATGCAGACGAGGCGCTTGAGCGTTTAAACGCAGGCCATCGTTATGACTTAATGACCCTCGACGTTATGATGCCGGGTAAAAGTGGCTTGGAGCTGTTGCAGCAGTTAAGGCCGGCTGTGGATACGCCGGTGTTAATGCTCACAGGGCGAGGCGAGGATATTGATCGCATTTTGGGCCTAGAAATGGGCGCAGACGACTACCTGAGTAAGCCTTGTAATCCTCGCGAGCTAGTGGCACGCATTCGTGCGATTTTACGTCGTGCAGACAGCACCGCTAAGCAAACCTTGTTTCCTAACAGCGCGATACAAGCGTTTGATATTGAGCTTAACCCCGGTACTCGCGAAGTTAATGTGGGTGGCGAGTTATTAGAGCTGACCGGTACCGAGTTTAATGTACTGGCTTATCTTATGAATAATGCGGGCAATACCTTGTCTAAGGAGCAGCTGACCGAGTTGGTATTACATCGCAAGTTAGTGGCTTACGACCGCTCGCTGGATGTTCACGTGAGCCGCGTGCGCGTCAAACTGGCTAAGCGCCTACCGGATATGGAACTGATTAAAACCGTGCGTGGTGTGGGCTACCAATTTGTGAAGGCGGTTTAATGCGAGTTTTTGGGCGGTTCAATGTCACCGAGTTGCTGCAAGGCAAGCTGGCGCTGAGGCAGGTCTTTCGCGGCTTGTTTTGGCCGATGTTTTTGTCCCTGTGGCTCACTAACGCGGCCATTATTGCGGCGACCGTGTTTTTTGTATCGGTGAGTAACGAAGCCGAACGCTTTCGCGAAAATGTTGTGCTGGTGGGCCGTGGTCACGCGGTGCGGCTTATTGCGATGTATGAGCATCGCGGTTTCGTATCACTGAATGGCCCAGCCAAGCCTTGGCAGTTTAAGGGCAAAGGCGATGACGACGATAAAAAACCCTTTCGTCCGCCGCCTGTAATGATGGAGGTTTATGACTTAACGGGTAAACGCCCTGTGTTGGCGTTGCCAGGTAAGTTTAGGCCGCAGGCGCCTCCAGCCAGTATTTACGAAGTCACCTCGGATATCGGGCGCATCTATCGTGTGACCATTTTTTCTCAGCGGCCATTTTCTTTGTCTGGGTCCTCTAAGGCGTTAGAAAAGCTTCTGTCGTTGCAGCTCGTCATTGTGTTTGTGGTGTCTGCTATTGCCGCTTGGCTAATGACGCTGATGATTGTGCGCCCTGTAAATAGGCTCAAGTCACTTGTGGTCGCCATTCGTCAAGGTGAGTTGGAAACACGTCCTGACCGTGGTTTGAGTCAGCGTCACGACGAGTTTGGCGACTTGGCGCGCGAGTTTCATTTAATGTCGGAGTTTTTAGACCGGCACATTAATTCTCAAACCGCTTTGATGCAGGATATCTCTCATGAGTTGCGAGCACCTTTAGCTCGGTTACAGGCCGCGGCTGGCTTGGCTCAGCAGCGCTGGGGTGAAGAAAAAGTCTTGGTGCGGATGATGAGCGAGTGTGATCGCTTAAGCCACCTCATTGCCGAAATGATGAATCTATCCAAACTTGAGTCGCAAGCGTTGTCGCCTGAGCCTGTACCTGTTCAGCCTATGTTGGAAGGTTTGGCGAGTGACATTAAATTCAGCTACCCGCGCCGAGTGGTCAATGTTTGTTTGCCTGCAGTGACTTTAGAGCCTGTAAAAACCACGCCCGCGTTACTTGAGCGCGCCATTATGAATGCGTTGGTGAATGCGTGTAAGTACACTGATACGTCATTACCTATTGATATGTCAGTGTATGCTGAGGGCGGTCGGCTAGTTTTTGAAGTGCGTGACTTTGGTGAGGGGGTATCTGATGAGGTGCTCGCGAGTCTAACCAAGCCATTTTACCGCGTTGACCCAAAGGGTGAAGGCTACGGCTTAGGTTTGAGTATTGCTCAGCGCGCTATGACTCGCTTAAATGGTGAGATGAGTATCAAAAACCATGAGCAGCGTGGTTTGGTCGTAACTTTTAAAATTCCTTATTAGTAAAGCTCAAGATAGGAAAGGCGCTAAGGCGCCTTTTTGCTAGAAATGTCGCGCTGCAGCAAAAAATTGCCAGCTGTTGGTAAGGTTATCGGCAATTAGAGTGAATTTTAAACAAATTTTCCCTAGACCTTATAAGGTTTTAAGCTACAATTAATTTTATAGTTGGTGTGAGTTTAAAACACTAAAAAGATTGAATTTACGAGCTGGTACGGTTCAGCAGTATGCAGTTAAACAGGGATGTAAACAAACTATCTCCTCTGCAGTATACCTTTCGAAAGACCCTGCCACATTCGTGTTCTAGATAATGTTTAGGACCTAATGTAAGCAAGGTTGCTTGTTGTTCTCTCGCTCGACGCTTTTGTCGACTTAAATTCGTTGCGTGTTTTAGCGCATGAAATACAAAGAGACCCTATCTGATGAAAAACACAATTAGGATATTGTTGGCGCTGGCATGCCTAGTCGCTGGTAATCAGGCATTCGCCCAAGTGATCGGTAAAGCGCTGGTGGTGCTTGGTCAAGCTGAAAAAATATCAGCCGATGGCGCTAATAAAGTGTCACTTAAAGTTGGCGACGAAATTGAAGAGAAAGACTTTGTTCAAACCAAAGCGGGTGGCATTGTGCAAATTGGTTTGAAAGACGGTACTTTTATTGCGGTACGCCCCAATACGACGATGTCGGTTGATGAGTTTATTCTTGATAAAGCTAACCCGAAAAAAGAGAAACAAGTTACGAAGCTATTCGCTGGTTCTATTCAAGCAGTAACGGGTGGTATTGGTAAGCGTTTGCCTACAAACGTGTCTTACACCACACCAACAGCGACTATGGGTATTCGAGGTACAGATTTATCGGCCTCTTTTAATGCTAAAACAGGGCTAACAGCCGCATCGGTTAATTCGGGCAAGGTGCAGTTTCAGCGTGTAAACAACTTTAGTAGCTTCAGAATTGGGGGAAGTCTTGCGGGCATTGCTCCCACTCTATCTGGGCTATCGGTTAACACTGAATACCCTCAATTCAATACTAGTGAAGAAGCTGCTGATAAAGAAACCGTAACTATTACGCCTGGGCAAGGTGTTGAAGCTACTCCAGATACTTTGCCTAAAAAGACTCCTGATGCGTTTAAACAAGCTACCACAGAACAAGCAGCCGCAGATAAAGCGGTTGCTGACAGTGGTCAAACGTCGGTGGTAACCGTTGCGGGTACGGCTGATAAAGCAGCGGACCAGGCAAAAGCGGCTGTTGCGGCACTTCAAGCGAAAGCTGAGGACCCAGAAGCGACCGCAGAAGAAAAAGCGCAAGCGACTGAGCAAGCTCAAAAACTGCAAGCTGCTGCAGATGATGCAGTAGAAAAGGTTTTAAGCCAAAAAGAAGCGTTGGTCAACGCGCCAACGGTTGATACTGCAGCGCTATCGACACTAAGTACTACAGTGCAAACTGCGACTGAGGCGGTAGGTAACATTGTCAAAGAAGTCGTGAGTACAGGTCTGATTTCGGCCTCTGAGATCGCTGAAGAAGTGACTGAAGAGGAAGCAACTGAAGAGGAAGCGACTGAAGAGGAAGCGACTGAAGAGGAAGCGACTGAAGAGGAAGCGACTGAAGAGGAAGCGACTGAAGAGGAAGCGACTGAAGAGGAAGCGACTGAAGAGGAAGCGACTGAAGAGG